>NZ_CP088156.1:5416363-6018181 GCF_021088345.1 Bradyrhizobium ontarionense | reverse complement strand
GTCGGCGCGAATGAGGCCGAGCATCAATTTGATCAATGTGGTCTTGCCGGCGCCGTTATGACCGACCAGCGCGCTGAGCCGACCCGGACCGAGGTCGAACGAGACGCCGCGCAGCGCCTTCACCGCGCCGTAGTCTTTCTCCACGCCGTTGACGGCGACGGTGACGGTCATCGCAGGCTCCGGCTGGACGTTGGTTTCGGCGGCGGCGCGATCAGGGGATGGGTATCGACGACACCGCCGGGATAGAGCGCGGGAAACTGCGCCTGCGCCCAGCGCAGCACCTGCACCGCCGGACTGTTGATCAGCACCTTGGCCGCCGGCGCGGTCCACAGCACACGATCGACCAGATCGTTCGGACGATAGGCGGTGTCGGCGATGCCGTCGCCGTTGAGATCGAATGCCGGATTGTCGCTCCAGTAGTTGCCGCGACCGCCCTTCGACCAGTCGAGGTCGCGGGTGCCGACATATTTCACCTGGTTGCGGTTGCCGACAAAGGCGTTGCCGGTGATCTCGTTGCCTTCGGAGCCGGCCGTGAAATGCACCCCGATGCCACAGCCCTCGAACCAGTTGTCTTTGAACTTGTTATGGTTCGTGTTGTAGATGAAGACGCATTTTTCCGGTCCGCTGCGCAGACCAGGGGTGCGCTTGATCTCCGGCACCATGCCCCGCTCGTCCTCCGGACCCTCGCCCTGGCTGGTTGCGATGGTGTCGAGCGCGCCGCCTGAGACCCGATTGCGGTCGATCTCCGAATAATTGGCATAGTTGAACAGCATGCCGTGGTCGCGGTCGCGATCCGAGATGTTATTGCGGATTTTCAGCCGGTTCGAATACATGATGGCGTAGCCGACATGATTGCCGACGGAAACGTTGCCGCTCACTTCGCTGTCGTTGGTGTACATGTAATGCACCGCGAACCGCACCTGCTCGAAACGGTTGTTGATGAAGCGGTCGTTGCGGCTGGTAATCGTGAAGATGCCGTCGCGGCCGTAGCGGAAGGTGTTCTCGGCGATGGTGACATCGGGCGCGTTCCACAGCGACACACCGTTGCCGGCCTCCTGCAGGCGCCCGCCCCGCGCACCTTCGACGATGTTGTGCAGCACGCGTGAGCCCGACGCACCATGAACATAGATCCCGAACAGATTGCCTTCGAACCGGTTGTTCTCGATCAGGGCGCGCTCCGCGCCCTTCTCCAGGAACACCCCTGAGTCCATGGTCTCCAGATCGTGGCCGGATCCCCGGATGGTTACGCCCCGGATCGTGACGTCCGGCGCCGTCACGGTGACGACATTGCCGGCGCCCGCGCCGACCAGCACCGCGCCCGGCCGTCCGGTGATGACGACGCGCCGGTCGATCCTGATCGCGCCCTTGTACTCACCCGGCGCGAGCTCGATCACGTCGCCGTCCCGCGCCCGGTCCAACACCGCCTGCAGCGGCTGCTCCAGGGCGGCCTTGATCGTCTCCGCAACCGCGAAGCCCGGAACTCCGGCGGCGAAGATCACCGCCGGAATGATGCGCGAGAACCAGAGCACGCGTCGTTCCCCTCAAGACGTCTTGGGTTCGACGAACATGCGGCCCTTCATCTCCATGTGCATGGCATGGCAGAACCACGAACAATAGTACCAGTAGACTCCGGCCTTATCTGCCGAGAACGAAACCGAGGCCGTCGCCATCGGCGCGACTTCCATATTGATCCCGTAGTTCGTAATTGCGAAGCCATGGGTGAGGTCCTCCACCGCATCGATATTGGTGATGTAGATGGTGACCAGGTCTCCCTGTTTGACCTGGAACTGCTCCAGGCCGTACGCTGGCGCGGTTGACGTCATGTAGACGCGAACCTTGTTGCCGTCCCGGATGACCTTGGAATCGGCCTCGAGGTTGATCCCATCGGCCTTGGCCTGTTTGACCGCATCAGCAAACATCGGATCGGCACGATCCCAGATCGAAATCGGGTTGATCTTGGAACGATGAACGATCGTGGCGTCATGGGGTTCGGCAAAGCTCGGACCGTCATGAACCAGTTTCATCTTGTCGCCGGAGATATCGATGAGCTGATCGTTCTCCGGCTTCAGCGGACCGACGTTGAGGAACCGATCCTTGGAAAACTTGTTCAGCGAGATCAGCCACTTTCCGTCGGCTTCCTTGGTCTGCCCCATCGACGTGTGATTGTGGCCGGGCTGATAATGGACGTCGATCTTCTGGATGATCGGGTCGACCTTCTCGCCTTTGAACGCACGCTTTGCCAGGTCGATGTTCCATTTGCACACCTGACTGTCGAGGAACAGCGTCGTATAGGCGTTGCCCCTGCCGTCATACGCCGTATGCAAGGGCCCAAGACCAAGTTCCGGCTCCGCAACCACGACGTCACGCGGCTTGATCTTGTCGTCGAAAAGCTGGTCGAACAGCCGCACATCCATCACCGTGACTGTCGGCGAGAGCTTTCCGGCAGCGACGATATGAATGCCGTCCGGCGCCGTGTTCATGCCATGCGGATTGTTTGAGACGGGGACATAGCGCGTATATTGCGAGCCCTTGCGGCCATCGATCACCGGCACGCCGTTCATTTCCTTGAAGTCGCCCTTCTTGACCGCCTCTTCGATGCGCTTGAGGTTGAAGATGACGACCCAATCCTGTTCACTGGCGGTCATCTCCGCCAGCGTGACACCCTCCTCCGAATTGTAACAGGTGGAGAAGGCATATTTGCCTTGGTAGTCGGCGTCGACATTGTCGAGGTTGCCGCTGACGATCACCTGCCAGGCGACCTTCATGGTATCGCCATCGATCGCGCTGAAGATCGCACGATACTGCTTCGGATCGTCGAGGGTCTTGCCGTCGTTTGGCAGCGGCACGCCATCCTCGCCGTTTGCGAATACATAGCCGGTGCGCGGGTATTTCTGCACGCGCAGGCCGTGCACCGAATGCTGGTTCGGAAGCTGAATGATCTTGTCGCACTTCATGACGTCGAGGCGCACCCGCGCGACACGGGTATTGGCCTTGTCGTTCATGAAGGCGTAGCGCCCGTCATAAGTGCCGTCGGTGAACGAGAGATGCGGATGATGTAGGTCGCCGTTCGTGTAGGTGCCGCCGCGCGTCTTGAGAAATTCGCGGGTTTCGGGAAGCAGCCCCTCGGTCAGCACTTTCAGGCTTTCGTTGGTCAATCCCCAGCCGGTGGCGCTGCAGCGATTGAACACCGGAACGCGCATCAATTCGCGCATCGAGGGAAGCCCGACAATGCGCAGTTCGCCGGACTGGCCGCTGGAAAAGAAGGTGTAATATTCGTCGAGTTCGCCGGGCGCCACCTCGGTCTTCTGAAGAACCGCGGGTCGCGCGGCTGGCGCTTGCGGAGCGGCGGTCTTGGTCTGCGCATCGGCGGTCGTGACAAATCCCTTGCCATCCGTGCCGAGACCAACGCCGCCGGCGAGACCGACACCCGCGGCCGCCGCGGTCGTTCCGAGCAGAGTACGCCGGCTGACGTTCTTTCCGTTTTCGCTGTCGCTCATCATAGCCTCCAGGGCTTTCAGGTTGCAGGTGGTGTGACCGCATCGGCGGTCGGCAGGTCGATAGGCTTGCTGCCGGCGGTGATAATCGTGCTCGGCCCCTTGCCGCCGCCGCGCATCGAGGGCGACGACAGCGCATCGCGCTTCTCGCGCTTCAGCCGCACCTGAATCATGTGCGGGCAGCGGTGGTCGTCGAAATACAGCTCCTGGCAATGCATGCAGTAGATGCACTCATTGACGTTGATGTGCCCCTCGGGGTGAATCGCCTGTACCGGGCATTCCTTGGCGCAGCGCTGGCAGGGCGAGCCGCATTCAGGCCAGCGCCGCAACCACTCGAACATCCGGATCCGCCCCGGAATCGCCAGCGCCGCACCGAGCGGGCACATGTAGCGGCAGAAGAAGCGCTCGACGAACAGGCCGGCGGACAGCGTCGTCAAGGCGTAGATGACATACGGCCATTCGCGCGCGAACTTCAGGACGATGGCGGTCTTGAACGGCTCGACCTCCGCCAATTGCTCCGCAAATGCGGTGGAGTACAGCGACATGCCGAACAGGCCGAGGAAGATGATGTATTTGATCGGCCACAGCCGCTCGTGCAGACCCCACGGCAGCCTGTATTGCGGAATCTTCACCGCCTGGGCGATGTTGTTAAGCAGTTCCTGCAGCGCCCCGAACGGACAGAGCCAGCCGCAGAATGGCCCGCGTCCCCAGAACAGAAGTCCGGCGGCGATCGAGGCCCAGAGCAGGAAGATCAGCGGAGCCGACAGGAAGTATTCCCAGCTGAAGCCGGTCAGCAGCGAGTTGGCGAAGGTCAGGACGTTGACGACAGAAAGCTGGGCGTTCGCGTACCAGCCGAGCCAGACCAGGATGAAGAGCAGATAGCCACGGCGAATCCATGCGTAAAGCCTGGGGCGGCGCACCAGCGTATTCTGGAAGAAGAAGATCAGGGTCAGCGCGCCGAGTGCAAACACCGTGGTGGCGATCTTGACTACGTCACCGCGCCAGATCTTCATCCACAGCGGGTCGTCTTCCGACGGCGCAAGAATGTTTCCCGCCGCGATCCTTGCGGCGACCGGGGCCTCGCTCGCTGCGTGCCCCGCCGACGGTACGGCGGCGGCCTGCGGCCGGAGCGGCGGCGCCGGCTCACGTTTTTGATAGGCGTCCGGCAGCGTGTAGCCGAGATCGAAGGTGAGCCAGGCTTTTTCCCGAGTTGCGACCACGCGCTGGACCAGGAGTTGCAGCACCCACGGCTCGGTCGGATCAAGGGCAAACTCCGGGGGCACCACGAACAGCGCAATCTCGGGGAACTCAGGCGCGCCAGCGGCGGCAAGGCCCCCCAGCCTGGTGTGGTCGCGGTCGCGAAAGCGGATACTGTTGGTGTCCTGGATCAGTTCGATGCGGTCAAAGATGCCGCCGCGGACATACGCCGCTCCCTTGAACGAATACCGGCCCGATCCCGCGACCACCAACGCCTGCTGGCCGGGCTTGAGCCGGCCTACCAGCCGGTTGAAGCCTTCATCACCGAGCAGGCTGCGGCCGATGGTCGACACCGCGACGTCGGCAACGTAGAGGTCGATAAAACTGTCGTCGGGATCGCCCTCCTCGGGATGCGCGGCCGCTCCTGCGCTGCCCGATTTCTCGAAGGCCTTGTTGACGTCGGCAATGGTGAGGGTCAGCCGGCGGACCGAACCGTCACCGACGAGGCTCGCCCAATCGCGAATCTCGCTCTTTCCGGGATCGATCACCTTGGCGGCCTGCGGCGCCGCGCTGGCGGTGGCGTTACCCGGAGCGCCGAGCCGGCCGCCCCTGATCAGCTTGGTTGCGGAGCGGACGATGCTGTCGCCCATCACCAGCACGGTGACGGTGGCGCCACTGACGATGTCGACCTGCGGCGCGGGCGCCGTGCCGCTCGCGACGCGGCCCATGTCGGTGCCGATCAGCTTGTTGACCGCCTCCAATATCCGCGCCACCGGAATGCCCACGAGCACGATGGGTTCCTTGTGATCGACGAGCTTGAGGCCGGTAATCACCCCCTTCGGATCGATGCCGATCAACAGCTGGATCGGCTTGCCGGAGTAGCCGATGGCGTTGGCAAAGTCGGAGTTCAGGTAGACGAAGCCTGCGAGTTGATCATCCTTGTAGGCGGGCGCAATCGCAGGATCGCCCTGCATCGGTCCAAAACGGTTCGCGCCCGGCACCAGTTCCGCCGGCTCGGCCTTGGCCAGATAGTCGTTCAGCCGGCCCGCGGCGCAAGCCTGGCCGAGGCCACCGAACCAGCCGAAAATGGTCAGGGCTGCAACTACGACAATGAGGTTGACGGATTTGTTCAAAGCGCATGGTTCCAGAATTCAGCAGAACGCCGTTGTTCTGGAGTGCGAGCGTCATAGTCCGCGACGTCTTGCTTAGGACACCGCCCAGCTTGATGTTTGCGCTGGATCAAACTGCGGCACTGTTATCGAGTCAAACTACAAAGAGAGGATATCCGACATGCGCAGTGAGCCGCTTCTGACCGCCGTGCCGCCGGGTCCGGTGCGGAACTTGGCCGAGCTCTACGCGATCGCGTTCGATTTCGCGCAAAAGGCTGTCCAGCGCTACGGTGAGCTTGCCGCGAGAGACGACGACGGCTTTGCTCCGCTGCGCCGCGTCTTCGAAGCGCTCGTCACGCGTGAGCGTGATCGTGCCGCAACTCTCACGACCGCATGCCGCGCCGCGTGCGGCAAGCCTCCTGATGCGAGCGATCTGCGCTGGGCTCCGCTTGATCTCGTCCCGGCCGCGGAATTGGCCGAGATCGAGAACTCCGGATTGTCGACCGCTTACACCGCGTGGGCGCTCGCGGTGCGCCAGCGTCAGCGCGGCTTCGTGTTCTGGACCTACGTCGTCGCGCTTGCCGAGGACGCAGCCGTCCGGCAGACCGCGGAAGGCTTGGCGCGCGAGGCGCTCGACGACGGCAATCTGCTGCGTCGTGAGCGTCGGGCAGCCTGGCGGACCGAGCGGAGGGCCGCAGCTGATGCCGCCGCGAAAACCGGCGCAACCGAGCAGCCCGAATCGGCGGCGTTGCTGGAGAGCCTGCTGCTTCGGGACATGATGACCTGGGCGCAGGGGTTGGACCCCGCCCAGCGCCAACAGCTCTTGACCCTCGGTGCGGCTCCGCTGCCGGAGCCGCTGCCACCGCCCGACGGAAACCGCACTGACGAAGGCATTGCCGATATCGAACAGATCAAGCGTCGCGCGCTGCGCCGCGCGGAGCAGCTGTCCAACATCTATCTCGACGAAGCCGATCGCGCCGGCGATCACAACGGCATGGAGTTAGCGCAGAAACTTGCCGGGCATTCCATCATGCGCCTCGCGGGGCTGCGTCAACTTGCCGCCGAATCAGGATGGCGATGATCCGCAGACCAGCGGATGCATCTTCTAGCTCGCGCCGGCCTACACCGCCTTCGACATCGCTTGGCGGCAACTAAGTCGAACGATTCGAACGAGAGATCTGCGGGATCTCTCCGGTTGCGATATGTAGCTTGGCACCGCTGGACATCACGCAAGGCCGTTATTGGTCCAGCAGGTCGAAAAGCTCCTCGACACGTTTCAACGGATGCTCTTCGCTCTTGCTCGGATAGATGACGCGGTCTCCATCGCGTTGCAGCAGCCGCGAGCACGATTTCCTGAGCCGCCCCGCGAGCAACGTTGCCGCAATCGCCTCCGGTCCTACATCCAGCCGGATAATTCCCCTCTCCTTGCAACTGATCCTGAGCCTCGCGACGGCGAAGAAATCGACCGCAGACGGCGGCAGCTTACCAAACCTGCGGAGCGTTTCGTCCTCGAGCTCCTCCAGCTCGTCTTCACCTCGGCACCGAGCGGCCCGAACATAGATTTCAAGCCTGACCGCTTCCGATTGCACGTAGCTCGACGGCAGCAGTTCCGGAATCGGCAAGTTCAACTCCGGGACCCAGAACGCGGACATTCCAGCGCGATCGCCTTCCAGTGCCAGATTCAGCAGATGGCCATAGAGCGTGGACCCGAACACCTGCATGTGGCCCGACTGTTTGTCGGAGAGCAGATCGCCACCGCCGCGGAGGTCGAGATCCCGTGCGCCGATCGCAAATCCCGCACCAGGCCGGCTGAGTTCTTCGAGAACGGCCAGCCGCTTCTCCGAACGCTCGGAACCTGAATCGGTGAGGAAATGCGCAAACGCCCGGATGCCGCCGCGCCCCACCCGTCCCCTGAGCTGATGCAGCTGAGCCAGCCCGAACTTCTCCGGCCAGCATACCACGATGGTGTTCGCGCGCGGGATGTCGAGACCGCTTTCCACGAGGTTGGTCGCAAGCAGAACATCTGCGTTGCCCTCGACGAACCCCATCAGCCGCTCGTCGAGCTCATCGGCGGGCAGCTTGCCATGAAGGCTGGTGATGCGCAGTTCAGGCGCGAGGGAGTGAATCCGGGCCAACATCGGATCGAGATCCTGAATCCGGGGGCAGATGACGAAGCTCTGACCGCGCCGCCTGTGCTCGCGCAGCAGGGCGGCGGCGATCGCGGCATCGGACAGCGGCGCGACCCTGGTGGCGATCGGGACGCGATGAACCGGCGGCGTCGCGATCACGCTGAGATCCCGCAATCCGGTCAACCCGGCCGCAAGCGTGCGCGGAATCGGTGTCGCGCTCATCCAAAGCCGGTGGCCATTCTTGTTGAGGCTCGACAGCGTCGCCTTTTCAGCCGCACCGAAATGCTGCTCCTCATCGATGATGACCAGGCCGAGATCGGAAAATTTCACGTCCTTTGATGCCAGCGACTGGGTTCCGATCACGACTTTCAGTGCCCCGGTCTTGAGGCTGTCCTTCACCTGCCGCGCTTCGGCGGCCGACGCGACCCGCGAAAGGTTTCCGACCTCGATGCCGAGAGGTGCAAAGCGCTTTCGAAACGTCTCGACGTGTTGTCGCGCCAACACCGTCGTCGGCACCACGATTGCGACCTGCTTTCCCGCCAGCACCGCGGCCGCAGTCGCGCGCAACGCCACCTCGGTCTTGCCGAAGCCGACATCGCCGCAGACGATCCGGTCCATCGCGTGGCCCGAGGCCAGATCATCCAGCACGTCGCCGATGGCTTTCGCCTGGTCTACCGTCGTGAAATACGGAAATCGGGCAACAAACTTCTCGTAGCTGGCAGCGCGTGGCACCAGCTTCGGCGCCAATCGACGCCGTCGCTGGCTCAGCCGCTTGGCAAGTTGCTTGGCGACAATCTGAATTTCGTTCTCGGCGCCGGCCCGGCGGGGCCGCCATGAACTTCCATCGGCCTTGTCGAGCGAAACGTTGCCCAACTCCGATGCGTAGGGCCAGATCAAGGTCAGCTCAGCCAGCGGGACCAGCATCGCGTCATTCCCGGCGAACACCAGCCTCACCATTTCCCGCGCCGACAGGCCTGCTGCGCCCATCGCACGCAAGCCGTCCAGGCGGGCCAGCCCCCGCTGCAGATGGACGACCACCGAACCAATCGGAGGAACGTCCACCGCATCGAATCCCGGCGTCCAGACCGGGCTCATCGTTTGAGGATGATGCGCCCTGCTTCCGAGCACGTCGCCGGCCGTGATGACCACGATGGGCTTCTGCCCAGGAATGACAAAGCCCGCATCGAAGCCCGCCAGAACGGCCGCCTCGCGTCGGCCTCTGACTGTCGCTTCCGCCCAGTCCGCGACGCATGGCGCCTTCACGCCGCTCATCCGGGCCATCAGGCGCAAATCCGCCTCCACGGCAGCGACGAACAGGAGGCGCGCCCCCTTGCGTTGCGCCTCCTCGACGAAAGTGCGCAGGGCCTTGCGGGGCGAGGCCAGCCTGGAAAATTCGGGAATCGGACGATAGGTAGCGGTCGGCGGCAGCACATCGATCTGCTTCGTCGCCTGCTCCCATTCCCGTCGGCTCAGATAGGCGCGATCCCGCTCCGCGCGGGCAGCCGCTTCTTCGATCGTGCTCAGCCAGGCACCGGCCTGCGCGGGTACGGCCGCGTCGGCGATCCATGTGGCGCGCGCGCAGTAGTCGAACAGGCTGGACTTCTTCCGGCCGCGATCCGTGAATGCCGCCCGCTCGGACATCGGGTCCACCAGCAGCTCTTTCAGCTCGGAAACGACTTCCTGATCGACCGGATTGAATGCCGTGATCTGCCGGATCTTGCCGCCGGAATGGCCGATCCGGAACGGGCCGGGCGCGCCGGCCGGAAATATCTCGAACGTATTGCCGTGAAACAGCACGCCGCCGGGAAAATCCGGACTGTCGTCGAGATCGTATCCGAGCCCTTCGAGACGGGCCTTGAGATCGGCTTCCGAATGCGCACCGCCGATCTTCAAGGTCAGGTTGACCCGCGACCAGTTCGCCGGCAGCGGCAGCCGTTCCATCACGGCTTCAGGCGTGGTGATCACAAGGATCGGCTTCTTGGATGCGGCAAGGCGTCTCAACACCGAGCTTCGCCGGCCGGCGATGTCTTGCGAGGGCTTCAGCTGATCGAACGGCAGCGTATTCAATCGCGGGAAGACGAGCACGTCGCAGGCGGGGTCGAGCGCGTGGATGATCCCGCCCAGCCGTTCCGCCCGGCCCTCGTTTTCGCAGAGAAACACGAGACCGCCGCGGCCGGATGTCTGCCACTGCGTCAGCAGATGCAGTGCCAACATCCCCAGCGGAGATGAGGAGGATATGCCGGGCCGGGACGAAGCTGTCTTCCTTGACGAAGTGGCGGCGTCCTTTCGCGAAGCAGCCTTCTTTCGTGGAGCAGTCGTCTTTGGTGAAGTCGCCTGCTTTGGAGAAGCGGTCTTCCGCTGCGTTGCGCTGCGGGCAGTACGATGAGAAGATGTCACAGAGGTCTCGTGTTGGATCGGCGACGCGAGGCACGGCCGGCGAATCTGCAGCAAGCTTTACAGGATTCGATATCCGAAGGCACACCCAGTTCGCGGAGAAGATTCCGATCACCTGACTCTTGTTCCGAGATGATCCTGGCAAATCGCAACCTGAAGTGCATGCGTCGTGGATGCGCCGAACAAGCTGAAGGTCTTATCTAACCGGGCCTGAGCCCGATCGACTTGATCACGGGAGCCAGGCTTGCCGACGTGGCTTCAACAATACGTTGGAACTTGTCCGGGCTCGACTGGCTGTCCGGCTCCAGACCTTGGGAACGGTAGGCTGCCTGCAGAGCCGGGTCCGCCATGACCGCGCGCGTCGATAGCGCGATCCGGTCGACGATCGAATCCGGGGTCAGGCTGGGTGCAAACAAGCCGAACCATCCCTCATATCGAAGATCCGGCATGCCGGATTCGACTGCGGTCGGTATCTCCTGTGCCGCGCTTAGCCGCGTGTCGGTGGTGACCGCGAGCAATCGAAGCCTGCCGGCCCGGCTCAGTTGCTGCAATTGAATCGACATGACGGCGATCAACAATGGGATTTGACCGCTGACGAGATCATTCGTTGCCGGCGCCACGCCACGATAGGGAATATGGACGATATCGAGCCCGCCTGCCTGCCGCTTGAACATTTCGCCAACGAGGTGATTTCCGGTGCCAACGCCGGGCGTGCCATAGGAGAGCCTGCCGGGATTGACCTTGGCGTACGCGATCAGGGCTTGCAGATCCCGCGCGGGCACCGAAGGATGAATCGCGAAGACGAGCGCGCTCGAGACCAGCCGGTAGATTGCTCGGAAGTCGCCGGCGGAGTAGGCGGGCCGTTCTGCCAAGGGAATGATGACCTGCGTGCTGCCGTTGCCCAGAAGAAGCGAATAGCCGTCAGGCTTTTCGCGCGCGACTGCCGCAGCGCCGATCGCTCCGCCCGCCCCCCCGATGTTCTCGGCGAAAACCGGACCAAGCTGCGATGCCATGCCGTCGACCCAGGGGCGCCCAATCTGGTCACCCGATCCACCCGCGGCATATGGAATGACCAGTCGAATGGGGCGCGACGGATAGTCGGCGGCTCTTCCGTTGCGCGCGACTGCGGCAAGCGCGCCTGCACATGCGGCGGCATTGATGAGTTGTCGGCGTGAGAGCAAACGCATGTTCAATTCCGCAAGTCCTCAAGCACCCCAGGGACGAGGCCACTCCTAACCACTCATTCTCAGCCCATTCCAAGTCACGACCACTTGCAGGATCGGTTGTCTGGGCGATCGCATCAGCTCGATCAGGTAGATCCTGCGCGCTCCCGCCGCAACCAGCAGCCTGCCGGTCGGGCTCGGCATTCGCTTGAGCCATTCGTTCGAAACAACATGTCCGCAGCACGTGGCACGGCAACCGGGTTGGCTACCAAGCCGGTCCTGCCGCTTCCGCCAGTTTACTCCACGCCTCGATCTGGTACAGAAATACCAAGCAATTCTTGACTCCCTGCCGAGGGGACGATGGCGCATGCCAGACAATGACAATCAGGACTCGGCCATTTCATTTGGGCCATTTCGCCTATTCCCCAAGTCCAGGCTCTTGGAGAAGGATGGCGCGCAGCTTCATGTCGGCGGTCGTGCCCTCGACATCCTCATCGTCCTTGCCAAGCGGCCCGGCGAGGTCGTCGACAAGCGGGAGCTGGTCAAGCGCATCTGGGCCGACGTGCATGTCGATGAAGGCAGCCTTCGCTTCCACATCGCCGCCTTGCGCAAGGTGCTCGGCGATGCCGGCAAGTCAGCCCGCTATGTCGTGAACGTCCCCGGACGCGGCTACTGCTTTGCCGCTCCGCTCGCCCAGGCGGTGCCTTCGGTCGCCCCTGCCTCCGTCGAAGCCGCCGCGCCTCGCGCACCGCTGCCTCCTTCGCTCGCGAAGATGATCGGGCGGGAGGACGTCGTTGAAAAGATTTCAATCGGGCTCTCGCTGCACCGCTTCATCACCGTGGTCGGCCCGGGCGGTATCGGCAAGACCGCCGTCGCGGTCACCGTCGCGCATCGCCGCTCCGCGGACTTCGTCGGACAGGTCTTCTTCATTGACTTCGGACCGTTGAGGGATCCCAGACTCGTCGCGACCGCAATCGCCTCGGCGGTGGGGCTGGCCGTCAGCGTGGACGATCCGCTACCGGCGCTGCTGGCAAATCTGCAGGACAAGCGGACGCTGCTGATCTTCGACAGCTGCGAACATGTGCTGGAGACCCTGGCGCCGCTCGCCGAACGTCTCGTCCGCGACGTGCCGCAACTGCACGTCCTTGCCACCAGCCGGGAGTCGTTCCGCAGCGAGGGCGAACGGATCTTTCGACTCTTCCCGCTGGATTGTCCGCCCCAGCGGGACGATCTCGGCGTTGCGGAGATCCTCGCCTACCCCGCGGCACAACTGTTCGTCGAACGCATCGCCCAGGGCTCGGGGCCATTCGAGCTCAGCGCGGAAGAGGCGCCGTTCGTCGCGGACATTTGCCGTCGCCTTGACGGCATCGCGCTTGCAATCGAGCTCGCGGCCGGCCGCGTCAACGCATACGGCATCGCCGGCACGGCGGCGCTCCTCGACAGCCGCTTCTCACTGCAATGGCGCGGCCGGCGCACGGCCATTCCGCGACACCAGACACTGAGCGCCGCTCTCGACTGGAGCTACGATCTGCTGTCGGCCTCCGAACGCACCATCCTGCGACGATTGTCGGTGTTCGTCGGACCGTTCACGCCGGAGGCTGCCGCGGCCATCGCATCCGGCGACGGGCTCAGCCCGTCCGAAACGAGCGAGGCGATCGACAACCTCGTCACCAAATCGCTGATCGTCCCGTCGGGCGCGCGGACGCTGCGCTATCGCCTGCTGGACACGACACGAACCTATGCTCTCGGAAAGCTCGCCGGGTCGGGAGAAGAACGGCGTCTTGCGCAGCGCCGCGCGGAGTATTTCCGCGACCTGCTCAATCGCGCCGAAACCGAGACATCCGCGCCGCTGCACGCATGGTTGAACACCTATGGCGGCGAGCTGGACAATGTACGCGCGGGGTTGGACTGGGCCTTCTCCGCCGACGGCGACGCTGCGCTCGGCATCGCGCTGACGGCAGCCGCCGTCACGCTGTGGGTGCGCCTGTCGCTGTTCGCCGAATGCCGCGAGCGGACGAGGGCCGCGCTTGCGGTGCTCGGCGACGACGCCGACGGCGTCGACCGGCTTCGCGTGCAGCTCCTGGCCGCCCTCGGCTGGTCGCTGATGTACGGCGAAGGCCGGGCGCGCGAAGCTCGCCCGATCCTCGAGGCGACGCTGGAGCTGGCGGACCGGCTCGACGACAAGGATTTTCGGCTGCGGGCGCTGTGGGGATTGTGCATCGACCAGTTCAACAATGGTGAGTTCGGCAACGCGCGCGCGCTTGCCGATCGCTTCACCACGATCGCGGCAAGCTCCCCCGACACGACCGACCTGATGCTGGCCGACCGGCTGATGGCGGTCGCACTGCATTATCTCGGCGACCAGACCGAGGCCCGGATCCGCATCGACCGGGTGAACGCCTCCCTGCATGTGCTGACCGAGAAGCCGAAGATCTTCCCGCTCGATCTCAGGGTATCGACGCAATATTTCCGGGCCCGCATTCTGTGGCTGCAGGGCCTGGCCGACCAGGCGCTCGAGCTCGCCGCACGCAACATCGAGGAAGGGCGAGCGAACGGCCACGCGCTGACCTTCTGCAGCGTGCTCGGGCAAAGCGCCTGCCTCCTCGCCTTCTTCGCCGGCGACTACGATGCCGCGCAACGCCATGGCGCCGAGCTGCTCGGACACGCCGACCGCCACGCGATCCGACTCTGGGGTCTCTGGGCCCGCGCCTTCAACGCGATGATCGTCGCGAGGAGCGGGGACATCTCGGCAGGCCTGCCGCTGCTGCGCGAGGAGCTCAATCGCGCAGGCGACGCCCGTGTCCTGCCGCGCTTTCTTCCCCTGCTGGGCGAACTGGCGGCATGCTCTGGAGAGGCCGGCCAGGTCGATCGCGGTCTCGCCGCCATCGAGGACGTCCTGAAGCGCTGCGACGACCGGCAGGAACGGTGGTATTTGCCGGAGTTGATCCGCATCAAGGGCGAACTGATGCTCAAGGACGCGGAGCAATCGACCGGCGCCGAGGCGTGCTTTCGCGAGGCCATGGCAATCGCAACCCAACAGGGTGCCTGCTTCTGGGAGCTGAGATGCGCGATCAGCATCGCGCGCCTTGAGATGACGCAGGGCCGCAACGCGGAGGCGGCGGAAGTTCTCGAGACGATCTGCGGGCGGCTTACCGAGGGAGCGGACACCGCCGACATGCGCATGGCGCGTGGCCTGATCACGCAGCTTCGGGCCTGAGCGACGTTGGCGGCAACAATCGGTCGACGCGATCTTGCAGGCTCCGCTCGTGGGTCCGTCCCGCGGCAACGGCCTTCAGCCCAGCCCCTCGACGATGCGAACGTCGCGCTCGCAGGCGTTGCCCATCGCCTCGAGCGCCTCCTGATAGGCGGGACTGTCGTGAGCGGCGATAGCGCGTTCGACGCTATCGAACTCGATCACGGTGGTGCGCTGGGCAATGCCCTGCTCATAGGTCTTCGCGGCGGCACCGCGGGCAAGGAAGCGGCCGCCATTGCCGGTGATCGCGGGCCCCGCGAGCTTCGCATAGGCGGCCAGCGCATCCGGATCGGAGATGGAGCGATAGAAGGTGATCCAGTATCCCTTCGCCATGGCTAGCCTCCCGCAGCAGCTTGCGCGCGCCGCGGCAGCTTCCAGCCGGGACGGATGAAATGACAGGTGTAGCCGTCCGGATAACGCTCGAGATAATCCTGATGCTCGGGCTCGGCCTCCCAGAACTCGCCGGCGGGCGCGACTTCGGTCACCACCTTGCCGGGCCAAAGATGCGAGGCCTCGACGTCGGCAATCGTGTCTTCGGCAATCCTCTTCTGCTCGTCCGTCGTGTAGAAGATGGCTGAACGGTAGCTCGTGCCCCAATCGTTGCCCTGACGATCGAGCGTCGTGGGATCGTGAATCTGGAAGAAGAATTCCAGCATCGTCCGGTAGCTCGTCTTCGCGGCATCGAAGATGATCTCGATCGCCTCGGCATGCCCTTCGTGATTGCGATAGGTCGCGTTCTTCACCTGTCCGCCGGTGTAGCCGACCCGGGTCGAGATCACGCCCGGCTGCTTGCGGATGAGATCCTGCATGCCCCAGAAGCAGCCTCCGGCAAGCACTGCGCGCTCTTTTGTCATGTGACGTGCTCCAATTGATCGAGATCGTGTTTCAGCGAGCATAGTGGTTGAAGACAAAGTCTCGGGCTTTGACAATCGAATGGCAAGCAAAGCAGGTGCTTTGCACCGCCTCGCCGACGGGTTCCCCGTCATCGAATTGAGCAAACCCCCAGCCGCCGCTGGCGGCGTATCTGCTGGAATCCTTGACCATGACCTGGACTCCGTTCTTGGGCCGTCCGGCCACGTAGGACTGGGGATGGCCGAAGGCCTGGGCGCTTTCCTCGAGTG
This sequence comes from Bradyrhizobium ontarionense, assembly GCF_021088345.1. Classification (NCBI taxonomy): domain Bacteria; kingdom Pseudomonadati; phylum Pseudomonadota; class Alphaproteobacteria; order Hyphomicrobiales; family Nitrobacteraceae; genus Bradyrhizobium; species Bradyrhizobium ontarionense. The sequence continues at coordinate 6,002,321 of NZ_CP088156.1, read as the reverse complement.
GGTCGTAACTCCAGGCGAGCCGGACAATGATAGCGCCATCCGGGTACGGGAGCTTTCCTTCCCGCGACGTCGCAATCGCGATGTCGTTACCGAGAATGGCGCGCAGATCGTTGAGCTTTCCTTCTTCATGAGCCACGGAGATCACCCTCCAATCACGGTACCCGGATGGCAGTTTCAACCCGGAGATCGGGGCCGAGTCGTCATCAGCCTGTCCCGTTGCGGGAGCCATGCATGCGATCCCGCCGACCAGCACTGCAACCGTAAACGGCATGACGAAGCCCCTGCATCGCGCGCGCATCGTGAAACCCTCACTCTTGGAAGTATCGGACGTTCGGCTCATTCCGCTGTCGAGCGCCAGAAATCGAGGATAGCCTTGCTCAGTTCGTCCGGGCATTCCTCCGGGAGAAAGTGACCGCAGCCGTCCCCCGGCTGAGCCAGCGCCGGGGCGATCGAGCCGCCCTGAACGCGGTCTCCGATGGTCGTAACAGTTGCCCGAAGCGCGTCACCCACGCCTTCGGATCCCCCGAGCGCCAGGACCGGCATCGTCAACCGCTTTGCCGCCCGCAGCTTCGCTTCCGCGAGACCCGCTGCGTCGAAGTTCGACCGGTACCAGGCAAAGCCGGCACGCATCGCTCCAGGCGCGGAATACACCCGCGTATACTCCTCGAGAGCTGCCGGCTCGATCGCGGAGGATCGGAAGCTCTTGGTCGCGAATATCCAGGCCAGGAAAGCCTGCTCATGTCCCTGGACCAGCATTTCCGGGAGATCGTTGAGCCGGTTGAATGCAAATTGCCAGCTCTTCAGGTTCATGGCTTCGCTCGGGATTCCGACCGTCGCGAATGTCGTCACCCCCGGGATGTTCGATTCGGTCAACACCAGCCGTTTGACGTCGGCCGGATAGTTTGCAGCCAAGGCATGCGCGATCCAGGTGCCGACATCGTGGGCGACAATGTCCACCCCTCCCGGGGCGGCAAGGCTGGTCGCTTCAAGAAACCCATGCAGGTCGCGCGCGGCGGTGTCGAGATCGTAACCACCGAGCGGCTTGTCGCTGTCACCGAAGCCGCGAGCGTCGAGCACAACGACGCGGCGCCCGGCACCGACCAGCAACGGCAGGACCTTCCGCCAGGCGATCCAGCTCTCGGGCCACCCCGGAATGAGCAACACCGGATCTCCGCTGCCAGCCGTGACGTAGTGGAACCGCGTGCCGTCGATCTTCACGACGTGGTGATCGACCTGATCGGCACGCAGCTGCTCCGTGCCCTCGGCCTGGGCGCCGGTGACGAGAACAGCGACCGCAGCCATCGCAGCGGCCAACAGCCGGCGCCCGCTTCGCGTAGCGCTTTCCAAGCCTGTAAGAGCGCGCATCATGGCCCTCCTTGCGCTGGCTTGCGCGGATCATCGTGGGGGTCGTGATATTCAAGGCCAAGCGGACCGATCGCGGAAACCTGCGTTACGTACTCGCCTGATTTCGCCCAGTGGAAATGCCAGGTCTCGCCGGGCAGGACGATGACACTGCCCGGCGGATAGGCTGTCACCTTGTCGCCGTCGAAGACTTCGCCGAGCCCGATGTAGAAGACACCCGACATGACCGTGTAGATGCGGTCCTCCGGATGCTTGTGCGGCATCAGCTTCGTATCCCCGGGCACCTTGACCCGGACGACGTAAGGGCCGGGCTCGGCGGGATGGCCGACCATGACGGCCAGCCGCGCGCCCGGCGGAAACGCCGGGAACGGCTTCCACGCAATGTCCTCGGGCAGGATCGCCCGAAACCTGTCCTCATCAGGCTGATGCTGGTGGGCCATGGCGCGCTCCCTGCCGTGTCCGGCTAGATCAGCTTGGCGTCGAGCGTGATCGCAGCATTGAGCACTTTCGACACAGGGCAATTCTTCTCGGCTTCGCCGGCGATGCGGGCAAAGCCGGCATCGTCGAGGTTCGGCACCTTGGCGCGCAGGGTGAGCGTCGATTTGCTGATCTTGAAACCCTTGCCTTCCGGCTCGAGCGTGACGGCCGCCTCGGTAGAAAGCTCGGTCGGCGTGAATCCCGCGAGCTGCAGGCCGAAGGCCAGCGCCATCGTGAAGCAGCCCGCGTGTGCCGCCGCGATCAGCTCTTCCGGATTGGTGCCCTTCTCGTTCTCGAAGCGGGTCTTGAACGAATAGGGCGTCTCGGCGAGCACGCCGGATTCGCTGGACAGGTGCCCGCTGCCATCCCGGCCGGTGCCGCGCCAAAATGCCGTTGCCTTGCGGATCATGATGTTTCTCCTTGCTGATGGTGGTCTTGCTCACACCTTGAGCGCGTTGGGGTCGATGGGCATCTTTCGCAGCCGGGACGGCGTTGGCGATGGCGGGAACGATGCCGGACGTGCCGGCCTCGCCCATTCCGCCCGGCGGCTCCGCACTCTTGACGAGGTGGACCTCGACTGCCGGCGCATCGTTGATGCGCAGCACCTGGTAGGTATCGAAATTGGCCTGCTGCACACGGCCGTTCTTGAGCGTGATCTCGCCGTAGAGCGCGGCGGTCACGCCGAACATCACGCCGCTCTGGAGCTGCGCCTGAACCGTGTCCGGATTGACCACGGTGCCGCAATCCATCGCGCAGACGACGCGATGAACCCGGACCGAGCCGTCCTTCGCGATCTCGACTTCGGCAACCTGCGCCAGCAGACTTCCGAAGACGTTCTGCAGGGCAATGCCGCGCCCCCAGCCTTTCGGCAATGGAGCACCCCACCCGGCCTTTTCGGCGGCAAGATCGAGCACGGCCTTCGCCCGCGGATTGTGATCCAGCAGCGCGCGGCGATAGGCCACTGGATCCTGCTTGGCAGCCGCCGCCAGCTCATCGATGAAGCTCTCGGTGACGAAGACGTTGTGCGAGGGGCCGACGCTGCGCCAGAAAGCCGTCTGGATGCCGGGCGGCTCGACGCGCACATACTCCACGTGGAAGTTCGGAAGTGCGTAGACCAGATCGATCGCGCCTTCCGTCGTATCCGGATCGAGGCCGTTGTTGAAGGCGGGCGGAAGATAGCGCGCGATCACCGACGAGCCGGCGAAGCGATTGGTCCAGGCGACAGGCCTTCCATCCCTGTCGAGGCCCGCCTCGATGCGATCCACCCAATAGGGCCGGTACATGTCGTGCTGGATGTCCTCCTCGCGCGTCCACACCACCTTCACGGGACCATCGACCTGCCTTGCGATCTGGACCGCGCGCACCGCGCCGTCCGCTTCCAGGCGGCGCCCGAAGCCACCGCCGATGAGATGATTGTGGACGATCACCTTCTCGATCGGCAGGCCGGCGGCCTTCGCCGCCATCGCCTGGACCCGCGCGATTGCCTGGGTGCCGAGCCAGATCTCACATTCACCGTCGCGGACATGCACGGTGCAGTTCATCGGCTCCATCGTGGCATGCGCGAGGAACGGCACGTGATAGTTCGCCGCAATCCGTGTCGCCGCATTTGCCATCGCCGTTCCGGCGTCGCCGACGTTCTGCGCGACCGGGCCAGCCCTGAGGGTGGCCTGCTCAAGCTCGCGCGCGACCTCCTCGGTCGCCAAGGCTGCATTGGCGCCCTCGTCCCATTCGATCTTGAGGGCTTCCAGCCCCTTCTTCGCGGCGCCCATGTGATCGGCGATGACGGCGACCGCATCGTCGAGCCGAACGATCTGGCGCACGCCCTTGATCAGCTTGGCGGCGCCGTCGTCCACGCTCTTCACGCGGCCGCCAAACACGGGCGATTGAGCCAGCGTCGCGATCTTCACTCCCGTCGGCCGGGCATCGATGCCGTAGACCACGGAGCCATTGACCTTGCCCGACGCGTCGAGCCGCTTGGCTGGCGTTCCGATCAGCTTGAATTCCGCCGGGCTCTTCAGCACCACATTCGTCGGAAGCGGCAGACGCGCCGCATCCGCGACGAGCTCGCCATACGACAGGCGCCGCCCGCTCGGGCTATGGATGACCTCGCCGGCTTCGGCGTGACAGGACTTGGCCTCGACGCCCCACCGCTTCGCGGCCGCCTCGATGAGCATCAGGCGCGTGGCGGCGCCGGCTTCGCGGAGCGGCTTCCAGGCACCTCGAATGGCGTTCGAATTGCCGGTCGCCTGAACGCCCAGCAGCGGATTGACGTAGAGCTTCTCGTTCGGCGGCGCATGCTCGAGCCTGACCCGCTTCAGATCGACCTCGAGCTCCTCGGCGATCAGCATCGGGATCGACGTATAGGTGCCCTGCCCCATTTCGACATAGGGCATGGTCAGCACGACCTGGCCGTCATTGCCGATACGAATGAAGGCGTTGGGCGCGAAACCGTCCGCACCCGTGGCGCTGCTCTGGCCGAGCGGCACGGCAAAGCCGATCACGAGGCTTCCGCCCGTCATCGCGGCGGAGACCAGAAAGCTTCGGCGGGAAAGGCTCGTGTCGGACGAGCGGGATGTCGCGCGATCGAAGATCATGGTCAACCCTCCTTCACACGCGTTTGCGCGGCGAGCTTGATCGCCTCGCGGATGCGGACATAGGTGCCGCAACGGCAGATGTTGCCGCTCATGGCATCGTCGATATCCGTATCGGTCGGATGCGGCTTGTCCGTGAGCAGCGCCGTCGCCGACATGATCTGGCCGGACTGGCAGTAGCCGCACTGGGCGACCTCGCGGTCGAGCCAGGCCTTCTGTATGCGTTCGCCCGCCGCCGTCGCGCCGATCGCCTCGATCGTCGTCACTTTGGAGTCGCCGATGCTGTCGATGGCCGTGATGCACGAGCGAATGGCGGAGCCATCGAGGTGGACGGTGCACGCCCCGCACAGCGCCTGACCACAGCCGAACTTGGTACCGGTCATGCCGAGCACGTCGCGCAGCACCCAGAGCAGCGGCGTGTCGCCGTCGACATCGACACTGCGCGGCGTTCCGTTGATGTTGATCGTAAAGCCCATGATCAGGTCCCCTTGTTCCGGATTGGCCCGGCACGACTTGCGGTCGCGCCGGATCGTTCATGTCGGCACCGGTGCTCCGCGCCCTGTGGTCGAGCGCCGCAGTCTTTTCGTCAGTCGCCGAGCTGCCCGACGTGGAAGCCGAGCCGGCTCTCGACGTCGCCCGCGCGGTGGAAGCCGCGCGCCATCAGCGCCTTGATCCTGTTCCGGCTTGCCGGACGGCCGAGCGAGGCCAGGAACGCGTCCCACTCCGGCTTGATCTCGAGGTCCGGCGGCAGGCTCGCGACATCGACGAGGCGTTTGGTCTCTGCGATCGCGTCCTTGTCGAAGGATGCGATGCGCATGGCGAGCGCCTCGACGAAGCCGTCGAGCTCGGCGTCCGGCAGCGACCGGTTGACGTAGCCATAGCGTTCGGCGAGATCGCCATGGATGTCGTCAGCGCCGAGCAACACCTCGAGTGCGCGGCCGCGACCCATCAGGCGCGGCAGCCGCGCCATCGGCCCGCCGCCGGGCACCAGGCCCGCGCCGACCTCCCATTGCGACAGGATGGCCTTCTCGCGGCTGGCGAAGCGCATGTCGCTCGCGAGCGCGAGTTCGCTGCCGACACCGGTCGCGCGTCCGCGGATCGCGGCGATGGACACGACCGGCGCCCGGCTGAGACGCACCAGCATGTCTGGAAGGGCCTGAAGGCCGGTCGGACCGGGCGGGACGCGTTGGGAGTCCTCGAGCGGTGCGAGGAAGTCGTAATGCGTGATGAAGAAGCCATCGACTGCGCTGTCGAACACCACGACCTTGACCTGCGGATCGGTCTCGATGGCGGTGATGATGTCGCTGAGCAGCGGAAGGTGTCTCGGGCCGAAGATGTTCACCGGAGGCATGTCGAAGGTGACGCGCCAATATGACGGCAGCCGGCGCTCCAGCCTGATATCCCCGGTCGTGAAACTTCGTTCTGGGCGATTCACGGTTTGCACTCCTGATATGGTCCTGAAGGAGGGACGCGCGATGGTGCGCGTCCCCGTTTCGTCTCAGATCGACTGGCGCAGCGGACGGAATGCGGTACGCATTTCCGCGCAGAACAGCGCGGGTTGCTCCCAGGCCGCGAAGTGCCCGCCCTTGTCGAGGCGGTTGTAGTGGATGAGCTTGGCGTAGGCCTTCTCGGCCCAGCTGCGCGGCGCCGCATAGATCTCGTCCGGGAACACACTGACGGCGACCGGAATCTCGACGTGCTTGGGTTCGAAAAAGACCAGCTTGTTCTCCCAGTACAGGCGCGCCGACGACACAGCCGTATTGGTCAGCCAATAGAGGGTGATGTTGTCGATGACGTCATCCCGCGACAGACCTTCGATCTTTCCGTCGAACACCCGCGCAATCATGGCGGTGCTGCGCGCGTCGTGATCGAGCATCCAGGACGCAAGACCCGCCGGCGAGTCCACGAGGCCATAGAGCGTCTGCGGCCGGTTCGACATCTCGATCGCATAGCCGAGGCCGTGCTTGTAGAAATCGTCGAGCTGGTCGTAGGCAGAGTTCTCGTCGGCGGAGAGTCCGGATGGGCGCGACCCGCCAGGCTGCAGCGCCTTGGCGATATCATCGGGAACCGTTGCGGGCATGTTGGTGTGGATGCCGAGCAACTCGGGCGGCGCCAGCAGCGCCATCTGCTCGGTCACGGCGTTGCCCCAGTCCCCGCCCTGGGCCACATAACGGGTGTATCCGAGCCGCTTCATCAGCACGACCCATGCACGCGCGACGCGCTGCGGGTCCCAGCCCAGCGTCGCCGGCTTGCCGGAAAAGCCATGGCCCGGAAGCGACGGGATGACCAGATCGAACGCCTCGGATGCCTTGGCGCCGTGCGCCGTGGGATCGGTGAGCGGGCCAACGATCTTCATCTGCTCGATGATCGAGCCGGGCCAGCCATGCGTGACGATCATCGGCAGGGCGTTCTCGTGCTTGGAGCGCACGTGAATGAAATGGATGTCGACGCCGTCGATCTCGGTGATGAACTGCGGCAGGGCATTCAGCCGCGCTTCCATCTTGCGCCAGTCGTAGTCGGTCTGCCAGTAGCGCACGAGCTGCTGGACGGTCGTCAATTGCACGCCCTGCGACTGGTCGGTGACGATCTCGCGATCCGGCCACCGCGTGGCCGCCAGGCGGCGGCGCAGGTCGAGCAGGTCTTCCTCGGGAACGTCGACCCGGAATGGGCGGATTGCGCCGCTCGCCGTCGCCTGCGCGCGATCCGGAGGCAGCAGGCTCGCGACGCTCGCAGCAACCGCGCCGATCGCGGCTTGGCCCAGCAACTGGCGGCGGTCGGGATTCAGGACATCGGTGCGTATTTGTATCGGCATCGTCAATCTCCCTGGCTTTGCTGGCGACGTTGACCGAATTCGAAGTGGATCGATCGGTTCGTGCTGCAAACACATTGGCGCAGGCGCCGGCCATTTGCCCGTTATGGATTGTTAGACCGCGTTAGCCGTTGCGAGACGGGCGACGCGTAGATCCCGCCATGGATCTCGTGCGCGAACTCGAGGCGAGGCGTCCCGGACGCATCCAGCAAAACCTCACGGCGCTGCGACCCTCGACCACATCGAGACGACGCAGCGCCATCACGATTCTCCTGATCCTGTTATCGCGCGTCAGGACGGCAGGGGCTCGCCGGCCTGCTCACGCACGATGTAGTCGGCGTACCAGTCCGCCCAGTTGTCATCGTGCCCACCGGCGCGCTTCTCGTGCTCGCCATGCGCGGACGCTGCACGCCGCAGCGCTGCGGCGAGCTCTATTGACGAGGTGAACGCCGTGTCGGCGGCTTCGACGCGTCCGGGAAGTCGTGCGGTCACCTCCTGGAAGAGCCAGCCATTGCCGTCGGGATCACTGAACGAGGCGAACGAGCGATAGCTGCCACGCTCGGGATCGACACCGTCGATGCGACGGCGGCCGAACAGGTATGGCGCATCGGGTCCGGTGAAATTGCCGCCGGCGTCGTGGAACGGCTCACTGACTTTGACACCCCGGCCGAGCAGCTCCTTGCGGGCCGCTTCGATATCCGAGACGACGAGGTACAAGCCTTGCGCCGAACCGGGCGCCGCTGCCGTCACGTTCGTGCCAAAGATCACCGAGCAGGCCGAGCCGGGCGGCGTGAACTGGATCACGCGGTAGTCGGGGCCGGACGCAAAATCGGCGTCCAGCCTCCAGCCCAGACCCGTGTAGAAGGACTTCGCCCGATCGACGTCGGAGACGGGAATGACAACGATCTCGAGCCTTAGATCAATTCCACGCGATGTCGAGGGCCTGGCGTCAGCTTGCCGGCCCATCTCGGTCGTGGTCATGGCGGCCTCCCTGGTTCGAGGATCTGACTTCGTGCTTTTCGAAGCCCCAATCGGCAGGGTGACCATCGCGCGATCCAAGGAATATTGCGCGTTATGGGTTGTTAGAGGTCGTTAGCTGTTGCGAGCAGCTCGGCAGGCCCGTCGCGGCCGCCGGATCCCCGCCCGGCGGGGCTTGCGCCCGATTTGATCTGGCGCCCGACGCCGGTTCCGACCTAAAATCCAAACCAGTTCAAAGCGCTAAGAAAGACGACGCAACGATGCCGCCGCCAGCGCAGAGTCAGGAAACGATCTCGTTCGGTCCGTTTGAGCTGACCGTCAACGAGAGACGGCTGACGAGAAATGGTGTCCGCATGGAGCTCGGGGCGCGGGCCTATGAAATCCTGGTGACGCTGCTGTCGCGCCCCAACGAGATCATCGACAAGACCGAGCTGATTGCGAAGGTCTGGCCCGGCATTGCGGTCGAGGAGGGCAGCCTGCGCTTCCACGTCGCGGCCCTGCGCAAGGTGCTCGGCGACGGCAAGGACGGCGCGCGCTACGTCTCGACGACACCCGGACGCGGCTACAGCTTTGTCGCGGCGATCTCGCGGACGCCCCGCCCGGTTCGCAACCAGCCTCATCCCCTCTCCGACGGTTCGCCGGCATTCGTGCACTACAATCTGCCCAACCGGCTGAGCGCGATGATCGATCGCGAGGACGACCTCGAAAGGCTGTCGAAACAGCTCTACGCCGAGCGGTTTGTGACCATCGTTGGCTCTGGCGGCATTGGCAAGACCACCGTCGCGGTGGCGACTGCCCATCAACTACGCGCCGTCTTCAACGGCGCAGTTCTCTTCGTCGATCTGAGCATGCTGAGCGATCCCAGTCTTGTCGCTACCGGCGTCGCCTCCACGCTCGGCCTGTCCGTACAGAGCCAGGACGTTATGTCCAGCCTGATTGCCCATCTCAGGGACAAGTATCTTCTGCTCGTTCTCGATACCTGCGAGCACCTGATCGCGGCCGTCGCCGTGCTCGCGGCGGCGATCTTCAACAACGCGCCGCAGGTTCATATTCTCGCCACCAGCCGCGAAACGCTCCAGGTCGAGGGCGAGCATGTCTACCGGCTGGACCCGCTTGCCTTTCCTGTCGACGACCGGGAACACCTCTCGGCCGACACCGTCCGGACGTTTCCAGCCACCCAGTTGTTCGTCGAACGCGCAACGGCCAGCGGCGCCAATCTGGTCTTCGACGACTCCGATGCCGCCATCATCGCACGCATTTGCCGCAAGCTCGACGGAGTCGCGCTTGCCATCGAGCTGGCGGCACGTCGCGTCGATGTCTACGGGTTGAACGAAACCGAGGCCCTTCTCGACCAGCGGCTGTCGCAAATGTGGGCGGGCCCCCGCACCGCGCCGCCACGTCAGCAGACGCTCCAGGCGACACTCGACTGGAGCTACGGCCTGCTCTCCGAAACCGAGCGCATGGTGCTTCGCAGGCTTGCGATCTTCGTCGGAAACTTCACGCTGGACGCAGCCCTGGCCGTCGTGGCCGGCGACGGGCTCGATCAGGCCGACGTGTTTGCGGCGATCGACAGCCTGGTCGCCAAATCGATGGTCGCGACCCGTTCGCTCGGCACCGTCATGCGATATCGCCTGCTCGACACCACGCGCACCTACGCGCTCGACAGGGCGGCCGACGACCGCGAGGCCGCGGCCCTGGCGGTTCGCCATGCCCGCTATTGCCGGCAATGGCTCAAGCGAGCCGGCTCCGAATGGTCCAGCCTCTTGTCCGGGACAGAACGGGCTCCCTATTTTGCCGCCGTCAGCAATGCTCGCGCTGCGCTGGAATGGTGCTTCGGCCCGAACGGCGACCTGCGAACTGGCATCGAACTCGCAGCCGCCGCCGTGCCGGTCCTACTGGCCATGTCGCTGCTGCCCGAATGCCATCACTGGTCGGAACGGGCATTGGCCGCCGGCCAGGCCGCGAGCAGATCGGAGCAGATGCATCTGCGGGCTGGCCTCGGCATCTCGTCGATGCATCTTTACGGAGAAAATGAGCACGCACGCGCCGCCCTGAACAGCAGCCTGGAGATCGCGCAGGAAGAGCGTGACGCCCCCAATGAAGCCGGTCTGCTCGGCATGCTCCACATGTTCCACTTCCGGGGCGGCGACTTCGACGTTGCGCTGTCCTTTGCGCGGCGGTGCCGGACCGTCGCCGACGATGTCGACGACCCCGCAGCGCTTGCGCTCGCACATTCCATCCTGGGTCGATCGCTTCTGATGATGGGAGATCTGAGCGGCGCGCGCGTCGAGCTCGAAGAGCTGTTCAAGACCTGGTCGCCGTTACAACAGAGCAGCACGATCTATCTCGTCCATGACAGGCATTACCGGGCCGGCATCGCCTTGGCACGCACGCTGTGGCTGCAGGGCTATCCGGCCCAGGCCGTGCAACGCGTCCATGAGTTCGTCGATGGCGCGCGGCAGATGGATCATCCGGCTTCGGTGACCGTCCTGCTCGCATGGTCCGCATCGATCTTCCTGTGGACCGGAGATCTGCGCAATGCCGAGAGGCATATCGATGCATCCATCACCATGGCCGAGTCAAACTCGCTCGGTCCGCTCGCAGCCGTCGGGCGCGCGCGCAGAGCGCAACTTGCCATTCGGCAAGGCGACGCCGTTGAGGGCGTTGCGAGCCTGAGCGCTTCCCTCGCAGCGATCCATGCCGTGCGCTACGAGCTCATCACCACCGAGTTCAACATCTCGCTGGCACAAGGCCTCGCAGCGACGGGCCGGCTCGATGGGGCAATCGCCCACCTCGACGAGACGATCCGGAATGTCGGTCGCAATGGCGACACCTGCTACATGCCGGAATTGTTGCGGGTGAAGGCAGGATTGCTTCAGTCGATGGCCCAGCCGCGCATCGAGGAAGCCCAGGCCTGTCTGGAGCAGTCGCTGGCGCTGAGCCGCAGTCAGGGCGCGCGAGGCTGGGAATTGCGCGCAGCGCATGATCTTGCGGTGGTGTTGGCCGGCAAAGGCCAGCGGCCGGCCGCGGACCAGATGCTCCGGCCGGTGTTTGACAGGTTCAACGAGGGATTCGACACGGGCGATCTACTTGCCGCAAAGCGGCTGCTGGCGAGTTTGTCGTGATCGCATTCGACGCAACTGGGCCGGGCGCTACGAAGAACTTCGACGACCGACTTCAATCGGCGAGGGCTGACATTGCAATGGTCACGCGCGTGCCGTCTTGCCCGGTCTCACCGTGCATCCGGGCGCGGATGCTTCGCGCCAGGCCTTCCAGAATACGACTACCCGTGCCCTGAAGCGGCCCGGTCACACCGACCCCGTTGTCGGCCACCGTGCAGAACCAGCATCCGTCGCGCCGGACCACATCGACACGGATCAGTGCATCCTTCTTGGTCGGAAAGGCATGCTTTGCCGCGTTTGTGATGAGCTCGGTCAGCATCAGGGCGAGCCGATGACATTGCGAAGCCGGCAGCATGCCGTCCTCGATGGCGGCTTCACAACGGATCCCTGCAGGCTCCAGGATTGCCTCCGACACGGCCCCGCAGAGTGCCTCGAAGAAGGTTGCGACGGAGACCGCCGGAAGATCCTCGTCATTCGACAAGAATTGATAGAGCCTGCCGAAGGCGACGAGACGCCGCTCGAACCGGTCCACGGCAGCCGACACTTCGCCAGGCCTCGCCCGCGTCAGATCGCGGCGGACTGACGCACCGAGCAGCGTCAGCGTGTTCTTCATCCGATGATGCGATTCCCGCAGCACCAGGTCCCAGTCCGCCTGGTCGCCGAGATTGGCGGCCCGATGAGATTGAACAATATCGTCTTTTGGACGAGTTCCGATACCGCGCATCGCAGCCTCCCCCGCTAAAAATCAGCCTTGGCCTGCACCCATCATGGAGGAGGCCTGCGATTTTCGCTCGTTAGACGTTGCAAGATTTTGTTATGATTGTTGCGGCTACACGGCGATGCCGTCGGCCTAGCAGCCCGCTAGGCGTCGGTTCTAGTTCGAAGAATCATACGCAAATGAGCGAAACGTTCGACGGACGAAAAGTACGTGGCAGAGTATGACAACCAGGATTTGGCCGTTTCTTTCGGGCCATTTCGGCTGTTTCCGAAGTCGCGGCTGCTGGAGAGGGACGGCGCGCCGCTTCACGTCGGCGGCCGCGCGCTCGATATCCTGATCTGTCTTGCCGAACGCGCCGGTGAAGTCGTCGACAAGCGCGAGCTCGTCAAGCGGGTGTGGGCCGACGTGAATGTGGACGAGGGCAGCCTGCGGTTCCACATCGCCGCGCTGCGCAAGGCGCTTGGCGACGGCGGCGAAGGCTCCCGCTACGTCGTCAACGTGCCCGGACGCGGCTATTGTTTCGCCGTGCCGCTATGGCGGCCTGCGCCGTTGGAGGATCGACCGACCGAGATCGCCTCGTCGGTCCGCGTCCTTCCAGCGCCCCTCGCCAGGATGATCGGGCGGGACGATGCGGTTGAAAAGATCACGTCCGAGCTCTCCCTTCATCGGTTCGTCACGATTGTCGGTCCGGGCGGCATCGGCAAGACCTCGGTCGCTCTGGCCGTTGCGCATCGCCAGCTTGCTGCGTTCGACGGCCAAGTCAGCTTCGTCGATTTCGGCGCGGTGACCGATGCCAGGCTGGTGCCCGGCAGCATTGCCAGCGCGCTCGGCCTGACCGTCAATTCCGAGGATCCGATACCGGGGCTGCTGACATTCCTGCGCAGCCGGCAAATGCTGCTGGTGTTCGACAGCTGCGAGCACCTCCTCGACGAGCTCGCGCCATTGGCCGAACGCCTGGTTCGCGAGGCGCCGAGCCTGCACGTCATGGCGACGAGTCGCGAATCGCTTCGCTCGGAGGGCGAGCGTGTCTACCGACTGTTCCCGCTGGATTGTCCGCCGCAACGGGACGGACTTGGCGTCGCCGATATTCTCGCCTATCCCGCGAGCCAGCTCTTCGTCGAGCGAATTGCCGAGAGCCTGAGCGAATTCGAGCTGAGCCATGACGAGGCGCCTCTCGTTGCCGACATCTGCCGGCGCCTCGACGGCATCGCCCTGGCGATCGAACTCGCCGCGGGCCGGGTCAACGCCTACGGAATTGCCGGGACCGCCGAACTTCTCGACAGCCGCTTCTCGCTGTTGTGGCGCGGGCGGCGCACCGCCATCCCCCGGCACCAGACGCTGAGCGCGGCGCTCGGCTGGAGCTACGACCTGCTGCCGGCGACCGAAAGCGCCACGCTGCGCGGCCTGTCGGTGTTCGTCGGTCCGTTCACGCTCGAGGCCGCGCTTGCCGTCGCATCATGCCAGGGCGTCAGCGAGCCGGAGGCCATGGAGGCGATCTCGAACCTGCTCTCCAAATCCCTCATCGCGACCTCTCCTGCGCAGCGGCGGCTCCGGTATCGACTGCTCGACACCACCCGCGCCTTCGTCGCGGACAAGCTCGTCGAGAGCGGAGAAGCGCCGCGGGCCGCGCGCGCTCACGCCGAATATTTCCGCAACTTCCTGCTCGATATCTCCCTCAAGTCCAACGGCTTGCAGAGCGCAGGCGGGTTCCTGCCCTATGCAGATCACCTACCCAACGTGCGGGCCGCGCTGGCCTGGGGCTTCTCCGAGGAAGGCGACCGGGTCATCGGCGTCGATCTGGCCGCTTCGGCGGCCCAGTTCTTCCTCGAGCTGACGCTGCTGACGGAGTGCTACCGCTGGACCCAGCAGGCGCTGGCATCGCTCGACACGGCCCCTGCGGACGCCCGGCAGGAGATGACCCTGCAGGCGGCGCTCGGCGTCTCCGTGATGTTCACGCAAGGCAATACCGAAGCGGTCCAGTCGGCCTTCACACAAAGCCTGCAGCTCGCCCGGGAGCTCGACGACCTGCATTGGCAGCTATGGCTATTGCGCGGACTGCACATTTATCTGACCCGCGTCGGGGATTTTCACGGAGCGCTCGCGACCGGCGAGCAGGGCGAGAGCGTTGCCAGCAGACTGAACGACCCGACCGGCACGCTGAACGTCGAATGGATGCTTGGCGTGGCACATCACCTGATCGGCAATCAGGACAAGGCCGTTCAGTTCTGCGAAAGCGCGATGGTGCACAACCCGAGCTCGCAGCGGCTGAACATCGGGCATCTCGGCTATGACGACCGCATCGTCGCGCTGGTCGCGCTGGCGCGCGGCCTCTGGCTCACCGGCCGGCCCGATCGCGCCATTGAGGCGGCCCGATACACGGTTCGCGAGGCCGAGGCGCTCGAACAGCCCCTGACGCTGGGCATTGCGCTGATCTGGACGATCTACGTGTTTCTGTGGGTGGGCGACTGCAGCAGCGCCGAGAGCATGATCGAGCGGCTGATCGACCATGCTGCGCGACACTTCCTCGGGCCTTACCACGCGGTCGGTATCGGTCAGAAGGGCTTGCTTCTCCTGCAGCGCGGCGACGTCGACGGCGGCATCGAGCACCTGCGCCGCAGCCAGGCCACGTTGTATGCGACGCGGCACCGGATCATGACGACCGTCTTCGCGACGGCGCTTGCGGAGGGACTGGCGTCACAAGGCAGGCCCGAAGAAGCTCTGGGCACGATCGACGAGGCGATCGCCCAGATCGGCGACCACGGCGAATCCTTCGACATGCCGGAGATGCTGCGGGTCAGGGGGGACATCCTCGCGCAATTGGGGCACGACGCGGAGGCCGAGAGCTGCCTCGAGAATTCGCAGGCCCTGTCGCGCCGGCAATGCGCCCTCGCCTGGGAGCTGCGCGGAGCCCTGAGCCTCGGCCGCATCTGGCAGCGGGCCGGACGCACCGGCGAGGCAAGCAGCATGCTGGCGCCGCTCGTGGCACAATATCAGGAAGGGCTCGCGACCCGCGATCTGGCCCGTGCAAAGGATTTCCTCGGCGCCATCAATTGAGGGCATCTTCATACGTCATACCGCCGCGTCGAGCCCTTGCAACTCCTAACAATTTCTAACACGCCAAGCTGCCCGTGCCCCGCCATGGTGATTCCACCTCTCGGTGGATACGACAAGACATGGCTCTTCTTGACGATGTAATCGACGCGAACGGCGGCATCGCCCGCTGGAACAGCCTGAGCCGGTTCACGCTGCATCTTTCCGTTGGTGGGACGCTGTTCTCGAGCGCAGGACGTGCCCGCGAATTCAAGGACGTCATCGCGGAGGGATCGACACGAACACAATCGATCCGCTTCACCGGCATCACCGGCGGCGATCGGTCGGGCTCGTTTCAGCCCGACGCGATCACGATCGAAAGCGTCGATGGCGAAGTCTTGCAGACCTGGAGCAACCCTGACCTCGCATTTGACGCCGGCCCGCAAGTTCTCGCGGACGAACTGCATCTGATCTTCTTCTGCGGCGTCACGATCTGGAACTATCTGACCACGCCCTTTCTTCTCGCCCGTCCCGATGTTGTCGTCGAGGAACTGCCGTCCTGGGGGGAAGGCATCGAAACCTGGCGGCGCCTGCGTGCACAATTGCCGCCCAAACTTGTCACCTTTGCGGGCGAGCAGATCTTTTACTTTGACGAGAATGCCCTGCAGCGCCGGACCGATCACGATCTTTTTGGCATGAAGGTCGCGCACTACTCCTGGGCCCATGAGAGCTTCGACGGCATCGTGGTGCCAACCCTTCGTCGCTCGCAGACGCGTCAACCCGACGGAACCGTGAACGCCAAGCCTGTTCTGATCGACGTCGAGATCTTCGACGCGTCTTTCGAGTAGCGGCCGCAAGACACGAGAGCAGGACACCCGCTCTCAACGTCTAACACTACATAACGGGCCAACAGCCCGACTTCGGTGCAGAGTTGACCGCGAGCCGTCAACGACATCGCAGAGCTTGCCTGAAACAACCCGAAACAACGAAGACAGGAGAGTGACATGTCCGACAAGATCAATCATGGTCGACGTCGCTTCTTTGGCCGTGCAGTCATGACGCTGGCGGCGGCACAGCTTTCGCTGAGCGCAACGGCCACTGCTGAGACCGGTCAGTCCGCGAAAGCCGGCACGACCGTCAAGCCGGGAGGCAATCCGTCGTTTGTCGCGCTGAAGCAGATCAATGCCGGTCTCCTCGACATCGGTTACGCCGAGGCTGGCCCCGCCGACGGATCGCCCGTGATTCTCCTGCACGGCTGGCCCTACGACATCTACAGCTTCGTCGATGTCGCGCCCATCCTTGCCTCGGCCGGCTATCGCGTGATCGTGCCCTATTTGCGCGGTTACGGTACGACGCGTTTCCTGTCCGACGCGACCATCCGGAACGGACAGCCGTCGGCCATCGCGACCGACATCATCGCCCTGATGGATGCCCTCAAGATCGGCAAGGCGACGATCGCCGGCTTCGACTGGGGCGCGCGCACCGCCAACATCCTGGCGGCGCTGTGGCCCGAGCGCTGCAAGGCAATGGCCTCGGTCAGCGGCTATCTCATCGGCAGCCAGCAAGCCGGGAAGATGCCGTTGCCGCCGAAGGCGGAACTTCAGTGGTGGTATCAGTTCTATTTCGCGACCGAACGCGGCCGCGACGGCTATGACAAGTATCGGCGCGAATTCTCGAAGCTGATCTGGCAGCTCGCTTCACCGCAGTGGCACTTTGATGACGCGACCTTCGAGCGCAGCGCAACGGCTTTCGACAATCCGGATCACGTCGCGATCGTGATTCACAATTATCGTTGGCGCCTCGGTCTCGCCGAGGGCGAAGCGAAGTACGACGATGACGAGAGGCGGCTCGCGCAAGCCCCCGTCATCGGCGTGCCCACGATAACCATGGAAGGCGACGCCAACGGCGCGCCGCATCTCGAGCCGTCGGCCTATGCAAAGATGTTCTCGGGGAAATACTCGCACCGCACCGTCAAGGGCGGTATCGGCCACAACCTGCCGCAGGAGGCTCCCAAGGCATTTGCCGACGCGATTATCGACGTCGCCGCCGGCGTGTAATCGGCGCGGCGTTGGTGCGCGAGCAAAGGGAAAGAATATGCAATGCGCAAAGCAATCATCGTTGCGGCACTAACGGTCGCTATCCTCCTGGCACTGATCCAGTTCGTTCTGCCTTTGTTGTTCGGATGACCGGGATTTGCTCCGGTCGTCGAGGGAGAGAAACCGCATGGGACGCGTGCTTTCGGTGAATGTTGGCTTGCCGCGCGACATCGCCTGGCAAGGCAAGACGGTCCATACCGGCATTTGGAAGGCGCCGGTGAGCGGACCGCGCAAGGTACGCGGCCTGAACATCGATGGCGACGGACAGGGAGACTTGGCAGGCCACGGCGGCGAGCACCGGGCCGTGTTGGTGTATCAGCATGAGTCTTACCAATACTGGCAGAAGCAGTTGGGCCGCGCCGACTTCACTTACGGACAGTTCGGCGAAAACCTCACCGTCGACGGTTTGCCAGACGCGGAGGTGTGCATCGGAGACCGCTACCGGATCGGAAGCGCTCTGTTCGAGGTGACGCAGCCTCGCGTGACGTGTTACCGGGTCGGCGTCCGCATGAATGAGCCGGAAATGGCCGCACTGCTGGTCAAGCACGGCAGGCCCGGCTTCTATCTTCGTGTGCTGGAGGAAGGGGAAGTCGAAGCCGGCGACGAGATCGCGCTGGTCGCGTCCGGACCCGAGCGCATGAGCGTGTCCGAGGTCGACGCGCTGCTTTATCTGCCCGGTCACCCTCGCGAACAGCTGGAGCGTGCACTGCGCATTCCGGCGCTGAGCGTCGGTTGGCGCCGTTCCTTCGAGGCCTTGCTCGCCCAAGAGAGCGAGGGTGGAGCGGCATCGGGAAACGCCGGACTTGGTCCGGCATCCGGCCCATCGCCGGCATGGTCCGGGTTTCGCTCCTTCCGCGTGGCGCGCAAGGTGCACGAAAGCGACAACGTGACTTCGCTGCTGCTCGAGCCCGTGGATGGCCAGCCTGTCGCCACCGCGCTTCCCGGACAGTTCGTGGTATTGCGCCTCGGAACCTCATCCGAGAGTGCGCTCATGCGCAGCTATTCGCTGTCGGGACAGCCGAACGCCGCATTCTATCGCATCAGCGTCAAGCGCGAGCCGCACGGCGCGGCCGGCACCTACATCGACGAGCAGCTGCGGGCTGGTGACATCGTGCAAGCAAGCGCGGCGCGCGGCATTTTCACGCTGCGCCCGGGCGACGCGCCCGTTGTTCTCCTCAGCGCGGGAATTGGCGTGACGCCGCTGCTGGCGATGCTTCACGCGCTATCAGCCGGAGCTTCGACGAGAGAAATCTGGTGGTTGCACGGAACCCGCAACGGCCGCGAGCATGCTTTTGCTGCCGAGACGCGCGAACTGCTCGCGGCGCTTGCGCTTCATCACAGCTACGTCTGCTACAGCGCGCCTGAGCCTGGGGATCGGCTCAAGTCCGATTTCGACGCTGTCGGACGGCTGAACACGCAGGCTCTTGCAGAGCTCGGCATTCCCCACGATGGCGACTTCTACATCTGCGGTCCGTCGACCTTCATGAGCGACTTGACCGCTGGCCTCATTGCGCTGGGCGTCTCGCCGGAGCGCATTCACACCGAGTTGTTCGGTGCCGGCCCCTCGATTGCTCCGGGCATTGCCGTATCCCCGCGCGAGGCGCCGCACCTGCCAGCAGGACCGGCCGGCGGAGGACCCATGGTGTCCTTCGCCCGGAGCGGTCTCGATGTTCACTGGGGGCCCTCCTACAAGACACTGCTGGAGCTCGCGGAGGCCTGTGACGTGCCTGTGCGGTGGTCATGTCGAGCTGGCGTATGCCACACCTGCGAGACCGGACTGATGGCTGGGACGGTCGGCTATCAGCCGGCCCCCGTTGATGCACCGATGGAGGGGAACGTGCTGATCTGCTGCGCCCACCCTCAGGGCGACATCGTGATCGATCTGTGATGGCCGCGGGCCGCGGCTTCATGGAGCCATAGAGGAGGCGTTCAAATGCGATCCGACATGACGCCAGGGGCTACCTTCCCGGACTACGAGCTTAGCGACCACACAGGGAAGCATCGAAAGCTCTCCGAGTTGCAGGGGCAGGATCCGATGGTGGTCGTGCTCGGTCGCGGCGGCTTCTGTCCAAAAGATCGGCGTCAGGCCGAAGGATTGCTTGAGCTCCACCGTGAGATGGAGGTGGGCTATTGCAGGCTGGTCACGATCACGACCGATAACATTACCCAGACCTACGAATATCGCAGCGGCGTCGGAGCGCACTGGCCCTTTCTGTCCGACACGCGGCGCATCGTGCAAAAGGACCTCGATATCGCCGAGTACACCGATCCCGTCCATAATCCGATGATTCCGCACGTCGTGGTGCTGGAGCCAGGCCTTGTCATTCACAAGATCTACAATGGCTACTGGTTCTTCGGACGTCCCACCGTCGAAGAACTTCGGCAGGACCTGCGAGCCGTCAGCAGGAAATGCAGACCGGACTGGGACATCACGACGCCGGAACTGAGAGCCGCATGGCAGCAGGGTAGAAAAGAACTGTTCTATCCGTACGGCAGAGCCTCCGCCCTGCCCCCGGGCGAACAAGACTAAGCGGACCGCGATAGGAGCGCGCTCATCCGAATTTCTACGGTCATCGAAAGCCCTCAGCGGCGCTTAACAACGCTCAACGAGCGCCGCCCGCGTTGGCATGACCTGCATGGGCAACAGCACCCACGCGAAAGGTACCTGCCGGACCGGTCACTCCAGTCGCACCAGCGGGCCTTGAGCGAAGGGTTTCGACAGACAGCCCACGGTGCGCGCCCTATTGCGACGTGCAGCAAACCCGAGGCATCCAGGTCACGCCGACAATCCTCAAGCCGAGGGAAGTGTCGGCGCAAAAAGCATCGAATGCGTCTGGTTTGCTCGCGCGAGGCTGGTCCAACGCTTGGACGGATAGCTGCCGCAAGCGCCTGCATCGATTGCTCAAAGCCGGCGCCGACTTGGCAAATTTGAGCTACCTCAAAGCGCATTCTGTAGATCCTCACAAGATGGGCTGCAGTCGAATACATGTCGTTCGGGTGCCGATGGCCCCCACTCGAACGGCTTCGCATCGAGGTGACGATGAAGATTCTGGCGGACGCCGAATCCGCGCTCAAAGAGGTCGAGCGCGATAGCAACAGGCTACGATCAAAAGAGCTTCGCGAGGCAATCCAGCAGCACATCAACGAGCAACGAGAGGCCATCAAGGCGCTGCGCCGGCTTTACAACTAGCGACGCGTCGCCAAGGCGCGGCTCGGTCTCGGAACAGCGCGGTGGTCCCAGCTCACGGAGTGGCGCCGCCGCGCGCTGATCTCGGGGATGGAGGCAACCGGGGCACGGAGCACGTCACGGCTGGCGGACCGCCGCATCGAAGCAGCGCTTCCGATGGGTACGGCTTCCTTGCGATGCCGGCCAGGACCGCGTGTCTGCAGGCGGCGTCCGAGTGTTTGCTTGGCTCGGCGATGGTTATCAGGCCGCGGCAAAACTCGTTCTCATCTCAGCCACGAACCGAGACGTCATCGAGCGAGGCTTGGATCCACGAAAAGTCCCCCCGACTAAATCCCAGGCCAGAGGGATCTAGTAGTCTGGGGATCTTCTAGGCGGCTTTCAAAATCGATGTTCGATTCAGGAGATAGCTGGCGCGCCCGGAACGATTCGAACGTCCGACCCTCAGATTCGTAGTTCAAAAACATTGCTTCGCCACGCTATCCGACTGTACGCCACGGCGCAACGGTAGACGCAAAAGTCCTTAATTTCGAGACATTTATCGTACATCCTCGCACAACGTCGGGGTCGGACCGTCGAACTCCCCGATTTGCCAAAACCGTTTGAAAAACCGTTTTAGTTTTGGAGCGCTCCGATGGCCGATGTCCGCCTCCTGCTGACCGACAAGGAAATCGCTCGCCTGCCGACCCCGAACGAGGGCTGGTACCTGGCGCGGGACACCGAACTGAAGGGCTTCTTCGTCGTCGTCGGAAAGCGGAAACGAACCTTCACCGTCCAAGGCGACCTCCGCGAAGACGGCAAGCGAGCGACGTCCGTCCGGGTCGCAATCGGCGACGTCAAAGAGCTTTCGACAAGGACGGCCCGCGCGACTGCCAAGGAATATCTTGCTCAGATCAGCCGGGGTCAGCACCCCAAGCCCGGATCGAAACCGAGTCGCATCGCGGGCGGCGGTGACGGCACGACGGCGCACCAGTCCGGCGGCATCACGCTGAGGCAAGCTTGGGAGCGATATCGCGACGCCCACATGATCCGAAAAGGCCGCAGCGAGCGCACGATCGAGAGCTATCGGGATCACGTGGAGCGGATCTTCGCCAATTGGCTCAATACGCCATTGGAGGATCTGGGCAGCCATCCGGCAAAGGTGGTCGAGAGGCATGACGAAATCACCAAGGCGAACGGACCCTATATCGCGAATGGCAGCATGCGGACTCTCCGAGCCATCTATGCCCACGCCCGCAAAGCCAACAAGACCTTGCCGCCGGATAATCCCGTCGGGGCGATCGACTGGAATGGAGAGAAGCGACGCGACACCGGCATGGGACCAGGTGACCTAAAGGCCTGGTTTGCCGAACTATCCGCCTTGGACAATCCGATTCGCCGCGAATTCCATCTCTTCACGCTGCTTTCGGGATGTCGGCCGACCGCGCTACAGGAAACAACTCCCGGCGATATCGACTTCAAAAGGCGGATCTTGCACATCCCGAGGCCTAAGGGCGGCTCGAAGCGAGCCTTCGATATTCCCCTGTCGCGCGAAATGATCCGCTGCCTGATCCGAGTCATGCGCTTTGGACATCAGATGCATCCGTCGCACGCCCGGGCGTGGATATTCCCGGCCGACAGCGTATCGGGACATATCGTCGAGCAGAAGGAAGATCGGGCCACGCTGTCGAAGTGGGGTAACGATCTACGGCAGAGCTTTCGCACCATCGCAGCTGCAGCTGGCGTATCGGAGTTCGATGCAAAGCTGCTGATGAACCATGCAATTCCAGGCGTGAACGCTGGTTACATCACTCGCCCAAAATTGCTCGAGGATCACCTACGACGACAACAACAGGCGATCAGCAGCGCCGTATTTGCGGCATTGAATACGAATAATCCAAGCATCCGTCGATGGCTGAAATCCACCAGCTCGCAAATTCTCAACGCACAAGTCCCTATTATTAATAACGACGCGCGGGCGGAACAAGGACAGTCGTCAGCGACGGCGGCGTAGCAAGAGTGCGCTCAGTGGTTGAGGGGAAGGCGCACCACCGATACCGACTTTCGCGTGCCATCCGCGGGGAGGGCACGACGGGCTCAGCCTCTTGCAGAGGTTGGAGCTCGAAGCCGGCGTTGAACTAGTTTTCACGAGTATGCAGCGAGGGAGAGCGTCCGCCAAATTGCGCGCTCCAAATCGCAGTCGGAGATTTAATCCAGGGCCGCGCTATACTTCTTTCAACTCGCCGCCTCTTTCCGCGACAAAGCCGGGCAGAGCTTCGATCCACATCGCCGGCTCCGGCGCCAGACCGGCAGCTCAACAATCGCGTCAGCGAGTCTTTCAAGGTCTTCGGCGCGATCGAGTACAAGCGCGACGACGAGCGGGCCTATTGGGGAACGCCCCTAGTGCCGGTTGCCTTCTCCGGGCCGTTTGCCAGGACTGGCGGCGGCGCGCTGTCCGGCAAGTACAATGGCGACAAGCTGCCGGCGGGCGCGCGTTTCAGCAACTACCTCAAAATGGGCGGCCGTCAGGCAACGATGGCGCGACGCTTCGTCAACGACAAGACCCTGACCTCGACCGAGCGCTTCGCCGCGATCGCCGCGGAAGCCGGGATCTCCGTGGTCACGCTGGCCACGGCGTGGAGCAAGCAGCATGACTTCGTCGCCTCGACCATCGTCGGCGCGACACATCCCGACCAGCTCGACGATATCCTAGCGGCCGCCGACCTGACCTTGGACGCGGATGTCCTCACCAAGATCGACGCAGTGTCGAAGGAGATCCTCTACCCGATGGGCTGAAGGTTGAGACGTTCGCCCGCATCCGCGATTGGGGTATCGTCTTCACTGAGGCGCTGGCGGAGAGTGTGTCCGCCACACCTATCAATCTAAGAATTTGATAATATGCAGTTTTGGACTTGGCCTATAGAGTTCGACACCCGGATTAATACCCGGCCTTACCCAAACCCCATTTTCACGATACCCTCCTGCAAGGTAGTGGCGATTGCCGTTGCGGAACTGCCCCTCATTCCGGCCGCTTGTAAGGCCACGGTACCGTAACCGAGAGGTTCGCCGCTAACGAGATCGGCCGCGTGACGCCCCGCGTTCCAGTCCCGCCTACCCCGGCCCGTCTGTCGTCCCAGTTTCCATTCTCCGTCGTCCTTCTCGAAGGTCTCGCCGACACGGAGCCATCGCAGCGTTCCGGCACCTTCAGCAGGTCCGTCGACGCACTTGCCTGAGCAACTCGCGGCTTCGAGCCGGATCTCACGATCTTGGCCGAAACACCGTATACCGGCCTCCTCGGTCGCCCCCCGCGGTTCGAGCTTGATCAGCGCTCCAGGCGCCTTCGAACGGGCCGTCCTGGGCGAGCGGCAAGCGAAAGTTCGCCATCTGAAATGACACTTTCGCCATTCACCAGCAGATGCGCGACGCCCTGGCTTGGCGCATTCATGTGATGGAAATCGGCGCGATCAGACAGCCGATTGAGGTCGAAAACGACAAGATCGGCATCGCAGCCGGGCTGCACGCGTCCCTTGGTCCGCATCTGCGGCGTGCCAGGCTCCAGAATCTGGGCAGGTATCAAACTGCACTTGCGAATGCCATCGATCAACGACATCTCGCGGCGCTCATGAACCCACTCGCGCAGAAACTTAGAAAACGTGCCGGACGAGCGTGGATGCGACGTCGCGTCGGCCGGGAGCGGCCACTCGTCGCCGGTGTAGGTGGTACCATTGGCCAGCGTCCACGGCATGGCATCGGACGCGATGGCCCCACCGGGAAACATGACGGCGATATCAAGCAGGTCTCGATGCCACGGGTTAACCGCCACGTCGAGGAAATGCAGCAGCACCAGGGCGCCGGGGTCCTTCGATTGGCAGTCGACCAAGTCCTCCCGATTTCGAAGCCGACGACGATCGACCAGAAGCTCGATGCTCCCATAGTCCGATCCCATGCGTGCCGCGAAGTCGCGATCCGAGAAGAACTCGGCGCTCACTACGGTCGATCCTGTTCCGTACGGGTAGGCCTCGACCGTGACCTTCAACCCTTGCAACTGGGCGGTCGAAACCAGCCTGGCCGCCCGCTCCACGTCGTGAAGGCTGGTGCTGTTGAAGTGGCAAATGTGCATATGCGCGCCGGTCGACCCTGCGAGTCCGATGAGCCGGGTATAGGCATCGATGGAGCTGCGCGGATCAACATTGGACATGTACGCGATATGGGTAAATGTCGGCACGCCTGAATGCGCGGCGAGCTCGCAGAGCTGCGATAATTCCTTCATACCCGTCCCGGGAGCATACCCATTTGGAAAACCTATCCCGAGTCCCCCTTCTCGCAAACCTGTATCGACCCGGTCCAGGATATCGTCCAACTCCTCGGGGCTCGCCACGTTGTCGATCCACCGCCTGTCGCCTGTCGCGCGGCCCATGCCTTCAAGACCTGGGGCGACCTGCTGCGCGGTCATCGTCGCGATACGGCCGAACACCCAGCCGACCGATGCGCCATAGTTGAGAACCCGTCCCATATGGGCCTGTTCCGCATACCATCTTCCAACCGGAAGGACCCCAAGCTCGAGCTCCAGCGCTGTGGTTACGCCATCAAAAGCCTGCATGCGATCGGCCGGGATCGATTGTCCGTGCGCATGAATGTCAATGAAGCCGGGGCTGACGATCAGGCCTTGCGCATCGATCGTATCCTCGCCGGCCTCCAGCCCATCGCCGACGATCGCAATCTTGCCGTCCTTGATTGCAACGTCAGCGATTCCATTGAAGTTCGTCTCCGGATCGATCACTCGTCCGCGGCAGATGACCAGGTCGTATTTGCTCATCTATTTCCGTCCCATGTGGCGTCGATCAGAACGCTCTGAAAATGCTCGGCTTTCCTAACAAAATGGGACCGTCGTCAAAGCGACCGGTTTCCAATTCGAGCAATTTCACCGACGATGCCGCGACGGAACAAAAGCACACAGGCGACAAAGATCACGCCCTGGATCACCTGCACCCACTGGCCGAAGCCGGCCAGGTATTCCTGCATGGCCACGATCACGAAGGCGCCCACCACCGGCCCGAACACCGTGCCAAGACCACCCACCAGCGTCATCAGCACGATCTCGCCGGACATGCTCCAGTGTACGTCGGTCAGCGAAGCATTCTGCGCCACGAAAACCTTCAGCGCGCCGGCCAGACCGGCCAGCGAGCCCGAAAGGATATAGGCGAGCAGCTTGTACTGGTCCGTCTTGTAACCCAGCGAAATCGCGCGCGGCTCGTTCTCGCGGATCGCTTTCAGCACTTCGCCGAAGGGCGAATTGATGGTGCGGTAGATCAGGAGAAACCCGCCGAGAAACCCGACCGTCACGACGTAATAGAGGGTGGTCGACTTGGAGAGATCGAGGACGCCGAACATGTGTCCTTGCGGGATGCCCTGAATTCCGTCTTCGCCGTGGGTGAACGGGATCTGCAAGTAGATGAAGTATAGTAGCTGCGACAATGCCAGGGTGATCATCGAGAAATAGATGCCCTGGCGCCGGATCGAGATGTAGCCAGTAACGACGCTGAGCGCGCAGGCGGCCAGGATACCGACGATGATGCCGAGTTCGGGCGGCAGACCCCATACTTTCAGTGCGTGCGCGCTGCAATAGCCAGCCGTCCCTAAGAACATCGCGTGCCCGAACGACAGCAGACCGCCATAGCCGATCAGCAGGTTGAAGGCGCAGGCGAGCAGCGCAAAGCACAGCGCCTGCATGACGAAGAACGGGTAGATCCCCGTCCAGGGCACGATGGCGAGCAGCGCCGCCATGATGACGAACACGATCATCTCGTCGCGCATCGCGCGCGGGGTGATCGGCAGAGTCTCGTCGGTGATCGATGTCATGTCAGGCCGCCCGTCCGGTCAGACCCGTCGGCTTCACCAGCAGCACCAGGACCATCAGAACGAAGACCACGGTGTTGGAAGCCTCGGGATAGAAATATTTGGTCAGTCCCTCGATCACGCCGAGAGCAAAGCCGGTGATGATGGAGCCCATGATCGAACCCATGCCGCCGATCACGACTACCGCGAACACGACGATGATCAGGTCGGCGCCCATCAGCGGCCGCACCTGGTTGATCGGTGCCGACAGCACGCCGGCGAGCGCGGCGAGGCCGACGCCGAGGCCGTAGGTGAGCGTGATCATACGCGGCACGTTGATACCGAAGGCGCGCACCAGCGTCGGATTCTCCGTCTCCGCCCGCAGATAGGCGCCGAGCCGGGTCCGCTCGATCAGGAACCAGGTCGCCAGACACACCACCAGCGAGAAGATGACCACCCAGCCACGATAGACGGGCAGGAACATGAATCCGAGATTCATGCCGCCGCGGAGCTGATCAGGGATGGCGTAAGGCAGGCCCGAGGAGCCGAAATAGTTCTGGAAGATGCCCTGCACGATCAGCGCGATGCCGAAGGTGAGCAGCAGGCCATAGAGATGGTCGAGCCCGGCAAGCCACTGCAGCAGGGTGCGTTCCAGGATCATGCCGAAGATGCCGACGATGACCGGCGCTAGCAGCAGCGCCCACCAGTAGTTGATGCCGCCGATGTTCAGCAGGAAATAGGCGCAGAACGCGCCCATCATGTAGAGCGCGCCATGGGCGAAGTTGATGATGTTGAGCATGCCGAAGATCACGGCAAGCCCGAGGCTGAGCAGCGCGTAGAACGAGCCGTTGATCAGTCCGACCAGAAGCTGTGCGTAGACGGCTTGCATCTTTCTCCCACCTTGTTGCCTCAGACGCCGAGATAGGTGTGCAGCTTGTCCTGGTTCGCCGCGAGATCGGCGTTGGAGAAGCCGTCAATGACCTTGCCGTGCTCGACGACGTAGTAGCGGTCCGCCACCGTGGAGGCGAAGCGGAACTTCTGCTCGACCAGAAGGATGGTGAAGCCCTCCGTCTTGAGCCGCGCAATCGTGTGACCAATCTGTTGGATGATGACCGGCGCCAGCCCTTCCGTCGGCTCGTCCAGCATCAGGAAGCTGGCGCCGGTGCGCAAGATGCGCGCGATCGCCAGCATCTGCTGCTCGCCGCCCGACAGCTTGGTACCCTGACTCTTCAGCCGCTCCTTCAGGTTCGGAAACAGCTCGAAGATCTGGTCGAGTGTGAGCCCGCCCGGCCGCACGACCGGCGGCAGCAACAGGTTCTCGCGTACGTCGAGGCTGGCGAAAATGCCGCGTTCCTCGGGGCATAGCGCCATGCCGAGCCGCGCGATCTCGTCCGAGGTGGCGCGAATGATCTCTCTGTCGCTGAAGCGCACCGAGCCCGTGCGCTTGCCCAACATGCCCATGATCGACTTCAGGGTCGTGGTCTTGCCGGCGCCGTTACGTCCAAGCAGGGTGACCACTTCACCCGCATTCACGTTGAAGTTCATACCGTGTAGGATGTGGGACTCGCCGTACCAGGCCTGGAGGTTCTTGACGTCGAGAATGGTGCCGCCGTGGGCGCCGCTCTCGGCGATTCGGGTCGCCATCATCAACTCAGTCATGTCCGGCTCCCAGATAGGCTTCCTTGACGCGCTCGTCTTTGGCCAGGTCGGCGTAGTTGCCTTCCGCCAACACCTGGCCACGGGTCAGCACGGTGATGACGTCGGACAGGTTGGCGACAACGCTCAGATTATGCTCGACCATGAGGATGGTATATTTAGCGGAGATGCGCTTGATCAGCGCGGCGATCTTCTCGATGTCCTCGTGCCCCATGCCGGCCATAGGCTCGTCCAGCAGCATCATCTCGGGATCGAGCGCCAGCGTGGTCGCGATCTCCAGCGCTCGCTTACGTCCATAGGGCATCTCAACCGCTGGCGTGTTGGCGAACTCGCTCAGGCCGACGTCGTTCAGGAGCTCGTGGGACCGGCCGTTGAACCGGTTGAGCACCGTCTTGGAGCGCCAGAAGTCGAACGATTGCCCGTGCTGGCGCTGCAGCGCGACACGGACATTCTCCAGGGCCGTCAGGTGAGGAAACACCGCCGAGATCTGGAAAGAGCGGACCAGGCCGAGGCGCGCAACATCCGCTGGCGCAGCGGCTGTGATGTCCCGTCCCTTGTAGATGATCCTGCCCAATGAAGGTTGCAGGAACTTGGTCAGGAGATTGAAGCAGGTGGTCTTGCCGGCGCCGTTCGGACCGATCAGCGCGTGGATGGTGCCGCGGCGGACCTTTAGTGAAACGTCACGGACAGCAAAAAAGCCTTCGAATTCCTTCGTGAGGCCGTGGGCCTCGATCATAAACTCGGTCACGGACCTATCGCACCCAAAACGAGACAACCACGGCGTTCTCTACGATCGGCCTCAGCCGCAACTGGCGGCGGTGCCCCGCGCATGTCGAGGCGCCCGCCGGGCACTTAGTTCCACGGCCCCTAGTTGCCTTGCGCCTTTAGCAACGGGCACTCGCTCCGGTTCAGCGGTTCATAGGCGTCGGCCGCCGCAATCTTCTCGATCACCTTGTAGTAGTCCCATGGCGTCGTTATCTCTGACGGCTTCTTGACCTCAACAAGATAGAAATCGTGGATCAGCTTGTTGTCGGCACGCAGCCGAGCTCCCCGGGCGTAAAAATCGTCAACTGGCAACGCCCGCATTTTGTCTAGAACGGCCTGGGTCTCATCCGTTCCCGCGGCAGCCACCGCCTTAAGATAGTGTGTCACAGCCGAATATACCGAGGCCTGCGGTGCGGTCGGCATGGCGTTGTGACGTTTGTAGAACCTTTGAGCGAATGCGCGCGTCTCGTCGTTGAGAGCCCAATACCAGGCCGTGACCGTCGTAAGCCCCTGAGCCGTCTCGGCGCCCATGCCATGGACATCCGTCAGGAACATGAGCTCGGCCACGGGCTTCTGCGACCCGGTATTCATGCCAAACTCGTTCCACTGCTTCATCGAGTTGACGAGTTGTGTGCCCGCGTTGGCAAACGCCACAACTTTGGCGCCGGAGGCCTGAGCCTGCAGCAGGAACGAACCATAGTCAGCATTTCCCAACGGATGGAATACAGCGCCGAGCGATTTTGCTCCCATCTCAGCAAGGACACGCTTGGATTCGTCGATCATATTGCGTCCGAAGGCGAAATCGGCAGCGATGAAGAACCAGGTATCATATCCCTCGGACACGAGTCTTCGTACCGATCCGGTAACAAGGTTGTAGTTGTCATGTAACCACACCAGGCCGGTCGGCGAACATTGCTTGCCGCCGATCTCGGTGGTCCCCACGGCCGCATACGCGACGATCTTTTTCTTGTCACGTGCCACCGACTGGATGGCCAGTGCGACCGCCGAGTTGCCAACGTCCGCAACCATATCGACACCGTCGACGTCGAACCATTTCCGCGTGATCTGGACGCCAATATCAGGCTTGTTCTGATGGTCGGCGACCACGATCTCAACCTTCAAGTCCGGTTTCGATTGCCGAAAGTCTTCGATGGCCATCTTGGCTGCAACGACGGAGCCTGGCCCGGCCAGATCTGATAGCGGTCCCGTTTGATCATTGATGATGCCGATCTTGACCGAGCCATCGGAAAGATCCGCGGCGCGCCCCCGCTCCGCTATCGTGAACGGACACAGCACCAAGGCAACCCCCAACATCCACCGCCGAAGCTGGACATGCCGCGATCGGTACTCAGCAACTCGATAGTTCACCATATGCCCGCCCTTTCCAGTCACGCGAAAAATTCAACAATGATCTCCCCTTGGCCCGGCGCTGTTCTACGCGCCGAACCTGGCCCCCACCTTGTCGTTCGCTCCTGGTTGTTCCGGGCTGCCTTACTGGCACCTCGTTATATGCTGGTGCCGACAGCTCGCCTGACGAACTCCAGCCGTCGCGCCTGGGCAGGTGCGACCCGCTCCTTCATGGCGGCGAGGACCTCCGCCGGCGCCGTCTCCGGCGAGCCTGCATTGAACGGGGGTGCGGGATTGTACTCCATGCGAAGCTGGATCATTTCGGCCGCCTGCCGGTTGATCAACATCGAGACCAATGTCAGCGCGAAGTCGATCCCCGCAGTGATACCGCCGCCCGTTATTCGATTGCGATCGACGCATACACGTTGTCGCGATACCGACGCTCCGAAGAACGGCAAAGCGTCCACGGCTGTCCAGTGCGTGGCCGCCTCGTAGCCCTTCAGCAGTCCGGCCGCACCGAGCACCAGCGAGCCGGTACAAACGGACGTGACGTACTTCGCGCCCTTCTCCTGCTTGCGCAGAAATTCGAGGACTTCCTCGTCCAGCATCAGCTCATCAGTGCCAAAGCCGCCCGGAACGCAAATCACATCGAGCTGCGGGCAATCGGCCATCGTCGTGGTCGGCGTCAGCGCGATCACGGAGTCACTCGGTACCGCTTCAATGCGTTTCCAGATCAGATGCACGGCCACATCCGGCAGACTGGAAAAGACCTGGGCGGGACCGGTTAGGTCGAGTTGAGTGACGTGGGGAAAGACCAGGAGACCGATCTGCAACGGGTTCGACATTTCTCAACCTTGAAATCGCGCTTGACGAAGTAAGTCTGTCATGATGGCCTTTGGCTCGAAATGGCTTATTTCCCTCAATATTGGACATGCTCATGATCGGCTTCCTGATCTTTCCCGATTTCCAGTTGCTGGACGCGGCTGGACCGATCTCGGTCTTTGAGATCGCGAGACGTCAGATCCGAAACGCACCCACAGTGCAGGTCATTGCGATCGCGCCAGGCCCTGTACGCAGTTCTTCCGGCACCGAGATGCTGGCTCGCGGCCTGCGGCCCTCGAGTAGAATCACCACACTATTTGTTGCTGGTGGAGAGGGGGTCGACGCCGCGCTACGCTGCAAGTCGACGATTTCCTTTATACAAAAGATGGCCGGACGCGGCGTCCGGATCGCAAGCGTTTGCTCCGGGGCGTATCTGCTCGCCGAGGCGGGCATTCTGGACGGTCGCCTTGCAACGACGCACTGGTCGCTCGCACCTGACTTCATTAAACGCTATCCCAAAGTCAAACTCGAGGCGGACCAGATTTTCACCAGGGATGGCGGCGTGTGGACATCGGCTGGGGTCACCGCGGGGATAGATCTCGCGCTCGCCATGATCGCCGAAGATCACGGCGACAAGATTTCGCAGGCGACAGCGCGGCAACTCGTGCTCTATCATCGCCGCAGCGGCGGACAATCGCAATTCTCTTCACTCCTCGAGCTGAAGACACCGAATGGCCGTTTCGGCGGCCTGCTGTCCTGGGTGCGCGAGAACCTCGACGCGCATTTGACAGCAGAGACCCTTGCCGAACAAACCGGATTGAGCACGCGACATTTCGTCCGCACGTTCATCGCCGAGACGGGGTCGACACCCTCCAAAGCCGTGGAACGGTTGCGGGTCGAGGTGGCGCGGGAGCGGGTACAATCCTCGGGCGAAGCAATCGAGCACGTTGCGCAAACCACGGGATTTCGAGATCCCGAACGGATGCGCAGAGCGTTCATTCGCGCATTCGGTCAGCCTCCGCAGTCGCTGCGACGCGCGGCGCGCCTCGCCTGACTTGCGTGAGCGACCGATCGGAGCATTGCCAGGATGCCCCGACGCTCGCGTAAGTTCTTCCAGCAACGCTGAGTTGGCGTGAAACGAGGGAAACTCGCCGTTGTGCTTCGGCTTCTCAGCCTTGAAGATCAGGCTTCTGAAGCGATAGAGGTGCCCTCTTGACTGCAACCCCCTTAGAGATCGGCCTCCTGTTCTTTCCCGGCATGACCCAGCTCGACGTCACGGGACCGTTCGAAGTGTTGGCGCGTCTTCCCGGAGCGCGGATTCATCTGCTGTGGAAACGGATTGAGCCGATCACGAGCGATGTTGGCCTGACGTTGCTACCGACCACCGCTTTCGCGGATTGCCCACAACTGGATGTCCTCTGCGTCGGCGGCGGGCCCGGCCAGATGGCGTTGATGGACGATTTGGAGGTCATGACCTTCGTGGCGAAGGCCGGCGCGACCGCGCGCTATGTCACATCGGTTTGCGCGGGCTGCTTCATCCTTGCGGGCGCGGGTCTTCTGGACGGCTATCGGTCGGCGTGCCACTGGCTCTCGCGTGACCAGCTTGCAATACTCGGCGCGATCCCCGTCGAGGACCGTATCGTGGTGGACCGCAATCGCATCTCCGGCGGCGGCGTGACAGCCGGGATAGACTTCGCGTTCCAGGTCGCCGCAGAGCTATGCGGATCCGAGGTCGCCAAGCGCCTGCAGCTGATGCTGGAATACGATCCGAAGCCACCTTTCGATATCAATGAGCGGAATGCACCGCCTGAGATGATCGCGGAGATCCGTGCATCCGCGCGTTCCATGCTCGATGAGAGGCGGCGATCCAACGAGCGAGCCATGGCGCGCCTCCGCGCCGGACACGTGGATAGCCGGACGGCGTAGGGCCGCATGTCGGACGTTCTTGCAAGCCGACTGCAAGTCCCTAACATCTGCTGATCCTAGTCAGCGGTGATGATCACTTCGATGAGATTCGGCACGCCGCTCGCAATTCCCGCTTCGATGGCGGCCGCGACGTCCGCCGGCCGGTCGACGCGCTTGGCAGGCAAGCCCATCGAGCGGGCCAGAGCGAGATAGTCGACCGCCGGATTGTCGATCTCCATCGCCAGATAGGAGTTGGCCTGCGCCGACAGATAATGCGTCTGCGACTTCATGAAGTTCTTCAGGACGTTGTATTCGCGATTGTTCATGACGACGAATGTGACGGGCAGCTTCTCATGGGCTGCGGTCCACATCGCCTGCGGCGAGTAGAGAGCCGCACCATCGCCAACGAGCGACACGACGGGCGCCCTGTCCAGCCCGAGCGAGCAGCCGACAGCGGCCGGCATGCCCCAACCCAATCCCCCGCCGCGCAGAAACGAATACTGATTCGGACTCGCACTGTCGAGAAACCTGCGGACGTGGGCGGACGTGGCGATCGCCTCGTCGACGATCGCCACGTCCGGTCCGATCGCACGGACCGCCTCTCGTGCGGCGACGAGCGGCGACACCGATGCCTGCGCCAAGCCGGCATCGGCGATCGATGCCAATTTGGCGCGCTGCACCTGGCGCCGCCCGGCTAAATTCGCCACGAGCTTTGAATAGGCGCCCGCATTGGCCTTGGTGGCTTCGCGCAGTACAGGCAGCAACACCTGAAGCGACGCCTTGATCTCTCCCATGACCGACAGGCGCGTCGTATAGGTTCGTCCGAGATCACGGACGTCTGACGACAGCTGGAAAACGTCGCAACCGGGAGGGACAGCCGACCCCTCGGTGTAGAGGATCGTGATCAGTGACTTCCCGCCCAATGCGAAGATCGCATCGTAGTCCGAGAGGATCTCCGCGATCGATCGCGCCATCGTCGGCAGATTGCCCGACCAAAGCGGGTGCGATGTCGGGTACGGGATCCGCGAGGGCCAAGACGATCCATAGACGGGAGCGCCGAGAATTTCGGCGAGAGCGACGACCTCGGAGGCAGCCTGACTGGTGTAGATCTCGTCGCCGGCAATGATCGCCAGCCGACCGGGCCTGATTTCCGCGAGGTGCGAGGCAAGCAAGCCTAGCGACCCGGCGGTGAAGCTCCGGTCAATATTCGATGTGCCGGAAATGCCGATCGTGCTCATTTCTTCCATCACGTCCATTGGAAATGAGAGGAAGACGGGGCCGCTGGGTGCCGCATTGGCGTCGTGAAAGGCGCGTCTGACAAGAACCGGGAGTTGATCAGCACTTGCGATTTCGCGGGCCCATTTGACGGCGGGCTCCGCGATCCGGACGAGGTCGCCGAACAGCAGCGGATCGCTGATCGTGTGGCGCGAATCCTGCTGGCCAGCCGAGACCACGAGTGGCGTCTGCGAGACGCTCGCGTTCAGCAGATTTCCCATTCCGTGGCCGAGGCCGCCTGCCGTATGCAGGTTGAGAAAAGCCGGCCGGCGGGCCGCCTGCGCGTAGCCATCCGCCATCGCGACGACAGAGGCTTCCTGAAGCCCGAGCACGTAATGGATGTCGGGCGTCCGCACCAACGCGTCCATCAATGGAAGCTCCGTCGTCCCCGGATTGCCGAAGATGTATCTGACGCCTTCGCTTTCAAGCACTTCGAGCAATACCTCAGCGCCTCGACGCGCATTCACTTTGCCGACCTGGGCAACACCGCTGTTCATCAGGATCTCCGTTGAGGGCGCTTCGCGCACGCATTCGCTGCCGGCTATTCGAACGCGACGTGACGTACACCTGGATGACGCGTGAGGCGCTGGACGAGGTTGTCTTTCTCGATCGCCGGGACGGCCGCGAACTCGAGGCGCGCAATGGCTCCGGAGCAGGCATCGCTCCAGCTGACGCGTTTGAGCGTCGCACCGAACCGCTGCAGGTCACCCAGTATCCGCAGCAGGCTGTCGCTACCGGACGACAGTTCCGCAATGATCTTCAATTCGCCGCTGTCCAAGTTCAATGCGCTTGCTCCGCCGTCTACGATAAGATTATCTTGGTATGGCGCGTTGGGTTGTGCTTATTCTTTGAATGAATTGGCTTCACTACAGAACAAGATCAGGAAAAATGCGAACCAGACAGAATGTACGTTCTGACGCAAATCGTGGATCGGAAATCCTGGACAGCATGGATCGCAGGATTTTGTCAGCCCTGCGGGAGGATGGACGGCTCACCATGACGGAATTGGCGGCACGCGTCGGGCTTTCCCAGTCGCCATGCTGGACCCGTGTCAAGCGACTGGAGGCGTCAGGAACGATCGAAAAATATGTCGCGCTGCTCGACCACAGGGCTATTGGACTTCCAAACATCGTCTTCATAGAAGTCACCCTCGACAAACATGACGAGAAGGTACTCGAGCAGTTCGGTCGATCGCTGGCGAAGATGCCGGAGGTGATCGAAGCCCACCTCGTTACAGGAGACTACGATTACCTCGTCAAGGTTGCGGTCTCCGGAACCGAGCATTACGAACGCTTTCTGCGCGAGAAGCTCTACCGCATTCCGGGTATCCGTCATTCTCGCAGCACATTCGCGTTGAGAGCTCTAAAGCAGATGGCTTCGGCGGACCCTATGGTTCAATAGCAAGAGGCCATGAAAACAGGAAAGCCAATCGCCTCACGCATCTCCCTCAAGAGCGACCCGGAGGGGCTGCACTTGGCTTGCTGAACTTATTCGTTGCGTGGACTCAATTCGCAACTCGTTGCATACGGTCTGATTTTATTCCTTCGGCAACAGTTTAATGCCCAGCGCCGGCTCCTTTTAATCCACCAGCAATTTTCTGCCTGCCAGGAATCTCGATCCAGCGATGAACGCCGCTCTCGCATTCCTGCACGGCAGAAAATATAGAACCTCGCTCAGCGTCAGCGCGCGTGACAGATGGACCACAACCATGAATTCGTCGTATTACTCGTTGGGCAGGTGACCACTACGCGACACCTCCTTCTTGACGCCCTCGTTATACTGTCAATTTTCGTTTGAATCATCGGCGATCGGTCCTGCCCACGGGACGAAGCCGTCGAGATAAGATCGCTTGGCGTTGTCGACCCTATATCCGTAACACACCTCGCATAGATAGGCGCAGCCTGTGACGGCGAGAGCAGCATCCATGGTGACGACGAACGCGCCAACGTCGATGCGCTCAGGCATGGTGAAGCGTTCGTGACCGATGCAAGCAGGCCCGTCCCATAAATCCGAGACATGGAGCCATACCTGAGCGGCCATTGCGCAGCTTCCGGCGGCGACCGACGATCAAGCCCTCATCCAGGAAGGCGGTTGCATGCTTGTTAGCATCTCTAGAATTGTCGTCATCCAGCTTCTCGCCTTCGGGCTGCAGATGAACGTTGTGTCAGCCGCTGAGCCGCAAGCAAATGTATCGGGCGATGTGGTCTCCATGCTCAAGACGCTCATCCGCTACGACACCACCAACGCGCCAGGAGATACCCGCGAGGTCGCGGCCTATCTCAAATCGGTGTTCGATGTCGCCGGCATCCCCAATGAGATCATCCTGGCCCCGAACGGCAAGGCCGCCCACTTCATTGCCCGCCTGAAGGGAGATGGTCGCGAGCGTCCCGTGCTGCTGGCTGCCCACACCGACGTAGTGCCGGTGCAGCGCGAGCGCTGGAGCGTCGAGCCGTTCGAGGCGATCGAGAAAGACGGCTTCGTCTATGGCCGCGGCGCACTCGATAACAAGGGCTCGGTCGCGGTCTACGCCCAGGCCATTCTGAAGCTTGCCAAGGACCCCGCGCCACGCACACGGGACGTGATCTTCCTCGCAGAAGCCGACGAGGAGCAAGGCCAGTTCAACACCAACTGGCTGGCAGAGCACCATTGGGACAAGATCGATGCGGAGTTCTCGCTCAATGAGGGCGGCAGGACGGTTCTGATGCCGGATGGGCGAATCCAGCAGTTGCAGATCAGCTACGCCGACAAGCTGACGCTGAACCTGAAGCTGAAGGCGCATGGCCCGACTGGCCATTCGTCGCGTCCTCTTCCGGTGATGGCCAGCGCCAATGGCCAGTTGATCACCGCGTTGGCAAAGCTACAGTCTCATGAAACTGCGGTGCGGCTGTCGCCCGAAATCCGTACCTATCTCGAAAAGTCCGCCAAGCTCAGTGCGCCTTCGCTGGCTGACGCCATTGCAAGGCTCCTCGCCGCCAAGGACGCCCCCGCGGAGCTGGCTGCCGCTCGCGACGTCGTTGCCAATGATCCCGGCGGCTGGGGGATCGAGGGGCTACTTCGCGACACTCTCGTCATCACCGTGCTCAATGCGGGCCAGAAGCCGAACGTCATTCCGGGCGATGCCGAGGCCGTGCTGAATGCGCGCCTCCTGCCCGGCATCACCGTCGAAACGTTCATCGCCGAGTTGCGGCAGGTGATCGACAATCCCGGAATCGACATCGAGATCCTGAGCGCGCGGCCCAAATCAGAGATCGCCGGCTTCTACGCCGCTTATGCCAGGATCGCCCCCTCAAATCTCAAGACCGCGCTGTTTGACGCTATCGAGGACAGTGCTGCGGCGATGTGGCCCGGCGTCAGCATCCTGCCGACGCTGCTCGTTGCCAGCACGGACGCGACGCCTTGGCGCAGGCGCGGCGTGCCGGTCTACGGCATCGGCGCCGTGCCGTCGGATCCGAACAGCGCGAGCCGCATCCACGGCGATGACGAACGCGCAGGGGTCGCTGCACTCAGGCAGGGTGAAGCTTTCGTGTACGGCATCCTCAAGCGAATCACAGCACCATCCTAGGTGAGTTCGCCCTAACCCGGATTGAGCTTGATGCCGAACTGCGGTGCGACGCGGCGCAGTTCGGCAATGAACGAGCGATGCAGCAGCGATGGCGGCGTGTTGTCGCGAAACACCAGCACCTCGCGGAATTCCACGACGGGCCGCATCGGCCGGGTCACGAGGCCCAGTTCCTTGAAGCCAGCCGCTGCGCATGGGTTGACCATACCAATGCCGACACCGGCCAGCACCAGCGCACAGACCGTGCTGGAGCTCGGCGTCTCGACGACGATCCTTGGCCGGACGTCGCGCTTCTCCAGCACCTGTTCGAGGCGCTGACGGGCCTTGTCTTCCGGTGCCAGCGCAACGAAGGGACAGCCCTCGATGTCCTCCGGCGTGATGGTCTCCTTCAACGCGAGCTCATGTCCTGGCGGCAACGCGCAGACGCCGTGGCTGCGGCCGAAGTGCTCGTGATGGATGCCGGTCAGGTCGACCTCGTCGGCGGCGATTCCGAGGTCGAAGCTGCCGCTCGCGACGAGCTCACGGACAACCGACGAGGCGCGGATCTGCAGCGTGACGGGAACGCCGGGATGGCGCTTGTTGAAGGCGTGGATCGCCTTCGGCATCAACGTATTTGCGAAGGCCGACAGCGACGCGATGCGGATCGCGCCGGCACCGAAGTCCCGAATCCGCGCAGCCTCCGCACGAATCCGGTCGAGGCCGACGAAAGCACGATCGACCTCGGTGAACAACAGCCGCGCCTCAGCCGTCGGCGACAGCCGCCCGCCCGAGCGATCGAACAGGGCAAAGCCGACCGAACGTTCCAGCTCGGCGATGGCACGGCTGACCGCGGGCTGCGTGATGTCAAGCAGCTCGGCCGCGCGCGATGCGGATCCAGTCAGGATGACGGCTCGAAAGGTCTCGATCTGGCGGTAGTGCATGTTCTCCCGTCCCATAAGCTGGACGCATACGATGATGCATCTACTTCAATTGTAAGCATAGGCTGGCAAGGTAGCCTTTGGCCATTCCAA
This sequence comes from Bradyrhizobium ontarionense, assembly GCF_021088345.1. Lineage (NCBI taxonomy): Bacteria > Pseudomonadati > Pseudomonadota > Alphaproteobacteria > Hyphomicrobiales > Nitrobacteraceae > Bradyrhizobium > Bradyrhizobium ontarionense. The sequence continues at coordinate 5,963,801 of NZ_CP088156.1, read as the reverse complement.
ACGAGGCTTGCATGCACGATCTGACCTGCTGCGTTCAGCACCCCGCCGTATCCCACGAGGGCTTCTCGTCACTCGCGGTCCCCACCTATCGCGCATCGACGATCGTCTATGACGACCCGCAATCCTTTGCGAAACGTTCGGAGCGCGGGCTCGACGGCTACACCTACGGCCTGCACGGCACCCCGACGACCCGCACGCTGGAGGCGCAGCTCACCGCACTTCACCGCGGCGTCCGCACCATGCTCGTGCCATCGGGACAGGCCGCAGTCGCCGTGACAATGCTCGCGGTGCTGCTGCCAGGACAGAAGGTCCTGATCCCCGACACTGCCTATCCTCCCGTACGCAGGCTGTGCGAGGACTATCTGGCGCCGCGCGGTATTGGACATGCGGTCTATGATCCCCTGATCGGCGAGGGCATCGCCGATCTCATCGATGCGCAGACCCGGCTGGTCTGGATGGAATCTCCGGGCTCGGGAACGATGGAGGTCCAGGATGTCCCCGCCATCGCCAGGGCCGCGCGCGCGAGGGGCGTGCTGACCGGCTGTGACAACACCTGGGCAGGTCCGCTGCTGTTCAAACCGCTCACCCATGGCGTCGATTTCGCGGTGGAGGCGCTGACAAAATATGTCGGAGGGCATTCCGATCTGCTGCTCGGCTCGATCACCGTGAACGACCTCGCCTTGCGCAAGTCCATCAAGGACGTGCTGCGCATGGTGGGTATCGGCGTGTCGCCCGACGAGGCGGCGCTGGCCCTCAGGGGCATCGAGACGATGGGCGTTCGGATGACACACACAGGCCGTGTCGCCAGGCAGTTCGCCGAACGTTTGCAGAATTCGCCGGTCGTCAGCCGGGTGCTGCATCCGGCACTTGCCTCCTGCACCGGCCATCACCTGTGGGCGCGGGATTTCGCCGGGTCTAGCGCGGTGTTCAGCATCGTCGTGAAGCCCGAGTTCAAGGAGCGGCTCTATCCCGCGATGGCCGGGCTGAACGTGTTCGCCATCGGCGCCTCATGGGGCGGCACCCGCAGCCTGATCGCTCCGATGAGCATCGCAGGCGACCGCACCGTCCGGCCCTGGGACGCATCGGAAACTCTGGTGCGCATCAGTGTCGGCCTCGAGGAGCCTGCCGAACTCTGGGCCGACCTCGAGAGATTTCTCGCCGCCATCACCGCAAACTGACGCCTCCCCCCCCCCGAACAGCAAAGGATGAGCCGATGAACGTTCGCGCCGCGTTGATCATGGCCGTTGCCGCCGTCATCGCCGTCGATGCGGCCGTCACGACCGGCCGGGCCGATGATGGCAGGCTCGTCGAGATGCGCACCACCGGGACAATGCGGGTCGGGGTGACCCTGACCAGTGCGCCCTGGACCTTTCTCGGTGGCGACAACAAGCCCGCGGGCTATGACGTCGAAGTCGCCCGGGAGGTCGGCCGCCGGCTCGGAATCGCCAACGTCGTGTTCATCGGTGACAGCTTCAAGAACTTCATCGAAGGCCTGCGCACCAACAAATACGATGCTGTCTTCAACGACCTGACCCCGACGCCGGAACGAGCCACGCTGGTCGACTTCGCCGAAGCCTATGGCGTCGAGGATTTCCGCATCTTCGTCAAGACCGGCAATACGACGATCAAGGCTCTCGAGGACCTCAAGGGCAAGACTGTCGGCGTCACCACCGGCACGACTAACGAGACATGGGCACGCGCGAACATCCCGCAGGCGAAGATCGCGGGCTATGAGAACGGCAGCTTCATCTTCCAGGACCTCGGCTTCGGCCGGGTCGACGCCACCATCATCTCGCATTTCGGTGGCCTGCGTTATGCGAAAGCGACCAATCTCGGCGTCACCGAGATCGGAGGACCGCTGACCTATCAGCTGTCCGCGCCGGCCATCCGCAAGGGCGAGCCTGCCCTCAAGGCGGCCATCGACGGGGCCATCCGGGAGATGCTCGCCGACGGCACAATCGATCGTCTCGGCGAGACCATCATCGGTCATGACTACAAGATGTCCGATGCCATCGCGAAAGCGAAGGCCGAGCAGGCTGATGCGAAGCCATGATGGAACTGTTGGTCCGGGCCTGGCCCCTGCTTGAGACGGCCGTGCCGATGACGCTGTTTCTCGGCCTCTCCTCGTTTTGCCTCGGCAGCGTGCTGGGCTTGGTCATCGCCTTTCTTCGCCTCGCTCGTGCGCGCCTCATCCGCTGGACTGCCTTTGCCTACGTGTCCGTCTTCCGCGGTACGCCACTCTTGGTTCAGATGCTCCTGATCTATTTCGGCCTGCCTCGGCTCGGCCTTACGCTCGATCCGTTGTCCTCGGCGATCCTGGCGCTGACGCTGTTCTCGGCCGCCTATCTCAGCGAGAATTTTCGCGCCGGCATCCTCTCGGTCGACAGCGGGCAATGGGAGGCAGCCGCGTCGCTGGGTATGGACCGTTATAGGACCATCAGCCGCATCATCCTGCCGCAGGCCCTGCGGATCGCGCTGCCTCCGGTCGGCAGTCGCCTGATTGCCCTGATGAAGGACACGTCTCTCGCATCTGCCATCACGGTGGTCGAGGTCACGCGAGTGGCCGAGCAGGTCGGCGCGGCCTCGTTCCGCTATCTGGAAATGTTCCTCATCGCCGGAGCAATCTATTGGATCATCAATCAGTTCCTCACAGTGGCGCAGATGCTGCTCGAGCAGCGCCTGTCGAAGCACGTGCAATGAGCGCAAGCGACCAAGCCGAATGCGCCGTCTCGATCCGCGGGCTCCAAAAGCGCTTCGGCACGGTCGATGTATTGCAAACGATCGACCTCGATGTCGCACCTGGCGAGGTCGTCGTGCTGGTCGGCCCTTCCGGCTCGGGCAAGACGACGCTCCTGCGCAGCATCAATCTGCTCGAACGGCCCAGCGCCGGCCGGGTTACAGTCGGTGGCGACACCTTGAGCTTCGCGCCTGGCGTCCACACCACGCGCGCCGAAACCCTGCTGACGCGACGGATCCGGCTCAAGACCGCCATGGTGTTTCAGGCCTTCAACCTTTTTCCACACATGACCGCACTGGCGAACGTGGCCGAAGGTCTCATCAGCGTGAAACGGCTGGACCGTGAGAGCGCCCACGCGGAGGCGCTGGGCCTGCTGGAGCGGATGGGACTAGGGAGCAAGGCGAATGCCTATCCCGCGACACTTTCCGGCGGGCAGAAGCAAAGGGTCGCGATCGCGCGCGCCCTGGCGATGCGACCGCAAGTCATGCTGTTCGACGAGCCGACCTCGGCACTCGACCCGGAACTGCGCCGCGAGGTCTTGAGCGTGCTGCGCGACATCGCGGCCGGCGGCATGACGATGGTCGTGGTCACCCACGAAATGGCGTTCGCGCGGGAGATCGCCGACAAGATCGTATTCATGGAGAATGGTCGCATTCGCTTGTCCGGATCGCCCGATGCGTTCTTCGGCAGCAAGGATCCGCGGATCCTGCAGTTCCTAACGGCAATCCTGGCGTAGCTATGGTCCCCTTAAACGCTGACCATCAACGGCACGCCAGACTCTACGCCGGCAGTGCCCTGCCCCAGAACGCAAAATCCTTCGCGGCAAACTACACAGCCTTGGGCTCACTGAGATCGCGAAGTTTACACCCCCAAGGTGCGCTGCGGCGTTCGAAGCTACTTATTGTGTCGCCCGCAGCCACGTACTCGTCCGTCGATATCCAACGGAAGAGATTTGCTCCATCTCCTCAAAGCTCGGCAATAGCGCCACGGGCTACATGACCGCGTAGAAGTTGACTGCCCGGATTCGGGGGGAGTTACCGCATGACCCGTCAGAATCCTCAGTGCTTCTACGATCGACCCGCGTGACATTTGAGAGACAGTTGGCGCGCATTTTCGTCTGGGTCGCTTGGTGCACTCGCGAGCAAGGTCGGTGCCGTCGACTCTCCTCTCGCACCATGATTAGGTCCAGGTACTCCAACGAGGCAGTGACTCGTGCGGCAACGGCTGCAACTCCATATCCCCGCGTTTTTGTTGGCGCTGATGATGCAGATCATCGCGCCCGTCGCGGCGTCATGGGCAGCGGCTTCTGCCGTCTCCGATCCATTGACCACCCTTGGCGATATCGCGATCTGCCACTCCGGGAGCGGGGAAGCCGGCAGGCAGCCTGACCAGACCGACCGCCATGTCCACGATGGTGTTTGCGCCCTGAGCTGCCTTGCGGCGCATGCCAGCGCAACACTGGACACGCCAAACATCGCCGTTGCCGCGCCCTGTCGATCGCCGTCGACCGTGGTCTGGCACAACATGGCCCAAGACCTGGAGGGCTCGCTTAAGGGCACTCAGGCCAAGGCGCGCGCTCCTCCTTCATCGAACTCCTGACTTTTCCAAAAATCGCAAGATCGTTGCGGCCGGCCGGCCGCAATTGATGCTGTTGCCGACCGTTGGCGGGCCGTGCGCCCGAGTTAGAGAGATTCAGATGTTTCGCTTTCGTGCCTTGGGAGGCGTGAGCTTCGTTGCCCTTCTCGCCGTTCCCGAAGTCGTTCTTGCCCAACCCTCAGAACTACCCGGCGTGACTGTCCAGGCACCAGGCCAGACACGACCTGCTGCCGCGATCGTTGCCGGAAACAGGTCGGGCACCAAACAAGCGAGGCGCGCAAGCGCAAAGCCCACGGCACCAACAGCTGCGGACAAGCCACTCCCAAATGCCCTCGGAACGTATAATCCAGCACTGGATTTGCCGGGTCTCAAACTCCCGCCGGGAACCACGCTGACGACCGCGGGGCCCGTCGATGGCTATCGGGCGCTGTCTGCGTCCTCCGCAACCAAGACGGCGACGCCGATCGAGCAGGTCCCGCAGTCGATTCAGGTGATCCCCAGAAGCGTGATCGCGGACCAGAACAACGTCACGGTCACCGAGGCCATCCAGAATGTCTCCAACGTGCAGGGAACGAATACGCTCGCAATTGGCACCACGGGACCTTTTGGCCAGACCACCATTCGCGGTTTCCTTGCCCAACAATATCTCGACGGCATGTTCAACATGTACAACGTCGGCGACCGCGATTCGCTTGTGAATGTTGAACGGATCGAGGTGCTGAAGGGACCAAATGCCATCCTGTATGGCGGCGGAGCCGGGAGCCCGCTCGGTGGCGCCATCAACATCGTCTCGAAGCTGCCGACAGACAAGGCAAGCCTGGAAACAGGTGTGACGTTTGGCTCGAAGAGCTACGTGCAGCCGTATTTTGACGTCAACCAGCCGCTTTCGCCCGACAAGACCGTGCTGTTCCGGTTCACGGGCGCTTATACGTCAAACAACACATTCGTCGATGTTGTGCATCAGGACCGCTACTCGCTGAATCCAACGCTGACACTGACGAATAAGGAAGACACGACGCTGACGATCCAGGGGCGCCTCTCGCGGCTCGAGCAGCAGGCCTACCAGGGCTTGCCGGCGGTCGGGACCGTGGCGGGAAGCTTCCGCCTCAATCCGGATCTCTACATCGGCCCCTCGAACATTCCGAAGAGCTACAGCGAAGTGAAGAGCGTCACAGCGACGTTCGACCACAGATTCGATCCCATCTGGTCCTTCAACATCAAGGCACGCTGGGCGGACCAGAACTTCGATCAGAGGAGCCAGACGACACTCAGCGCGGCACCGGATTTTCCGCCAACCACATGGGCCCTGCAGAATATCGAGCTCTTGCAGAAACAGCGGGAGATCTCCGTCAATCCCAATCTGGAGGCGCGGTTCAGGTTGGGACCGACCAACAACGTCTGGCTCACTGGCGCCGACTACAGCCGCATCACGGATCGCGGTCACATGAACGCCGACCTCGGCGTTCTGCCGGTTGATCTGTTGAACAGCCCCATGTTCCCGACGCCGTACACGGACCCCAGCACGGCCTCGCCGACGTTTTTTTTGTATACCGACATCAATAGCGTCTACACCACCAAGGGCCTCTACACGCAATTGCAGTCGACGATCTACGACCGGCTTCATATCCTCGCCGGCGTGCGGCTCGCCAGCATCAATATCGACTATGTCGAAAACTACCCGTTTAGTTTGGGCGTCTTCTCGCCGACACAGTTCGGGTCCGACACGACCAGGGCTCTGCCCCGGGCCGGAGCCGTTCTCGATCTTGTTCCGGGACTTTCGGTCTACGGCAGCTATAGCGAGGGCATGCAGGCATCGACCTTCACTCAAGCCTTGAACACCAACGTTCAGCCTGAGACATCGAAGCAGGTCGAAGGCGGCTTCAAGTTCAACATCAACGACCAGTTGACCGGCACCGTGGCGGCGTTCGACATCCGGCGCCAGAACGTGCCTGTCGTCATTGGCGTCGGCGTCGGGGCCCAGTCTGCGCAGGAATCCAAGGGCTATGAAGCCGACTTGATCTGGCAGCCCACCAGGAATTGGAAGGTGATTGCCAGCTACGGTCACACCGATGTCAGGTACTCCGACTCGAATTCGGGAACGCCGCAAGGCAACAGGGTCCCCGGCGTGCCCGAGGATTCAGGCCGCTTCTGGGTCAACTACACCTTCGACTGGCCCGCTCTCCGAGGCTGGAGCGCCGGCGCTGGTGTCTATGTGGCGTCCTCGCAGTACGTCGACAACTTCAATCTCTACAAGACGCCGGGATATTTCACCGTCGACGCCAAGATCGCCTATGAGACCGAGCACTGGCGGGCATCCTTCAATGTCAAGAACCTGACCGGCCAGAAATATTTCGTGCCCTTCACCTGGTTCGGCGGCCAGGTGGCCCCGGGCGACGGCCGCGCCTTCTATGGCACGCTGTCCTATCGATACTGATATCGTCGTCTCGGCTTATCACCGTCAAGGGAGTGAACGAATGATATCGAAACGAGACCTGCTTCTCGCCTCTGCCGCAGGCCTCGCCACGGCGGGTCTGCGGTCCGCTCCGGCCGCCGACGTCGCGGCCGGAACGACGACCGCTCATGACATGTCGCAAGTGCCCGCGAGCTGGATGGGAAAGGAGCAAATCGCCTTCCTCGTCTATCCGGAGTTCACGGCCCTCGACATGGTCGGGCCGCACGCCATGCTGACCGGCCTCATCGGCGCGACGACCCACATTGTCGGCAAGAGCCGGGACATCGTGAAGAGCGACACGGGACTCATGTTTCAGCCGAGCACGACCTTCGATGAGTGTCCGCTCGACCTGGACATCATCTGCGTCCCCGGTGGCTCGACCGGCACGCTCGCCGCCATGCAGGACGACGGCACGCTTCGCTTTCTCAGGGATCGCGGATCGCGCGCCAAGTTCGTCACCTCGGTCTGCACCGGTTCATTGCTGCTGGGAGCGGCCGGACTTTTCACCGGCTACAACGCGACGTCGCATTGGGCGACAGTTTCGCTGTTGCCGCTGTTCGGCGCGACGCAGAGCGACGACAGGATCGTCCGCGACCGCAACAGAATCACGGCCGGCGGCGTGACCTCGGGTATCGATTTCGGCCTGTCGCTGGTCGGGCAGTTGCGCGACAGGCAATATGCGGAGTCCGTTCAACTGATGGCTCAATACGCGCCAGAGCCGCCATACGACGCTGGAACGCCCGCAAAGGCTCCGGTTGAGGTATCAAAAATGATGACCGAGATGTTCGTCGACTTCAACAAGCAGGCCGAAAAGGTCGCCCGACAGGTTTATCCCAGATACCGCAATGGCTGAACGTCGGATGGATCGGCATAAGCCAGTGTGACACTCAGGAGTTGAAGATGCTCAGAAAAGCTTTGGTTGCACTGATGTCGCTGATGATCGTTCCGGTCGCCTGCATGGCCGCGCCGACAGGCTCTGACGAGGCATTCATAAGCCAGCTTCTTCATGGCATGTTCGATAAGCCGCAGGAGCCGCTTTCGGTCGAACCGATCTTGGTGTCAGGCAAGCACGCAGTCGCCGATTGGGCCCAAGGCGAGATGGGCGGCCGTGCCCTATTGCGCAACGAGCATGGGTCCTGGAGAATCATCCTCTGTGCCGGAGACGGCATCAAGACCAGGGACGCATTGGCGAGAGCTGGCGTCCCGCTCGCGGATGCCGAGAGGCTCGAAAAGGATTTGTCGAGTGCCGAAGCCAGGCTTCCGCCCGAAAAAGCTGCGATGTTTTCACGCTTCGAAGGCATCGCGATGATGAATGGTGATACGGATCAACATAAGCCGGCGCATGGAAGCAAAGAGTAGGAAGCCATTCTGACTCGTCGTGATTTGGCATCGTACTTCGTGCGTTGCCGCTTATCTCGTAGAGTCTTAGGACAACATCCGTCACTGAGACGGCGGAGCCCCGAAGCCAATCATTGGATACGCGACCCGATCGGCAGAGGCGCGGAATTCCATAGGCCTTGCCGCATTTGATCGTTCATCACCCGACACGTGCGATAATAGAGGCGCAACACCGACTTCGTCGATATCCAGAGCCGATGGAAAGCAATGGACTATTTGGTCCAAATCCTGAGCGGGAAACTCCCATCCCGACCACAATCCATGAAGCCGTGATACGACTCGGAGAAGACTCCCTTATACGTGCACTTGCTGCCTTCGAAATCCAGCGTCGCGCTGATGCGAGACGACCGCCTGTCGAGATCGACACGGATCTCGCCCACCGATTCTTTCGGGCCATCGCGCGTGCAGAGTCCGACGTGCTTTACCGTCAGTGGACCAGAGAACGTCCTTGTTCCGTTCAAATCCTGCCGTGACGCCGTGCCGCTGAGCTCGTATTCGCCAGCGTATCCGGTCACCCCATGGATCAGCAACGGCTCAGCATGAATAGGTAGTGCGAGAACGTTCGCAATCAGAAGCAAGCTGAACGCTCTCACAGAAACCTCGCCTCAGTTTGCCACGCTCGGACTTCAAGTCGCCAAGAGAGACGGAAGATGGCGTTACCCGTCATTGGATGACTCCCCTGAAATCGTCGGCACATACGCCCGAAGCCAAGCGGGTCGACGCAGGCATCGCGTAGATCGTGACCAAGTCGTCTTATGAGATGCACCAGGTATTTGCCTCGCCCTGAGCATTCGTACCCTCACACGAAAGAACGGAGTGAGGGGGACTCACCAAGGATGGGGCTCCAGGTAGTCCCCCTCTCCGCCGCACCGCGACGGCTGCGGTGGCGGCGAAAGCTGCACCTGCTCGTCACTCAGCCACTAGAGCGCGCTCAGATAGGCCACGAGGTCATCGATCTGGGCGTCGGTCGGCACGAGACCCGTGTCCATTTTTTTGGCATAGACCCCCCACATCAGCTTCACGGCGTCGCGCAGCGAAGCGGTACGCCCATCGTGGAAGTACGGAGCGGTCGACGCCACAGCGCGAAGCGACGGCACCTTGAACTTCCCGCCGGTCCCGATGTCGTCGCGGCTGGATTTATCGAGACTGGGCAGGACATGGCAGGTGCCGCAGCCACCGTCGCCGATGAACAGGTCAAAGCCTCGTTTCACCGCTTCTGTAGCGATCGGTGAAGGCGTGCCGTCGTCGTTCAGCTGCCAGTTCTTCGGATAAGGCAGTGACCGGACATAGGCCGCCAAGGCCGCCAAATTCTCCTTGGACGGTTCGGCTCCCTTCATCCGATTGACGATGATCCCGCGAATGCTCTCTTCGAGCGTTGGCGCCGTGCCGGCCCACCCATACACCGAGCGCTCGCCGGCCCCCCACAAAGTCGGCGTGCTGCGGCCGTTGGCGTCGCCGTCGGCAACCACCTCGAGACCGACATAGGTCTTGTTGTTGGTATGGCCCGTCGAAAAGTGACAGGTCGCGCAGGAGACACTGCCCCCGCCCGACACGCTTGTGTCATTGAAGAGCTGCAGCCCCTTGGCGACGAGCGCCGGGTCCGGCATCGGGGAATTTTCCGCGCCCATGGCCGGCGTCACAAGCAGAGCAATGGAGACAGCGAGGCAACGCAACTTGAAAGACATGATATACTCCTGAATGTCGTGATTGGTCGACAGCGCTTGCGCTGAGTGCGCACGACGCTTGCCTGAAACTCCCAAGGGGATGGTCGGGACCAGGGCCGCGTCCGGCGAATGGCATCGTCCGTCGCGGCGCAGTCGTGACCATCGGTATCGATGGTCAGGAGATGCCCCAACGGGCATCGCTCCCGATCAAAACCGGGTAAAGCGGGTCAGGCGATTGGTGGACCGCGGGGGCTACACAGCGTTCGCCGGCGTCCGATATCGACACGGCCGTCTGCCGAGCAATGGACGGAGGCGCTATGCTCAGACAACCGAGGCACTGCCAATGACGGGGCAGTCGGCGGCACGCCGCTCGCGCCGAACATGGCGCCGCCCGTCAGGCAACAGGTGGGAAGGTGCGACTGCTGGTGCTCCTGCCCAGAGCCATCGCGACTGGTGGTGTTACCCTCGGATCTGCAGATGTCCGAAATCGCCGGCTCCGCGGAGCCAGCCATCGCCCCTGCCGTAAGGCTGAACATCAGAGCCTGGAACGCGAGCAGATAAGCGAGGCCGAGCGCGACACAGGCACGCGCTCGTAGCCGCTTATTGCCGAATGAACGGAACATAGTCCGACTGCTTGTCCTGCTGCAGGGGATTTCTTGATTGACCGATCACCGGACGAAAACCCGCGCCTGTCATGCAGCAACTATCAGCCTGAGCTGTGGCCGAACTGAGGTCTCGCGTCGGCGCGCGCTTCATTTTCGTTGAGCTCTCATCGAGCGGCAATTCTGCGGCTTTGTCGCGCCATCGTGGCTGCGACGGGCATCGTCGCCAGGCCATTTTCGTGTCCCGTGGCGTCGCGGCCGCGGTGGGGCACTGGCGGCTCTCGCCAAACTGATCAGCCTGCGACAGACCGACGATGGCCTCCTCGCCGGAGACATGCCGACGGTCTCGTTACGGCGCTCGATTTCGCCGCCGTCCCTCTCGATCGGATGGGTCGAGTGCAGTTTGGCGCGATGCGCAACTGGGTAGCTCATAGAGACCGGCACGTGGGATCTCTGAGTCGTCCATCCAGGCGGTAAGATTTGACAGCTCGACGCAGATCTGGTCGCCCACCCAGGACCTGTGCGCTCGGCAAGCTAACCAGGCGTCGCCTTTCGCGGACGCAGTGGCGACGACGTCGGAGAAGGCAGGGCCTTGCCGACGGCAGCGCCGCCCACCGACATTTCCTGACTTCGGGAGGTGACCCGTCCCGTGCCAGCACGACCGCCATTGTGCGGAAACAATGCGACATATTCGTCACACTTGTAACCGGACGATCCGCCGCGGCTTCGCGACATATGGACTCGCCCAAGCTCGACACTATCGTTCGCGGGACCGGGGTGGTGGGACAAAGTCATGCGGGGAGGACGACGAGCAGAGCGACACTCTACCGCCATGCTTGCGGTCGCTTTGCTGTTCGTCTTCCAGACGATCCTCGCCGGCTCGCTCGCCTCTCGCATGGAAGGCAGCGCTCTGGCGTTCGGATCGGCTTTGGAGCTGTCGATCTGCGCTTCCGATGATCATTCATCATCGGAGATCGACCCCAAGAGCCATCCGCCTCTCCACAAGTCTCTCTGCGACATCTGCGTGTTCGCAGCACACGCAGGGCTTGCCCCCGCACCCGCCACGATTCACATCCATCAGATCGCCCCCGCAAGCGATGTCGCAGATTCCAAACCTGCCGCAGCCACGCTTGCGCGACGACACCAGCCACGGCTGACGAGAGGTCCCCCGAGCGAGGCCTGAGATTGACCTCACCGTCCTCAGCGTCCATCGGAGCATCCTACCGTGTCACATCGACTGCCCACCCTGGGTGCGGCGGCGGCTGTTGTTGCTGCTCTTATCGAACCCGCACAGTCCCAACCCCAATCAGATCGCAATCTCCCCTCCGTTACGGTGGATGCGCCCACCGAGAGGAAGCCGGCCAAACCCGTGCGCCGCGCCAGCTCCAGCCAGCCGCCGGCAGCGCGGCCGCAGCAGCGGACGGCTCCGCCGCCGACCCAGACGCAGCTCCCCAGCGGCGTGATCGTCAACCCGGCCCTGCCGGTCACCCAGACGACGGCGGGTCCCGTGCAGGGCTATCAGGCGCTGACCGCGACCGGCAGCACCCGGACCAACACGCCGACGGAACGCATTCCGGCCTCGATCAACGTCGTGCCCCGCGCCGTCATCGACGACCAGAACAGCCTGTCCGTCGCTGAAGCCACCCGCAACGTCAGCGGCGTTCAGGCCACCAGCCCGCTGCAGACGCCGGCCTACGAAAGCGCCCGCATCCGCGGCTTCGCGGCCGAACAATGGCTGGACGGCCTCACGAGCTACTACAATGCGGGCAACCGCGACTCGCTCGTGAACGTGGAGCGCATCGAGGTGCTGAAGGGCCCCAACGCGATCCTGTATGGCGGCGGCTCCGGCGCGCCCCTCGGCGGCGTCATCAACATCGTCTCCAAGCTGCCGACCAACCGCGCGTTCAGCGAGTTCGGCTCGACCTTCGGCAGCTACGGCTTCGTGCAGCCCTATTTCGACATCAACCAGCCGCTGTCGAAGGACGGCACGGTGCTGTCGCGCCTGACGGGTGAATACACCTCCTCAAGCTCCTTCATCGATACGATCGACACCAAACGCTATGCGATCAACCCGACGCTGCTGTTCACCAACAAGGAGGATACGACGCTGACGATCCAGGGGCGGTTCTCCGACTGGCGGCAGCAGGAGTATCAGGGTCTCCCAGCGGTCGGCACCGTCACCGGCGACTTCCGGCTCAACCGCAATCTCTTCATCGGTCCGTCGAACATTCCGAAGTCGTACTCGACGACCCAGAGCGTGACCGCCAAGCTCGATCACGAGTTCAACGAGGTCTGGTCGGCGAACGTGCAGGTCCGGGCGGGCAAGACCCGCTTCCAAGAGCTGGCCCAGGACATCTTCTCCAACGCGCCGGCCTTCGGCTCGACCTGGGGCGTGACCAACCTGGCCCTCGGCCAGGAGCAGAAGGAGCTTTCGGTCGTCGCCAATGCGCTCGCCAAGTTCCGTCTCGGCATCAGCGAGAACAGGCTGCTGTTCGGCTACGACTATAGCCGCGTCACTGATGTCGGCGCGATGTATGTCGACCCGGCCCAGTTCTTTGCAGGCGGCGTCCCCGTCGATCTGCGCAATCCGGTTTACCCGGCCTATGTCGAGCCGGTCCGCGGCCCGTTCTCGGTCGTGGTCGACGGCGACAACGTCTACAGGACGCAGGGCTTCTATACGCAGTGGCAATCATCGCTCTGGGATCGCGTCCATCTGCTCGGTGGCGTCCGGCTCGCCAACCTGCACATCGACAGTGTCCAGCCGGCCTTCGCGACGACGGATATCACCGATGTCACCAAGGCCCTGCCCCGCGTCGGCGCAGTCGTCGATCTGGTCAAGGGCTTCTCGGTATTCGCCGACTACAGCGAAGGCCTGAAGGGCAACCCCTTTGCGCTCTACTCCGGACCTCCGAAGCCGGAGACCTCCAAGCAGACGGAAGCGGGCATCAAGTTCAACTCTGGGGCCGGGCTCTCGGGCACGCTGGCGGTGTTCGAGATCAATCGCAGCGGCGTTCCTATTTCGGATCCGAACAATCCCCTCGTCAGCATTCCCGCCGGCGAGCAACGGTCCCGCGGGCTCGATCTCGACGTGCTCTGGCAGCCGACGGCGCAATGGTCCGTGCTCGGCAGCTACGCCCATGTCGATGCGGTGCTGACCAAGGATGTCGCGGCCACGGTGCGCGCCGGCAACAAGCTAAACTGGGTGCCTGCCGATTCCGGCAGGCTCTGGGTCAACTATCGCCTTGACGGCCGCTGGCAGGGCTGGAGCCTTGGCGCCGGCGTCTATGCGGCATCGGGGGCCTATGTCGATCCCGCCAACCTCTACAAGACGAGCGGCTACTTCACGATCGATTCGAAGATCGCCTATGACGACCCGCGCTATCACGTCTCGTTGACTTTCAAGAACCTGACCAACGAGAAATACTTCGTACCCTACGCCTATTTCGACGGACGTGTCGCACCGGGAGAAGGGCGCACCGTCTACGGCAAGCTGGCCCTCAAGTTCAACTGAGCAGGCATCATGGAAACGACACGACGAGACCTGGCCGCGCTCATTGCGCTGGCCTTCTCCGGCGCAGCAGCGACTGCGGCGGAAAGCGACAGCGCGTTGCCGCCGCCCGCCCACGACATGTCCGCGATGCCGGCACATTGGACCGGGAAGGAGCAGATCGCCTTCCTGATCTATCCGGCCTTCACCGCGCTCGACATGGTCGGGCCGCACTACATGTTCACGAACCTGATGGGCGCCACCACCCACATCGTCGCCAAGACGATGGCGCCCGTCACCAGCGACACCGGTCTCGTCTTCACGCCGAGCAAGTCGTTCGACGATTGTCCCGATCAGCTCGACATCATCTGTGTGCCGGGCGGGACATCCGGGACGCTGGCGGCGATCCGCGATCCCGCGACATTGCGCTTCCTGGCCGATCGCGGCGGCAAGGCGCGCTTCGTCACCTCGGTCTGCACTGGCTCGCTGCTGCTCGGCGCGGCCGGGCTGCTGGACGGCTATCGCGCCACCTCGCATTGGCTCACCCGCTCCATCCTGCCGGCGGTCGGCGCCATCCCGGCCGAGGGACGCATCGTACGTGATCGCAACCGGATCACCGCCGGCGGCGTCAGCGCCGGGCTCGATTTCGGCCTGTCGATGGTCGGGGATTTGCGCGACCGTCAATATGCCGAGGTCGTGCAATTGCTGGCCGAATACGCCCCGGAACCGCCGTTCCAGTCCGGCACGCCGGCTCTCGCCTCGGCGGCGACACGGAAGCTGATGGACGATATGTTCACCGGTTTCCTGGCAGACGCCAAGGCCGCCTGCGAGACCGCTCGCAAGACGTAGGGGAAGGCCGGCGTGGCATGCCTGCGAGCCTCACGACAACCATATGATAACCATTGAACCCGATTGGGGGTCAGCGTGAACCGCGATGGACTCAGATCGTTTTCGACGCACGTTCTCATCCCGTTCGTCATGGGCACGAGCCTCGGCGTGCTGTTCATGTCCGCGATCTATCTGCTCGACGTCGGCGGATTGCGTTCGCTGCTCGTCGGGGCCGGCGCAAGTCTCTTCGATGTCGGCCTCATCCCGATTGCGTTCGCATTCGGTTCGCTCGCGATCGGCACGAAGGAGTTTCTGATCGGAGACTAGCGGTCAACAAGACGGCTTTGACGCAGCGCAACGACTTCCGAAGCAGCATCGCGTCAAATGCCTCCACAATGTTCGACTTCGATCAGCCTCTCTTCATCGCCGGGTTGCTGCTTGGCTTCTCCTCGAGCCTGCATTGCTTTGGCATGTGCTCGGGGATCGCATCGAGTTTGCATTTTGCAGCTCAGTCGGGTCGGTCCTGGCCGCAAGACGATCCTTGGTCCGCGGCGGTTCTGATCAATGGGGGTCGAATTGCGGCCTATGTCCTGGCGGGCGCCACCGTCGGCGCAGCCGGGTCGAGCGTGATTGGCGCGTTCGACCACACATTGGAGCATTTCATCCTGCGCTGGGCCGCGGCAGCGGCGCTCGCCTGGATCGGACTTTCGATGCTCGATCTCGTGCCGTGGCCGACGGGCCTCCATCGCCTGGCATCCTATGTGAGCTCCAAGATGACCCGCATCGCTCGCACAGCGAGCCTTCCTCCCAAGATGGGGCTCCTGATGAGCGGCGTGGCCTGGGGCTTTCTGCCATGCGCCATGGTCTATGCAGCGCTCTTCTATGCCATGCTGTCCGGCTCATGGCTCGGTGGCGCGCTGGCCATGGGCGGCTTCGGCGTCGGCACCCTCCCCGCGCTGCTGGCGGCCGGCCTCGGCCTTCCGATCCTGCGCCGCAGAGCTACTTCAACATGGCTGCGCAACGCGGTTGGCTTGGCCATCATCACAGTCGGGGTCGTCAGCGCCATCATCCCGCCATCGACATTGGCCGCATGGTGCCGCTCCTGATCTGCGTCCCTGTCAGCATCCTCTCTGCTCGATCGAGTCCGGATATCCGACCCGACTAACGCCCGCGAGGGTCCATCGAACCTTGGCAAGTCGAGGAGCCGCGTTGTGATGCGCGTCGAACCAGGGGCATGCCACCGCGGGCCGTCGTCGGCAAAGGAAACCGTTCACTCGAAGCTGCAGCACTAGAACTTGAACGACGTCTCGATCTCGTAGGTCCGCGGTGCTCCGAGGAAGATCTGATCGGGATAGTTCGGATCGCTCCAGACCGCATACTTCTTGTCGGTCACGTTGCGAACGCGGAAGGTGACGCGGGTATTATCGACGGTGGGCAACACCGGTGACTTCGGAATGTCGACGAATGCGAACAAATCCGCGGTGGTGTAGGCCCGCATCGTGACTGTGTTGGCATCCGTCGTGAAGCGATCACCGACGTGCCGCACGGAGAAGCCAAGCTCGACCGGGAACCAACCCGGATTGAGAAAGCGATAGGATGCGCCGCCATTGACGACCAGCGACGGAATGTTCGGCGGCGTGTTGCCCGAATAGGTCCCGCCGGTGAAATCATAATCAGCGTAACGCGCGTTGACATAGGCAACATTGGCCCAGACCTTGGTCTCCCGCGTCGGGCGCACGGCTCCTGACAACTCGATGCCCTGCGATTTCACCTTGCCTGCGAGATTGAGCCTCTGACCGGCCTGCGCGGAGTAGACATTGCTCCGCTCGATGTCGAACAGCGACAGCGTCCACTCGGCCCGACCGTCCCACAGCAGGTTCTTGACACCGGTCTCGTAACTCCGGGCGGACGTCAAGGTGAGCTTCTGCGTCGGGCTGAGCAGGAACAGGCTGCCGACCGAGAGATCGCTGGCGGTAGCGTATTGGCTATAGAAGGTCAGCCCCGGAACGGCTTCCCAGGTATAACCGATCCGCCCGGTCACGGGGTCCCAGCTCGCCGAGTAGGGAAAGCCCGCCTTTGTGGCTCCCGCGGAGTTCACCGAAGTTCTGTCCAGCGTAAAGGGATTGTAGCGCAGGCCGCCGATCAGCGCGAAGTTGTTGGTGATCTTCAGCCGGTCTTCCAGATTGATCGCGAAACTGTCGATCGCGGCGGTCTGTCGCTGCGTTTGCAGCTCTCCGTAGTAACCTCGTACTGGATCGACCAGGGAGACCTGGTCGTACGGGTAAATGGCTGCACCGGGCCGGGCAAAATCGAGATGGTAGACCTCAAATCCCGTTACCAGCCGATTGTCGAGGCCAAGAATGTTCGAATTCCAGGTCACGTCGGTATTGTTGCCGACCATGTTCTGGTTGTGGTGGACATAGAAACGCTCGCGGTCAACCGAGTTGCTGGTCGAGTTGAACGCAATGACCTCGTTGTTGTACCAGTCGCGGCTGGCGTTGTAGTTATAGAATTGGCTTCGGACGGTCACGTTGTTGGTCGCGGCCCATTCAAACCCGCCACGCACCCACGACTCCTTGATGGTCTTGTGACCATCGAGCACGTTGTAGTTGGTCGACAGAGTCCGACTGTCGATCGTCACGTTGTTGAGCGGGGTAAGGTTATAGTCCGATATCTTGTTACCGGACACGATCCCCGAGGTTGCGAAAGCACCACTGTAGGACGAGGGCACCAATGGCGTGCCTTCGTAGAGTTTCGCCTGATAATCCTTGAATTCGGCAGCCGCGAACACCTTGAACGTATCCGTCAGCCGATAGTTCAACTGTCCGGACACGTGGAGGTTCTTGGTGTCGGTGCCGTCGATGAAGCCGACCTCCTTCGACTTGCTGATGTCGAAGCGATAATCGAGCCCCTCGATCCTGGTGCTGCCGCCCGCCCCGTAGCCGGTGCGGATGCTGCCGCGGGAGTCGAAGCCGACGAAAGCCTCCTGGGTGATCGGGCCGGTGTGCGGCGCTTTGGTCACGAAGTTGATCGCGCCGCCGACGGCGCCCTGGCCGGACACGATGGAGGACGGCCCCTTCAGGAACTCGACCCTGTCGAGATTGAACGTCTCCATCGTCAGCGCCGTGAAGCCGGTCGGGCCGATATTGATGCCGTTGTAGGTGACGTTGATCTGATTGCCCTGGAAGCCGCGCATGGCATAGGCGACGTCATTCGGCGCATCGCCCGCTGTCACGCCGGTCGCGCCCTTCACCGTGTCGACCGTCGTATGATAGCCCTGCTCTCGAATCGTGTCGGCACCGACGACTTCGACGCTCGCCGGCGTCTCGCGCGGCGTCAGCCCGAGGCGGCTGGCGCTCGCAGCAACACCGTTCGTATTCAACGGCGTCGCGCTTCCGCGCTGGTCACCCTGGCCCTGTCGAGCCGCAACAGAACCAACAGGCGCCACGCGTTGTATGTTGGACCGAACTGCGGATTGACGCCTCTGCGTATCAGACGGACGCGGCGACGTCGTCGTTCGCCGCGGCTTTGGCGCGGAGACATCGACCTGCGGAAGCAGCGCCGGCTCTCTGGCCGCTGTCGACGTCTGCGCGGCCGCATCGACCGAGACGACGCATGAGCCGATTGCGATCGACACGCTGATCGCCGAAACCGAGCACAGAAAATAACGCACAACCACCCCCAGCAATGCTGGTGAACGGCCGCCCCGTTGCTGTCGTCCACCCGAGCCCTCACGGCTTCTTGATTAATCAGTCTCGTCGAGTATGATGTCAAGAACGAAAGATCATACTGTTACTTGGGCCCACCATCTCGTGTGCCGAATGTAACTCATTCGGCACGATCGGAAGCCACGCAGCTGATCGTGACGTTTCAATGAAAGAGCACCGATGCTCGACGCAATCGCCGTGACCAAGCAGTTTGGCGACAAGACTGCCTTGGATGAGGTTTCGCTCAGCGTTTCGCCGGGCGACATCTATTGTCTGCTCGGGGCGAACGGTGCCGGCAAGACGACGCTGATCAATCTCTTCCTGAATTTCATGCAGCCGACGTCGGGACAACTGAAGATCAGCGACCTTGACGTGACGCAATCACCGCTCGAATCCAAGCGTCTTCTCGCCTACATTCCGGAGCAGGTGACGCTCTATGCGACGCTGACCGGCGTCGAGAACCTCTCCTTCTTCTCGTCGCTGGCAACGGGCGAACGCCTGCCACGCCAGCGGCTGCTCGACTTGCTGCAAGCGGCCGGCCTGCCTGTCCAGGCTGCCGATGACCGCGTCTCGACCTATTCGAAAGGCATGCGCCAGAAGGTCGGCATCGCGATCGCCCTTGCCAAGCAGGCCAGGGCGCTGCTGCTCGATGAGCCGACATCCGGTCTTGATCCCTCGGCGGCCAACGAATTCTCCGAGCTGCTGATCAACGCCAGCAGGTCGGGCGTCGCAGTGCTGACCACGACTCACGACCTCTTCCATGCCAAGCAGACGGGGACACGGATCGGCATCATGAGGCGCGGGCGCCTCGTGGAGGAGCTCAAGAGCGAGGATGTCAGCCATGCCGATCTCGAAGCGCTCTATCTCAAGCACATGAAGAACTGACGTGTTTGCGTTCATTGCCGCCAAGGACACGCGCGAAATCATCCGCGACGGCAGACTGCTGTGGGCGGGCGGTCTCATCTGCCTGCTCCTCGCAGTCGCGCTCGCGGCCGGCTGGCAACGCCATGCCCAGGTCAACAGCGAGCGAAGCGCAGGCCAGGCGCTGGACTATGAGGCCTGGCTGCAGCAGGGCAAACGCCATCCGCACGATGCGGCCGAGCAGGGCATGCACGTCTTCAAGCCGGAGCCGCCCCTGTCGATCCTGGATCCCGGCATCGAGCCGTATGTCGGGTCCACCGTGTGGCTGCAGGCGCACCGGCAGAGCGAGCTGAAATTTCGGCCGGCGCAGGATGCCACCGGACTGCAGCGGTTCGGCGAATTGTCGCCGGCCTGGGTGCTTCAGGTCCTGATGCCGCTGCTGATCATCGCGATCGGGTTCAACGCCATCAGCGGCGAATATGAACGCGGAACACTGCGGCAATTGCTGAGCATTGGCGTCTCTCCCCGAAGTCTCCTGCTCGGCAAGGCTGCGGCCCTCGGCGGCTGTACCGCCCTTCTCATCGTCCCGGTTGGATTGATCTTCTCCGCCATTCTGCTCGTGCGCGTCGAAGCCGCAGCGCGCCTCGACGTGCTCAGCCGGATCGGCTTTCTCGTCCTGGGTTATGGTCTGTATCTTGGGTTTTATGTCTTCCTGACGCTTGCCGTTTCTGCCTTCGTGCGGTCGTCACGCGCTGCGCTCGTCATTTTGCTCTCGTTCTGGGTCGCGACGGCATTGATCGCACCGCGGGCGGCCTCCGAGGCAGCGAGCCTGATCTATCCGACTCCATCGCGCCTCGACTTCGACCAGCACCTCTCGCACGACATCGGAGAGGCGGCCGATCAAGCCTGGGCCGCGAATTTCGGCGTCCGCACCCAATGGGACGCCGCGCTTCCATTGAGCAAATGGGGGGCCGCGCTGAAGGTCGACGACCATGCCGGCTATGGCGTTCTCGATCAGACATTCGGCAGATTGTGGGACACGTTCGAGCGCCAGGAGCGGTTGCAGCGCTGGGCCGGGTTCGTGGCTCCCATCACAGCGCTGCGCAGCTTCTCGATGGGGCTCGCCGGGACCGATTTCGCTCAGCATCGCGACTTTTCCTCGGCTGCCGAAGCTCAGCGCCGCACGATCCAGGACATCGTCAGCGACGACCTGATCAAGCACGCCGACCCCCTGGGCAATGCCCATTTCACCTATAAGGCCGGCCCGGAGCTGTGGGCCAGCGTGCCGCAGTTTCACTATGCGCTTCCGCCGGTGTCGTTCGCGCTGACGCATCATTGGCAAAGCCTGTTACTGCTGGCGGTTCTTTTCGGTCTGGCAACCGGGCTCGCCTACCGAGCCGTGTCGCGGCCCTTGATGCGCTAGATTGGACATCGGCAATGCACTCCCGACACGCTCGCTGGTCTGCGAACTTCTGGCTCATCGTCCGGCACGAGACGCGCGTTCTGCTTCGCGACCGGACATTGCCTCTCGTATGCGCCGTGTTGGCACTGATGGTCGGTTGTGGCCTCTTGGTGGGCATGGCGCAGGCCTCGCTCCGCGAACGGATGATCGCCGAGGTGACGGAGCACGAACGCGAGGCCCAGCAGAAGAACCAGGACACCCTCAGGGCCGTGCTGACCGGCAGGGAGACCCTGGTGCCCTTCTCGAATCCGGCCAATCCCGCCGCTCTCGCCGGCACGCTGGCCGGAAGGCATACGGTGCTGCCCAATGGCGCGCTCGCGGCGCTGGCCGTCGGCCAGTCCGACATGATGCCGAACTACTACCGCATATCGTATCTGAGCAAAGTGCAGTTCATGTACGATTCCGAGATCGAGAACCCCTGGAATCTCCTCAGCGGACATTTCGATTCCGCCTTCGTCATCGTGTTCGTGCTGCCTCTCCTGGTCATCGGCCTGGCCTACAATCTGCTGTCCGCAGAGCGCGAGCAGGGCACCCTGAGAATGCTGTGCTCGCAACCGCTGTCCCTGGCGACCTTGCTGACCGCGAAGGTCACGGTGCGTCTGATCGCGGTGCTGAGCGTCGTCATTCCCCTGCCCTTGATCATCCTGCTCGCGAGCCGTCCGGAAACCCGCGCGCTCGGTCCGATCCTGCTGATGCTGTCCTGGGCGGTGCTGGTTGCCGGCTACACTCTATTCTGGTTCGCAGTCTCCGCATTGGTCAACGTACTCGGACGCCCCTCGTCACAGAACGCCTTGATCATGGTCGCGCTCTGGACCGTGCTCGTCCTCATCCTGCCGGTCGCGATGAACCTCGCCGTCAACGCCGTCAGCCCCGCGCCATCCCGGACAGAGCTGGCCAGCCGGACGCGAGTCGTCACCGCCGACGCACTCCGCGAGTACGAGAATCTCTACAGCGCGGACTATCGCTACGCATCCGATCCGGAAGCCCTTGCCGTCAAGGACGGTCGTATCGAGGTGCCCTCGCGCATGCGGGCCTTCTTCCTCGCCAAACAGCGCGTCGACGAGCAGATCGAACCGCTGCTCAAACGCTTCGATCACCAGCTTCTGGAGCAGCAGCGCCTCGTCGACATCGTCGGCTTCTTATCGCCGGCGATCATCGTGAACGAGGCCCTGAATTCGGTGGCCGGGAACGATTCGCGCCGCTTCGTCGCCTTCAAGGCGCAGACCGAAGCATTTCACAACGTTTGGCGCGCGTTCTTTTCGCAAAAGATTCTCGAAGACCGTGCGACAACGACGGATGACTTGGACCTCCTGCCGAAATGGCGCTGGGCGGAATTGACGGCAGAAGAGACACGTTGGCGGATCTGGTCCCGCACGGCCTTGATCTTCCTGCTCGTGATCTGCATCGGCTCACTCGCGGTCGCGAGGGCGGCGCGCCATCCAATCGTGTAGGCGCACGGTCAAGCTTGGCAACCCTGCCCTTCGAGGCTCACCAACGGCGCTCCGACGACGATCCTCTCGATCCGTCGAGCCACCTCCGGAAACGGCGCAGCGCCATAGTGTACGTACGGCGCACTGAACGATCAGCTTGCGTGCTCTGGCGTGAGATACAGGGGCGACTGCACTCACGATGAGCCATCGCTTACGCGATGCGTTTCCGGACGAGGCTCGAAAACGTCCCGGGACATCGAACGCACAAACTTCAATGAGGGCAAAGTTTACGCGCGATCCGCTAGTAAGACAATGCCTGACAATCCTCATACTGAAAAACAGCTTTCAAATTCAATCCAGCCGGATCTTTGCACCTGCGACACGAGCCGAGTGTCGCGCACGCGCGACCGATGTTGTCGAGAAGAGCCGTCAGGAGCTGTCGTTTGAGCAAGATCAATTCGACAATTGCGGGCCGAGGGCACTCTCGGCGTGCGCTGGCATCCACCAGCGTGCGACGCCCGTGCCGACCAATCTACGCCAGCAACTTGCAGCCGATGCTCCAATCACCCTCGACGACCTGCAGCAACGCGGCGCAGCGGACGTCTCGCGATGTCTGAGCGGCGGTTTTCGACGCGAGGCATGAGCGGTCGCGCCAAGGGCCGGTGTCCGCCTGTGTGTCGGCGCGGCACGACGATCCTCGCCTGGCTCGTCGCCTATGCCCTGCTCTGGCAGGCGCTGGCAGCCAGCCTTGGCGCCGTGGCCGGCCTCGAGCCGGAGCAGACGTGGATGGCGGGCGCGATCTGCTCATCGACCGCCGATGGCAATGGCGCTGAACCCCATGGCCAGCCGGCCAAGCCGGGCGCAGATCATGGTGCAGCCTGTTGCATTCTCTGCTTGAGCCCATCGCTCGCAGCCGGCGGCGTCTGCAGCACGGCGTTCCTTCCAGTTCGCATCGGCATCCAGTTGAGACCGGATGGCGGCTCCCCCGTAACGGAGCTCGCAGCGATCGTTCATCCCGGCCAGCCGCGCGCTCCGCCTCATCCCACCTGACCAGCGCTAGCCATCTCGAAGTCCGAGCCTGCCGGCCTGCGTGAACGCCGACGATCGATGTCGGGCGCCATGCATCGATGGCCGTGCAACTCCGCCGTGCCACAGCGGCCGGTTCGCGACCTCCCATGTTCCGATCATCGGCAGACCACGTGCGCATTCGCCGTGGCGCCGCGAGAGCCACCATGTCAGACATCCAGACTTCCTTTTCGATCCCGCTTTCCAACACCACGGACGCGCCAAATCTCTCCGGTCTCAGGTCCATCGCCGCAGAGACCGAAGCCGCAGCGACCGCTGCAGGCCCCGATAGCAAGTCCAGCCCGTTCAACTTCGTGATCTCGCCGCATGTGGCGATCGGCGGTCAGGCCGCCCTGTTCATGGGCCTCGCCTTCAGCACCCCACTGGCAATGCTGTCGATCGGGGCCGCCGTGATCGGCTTGTGGCCGATCAGCCTGTGCACCGGCGCAGCCATGACGGCGCTCGTCATAGCGATGACGTATCACCGCTCGTCGCTGCGCCGTTACGAGCAGATCTATCTGCACGGTGGCGCGCTGGTGATCGAACGGACGGCTCACACCGGCAGGTCCAGGCGCACCGAGATCCCCGCGCTCGGTCTGAAGTTGGAAGCAACCATCGATCCCGATTTCGGTCAGCTCGGTATTGCCCTCCACCACCGCGGCAGGCGCTTCGAGATCGCGCGCGACCTGTCTCCGGCCGAGCGACCGACACTGCAGGCTGCCTTCCTCGGCGCCATGCAGCAAGCGGGATACTTCATTCCAGTGACCACACGCCGGCTGCCGGCGATCGGCATGTCGGAGCGTCGGACATGACGCCGGTGAAGCATGCGCATCTGCCGGAACGACAGCGACCTCTCTATCCCGGCAATTCCTTCAATCCGCCACGACCGGTGCTCTCGGCATTGCTCCACGGGCTGTGCTGCCGCTGTCCGTGCTGCGGATGCGGACGGCTGTTCAACGGCTTTCTCGCGATAGCGCCATCCTGCGCCTCTTGTGGCGAGGACCTGCATCATGCACGCCCGGACGATGCCCCAGCCTATTTCGTGATACTGATCGTCGGCCACATCGCTGTGTTCCTCGCGCTGGCCATGGAGCAAGAGCTGGCACCACCGCTCTGGGCGACGATGACAGCGGCGATCATCGTGACCTGCCTGCTGACCGCGGTCCTGCTGCAGCCCACGAAAGGCGCGATCATTGCGCTGCAATGGGCGCTCTGGATGCATGGCTTCGATCCCACACAGCCTCACGACGATCCGACACATTGTCCAGCGGACCTCGTGGCCGACGACGGCGTCGCAGAACGGCCTTCGCCCGTCGGCGCCATGCCACATCTACCGGCCTGACGCTCCATAGGCCCCTATCGCGCTGGCCGGCGGCTGCTGTCGCGGCCGGCGCGCAGGTCACCAGACCAAAGCCGAAAGTCTCCTGCCCCGAGCCGAAATGGCTCGAGGCAGGTCTTGGTCAATCCGACAACGCCTCGTCCGGCAGGTGCATCTCGTGCCAGATCGCGTTCAAGACGCCGAAGCCGACGGCGAGACCGACGCCGAGAATCCACGTGAAGTACCACATCGTGAGTCTCCTTTCATTTGCTTTCAATACAGCTTGTGGCCGTCGGCCTCGACTTGCGCAGTGGTCACGTAGCCCCGCAGCACGCGGTAGACGAGTGCAGTGTAAGTGAGCACGACCGGCAGGAATATGAGCGTCGCGATCAGCATTACGAAGAGCGTGAGCCGGCTCGACGAGGCATCCCAGACGGTGAGGCTCGCTTTCGGATCGAGCGAGGACGGCATCAGGAATGGAAACATGCTGACCCCGGCGGTCGCGATGATTCCGAAGATGGAAACAGCGCTTGCCAGGAAAGCGGCAAGCGGACGCGCGACGCGGCTCGCCGCGATCAATCCCAGCGCACCGAGAAACCCGAGCGCGGGCGCGGCCATCAACCAGGGATGACTTGCATAGTTGGCGAGCCATTGCCCGGGCTGACGCAGGACGGTCTTGAGGAGTGGATTCGACGGACCAGCCACATCGACGTCTCCGGCGAGACTGTAGCCGGAAATCCCAAGCGCAATCCAGACACCGGCCAGCGCGAACAACACGATCGTCACGAATGGAAGCATGGACGCAACTGTCCTGCATCGATCGGCAACGTTCCCGGTGGTCTTCAACGCCAGATACGCAGCGCCATGCGAGGCCAGCATGCTCAGCGACACCAATCCGCAGAGCAGGCCGAACGGATTGAGCAACTCGAACAGTCCGGAGCCGTCGTAAAAGATCCGCAGGTCCTGGTCGATCCGGAATGGAACGCCTTGGAGCAGGTTTCCGATAGCAACGCCAAAGACGAGGCTTGGAACGACGCCGCCGGCAAACAACGCGTAATCCCACGCCGAGCGCCAGCGCGATCCTGGCATCTTGTTGCGGAACTCGAATCCGACCGGCCGCAAGATCAAGGTCGCGAGCACGAGGAACATGGCGATGTAGAAGCCGGAGAACGCCGCGGCATAGACCATCGGCCACGCCGCGAAGATCGCGCCGCCGCCGAGGATCAGCCAGACCTGGTTGCCATCCCAGACCGGCCCGATCGCGTTGATCGCAACGCGACGTTCGGTATCGGTTCGTGCCACGAAGGGCAGCACCGACGCGGTACCGAGATCGAAGCCGTCCATGACGGCAAAGCCGATCAGCAACACGCCGAGCAGGACCCACCAGATCAGACGAAGAATTTCATAGTCGAGGAGAATTTGCATTGTGGGACCTCATTCGGCGGGGGCGGCAATGGCTGCGGCGCGATGGCCGGAGCTGGGAGTGACCGCGTGAGGCGCGAGCGCCTTGACCGGTCCCATGCCGATGTATTTCAGCATCAAGGCGACATCGATCACGAGCAGCGTGGAGTAGAACAGGACGAAGCCGGTCAAGGTGAAGAGAACCTGAGGGACCGACAGGGTCGATGAAGCCAGCGCCGTCGGTAGAACACCGTCGATTGCCCAAGGCTGCCGGCCATATTCCGCGACGATCCAGCCGAGCTCCGCTGCGATCCACGGCAGTGGCCATGACCACACGGCCGCCCGCAACAGCCAGCGCCGGTCGAAGACGCGCCGGCTGGCCGACCAGAACGCAACCCCGAGCAGCGCGATGAAGTAGAATCCCAGCGCAACCATCGCGCGGAACGACCAGAACAGCGGCGTGACCCGCGGCACGGTGCTCCACGCAGCCTTTGCGATCGTAGCGTCGTCGGCCGTGCGCGGATCGCTCACATAGCGCTTGAGGAGGAGCGCATAGCCGAGATCCTTGGCATGGTCGTCGAGCGCCTTGCGCGCGGCCTGGTCGGTGCGGTTGGCCCGCAGAGTATCGAGAGCCCCATAGGCCACCAGACCGTTGCGAATCCTCGCCTCGTTCTCACGCACGAGGTCGCTGATGCCGAGCAGCTTCTGATCGAGCGAGCGGGTCGCGATCAGGCCGAGCGCCCACGGAACACGGACTTCGTAGCGGTTCTCGTGCCTGTCCTGGTCCGGGATCGCGAATGCCGTGAATCCGGCGGGGGCCGGCTCGGTATGCCACATGGCCTCCAACGCGGCGAGCTTCATGCGCTGGTTCTCGCTCACCGTGTAACCGCTCTCGTCACCGAGCACGACCACCGAAAGTGCCGATGCGAGCCCGAACGATGACGCCACCACGAAGGAGCGCCGCGCGAAGGCGAGATGCCGCCCGCGCAGCAGATACCAGGACGAGATCGCCAGCACGAAGATCGAGCCGCAGACGTAGCCGGCGCTGACGGTGTGGACGAATTTAGACTGGGCCACCGGGTTGAACATCAGTTCATAGAACGACGTCAGCTCCATCCGCATCGTATCTGGATTGAAGACTGCTCCCACCGGATTCTGCATCCACCCGTTGGCGATGAGGATCCACAAGGCGGACAGGTTCGATCCGATCGCGACGAGCCAGGTCACGACGAGATGACCAAGCTTGGAGAGCCGATCCCAGCCAAAGAAGAACAGGCCGACGAATGTCGATTCGAGGAAGAAGGCCATCAGCCCTTCGATCGCCAGCGGCGCGCCGAAGATGTCGCCGACGTAGTGGGAGTAGTAGGCCCAGTTCGTCCCGAACTGGAACTCCATCGTGATTCCGGTCGCAACGCCCATCGCGAAATTGATGCCGAAGAGCTTGCCCCAGAACTTCGTCATGTCGCGCCAGATCTCCCGGCCTGTCATGACATAGCTCGTCTCCATGATGACGAGGATGAAGGATAGTCCGAGCGTGAGGGGAACAAAGAGGAAGTGGTAGAGAGCCGTGAGCCCGAACTGCAGTCGGGCGAGGCCAGTTGGGTCGAGGTCAAACATGTGATCCTGCTGAGAATGAGGGCTAACGTTGCTCGACGCCGATCACGCGGGCGACGGCGTGATCGGAAGCCACGACGCGCGAGTCGTCCAAGGCGACGAACATGCGCATCGAGAGCACGACGAGCAGCTTGATGCAGAGCGCGGCAGCGATCGTTCGTTGCAGCGGCGTTTTGGGACGCAGGCCAGCGTCGACGAATGCACGTAAGGAGACGAGCAGCGGCCACGATCGGGTATCGACCGCCGACGGACACAACGGTGCCTGTCGCCGCGGATCCGCGACCTTGGGCGGCCGCTCGTCGGCTGAAGCCGGACGGCGGAGCAATGACATACTTGTTCTTTGCTGATGCGCTGGAAGACTGGATGGACAGAGCGTGACGGAACGATTGGTTGTCCCGGGAGCGCCTACTGCCCTGACGAGCCTATGCGATCCGAGCAGCGGGTGGGGCGCGAGGCCACGCCGCGGAGCCTGTCGTCGTCACAACCACCAGGACAGCGGCATAGGGGCCGCACACCAGCCTGGTGTGGCCTATCGGTGCAGGGATTGCGGTTTCGGACGAAAGTCCGGCATGTCCATTGCTGAGCGGAAGACAGAACAGACAGAGCGGTCCGTCGTGCCCCGAATCACCCGTCTGCTCGTCCGGAACACGATGGCCGTCGGCATCGGTGATGATCAAGCCGCCGGCGGAGCAGATGACGTTCCAGCCGTTCAGCAGAGCCCGCGCGGCAAGATCGGTGCGAGAGGGCTGGAACGAGAGCGCGATGCCGAACAGGATATTGAACGCGACCGCCGTCAAGCAGACGACGGCAACGAGCTGCCGGCGTCCGGCGTCACGCGTCCGATCGATGAACGTATCGTATGGGCGCTTCAATCCGCGCGCTCCGGGAGTTTCAGGCAGCTACGATACCGACACGATCGGCAGCATCGATTGATCGAGATCAAGCCAAGCGACACGGGGCATCGACTACGAGAGCGACAACTCCTGAGAAGCTCAATCAGGAGATCGAACGCTCATCCAGTACTCCACGGGCTCGCCGACACAGACGCCTTGAGACTCCGCACAAGTGAGGCGCCGCCTTCCAAGCCATGATGGCGGATCTCGGCATCGTACTCGCTCCTCGTGCTGTGCGGACTCGGTGTGGCAAGTCCGAACCTCCGCGATCGAGATCGACGTCGATCCCGCGACAACGTTTGGCCTCGCGGGTCTACCGTGTCACGCATAGGGGACCGCCCGGTGCGGAGAGCAGCAGGCCGAGCGTTCCCGTGGAGGCGATGCCAAGTCCGATCAGAACGCGGGCGCTGCGGGCAGGAAGCAGGCTGGGCATCGCGCTCAAGCCGAGCGCCGTGGCCGTGACCGAGGGAAGCGTCCCCAGTCCAAAACCCGCCATCAGCAAGGCTCCGCCTGCGCCAGATCCCGTCAGCATGGCAGTCAGCAACGACGCATAGACCATGCCGCACGGGAGAAAACCCCAGATGAGGCCGGAGAACAGGGCGGTGCCTGTGGTCGACGCAGACGGCGACACCTCCAGTGCAAGCATCGCGCGGGAGACGGGCCTCAGCAGACGATCGAACACCGACAGAGGCGGCAGCAGGCCGGCAACCGATAGACCGATCCAGCCAAGACTGGCTGCAGCGCTCCA
Source organism: Bradyrhizobium ontarionense (assembly GCF_021088345.1). NCBI lineage: Bacteria > Pseudomonadati > Pseudomonadota > Alphaproteobacteria > Hyphomicrobiales > Nitrobacteraceae > Bradyrhizobium > Bradyrhizobium ontarionense. The sequence goes on along the minus strand of NZ_CP088156.1, from coordinate 5,934,538 downwards.
TTGCAGGATGCGATACCCCGCTTCGCGGTCGAACAATCCATAAAATTCGGACCCGAACGCCCCCAGAACGAAACCAGCGGCACAATAGCCGAAGATGCGACCCGACTGCGCGATGAGCAGGATCCCGGCGCGCCGGCGCACCGAGCCGTTTGGCGCCTGAACGAACAGCAGCGACGTGGCGATCGGTCCGCACATGCCCATGCAATGCAGGCTCGACGCAAGACCCAGAAGAATGCCGCCGAGAAATGAGAATTCCGAGATCATTGCAGCTTTGCGTGCTGGTGCAGAGGGGCAGCGTCCGACGGCTGAGAGGCTCCGCCAATCGGAGAAGCGGCATCATCGGGCTTCGATCCGTTGATCGCGATCAGCATCAACCCGAGCAGCCAGACCGGGGTGGCCACCAGTGCCGCGTAGAATGCGACATCCATCCCGAACAGCGCACAGCCAATGATCAGAAGCAGAAGCAGATTTGCGATCAGCATCGTCAGGCTTTCCGGCGCGCCGAGCGAACTGAAGAAGGTCGATGACGCCTGACCGCCGGAGCTGGGCGAGGCACTCCTGCTCGGCAGCAGGGGTCCTACGGCCTGTTTCACCTGCTTGACGCCCATCAGCAGGACCGCGGCCAACATCGTGAATGCCATGACAACGATCGCTGCCAGCATGACGAATGGGAAGGCAAGCACGCTCGCAATCGCCCTGCCCGCTTCTGTTGCGACCGCGGCTTGCACCATTTGACGGCGCTTCGGCATGACCAGCGACCTCAACCGGGCCGCCGTCGGCATGGACGCGGCGACCACCATGCACGCGAGCGCTCCAAGGACACCGCCTGTCACGCCCCACACGGCGTAGCCGAGAATGCCGGCACCGAGTCCGTTGAGCAGGATCAGGACGGAGTTTTCTGAATCTCGTGACCGGGTCTGTTGTCGGGTATTCATTTCAGATCTCCTTCTGGTTCGGTGGGTCCTCGTCGTAGAGGATGCGTTCGGCTGCGCCCTGAAGATCCTCGTACTGGCCCCCCTTGATCGCCCAGAAGAAGGCGAACAGGCCCAAAGTCCCCAACGCAAGTGCGATCGGGACGAGCACCAGCAGAACATCCATCAGGCCTCTCCCCGCATGGAGAGGTTGAGACGCAGAGCATTGAAGGTCACCGCCAGCGAGCTCGCTGACATCGCGAGCGCGGCGATCCAGGGCGTGACGATTCCAGCCATCGCGACCGGGATCCATGCCGCATTGTAGACGAACGAGAAGCCGATATTCTGGATCACGATGGCACGCGCCTGCCGCGCGGTCCGCAGCAACATCGGCACCGAAGCGAGGCTCCGGCCCAACCACACGCAATCCGCGGCGCGGCCTGCGACGTCGGCCGCTTCCGCGGGCGCCAGCGATGCGGTTGCGGCAGCAAGGGCCGGCGCGTCGTTGATGCCATCCCCGACCATCAGGACACGGCGACCTGCCTGCAACAGACGCTCCACCCGCGCGATCTTCTCGCGCGGAGACACTCCTGCGTGCCAGTCGGCAATACCGACCGCAGCAGCAATGTCTCCGACGGTTTCGGATCTATCTCCGGAGATGATCGCGAGCCTGTAGCCGCTCCGGCGAAGCGCAGCGACCGTCTCGACCGCACCGGGCCGCAGCTCGGTTGCGAACGAAAATCGCCTGGGCGGGCTGCCGGGGCTCACCAGCCAGGCCTCTGCGTGGGAATCGAGAGACGGTTCGATCTGGCACCAGGCTGCCGATCCGAGGCGAACCTCGCCGTGCGGCCCGTTCCAGCTCAGTCCGAAGCCTGGCACCTCCTGGACGTAATCCAGCATGGGCGCGTCCGGAATGGCGTTGCGGATCGCCACGGCAAGCGGATGGCGGCTGGCGGCTGCAAGCCCCGACGCCAGGCGCAAGATCTCGGCGTCGTCGGGATGCTCGCTCAGCACCGGCTGCGCGAGTGTCAGCGTACCCGTCTTGTCGAACAGGATGGTATCGATGCTGGCCAGCCGCTCCAGCGCCGTTTCGGATTTCAATAGCAGTCCGGCTCGCATCAGCCGGCTCGCCGCGACGACCTGGGTCACCGGAACGGCCAGTCCAAGGGCGCAGGGGCACGCGATGATGAGCACACTGACAGCATTGACGAGCGCAACCTGCCAGCCGGCTTCCATGAGCAGCAGCCAGCCCACGAACGTGGAGGCGGCCAGCACGTGCACGACAGGCGTATACCAGCGCACGGTGCGATCGGCGAGCGCAACGAAGCGGCCTCTCTTCTGTTCGGCGGCTTCCACGAGGCGGATGATGTCCGACAGGACGGTCGACGCCCCGGCCGCCTGGGCCAAGATGCTCAGCGGCGAAAGAAGATTCAACGTACCTGCAAAGACCTGATCACCCTTCGTGACCGGCTTCGGTGCCGACTCGCCGTTGATCAGGGATGTATCGACCGAGGAGTGTCCAGCGATGACCACACCATCGACGCCGATTCTTTCGCCGGCTGCCGCCAACACCAGCTCGCCGGATTTGACCAGGTCCGCCGGCGTGGCGCGCGAACGACCATCGTCACCGATGACGCTCACGGGCCGTGCGGCGAGGATTGCCAGATTCTGAACCGCCGACCGCGCCTTGGCGCGCACCTGCTGGTCCAGATAGCGCCCGAGCAGCAGAACGAACAGCAGCGACAACGCGCCATCGAAATAGACATGCGGGCCGCCGCGGACGGTCTCGGCCAGGCTCATGGCTGCGGTCAGGATCACGCCGAGCGATATCGGAACATCCATGTTGGTCCGGGCGCGCCGGACGGCAGACCATGCCGATGCAAAGAAGGGCGTCCCTGCATAAACGATCGAAGGAACAGCAATGAGCGCGGACATCCAGTGGAAGAAGGCCCGCGTCCCTTGTCCCATGCCCCCGTCATGCCCCACCCAGACGGCCCACGACAGCATCATGACGTTCGAGGCGGCGAAGAAGGCGACCGCCAGCGCCTTGAGCAGCGTCGACTCGGTCGCCCGATCGCGCTCGACGAGCGCTTCAGCCACATACGGAGACGCCTCGTAGCCAAGGCCGGCGAGCATCGCGATGATCTCGTCGGCGAAATCCGCCGTGCCGTGCCACCTGACATCCAGACGTCGCGTCGATAGGTTGAGGCGCACCAGCTCGACCGCCGGCTCTCGGGACAGACGGCTTTCGATCCGTCGAATGCAGGCGCCGCAGTGAACCTCCGCGACCAGCAGACTGAGGCCGCAGCCGCCGTTGCCGCGACATGCGACATAGCCTGCCTTCGTTCCCGGTCCAGGCATCGCCGCCGCGCGGCCCTGCTGTCCAACGTCGAGCAGCGAAACAGTGGTCATGACTGAGTACGCCCGCCAATCATGATATCCTGGACGTGACGGTCGATGGCATCTCCTTTGCGTACGACGACCCGAAGCATCCAGCGACCGCCGAGCGGGAGCCGGAGCTGCGCATCGTAGTTCCCCGGCGACGTCTCCTTGAGGTCCGTCACGATCGCCTGGGTGTGCCGCGTCACCTGCGTGGCGACGACCTGAACGAGAGCTGCCGTGACGGGCGCGCCCGCCTTGTCGCGAACCGAGACGAGCAGGATGTTCTCGGCGCCTGCCGATCCTGCGTAGGAGGTGCGGACGGTCCAGCCGCGCGCCTTCTGAGCTGCTTCCGCCACGAGAACGTCATTGTAGTGCAGGCCGTGCTCATAGGGCTGTTCGGTGACGACTCCCGGAAAGGTGGAGACGGCCAGGAAGATGAAACGCGCTTCGAGTCCCGCCAGTCCAAGAAAAACGACGACGATCAGGGCCGGAATCCACCGGTCATTCGCGATCAGATTGCGGACGATGCGGTTCATGGTGCGCGCGTCCCGCCCTCGGGACCCCAGAAGTAGCTCACCACGGTCGCAACCACCGCACCGCTGCCGGTGTCCACGACATGGAAAGTCAGATCGCGGCGGCCGGCGGGCGCCGCGATCGAGGGGACGGAGACCACCAAACGGAATGTGGCTTCGCCAGACGGCGTTCCCGCAAATCCAAGCTCGTCCGCGTGCGCGCCTTGCTCGGCGCTTCGGCTGACCTGGACGACCGCTCCGGCCAGATCATCGACGGTAACGCGGAGCCGGGACCGCTCCGCCCGGCGATCGGCGACACGAAGTGTGAAGATGTTGCGGATCGAGCCGTCGGACAAAGTGACAAAGGGTGGCGCGCGGTCGTGAGTGATCGCGACGTCGATCGTCGTTCGCTCGAGCAGCGACCACACGATCAGGCCCGAGGTGATGGTGAGAAGAGCCGCGAAGGCAACCGGCCTGATTCGAAAGCGGCGAATACCGGCCGTCGATCCGGCATCCGGGGATGCCATCTCGCGTTCACTGACAAAAGAAATGAGGCCGAGCGGACGGTCCAGCTTCTTCATCACCCCATTGCACGCGTCGGCACAGAGGCCGCAACCGATGCAGGCCAACTGCATGCCGTCACGGATATCGATGCCCGTCGGACACACCGCGACGCACAGACCGCAATCGACGCAATCGCCGCCCTGACCGTCCGACCGCGGCCTTGCGCGCTTGAGCGGCCCGCGAGGCTCGCCCCGTTCCGACAGATAGCTGACGATGAGCGTGTCGCGATCGAGCATGGCGGCCTGGAATCGAGGCCATGGACACATGTGCGTGCACACCACCTCGCGCGCGAAGCCCGCAAGGAGGTAGGTCGCGGCGGTGAAGACCAGGACGAACGTCGCCGCAGCAGCGGAAGCCGAGCCTGTCAGGAACTCCGGCCAGAGCACCCTTGCATCGACGAAATAGGAAACGACGGTCAACCCCGTCGCGGCGGAGATCGCGAGCCAGAGCCCGTGCTTTGCCGGCGTTCGAAGCCAGTCGCGGCCATTCTGGGGATTGGCGTGGCGTCGGATGCGGTCCTGGCGGTCGCCCTCCAGCCATCGCTCGATCATCACGAACAGATCGGTCCAGAGCGTCTGCGGGCAGGAAAATCCGCACCAGACGCGACCAACCAGGGTATTGGTCAGGAACAGTGCGAACGCCGCGGCGATGAGCAGCGCCAATAGCAGGAACAGATCCTGAGGGCCGAATTCAAAGCCGAACACATAGGCATGGGCCGACGCAAAGTCGAAGAGAACGGCCTGTTGCGGCCGCCCGGCCTCGCGTGACCATCGCAGCCACGGCAGCAGATAGAGTGTCCCGGCGACAGCAGAGAGAACGACGGTCTTGACCGTACGCCAGCGCCCTTTGACCCGCCTCGGACGGATTCCGCGCGCGAGCTTGCGCGGGATGCGAGACGCTCGACCTGAGGCGGCGGTCGTCGCGGTCATTGCGCCGCTCCGGAACGCTCGCCGCCGCCGAGAGAATGGACGTAGACAGCAAGCATCTTCACCGTCTCGTCCGAGAGGCGCAGACCGAACGCGGGCATGACGCCGTGCCGCGGATGCGTCACTTGTGCCATGATCTGGGATTTGGCCCCGCCGTAGAGCCAGATCGCGTCATTGAGCCGAGGCGCTCCCATTTCGCGTCCGCCCTGCCCCTGTGCCCCATGGCATCCGACGCAATTCTGCTCGAAGATCGCGGCCCCCGGCAGGGATCCCCTGCCGTCATGGCCCTTCGCATTCGGGTTGAGCACTTGGACGTATTCGGCGACCTGCTCGATCTGCTGGGGCGACAGCATGCCTCCGAATGTGGGCATCATGCTCGATCTGGCTTCGTCCGAGGCGTTACGAATGCCATAGCGGATGGTGCGGTAGATTTCCTCGATCGACCCGCCCCAGATCCAGTCGTCGTCGATGAGGGACGGAAACTGTCCGATCTGGCCGCCTGCGCTCGCGCCATGGCAGGCGATGCAATTGACGACGAAGGCGGCATGACCTCCGTTGAACGCAAAGCGCGACAGATCCGGATCTTTGAGGATCGCCTCGACGGGCAGACTCGAAATGCGGGAGAGATAGCTCGCCTGTTTCTGCTTGGCGGTCGCGATGTCCTCCGCCAGATCGCTGCGAGCGGACCAGCGCAGACTTCCGGGTGCAAAGCCACTCAGCGATGGAAACGACGGGTAGAACACGATATAACCCAGCGCAAAGGCGATGCAGACGAACCACGCCATCAGCCACCACGCCGGCACCGGTGTTCTCAGCTCCTTGATGCCATTCCAGACATGCCCGGTCGTATATTGTCCGGTCAGCGGATCCCGTTCAGGCGCGGCCATTGTCATCCTCCTGGCTGAATGGAATGCGAGCATGCGCCTCCATGGCCTTGCGCTCGCGCGGATCGAACACGCGGAGTGCGATCCAGCAGATCACGACGATTGCGAGCAGGAGGAAGCCTCCTTCTGCGTAGCCGAGGAGAACTTCATTCATCGTGCCCGCTCCGTCGTCCCGCTGTCATAGGGCGCAAAGTCGACCATCGTCCCGAGGACCTGGAGATAGGCGATCAGCGCATCCATCTCCGTGATACGTTCAGTTTGTGCGGTGAAGGGGCCGACGGCGACCTTCGGATAGCGCCGCTTCAGGGCCTCGACGTCGCCGTCATCGGGATTGGCCTGGGCCCTGATGTCCGCTTCGGCCGCGGCGACCATCGCCGCGGTGTAGGGAACCCCGAGTTGGCTCAACGTGAGAAGATGCATCTTGATGTCACGCGTCTGGATCGGGCGACGGCGCAGAAACTCATAAGGCGGCATGATCGATGACGGCAGCACGTCGCGCGGATTGATCAGGTGGGCTGTATGCCACTGGTTCGAGTACTTGCCGCCGACGCGGGCAAGATCCGGCCCCGTCCGCTTCGATCCCCACAGGAACGGATGATCGTACACGCTCTCAGCGGCAAGGCTGTAGTGCCCGTAGCGATCCACCTCATCACGCAACGGGCGCACCATCTGGCTGTGGCAATTGTAGCAGCCCTCGCGCATGTAGATGTTGCGGCCGATCTGCTCGAGCGGCGTGTAGGGTCGTACGCCCTTGACGGGCTCGATCGTGCTTTCGATCTTGAACAAGGGGACGATCTGAATCAGACCGCCGATCGCGATCGTGATGAATGTCAAGAGAACGAAGAGAGGCGCGCTCTTCTCGACGACTGCGTGATTGATCATCTCGATTCCTTCATTGCGCCGGAAGCGGAGCTGCGGCGCCGCGAATCCGATCAGGCACGACGTTTGCGAGCGGCTGGGATATCGTTCGGAACAGATTGTAGGCCATCACGATGCCGCCGCTCAGGTAGAACAGGCCCCCGACAAATCGCGTCACGTAATAGGGATGCAGCATCGCCACGGTGTCGCTGAACGAATATTGCAGGAATCCCTGCTCGTCATAGGCCCGCCACATCAGACCCTGGGTGATGCCCGACACCCACATTGCGCTGATGTAGAGAATGATCCCGATGCTGGCGAGCCAGAAGTGGGCTTCGATCAGCCCGGTGGAATAGAGCGGCCGGCGCCATAACCGCGGTACCATGTAGTATGTGGCGCCGAAGGCGATGTAGGCCACCCAGCCCAGCGCCCCGGAATGGACATGCCCGATGGTCCAGTCGGTGAAGTGCGAAAGCGCGTTGACCTGCTTGATGGCCATCAGCGGTCCTTCGAACGTTGCCATGCCGTAGAATGCGACGGCGACCACGAGGAAGCGAAGAATCGGATCGGTTCGAAGCTTTCCCCATGCGCCGGACAGCGTCATGATGCCGTTGATCATGCCACCCCAGGACGGCATCCAGAGCATCACCGAGAAGACCATGCCGAGCGTCTGCGTCCAGTCCGGCAACGCGGTGAAGTGCAGGTGATGCGGTCCCGCCCAGATGTACAGAAAGATCAGCGCCCAGAAATGAACGATCGACAGCCGATAGCTGTAGACCGGGCGTCCCGCCTGCTTGGGCACGAAGTAGTACATGATGCCGATGAAGCCCGCGGTCAGGAAGAAGCCGACCATGTTGTGGCCGTACCACCACTGGATCATCGCGCTCTGGACACCGCTCCAGAGCGAATAGCTCTTCGTGGACGTGAACGAGATCGGAACCGAGAGATTGTTGACGACGACCAGGACGCCGACGGTCAGGATAAAGGCCCAATAGAACCAGTTCGCGACGTAGATATGCGGCTCCTTCCGGCGAGCCACCGTCCCGGTGAAGATCACGAAATAGACGATCCAGACGATCACCAGCCACAGGATCGCGAACCATTCGGGTTCGGCATATTCCTGGCTCTTGGTCACTCCGAGCACATAGCCGGTGGCGGCCAGGATCAGCGTCAACTGGTAGCCCCAGAACAGAAACTCCGACAGACCGCGGCCGCCGAACAGGCGGGTCTGGCAGGTGCGCTGCACAACATAGAGTGACGTACCCATCAGGGCGTTTCCGCCGAAGCCCAGAATGACGGCACTGGTGTGAACGGGACGGAATCTGCCGAAATTGACCCATTCGGCGAAGTTCAAGGCAGGAAAGGCCAACTCGCCTGCAATGAACACCCCCGCCGAGAAGCCGACCAGCGCCCAGATCACTGTGGCGACGGTGAACAGCCGGACGACATCATCGTCATAACGGAGGGGCGGACGGACGGATTCGGACATGGCTAGCCTTGCAAGGAGCAGGAGGTCTGGGAACGGGGTACGCGTGCCGAGCTTGCTCTTTCGCAGCAAAGGGCTAGGCTTTGCGCTTCGACGGCGCGAGGCGGCAAAGACCGCCCGCGGCGTCCGGGAAACGCGGACCGCAGCAGCAGCAAAGGCGAGCTTCGCCGGGAGGTCGTTGCATGATCGAAATGACGTCGGCCGGGCGCAAACTGATCGATGCCCCCATGGACGACTCCGACGACGAAGACGTTGGATTCATCCCCGCCGGCTATATCGCGCCGCCCGCCATCCGCGATATTCCGGTCACCGACGTGTTCGCGTGCCTGCGGCAGGGCATCAGCGATTTCCGACGCGCCACCAGCTATGGACTGCTCTTCAGCAGCGTCTACGTCTTCGGCGGACTTGGGCTCGTTGCGGCCCTTCTGATCGACCGACAGGAATACCTCATTTTCCCGGTGGTCGCCGGATTCCTGCTGATCGGTCCGATCACCGCGGTCGGCCTCTACGACATCAGCCGGCGCCTGGAAGCCGGCGAACCGCTGCTGCTCCGGCCGATCCTGCTCTCGTTCATGCGGCATGGCGGCACACAGCTGCTGCTGTTCGGCTGCGTTCTCGTATTCGCGATGGTGGTATGGTTGAAGGCGGCTGGCGTGATCTACGCCATCGCATTCGGCCTTTCTCCGATGCCGATCAGCGAGCTGCTGACGCGGGCCCTGAACTCGCCGCGCGTCATGGCATTTCTTCTGGCAGGCAATGCGGTCGGAGCGATCCTTGCGACGCTCGTTTTCGCGATCAGCGTCGTCGCAGTGCCCTACCTGCTCGACAAGGATACGGATTTCATGACGGCGCTGACGACCAGTCTCAGGGCCGTCATCCACAATCCCGTCACCATGCTGATCTGGTCTGCGACGATCAGCTTCCTTGCCTTCATTTCGGTCATGACCGGGTTCATCGGCTTCTTCGTCACGCTTCCTGTCGTCGGCCATGCCACTTGGCATCTCTACCGCCGCGTGGTTATCCATCCGGAGATCAACGACGCCCCATGAGGTCCGGCCATGTCTGATACCATTTTCCTCGCACTGCTCGCGGCAGCCCTGGTGGGGGTCTACAGGACGGTCGCTCCGCATCTGGCTACGGACCGGCGGACCAACGACCGTGCCGCGACCGAGCTGATGTCGGACCAGACCAGTTGGTGGATCGGCCTGCTGCTCGGTTTTGCCGCCATCGCGGCGGTTGGAATTGCTGCGGTCACCGAGGATGCCAATTTTCGACTCTTCGCGCTGATGTTCGCATTTTTCGGCACGGCCATGAGCGCGGCCGAGATCATCCGCCGCGTGGATGCGTGGCGCCGCATCCGGGCAAATGCCGCGGAAACGATTAGATAGCTGGAGCAGCGCCGGGGATTTGGCAACGGCGGCGGTCGCCCGCGAGAGCGAGGCGGGATAAGCAAATCGCATGTTTGGTTCCAGGATCGCGCAAGTCTGGTCCCGTCGTCGGAATTCCGAACGGACGGCTCAGGAGTCAGACGACGACATCTGGAGAAGGCGGTCCTCGGATACAGTGCCTGCGCGTTTGCAGGAACGGGATCGGCGCATCGCTCGGGACGGCAAATTCCAAAGACAGCCTGTCGCGCTCAATCCGCACGTGAGACGCGTCGATGGGCGGAAGGCCGGGGGCGCTGGCGAGGCGGCAAGCATCGCAATGTTCGACCTGGATCGAACCGTCAGTCTCGCCGGGCGGCGAGCGCTTCTCGGTCAGGCAGAGAACCGGACGTGAACCGTCCGGCAAAACATACGCAGCAAGGGGATCGGAGGGGATGGCAAGGGGACGATGACCGGCGCCAACGGACAGCCCGGCGAACAGATAAAGACCTGCCGCCAGGATTCTGATCGTCGCCGATCGCAACCTCGTCAACATCGCTCCTCTCACCCTGGTTTCTAGAAATGGCGTTTGTGCTGAACGCGGTCCAGGCGCGGTTGCCGGACAACGAGTCTCACTGCCGCTCGTCGTCGCCGCAGGTTCCACCCTCGGCAGTCCATTTGCCGCGCGCCAGAAGGAGGCTCCTCCTGGTCGTAGGGCAACAACATGATTGCAAAGCCCATTTGCGCGCTGGCAAATGTCAGACCGAGCATGAACGTCAGAAGCCCGATGACAAGCCAGCCCCGCTCGGCATGCGCGATCAGTGAGCCGATACGCGCGACGTCGAAGACCACGAGACTGGCAACAGCGAGGGCGGCGATCGCAAATCCGATCAGCGCATTCCTTGCAAGCAAGCGAATCAGACGGGGCATTCGAGACGCTCCAGCGAAGAAGGACGAGCTGCAAAACCCAACTCGCCACGAACAGGGACACAACCAACGGCGCGTCGCCGGCGAGAGAACCGCATCTGCAATTCCGCTCGATCTCTCATGATCGCTGCTCCGGCCGAGCCTCCGAGCACACCGCCAGGAGACCTTGGAAGTCATCAATGCGGAGGATCTCCCGCGCCTTTGGCGTAGGCGTGCTGATGAAACCGCGTCGGCGAAACTCGGCAAAGCATCGAGACAAGGTTTCGGTGGTCACGGACAGGTAGTTTGCGATTTCATAGCGAAGCAGTGGAATGCGCAGCTCGATCGGCTCGGCATCTGCGGCTCCGCCGTTCAGAAGCTGAGGCGTTTCGCGCTTCGCCCATCTCGTCAGGAAGTCCGCGAGCCGCTCACGGGCCGAAAGCTGCGTGATTGCCACGCAGTGGCTGAAGCTCGCGCTCATCTGCGCCTGGAGCTGCCTGTTGATCGCATGAATGCTGTTGCTGTCAACTTTTCCGCGCGCGAGGACCCTGACCTGGACCGGCGTCAGGGTTTCGGCGCTGCAGAGATTTCGGCCATCATCTGACAGCCCGAAACAATCGCCCGCTCCGAGCAGGGCCACGATCTGTTGCCCGCCGTTGCGTGCTGGCGCCAACAGCTTCACGTGCCCGGTTACGATCTGAAAAACCGCGCCGGCACGAGATCCTGCGCGGTGGACGGTATGGCCAGCCGCGAAGCTTCGAATTTCATTCGCACTGGACAGCACCAGGGAGCGCGGTGCGGAGGCTCGCTCATACCCCAATTGTTCGAGTTCAATTCCGTCGTGCGAAGACGCAGGCGCGCCGGCACGCGTCAGCGCACCATCAAGAAGGCTGTTCATGGCTCGATCAATCAATCGGATAGCCGCGACCTGCGGCAATTGCGCACGCGCGCGCACGAAGCGAGCGGCGGCGCGATTTGGCTCGAACTAACCGATCTGGAGCACCGGGGGAGCCCGCGGCCAGGCGCCGAACGCCGACAGCCGCACGACGGGCATCGAGGCCGGTCGAGAGGCAGGATCGGCCAGCACAAATTGAGCGGGCACCGGAATTTCAATCGCCGGCGCCAGCGCGACATTTCCGTGCATCAAAGGCAGGCAGAAAACGCAATGCTCGGACGCAGGCCCCGCCTGGCCCGTCTGATCATCAGGGACGCGGTGACCGTCAGCATCGAGGACGGTCATCCCGCCGGCCGAACAGATGATCGTCCAGCCGTGATCCAGGACCGCAGCCGTGAGCTCCAACGGAGCCGACCTGAACGGAAGGGTCAGCGCGCCGACGAGATTGAGCGCGACCGCGACCATGCAGAACAGCGCCGCGAGCGTTCGCCGACGCTCGCCCCGCGATTCATTGATCGACGTATCGTATTGGCCGCTCAACTCACCCGCTCCAGCCTGGACCGTGACCAACAAAGGCGGTCCAGGATTGATCCGTCATCTTCAGACTACCAAAGTCCCACCTGACGGCTGTCGTCCATCACTTTACCGCGCGGCGCCATTTGTCAATGGATTGAACATGCCGTTTTGCATCTTCCCTGGCTCGCTGCGGGACGATCGGTGCGACCGTCGGGCCAACGCCGATAAATTCCCAATCGATCCAACGCATTAGACGTTCCCGCGCGGCCGCGGCGAGCAAGCCGGCTCACGTGGACAAGATGACCAATTGACACGACCGAACCGTGAAATCACGCGATCGTACCAGATGATGGTATCGCCCTGGCCACACCATGATCACCCTCATCAAAACCTAAGCGCATAGTGTTTGGAGGCTCAGATCCAACGCTTGGATCTCCCTGTCACGGGCACCACAACCTTGCCGCGCCGACCGGCGCGCGAGCTTCCCACTTCTGGTGCCGAGCATTGGCACTGCGAGGACGGGCCAGCCATAAGCCACCATCGGAAAGCCGATGTTCGCCGCGGCGACGACACACATCCCGTCCCTTGTTCGCTGCTAAAATTTCCCCCGACTACTCGAAATGCGAAGCCGAAAGCGGAATCTCAAGACCAGAAGATTGCAACCGTTTGACATAAGTCAGAGCGATCCGGTGCGCGAGGTGCTCCGCTTATCCTCGCTTTCGCGACATTCCAGGAACGACGTTGAACCATGTACCTGCGTCACGATCCTGTCCCGGCAGAGCTTTGCTGCAGCGGGCGCCGATTATACCGGCGGCCGGTTCGGAGCTTCGGCCTCGACAACGGTTGGGCCTCGCCCTCTGACGTGATTCAGAGCGCACGGACGACCGGCCTCGATCGGCCTGCCGCGTGCCTGGCCGCCCACGGGCTGGTTCGTCGTTGCGACGGAGTTCTTTGTCAATTCGAATACCAACCTGAAGACGGAGTTTGATCCCATGAACCATCGCATCACGCGCCGCTCCTTGATCGCCTCAGGCATCACCTCCGTCGCCGTGCTCGCCACATCATCGGCTCGTAGCGAGGACATGACACTGTCGCCGACTCAATGGACGGACAAATACGGCCTCATCAAGGATCTCCCCAAGGACAAGGAGCCTCTGACCGACGAGTTGAAAAAGTATCCGCGATGTCGCTACTGCGGCATGGAACGAGCCAAATTCAGCCATTCGCGCCACCTCATCGTCTATGAGGACGATGCGGTCGATGCGACCTGCTCCCTGCATTGTGCAGCGATCGGCCTTTCACTCAACATGGACCGCGGGCCGAAGTCGATCTACGCAGGCGATGCTGGCGCCGACGCGGCATCGAAGCCGCTTGTGCTTGTCGACAGCGCGTCCTATGTCGTCGATCCATCGAAGCCCGGCACGATGACCAAGGTGTCTGTGCTGGCCTTTGCCGACAAGGCGAAGGCCGAGGCAGCAGCGAAGGCGAGTGCGGGAGCGGAGGTCGTCGACTTCAACGCGGCCTTACGCAAGGCCTATGTGGTGATGGCGGACGACACGATTATGCTTCGCCAGAAACGCCGCGAAACGCGGTCGAAAATGTAGCGCGAACAGGGGCCCCTCCACGCCACGTCGGCGCCGACGGTGACGGGAGGGGCTGACAATTCCAGGAATGCTTCAGCATGACACTGACCAGCCATCCGAGCCGCCGCGTGGTGATCGGCGGCCTTGCGGCTCTCTTCTGCTCGGAGGTCAAGGCGACACCGGTGCATTTGCCGCCGCCCGGACCGCGCGATACCTGCCCCGTGTGCGGAATGTTCGTCGCGCCGTACCGCTTCTGGGTTGCCACCATCGCCTACGCCGATGGAGAGGCCGCGCATTTCGACGGCGCCAAGGACTTGTTCAAATACCTCACGGACATGCCGCGCTGGGCCGGCGGAAGGAAAATCACGGACATTGCGGGCATCGGCGTCACCTCCTACTACGATACGCGTCTGATCGATGCCAAGGACGCCATCTATGTCATGGGATCCGACGTGTTGGGACCCATGGGTCATGAGCTCGTTCCTCACGAAAGCCAGGACGACGCCGAAGAATTCAGGCGCGATCACAAGGGTAAGCGGATCGTTCGGTCGTCCGACATCACACCGGCCCTGCTCGCAGCCCTTGACGACGGGCGATTCGAGTGAACCGGCGGGGGTCGTCCCTGGTCGTCGGTCTCTGGGCTGGGCTGGCTGCGGCTCTCGCCGGGTGCATCGCCGTCAGCATGCAGGGTCGAGCAGGAACCGGCGTTGTCTCCAACCTCGTTGCTCGCCTTGGGCTGACCGATGTCGCTTTGCTGAATGAGGCTCGATACGTCCGAAACCCGGCCCTGGCAGATCTGCATTCCGCATTTCAGGACGGCCCCGGAAGCCTCGAGCACTTCCCGACCGGTGCGCTGACGGTGCCTACGACGCGGGGCCTCGGCGGCAGAGTGGAGACGACCGAGCCTTGACGGCCTTTGCGCGAAACCGCCATCTGCTCGATTTCGCAGTCTCCTCGCTGCTGCGGCAGCGCGGGCGAACGATCCTGATCACCCTTGTCTACGCGACCATCGTCGCGCTGCTGGGCTCGGTCCTTCTATTCGGGGCCGCACTGCGCGGACAGGCATCCGCGCAGCTTGCTGTCGGTCCGGACATCGTCGTGCAGGCGATGGTGATGGGGCGGCACGACTTCGTCACGGCGACTGATCTCGACATGCTCAGGTCACTGCGCGGCGTCAGACGGGCGGAGGCGAGGCTTTGGGGCTATCTCTACGACAACTCGACGGCGGCCAACTACACGCTGATGGCCGATCCGGAGCTTTCTGCCGGCGAAGCGGCAATCGGCGAGGGCGTAGCGCGCCTGCGCAAGCTTGACGCCGGCAAACCGTTATTCATGGTGTCACCTGCAGGCAAGCTCGTCAGACTCAAGGTCGCATCGGTGATTGCGTCCGAGTCGGCCCTGGTATCGTCCGATCTGGTGCTGATGAACGAAGCCGACCTGCGGGCCTTCTTCTCCGTTCCCCCCGGAGTCTATACCGACCTTGCGCTGTTCGTGGCCAATCCTCAGGAGGTAGCGAAGATCGCCGAGAAAGGCGCCAGCCGCCTGCCGGGTCACCGCTTCGTTACGCGCGCGGATCTTGCCCGCTCTTACGAGGCACTGTTCAACTGGCGCGAGGGGGTGGTTCTGATGGTCATGGCATGCGCAATCATTGCGTTTGCTATCTTCGCGTTCGACAAGGCGTCGGGCCTTTCTGCGGAAGAGCGCCGCGAGATCGGCATTCTCAAGGCCATTGGCTGGGATACATCCGACGTGATCGCCCTCAAGCTCATGGAGGGCGCAATTGTATCGGGAACGGCCTTCCTGCTCGGCTTCACGGCAGCCTATGCCCACGTGTTTCTGTTCAGGGCCGGCCTGTTCGAACCCGTTCTGATTGGTTGGTCGTCGCTGTATCCGCATTTTAGACTCAGTCCCGACATTGACGGGCTTCAGGTCGCTACTCTGGCCCTTCTCACTGTTCTCCCCTATTTCGCGGCGATACTCGTGCCGGTCTGGCGGAGTGCATCGGCAGATCCGGGCGAGGTGATGCGATGATCGAGCTCGACGACATCAGTAAGACATACAATGCAGGATGCCCCAACGAGGTTCACTCGCTGTGCTCCGTCAGTCTCAGCATCGCAGGACGAGCGATGACGGTGCTCGCCGGACCGAGCGGGTCCGGCAAGTCCACGCTCGTCTCGATCATGGGATGCCTTACCCGGCCAACCTCGGGCCGCGTGCGTCTGAACGGAGAAACCGTCTCGGCGCTACCGCAGCGTTTTTTGACCAATTTGCGCCGACGCACTTTCGGATTCGTGTTTCAGCGCTTCAACCTCGTTCGCGGCATTACTGCAGTCGAGAACGTCATGTTGCCGGGCTATCCCGAGGGCCTGTCGCACGCAAGGTTGAGGACCCGCGCCGTCGAACTATTGGCAGACTTCGGACTGGAGCATCGTGTCGACCACCGGGTCGAGACCCTCTCCGGTGGTGAAGTGCAGCGTGTCGCGATCGCGCGCGCGCTCGTCAACGATCCCGACATCATCATCGCTGACGAGCCGACCGCCAGCCTCGATAGAGAACGTGTCGCTCAGTTCCTTGCCATCGCCGCCGATCTGAAAGCGCGCGGCAAGACACTGATCGTAACCAGCCACGACCCGCGGATCACGGGCGCCCCCATCGTCGACGGCGTCGTTTCCCTCGCCGACGGACGGGTTGCGGAGGTGTCACCATGATTCTGCAACCGGCGGTTCTTGCGCTTCTTGCGGCTTCCTGCTTGTCCGCACTGGTGATGTTGCCCGCCTGCGTGTTCGCGCTGCAACTTCTCCTGCAATGGGATCCCGCTTCCGGCAGCGAGAGGCAGATCAGGTTGGAGAAGATGACCTATCTGGTCTCGACCCAGGTCGCCTTCGTCGCTGCCGTGGAACTGGTGTCGCTCGCGGCCTTCGCCTTCAACGCGGACCGCATGTCGGCGCTGTTCGTCGGCGCAATGTGCGCAGTTGGTACCCTGAATGCCAGCGTATACGGCTTCCCGACTTTGTTCGCCAAGATCGCCGTATTCTTCGTTACCTTCGTCTGGCTGATCCTGGACAGGACCGACGCCTGCGGGCGCGACTATCCGTTCATCCGGCAGAAGTACTTCGGAATCCTGCTGCTCGGCCCCCTGATCATCCTCGAGTCCGGCCTGCAACTGGCGTATTTCGTCGACCTCAAGACCGCGACGATCACCTCGTGCTGCGGCAAGCTGTTCGGAGACTCTGGCCGCGAAGCTGGCGCCGACATCGCGGGCATGAATCCAAAGCTCGCCCTCGGATTACTCGTCGTCGGACTGTCCATCACAATTGCACTCGCCGTTTTTGCACCCAAGTCGCGTCTGGCCGCGCGCCTCCTCGGGCTCGCCAGTCCGGCAGCTTTCATCATCGCAATCGCTGCCGTGATCTCGGTCATTTCGGTGCATGTCTACGAGCAACCGCACCATCATTGCCCGTTCTGTCTGCTGAAGCGCGAGTACGGATATTTCGGCTTCATGCTCTACATCCCGCTCTTTGCCGCAACGGGGACCGGCATGTCCGCCGGACTGATGGCGGCCCTTCCCGAACGGGCCAGCCTCGCCGGCCCCATGCCGCAGTTGCTGCGTAGGCTCAGTCTGGTCACCATGCTCGGGCTTCTGGCTTTCGGCGGTCTATCGCTTTGGGCCGTAACCATGTCGCGCCTTGCGTTGACCTGACCGCGATCAGTCACACAGGCCTTCCCAAGATGCGAGGCTGCCTCCACCCGCAGCATGTGCCTCGCGCAACTGCCACTACGGCTTCACAAAGCCAGCTCCCTCTGGCGATGTACGCCAGGGCACGATGCGCCTAGCTAGAGCATCACTCGCTCAGGGCGTCGGCATGAGCCGCGGCTTCATCGCCGAACTCGCGCCCGCCGACATGGCCACGTGCATCGAGATCAATCTGATCGGCGCGCTCACGAGCGCTCATGTCGCCGCGCGCGGCATGCGGGAGGCCGGGCGCGGCTGGATCTGGCCGACGGAAGGGCTCGGCAGCACGGGCCCGGTCCTGCCGGGCAGCGGCCCCTATGCCGCCAGCAAGGCGGGGGCGACCAAAGCCTTCACCGTGCTGGCGCGCGAATGTCGTGGGACCGGAGTGAAAGTCGGCTTCCTCTGTCCGACCCTTATGCCAACCAACCTGGTGAAGCCAAAGTCCGACCCACGCGACCAACGCCGCCTCGAACTCACGATGAGGCTTCTGGGCGAAACGCCCGAGCATGCCGCAAGCTGGTTCGTCCCGCGCATGCTCACCACGCGACGCACGGGCACCCGTCTGAGCCGGACGAGGCCCTTGCAGCTTGCCGGTCGAGCGCTCGTCCGAAGCATCCGGAGCGGACGCGATCTCTCGCTTCTAGCTCAGCAAACCGTCCGCTCGCGATAGCGGCGCAGGTAACGGACAGCTGGCGCAGAAGGGGATGCGCGGATTGATCCTCGGCAGATGGCCAGTTGGACGACGGCGGGATTGACGCCCATGTCGAGCCCAAAGCCATTGTCACGCCAACCCGTGTTCGAGCGCGATTCGCGCAAGATCCATCAAGCTTCGGGCGCCGAGGTTTTTCTTCAGGACGGTGCAATTGTTGGCGATGGTCTTGTATGAGACATCCAAGGTGTCGGCGACCTCCGCAGGGGTCCGGCCCGCGCCCAAGAGCCGAAGAATCTCGAGCTCCCTTGAGTTCAGATCGCGAAGAGGACTTGATCCTCCCGACGCCTTGAGGAAGGCAAGCTTGCAGGCAATCTCCTCCGAAAGATAAACGGCACCTCGCCCAACCTGGTACATCGCGTCCACGAACCTCGCCGGGTCGTCGTTCTTGGATATGTATCCCTTCGCACCGACGTCGATCGCGCGGGCGGCGAATACGGGATCACTGTGCATGCTGAGAATCACGATCCGAGCTTTCGGATCGCGCAGCAAAATCCGTCGGCACAATTCGAATCCAGAGATGCCCGGGAGGTTGATGTCGATCGCTGCGACGTCCGGACTTGTCGAAAAATACTTGGAATAGCCGGCCTTGCCATCCGCAGCGTCGACCAGCTCGATCTCGGGATTGTTCTCGATCAAAGCTTTGCAACCCGAGACGATCAAAGGGTGATCATCGACAACGAGAATGCGCATACATCTGCCCGGCGACATTTCAAGGAACGATGTAACTATTCGTCCTGCCGACAGCAAGCGCCGCAGCGATTGCCGACCTCAATTCCAAGAGGAATAACTGTCTCCGATTGTAGCAGGAGCAAGACCTACTAGACTGAAAAGTGATCCGGGCGATGGTGGAGGCTTGTTCAACCCAAGCGCCACATCAACCAATGGTTGCAATTGTGCACGCTCGTTTCGTTCAATAAGCGTCGTCGAACGCCCATGATTTAGCATGCCAACATCCGCTGCCTGGGCTGCGCCACGCCAACCGCTGATATCGCACCTTTTGTACTGTCTCCAGAGCGCCCGGCACCGGATGAAATCGGACGCCAGATCGCGCTCGCCCCGAGACCAAGCAATCGGGCTTGGTCCGCGCGGGAATTTTTTCCCGATAAGTGCGGGACATTCTGGTGAACCTACATGTCTCCAGGACCCATTTGCGCTCATCTGCGGAATCATCTGCGCGTTGTGCATCGAACTCAGAATCCCTTTCGTACTTTCGCCCCGATCCGGCACGACGGTGAGTTTTGAGCGACGACATCAGAGTTTGATCCGGACACGAACTCGCATGGATGTCGCCTCGCGGCACATCGGTCGTCGTCGAGCTGGTCCGCGGCATGTCTCGCGGCAACGCCAGGTCAGGAATCAGAATGAGCCCCCCAACGTCATCTCGGCCATCGCAGCGATCCGGCACTCTTGCATGCCGGATTTTGATCGCTGCCATCATTGTCGTTTCCGGATTGTATTGGTTCGATCGAGGGGCCTTGGCGCAAGGTCCCTCATCGCCCGCCGGAAGAACGCTGGTCGAGGCAGGTGGCTTGACGTCTTTTGCCACAGTGCCATCGGACGCGGGCTCATCGTCACCGACGGCACGCACTCCGGCACCCGATGGACCATCAAATACACCCGGCGCGAGTGGGGCTGCAGTCACGGCGCAGCCGCAAACGCCGGTGACCGGTGAGCTCGCGCAAGACGCGACACGCGCGCCCAGCGCATCCCCTCTTCCTCCACAGCAGCCCGCCCATGGCAGCGAAGCTACGCCTGCCGAACTTTCCCCCTTGGGCATGTTTCTCGGTGCCGATATCGTCGTGAAAAGCGTGATGATCGGCCTGGTCCTCGCCTCCGTCCTGACGTGGACAGTGTGGCTATACAAGATTGTCGAGCTGCATCTCGCAAAACGGAACGTCCGGGCGGGGCTGCGTGTCCTGACCAGCGCACCGACACTTGCGGCCGCGGCATCGGAGTTGGGGCTTCATCGCAACATCGCTGCCAAGTTCGTCGCAGCTGCGCAGAGGGAAGCCGAACTCTCAGCCGGTGTTTCCGAGCATGGCGTGAGAGACAGGCTTTCCTGGCAGCTCGAGCGTGTCGAGGCCGCTGCGAGCCGGCGCATCGCGTCCGGCATGGGATTGCTTGCCACGATCGGCGCTGTCGCCCCCTTCGTTGGCCTTTTCGGCACCGTCTGGGGCATCATGAACAGTTTCATTGGCATCTCGCGCCTGCACACCACCAACCTTGCCGTGGTGGCTCCCGGTATCGCCGAGGCGCTGCTCTCGACCGCGGCCGGCCTCGTCGCCGCGATTCCGGCGGTCGTGATCTACAATGCATTCACGCGCGCGATCGGCAGTTACCGCGCGACATTGCGGGATGCGTCGGTCGCCGTACTCTGTCTGACGGACCGCATTCCGGTCCACTCGCCGCCAACATGGATCGCGGCGGAAGCGCCGACCCAGCCCATCACCGAAGCCGCAGAGTAGGCGCTGCAATGGCCTTTCGAGCCGAAAGTGGCGACGATCTCACGATCAACCACGAGATCAACGTCACGCCGTTCATCGACGTGATCCTGGTGCTCCTGATCGTCTTCATGGTCGCGGCACCGCTCGCGACCGTGGACGTACCGGTCGACCTGCCGAAATCAACGGCTGCGCCACAGCCGCGGCCGGACCAGCCGATCTTCGTCACGCTCAAGGCCGATCGCTCGCTCGCGATCAGCGACACGCCTGTGGCGCGCGAGGCGCTCGGAGGAGCGCTCGAAGCGGCGAGCGGCGGCGATCGCGACAAACGGCTGTTCTTCCGCGCCGACAGCGCGGTGAGCTATGGCGAGGTGATGGAGGTCATGAATCTCCTGCGCGCGACCGGCTACACCAAGGTCGCCCTGGTCGCGCTGGATGTCAGGCAGGGGACATGAGCAGCCGACCAGCCGCTTGGCACGACGAAGAAGACCAATCACCCTGGACCGGATTGGGCTTGGCGGCGACGATCGTATCGACCGCGCACATCCTGGCTTTCGTCGGCTATCTGGCGTTTTACCGCCCCACGGCCGATCTGGCCGCAGCGCCCGTCGTCACCGTCGAGCTCCTGCCGCCTCCGACCGAACCGCCATCTCAGACCGTAGGCCAGGCGCCGACGCAGAACGCGCCCGTGCCGCAGCCGGCGGAAGAACTTGCACCGCCGCCAGCGCCCTCTCCTGAGGACCGTCCGCCAGAACCAGAACAACAATCGGCGGCTGCCGAGCCTCCACCGTCTTCGGCACCGGCAGAGCAGACGCCGCAGCCAACGGCGCCATCCGAGACCGCGGAGCCGCTGGTCGAGGCTCAGGCGCCCGTCGAAAAGGTGGTCGAACAGCCGAAGTCCGAGACGAAGATCGGCCCGCCCCCGGCCCGGCGGCCCAAGGTCGAGCACGCGGATCGCAAGAAGCCTGCTGCCAAGTCGGCTGAAACCGCCCCCGCACAGGCCCCCAAACTCATTGCACCGCCTCGACACCAGGCCGATGCGAGTGTCGGCGCCGATGACGGACGCTCGGCGTGGCTCGGCGAGCTGAGGGCCCGGGTGCTGCGCGAAAAACGCTATCCGGCGGCTGTCGAGCGTCAGAATGTCACCGTCCAGCTCAACTTCACCGTGACCCGGAACGGCCGCGTTCTGTCGCGCCACATCACACGCAGCTCCGGTTCGCCCGCATACGATCAGGAAGCGTTAGCCATGATCGAACGCGCCCAACCGCTCCCGCCTTTTCCGCCGAGTATGCCCCAGGCCCAGACCGTCCTGACCATTCCGATCACGTTTACTCATTGAGAAAGCCGGACGCTCGCCAGGAGGCCCGGAGATCGGCTCCGTCCTGTCACCAAGAACGTTAATCGCGTCATCGCAGCCGGTTAGCTTTGGAAGGCGCACATGGTTGCGTACGCCAGCGCCTGGTTTCCGTTGGCCAAATATGCTGGGCCGCTGATCGGCACTGGCCGACGCACCACAGCTATTGAGAGGTATGGGAACGAGTCCGATGAGATCGTGACGGATGGCTTTGGCGCCTATTGAGCAGCCGATCTTCGGCTTGCGCCGCGAGGATCGTTCGGGGACCCGCGCAGCCTGGTGAGCATTGCGCACGTCGCAACGGCCATAGCCTTGCAGCACTCGAGAACACGAGCGAGAGCGGTGCTGGCGCAGCTCCCTCACGTCGCCGAAGCCGCGACATTCCTCAGTCCGTCGCGGCTTCGTTGCACCCGTGGCGACGATCATGTCACCTCGTTGCTCGGCTTTAGAGGCTCACTTTCATGCTGAAGAGGAAGGTGCGCGGGTCACCGACCGTGATCCAGTTCGTCTTGCTTCCCGACGACGGATAATAGGTCGTGTCGAACAGGTTGTTGACCTTGAAGGACAGTGTCGTCAGCGGTCCTCCAGGCTGCGGCTTGAAGCTGTAGGACACGCCGGCGTTGGCGATCACATAACTTGGCAGAAAGAACGTGTTCTTCGAATCGACGGCGTTCCTGGTGGCACCGCTCAGCCCCGCGGACACCGTGAGGCCGTCGAGCGCTCCGTCCATGAAATGATAGGCACCGAACAGCGCAAAAATGTCGCTGGGCGCGTTGACCACCTGCTTGCCGATCGTGTTGTTCGCCGCGATGTCGTCGGTCACGTAGACGCGCTGATGGCTGTAGGCGACATTGACGTCCACGTTCGGCGTGATCTTGCCGAGCAGCGAGAGCGCAACGCCTTCCGAGCGCTGGGCCTGCTGAAACGTCAGGGCGCTGCCGATCAGTGTCTGGACGTTGGTCTTGTCGATCCGGAACACGGACGCTTGCGCCAGCAGTTTGCCGTCCAGGAACTTGGCCTTGATGCCGCCTTCGTAGCCGGTGCCCTGCTGAGGCAGGATCGGTCCGACGAATTTGAGGTTCACGCCAAGGCCCGTGGCGAAGATGTTGGGTCGATAGGATTTCGAATAATCGGCGAACAGCGAGGCGCTGTCGTTGATCTTCAACAGAGCCGAGGTCGACGGCAGGAAAGCGTAAGACGTATAGTCGGTTTGGGTCGAACCCGCATAGCGCTGATATTCATAGATCTGTGCGTAGCGGCCACCGCCGGTGAGCGTCAGCCTGCCGAGTGTGACGGCATCCTGCGCGAATACGCCGAGCTCGCGGATCTTCTGCAGTGAAAGCGGCTCGCCAGCCGGATGGCTCGTGGCGGTCAACGTCCCAAAATTGGCCTGACCATAGACCGGATTGTAGAGATTGAATCCGCCGAAACTCTTGCTGTTCCACACGTTGTTTTCGGTCAGCGTCGCGTCGTAATAGTCGGCGCCGGCCTGGACCTCATGACGCAGAATTCCCGTGTCGAAGCGGTGGGCGCCGCTGAAGCCGATGAGACCTTGGTCAGTGACGCGGCCATCGGGCCCGTTCGTGGAGAAGTAGCGCTTGAGGTCGCCAGTCGCGGCATTGAAGTCGCTCTGGTTGTCGGACCGGATCACCGACTGGTTCATCTGCGTGGAGGCATAGGAGTATTTGAGATGAAAATCGGTGTTTTTGTCGAGATTGAAGTCGGTATGGCCATGAACCCAGTCGTATTTCTCGCTATAGTTCGAGAATGGCTCTGAGTATGACACCGTCCGCGGGATATTCAGCGGCGCGTTGTTGAAGCTGGTGACACCCCGGTCATAGGGTTGCCTGTTCTGCCCATGCTCGTAGGCGAGCACCGAATTGACCATATCGCTGTAATACGCCAACGTCGGCGCAATGAGCTCATCGCGGCTGACCGGGTTGCCCGTGCGCCAGGGGTCGCTCTTCGACGCACTGGCGACGAATCGGTAGGCAAACACGCCATCGGCCGTCTTGGCCAGCGGCCCGGTCGCATCGATCGAACCTGCGAAGTTCTTGAAATCGCCGCTGGGCAGGCCGCCAAGGAATTCCGCCGTGTAATGGGCTTCCGGGAGCGGCAGCTTCCGGTTGACGTTCAAAACGCCGCCCTCAGACGAATAGCCATAGAGGTAGGAGGCGGGCCCGCTGAGAAGTTCGACGCTGTTCGAGTTCGCGTTCAGCGCACGATTCATCGGCGCTCGAACACCGTCGACCAGCAGCCCGTTGCCACTGCCGACCAGGATCGCGTCCGTCGTATTGACCTCGAATCCCTTCAGGGTGAGGTAGTCCGTGTTGCCGCCGGTACCGTTTCCGGCATAGACGCCCGGAATGCTACGGACCGCTTCGACGAGGCTTTGCGGCATCTGCTGCTGAAGCGTCTGCGGGGTGACGACGTAGACCGAGCGTGGCGTGTCGAGGATCGGCTTGTTGACGCCGGTCACATCGGATGTCTCGGCGACGGCCCCGTTGTATTTTCCGCTGTAAGGATCGTATTGCGTCGGTGCGGAGACGACGACTTCCGGGACAGCGATTGGAGCCGTCCCTCCGGCAGATTGAGCGAAGGCGTTGTGCGCCACCGTCGTCAACAGCATTGTAAGCAGACTGCGTCTCACCATGTCACCCCAGATCCCCTCAGTGATTTTCTATTAGCTCTGCTTGATAGCTAGGAACCGATTCAGGCAGCAACACAGCGCAAATTTGCCAAACGCAAGGTTGAGACAAAGCAGGCAACCAACTTCCAATTTTTCCCGAAATCCGATTACGGAAATTCCCTTGGACGAAGCTTCATGCTCCCGGCAGGCTTCAATCCAGACCAATGGATCACGCAATTGATGTGTCCTTGCCACGCCTGGAAAATACTCTCCTGCAAGGCTTGCGTGTTAGTTGCCAATATCGATCGGTGATTGCCGCTTATCAGAATGCATCCGTCAGTATCGCCGGACGGCTCGCGTCACAACGCGTGCGTGATCCGCGCCATGGTTGAACTTGCGAATCTTTGGATCAGACATGCAGAATCAACGGTGACTGACACGAGACTGAAGCTCGGGGTGATCCCGAGCTTCGGATCTCCAAGTACGGAAAGAGGGATCGGACCACTGGCTCGAAGGAGCCTGCGCGCGCCGATTTCTCCTCGCCGCGCTTGGTCTCGTAGAGCCGCGCATGCCTTGGTTCTGACGAGGCAACGGTCAGAAGCACCGGAGCAAAAGCCGCCGTTCAGCCGGCTCGTTGCCGCTCCGCGGCCGGACCGTGCCTTCGCGACAAAACAGGCTTGGGCGGCTGAAACCTGAACACCGTGCCTCCGTCCACGCTCGACCCGCCATGCGCCGTCGTCCCGAAGAGAATGCCGTCGCAATTGACCAGAGCGGCGGCCGGATTGGCGCCGTCCAGGCCGCCGCTGAATTGATAGACCATCTGGAAATTGCCGGTGCTGGGATTGATGCGGAACAGGGTGCCGAAATCCCCGGCTCCTCCCCCTCTGGTGCTTCCATAAAGTTGGCCCTTCACTTCGACCAGGGCCGCGGCCGGGTTCGCTCCATCGTCGCCGCCAAAGAAGTGGAGAACCGACAGGGCTCCCGAAGCGGGATCGATCGAGAAGACCGTGCCATTGTCCGACGCGCCGCCTGCGAAGGTCGTTCCGTAGAGTCTGCCGCGGACATACGTGAGCGCACTCAGAGGCTGAGCACCATCGCTCCCCGCGAATGCGTGCAGGACCCTTTCCGCGCCCGTGGCCAGATTGATGGCGAACACCGTGCCCCGCCCCGAGGCCCCGCCGCCAGCCGTCGTTCCAAAGAGGTTGTCTCCAACCCGGACCAGCCCGGCCACGGGAGGCTGTCCGTCGCTTTGCCCGGCGAAGGAATAGACGACGATGGCACGGTTGCTCCCAGGGGCGAACTTGAAGACTGTCCCGCAGCCGCCACCACCACATCCGGCCCCGCCACCGAGCGCGGTGATCCCATAGAGCACGCTGCCGACCTCCAGCAGACCCGACTCCGGCAGCTTGCCGTCGCTATTGCCCTGGAACGAGTAGCTGACCGTTTCGCCGGCCTGGGGCGAGATCGTGAAAATGGTCCCGCAACCGCTGCCGCTGCAGGGATTGGCCCGCCGAGGACCGTCGTGCCGATCAGATAAGGACCAAACTTCATCACGCCGGCATAGGGAACGGCGCCGTCGGGTCCTCCGAAGGAATGAAGGATCTTTTCCGTACCTGCCGCCGTGATCTCGAAGACCGTCCCCTTGCTCGAGGTGCCGCCAGCCGACGTCGTCCCGAACAGCTTCCCGTCCGCGTTCAACAGCGGCCCTGGCTTCAGGCCGTCGCCCGATCCCGTGAAGGCGTGGAGCGTCGTCAGCGTCTGGGATTGCGCGGCAAACGGCACGAACAGCGCGCAGGCGCTGATCAGTGCTGATAAGGCAAGTCGCGACTTGATCATGGGTGATGTCTCCATGGACGCGTTACTGTGAGCACTTCCTGTGAAGTTGACTAACCGAGACGAGGATCCGCCCTCATCGTCGCCGATTAGTTCAGTTGACGCGTGTGCACGATCAAGCGGTACGTTTTGGGGCGGTATCGCGAAAGTCTCGCGACATCTGTTTTCATCCGATCCCGGATAGTGCGGGTAGATTCACCCGATGTGTTAGTTAAAAAATCCCTTCATGGATGCGTAGAACCGGTACAGGCTGTCGGGATCTGTCAGTCCGCGCGTGCGCCGGACCCAGTCCCGCTTCTCGAAGTACCGAGGTCCGTGAGGGTTCTCATCAGATCCCACGGCGTCACCGAGCTCCCAGAGCTCTCGCCCGTCGGCATGATAGTGGGTGAACATGATCCGGCGCGGGATGTCGGGATTGCGCGCAATGAGCGAGCCATGCAGTAGGTCGTTGGAGAAGATCAGAACGTCACCTCTACGAAGCATCACCGGGACAGGCTGAGCACCGGTCTCCTCGATCCAGTCGGCGAGGATCGCCATCGAGTGATCGCCGACCTCGCCGTGCCAGCTTAGCCAATCTTCCGCGCTGCCACCGTGCTGCCAGAGCTGGTGCAGGCGGTCGCGGCTGTTCGGAATGGCATCGAGCAGTCGATCCGGAAATGAGGCGAATTCGACGTGCGACCGCGGCAGCACCCACATCGGGCCCGCGTCGGGATGAACGTCGTCGACAGGGGTCCAGGCGATCGCCCGGCCGCCCGGCGGGCGCGTCGCCATCCCGAAATTGTGGAGATGGGGCGTGCCGCGTCGCGCCGCGTTGACCGGCAAGGCGCCTGGGGATTGAGCCAGAAGCCGCGTGTACCGCGCCACCGGCGCCTGACCGAACACCTGGTGAAGCGCGTCACGAATCGTTGGATGGAGGGCAATCTGCTCCACCGCATCGATCTCGTTTCCTGCCTGCGCCACCCTCACCATGGATTCGATCCGGTCGCGGGCGGGTGCGGTCGACGGAACAATGAGGTCCGGACGCAGTTCGCGCAGCGTTGCGAGAGACGCCGCGCATGCGTCAATCTCAGCGGCTGACAGGACGTCGTGAATCACGATGTATCCGTCGCGGGCAAACGCCTCAGGCCAATTTGATCGAAGCGTCTCTGCCGTTCTTTCGACGATCTCGGTCATGGCGTGCCGCCCTCCATGGCTTTGATCAGGCTGCGCGGACGCATGTCGGTCCAATTCTCGTTCACGAAAGCAAGCGCCTCGGCGCGCGCAGCGTCCCGCAGCCGGACCTCCCAACCGGGAGGAACGTCTGCGAAGGCGGGCCAGAGCGAATATTGCCCCTCGTCATTGATGAGAACGAGGTATCGGGCCTCGGGATCTTCGAACGGATTGGTCATGAGAGGATCTCCTGCTGGTTGGCTTGCGTCAGTAGGTCGTTGAGGATGTGACAGATGCGAGCGAGCGGGCCGGGTTGCAGCATGTCGCCATGGCGACAGGGAATGAGGTGGCGATGGAGCGTCCCGCCAACTCGGTCCGTCCAATCGAATGGCGGCAAGGAGCCGGCATCCGCGATGAAGAGATGCGCGTCACCTTCCAGACGGGGCGGCTCCCAGCCCGTGGCCATTCGCACATTGTTGCGCGTGATCTCGACGAGGGCGTCGATATCCCCTGCACTGAGCGTGGAGAGCACACCGCGGTCGGCTAGCAGCGCCTCGCGCAGGGACCCCGCGCCCTTCCGCCGAGGAACCGCCCCCAACATCGCGACCTGATCGGCGAGCAATTCATCGTCATGGAGCGGCATGGCCTGATCCGCAGCGCGGACCGGATAGGCATCGAGCAGCGCGACGATCCCAGGAGCCGCGCCCTGCCCTTGCAGACGGCATGCAATGGCATAGGCGGTCAAACCACCGAACGACCAACCGAGAAGATGGTAGGGACCTTCCGGGCGGACCTTGCGCATGGCCGCCAGATAGTCGTCCGCCATCGACTCGATGCTCGAAGCAAGCGAGTCGCCGTCCTTGAAGCCACGGGCTTGCAGCGCATATATCGGCTGATCGGCCGGGAGATATCGCATCAATCGCGCATAGACCCAGCTCAGGCCACCACCTGGATGGATGCAGAAGAGTGGCGGTCTCGTGCCGGCAGCTCTGATCGCGATGAGCCCCTCCAAGGGATTCCCCTCGGGGGCGACGTGATCGATGCTGTTCGCCAGGGCTTCGACCGTCGGATTGTCGAACAGCGTGCGGATCGAGCAGTTGACCTGGAAGCGGGCTCTGACCAGCCCGATCAGCCGCATCGCGCGCAGCGAGTCGCCACCCAGCGCAAAAAATTCCTCGTCGACACCGACCTCGGGCAGGCCGAGAACCTCGGCGAACAGTCTGCCCATCTCTTCCTCGCGCCTGTCACGCGGGGCGCGCCTGCCCGAGGACACGGCGCGTTCCGGCGCGGGCAGCCTGTCGCGGTCGAGCTTGCCGTTGCGGGTCAGCGGCATGCGGTCCAGCATCATGATGTGCGACGGCACCATGTAGCCCGGCAGGTAGGCCGCCAGCGACGCCCGCAGGCTCGCCTCAGCATGCACGGCATCCTCGCCCAGCACGACATAGCCCACGAGCCGCCGATGCCCCGGCTCGTCCTCGCGCAGGATCACGGCCGCCTGCCTGACGCCATCGAGCAGCGAGAGCCGGCTTTCGATTTCGCCGAGCTCGATGCGGAAGCCGCGCATCTTCACCTGAAGATCGGAGCGGCCGACATACGCCAGGCTTCCATCCTCGCGCCGCAAGGCAAGATCGCCGGTCCTGTAGAGTCGTCTGCCGTTGTCCGCCGGATCGGCGACGAAACGTTCGGCGGTCAGATCTGGGCGCCCGAGATAGCCCCGAGACACGCCGCCTCCGCCGACGAAGACCTCGCCGATGATTCCGATTGGCACTTCGCGCAAGGACGTATCTAGGAGGTGAATTTCGAGATCATCGATCGGGCTGCCGATCGGGCTACCGCCTGCGTCCGGCGAGACCGGCAGGAGCAGATGCGTGACATGGACCGTCGTCTCGGTGATTCCGTACATGTTGACGAGTTGCGGCCGTTCGGTTCCGAACCGGTCGAACCAAGGCCGCAGCCTCGCGACGTCGAGCGCCTCGCCGCCGAAGATGATCCAGCGAAGCGCTAAACTCGCAGCGAGCTCGGGCTGCAGTTCGATCGCGTCCAGGAGCTGGTAGAACGCCGACGGGGTCTGGTTCAGGATCGTGACACCTTGCGCCTCGACCAGGGCCAGGAAGGCGCCGGGGTCGCGCGACGTCTCCCAGGGAACGATCACGAGGCGACCGCCATGCAGGAGCGCGCCCCAGATCTCCCAGACCGAGAAGTCGAACGCCACCGAGTGGAAGAGCGTCCAGCAATCCTGTTCATTGAAGGCGAATTGCTGCGTGGCCGTGAAGAGCCGCAAGACATTCGCGTGGCTCACCACCACGCCCTTGGGGCGCCCCGTGGAACCGGATGTGTAGATCACATAGGCGGCTGCCAGCGGATGCACCGTGATGGCGAGCGGCGTTGACGGTGACGAGGCGATGCAAGATGCGGTCCTGGGATCATCGAGGACGATCGCCGTGATGCCGTCGCGCAACGACAGGTCTATCGCTTTCACGGCCACCACGAAGGCCGCACCGGATTCCGTCAGGATGTCAGCCACGCGGGCGGCCGAAAGCGCTTCGTCGAGCGGGATGTAGCAGCCCCCGGCCTTCAGGATCGCCAGCATCGTGGTGACCTGCTCCGCACCTCTCGGCAGAACCATGGCCACGGATTGACCGCTGCGCAGGCCCAACGTGACGAGATGCCGGGCGAGCCGGTTGGACGATGCATCCAGCTCGGCATAGGTGATCTTTCGCGCTCCATCGACGATGGCCGTCGCGCCGGGCCGCTGTTCGGCCTGGCGCGCGAAGACATCGCAGATCGAAGGTTCGGGCTGCTCGGCCACGGCGCCACGCAGCGCCGGTGCGACGGACGACCTTCTCGTTCCAAGAGCCCCCACGGGCCGATCGGTCTGCCGCGACAGATCGTCAAGAAGCGCAACGAATTGCGCGGCAATTCCCTGCAGCGTCGTTTCCGGAATGATGTCCGCGCGGGCGTTGAACCTGATTTCGAGCGAGCCGCTCGGTACGATGACGATCGAGAGCGGATAATGCGCGAAATCGACGCTCCAGACGCGGGCGACCGCGAGGTCTCCCACCGGCCGCGCAAGCGCGGCCCGGTCGAGCGGGTAGTTCTCGTAAGCCAGCAGCGTGTCGAACAGATCGCCCAATCCGATGGCCCGCTGGATGGCCGTGAGGCTCACATGCTGATGCGACAGCAGCGCGGCTTGAGAGGCTTGAACCCGTTGTAGAAGCGCATGCGCGCTTTCGTCCGGACGCAGCACAACCCGCAGCGGAAGCGTATTGATGAACAGGCCCACGCTCGACTCGACGCCTGGCAATTCCGCCGGCCGGCCACCGATCGTGATGCCGAAGACGACATCGTTGCGTCGCGTGAGCCGTCCGAGCAGGATGGCCCAGGCAACCTGCATCACGGTGTTGACGGTCAGATTGTTGGCGCGCGCGAGGGCAAGGAGGCCAGCCTCCGTATCGGGGGCGAGGCCGCGCCTGATCTGCAGGTGCGGGCCGTCGCCCGGAGCGGCGGCGCCGGCCAGCCGGACCGGCTGGTTGAGTCCATTCAAGGCGTTGAGCCACGCGCCGATCGCGGCTTCACGATCCTGCGCGGCGAGCCAGGCGAGGTAGTCCTTGCGCCGACCCGGAGCAGCCAATTCCGCCGAGGGATCGGCGTTCAACGTCATTAATTCGCGAATGAGGTTCGGGATCGACCACCCGTCGATGACGATATGATGGAAGGTGCAGAGCAGGCTGTAATGCTGCGCGTCACGGCGGATGAGGCGGAAGCGGACCAGCGGATCGGAACGATCCAAGCGGAAACCCGCGCAGCGATCCGCGTCCATGATGTCGCGAACGGCCTGATCGGGGGCGAGGTCGCTTTGCTCCGGCAGGCTGATGACGCGCCAGTCGAGCGGCACCGTGCGGCGGATCGCTTGCACCGGCCGCGCATCGCTGGTGTCGAGGAAGGTCGCCCGCAGGCTGTCATGCCGGTCGATTAGACGAGCAGCTGCCGCGCGCAGCCGCTCCTCATCCAGCGGACCTTCGAGGTCGAGAACGACTTGAGACACATAGAGCGCGCTCGCCTCTCGCTCGTAGCGGGCGTGGAACAGGAGGCCTTCCTGGAGCGGCGCGAGGGGCAGAATATCGACGGCGTCGGGGACGGCCCTGAGGAGGCCGTTGACCTGCTCCTGCGACAGCGCGACGAGCGGGAAATCTGACGGCGACCGCCCGCCCCCGCCCCGCGCCACCGAGCTCGCGATGTCGGCAATCGCAGCGTGCCAATGATCAGCGATCGCCGCGACATCCGACGCGCCGATCAGACGGGGAGCGAAAGACCAGTCGAGATCGAATGCCGCCCTGCCGTCTTGTTCCTCGCGGGCGATGGCATTGACGGTCAGGATATGTGCGAGCGGCAAGTCGTCGTCGGCGCTCGCCGCGAATTCGTCGAGCGCACCTGCCGAGCGTCCCAGATAGTTGAAGAGGATCTGCGGCTCAATCCCGTTCGCGGTCAGACTCCGGGCGTCCACGTCGCCCTTCTCGGCCAACGCGCGGAGGATGCCGTAGCCACTGCCATCTCCCGGTGTACGTCGCCGCTGCTCCTTGATCGTCAGCACCGCGTCATCGATCGCGCTCGACGACGCGAGATCATCGAGCGACAGGAGGAGCGGATACATCACGGTGAACCAGCCCACCGACCGCGAGACATCGAGAGACCCGTGGCTGCGTCCGTGGCCTTCGACGGCCAGGAGCAGGGTCGGCCGTGCATCCCCTTGACCTTGACGCCAGCGTCGAACGGCGATCACGAGCGCCGTCAGCAGGATGTCGTCAATGCTCGCGGCGAAGGCTTGCGGGATCGGCCCAAGCAGCGCCAGGGTCACCTCATGCGGCAAGGTCGTGCGGAGCACCTGTCGGGTGCCGAACGTATCGCGTGCCCGGTCGAGGGAGACGTTCGGCAGCAGCTGGCCCGTCGAATCGAGCTGCCCGTGCCAGAACGGGAGCTCATGCCGGCGCGACGAGGCATCGCCGGCCAGTTCGCGCGCGTAGGTGGCAAACGGCGTCGAGGGCTGATCGAGTGCGCGTCCGCGAAGAAGGTTGTCGAGATCTTCAATCAGGATCCGCCAGGACACACCATCGCAGACGAGATGATGCAGGCAGAGCAGCAGCCAGAGCCGATCCTCACCTGCAAAGATCGTTGCCTGCAGCATGATGCCGCGTTCGGGCGAGAGAGCCGACGCCAGCCTCTCGCGCTCCTCCGCAAGCTGCGCTCTCCACTCCGTCGTAGCCGCGGCCTTCTGTGACACGTCTGGTGGTGTGGCAGCTTCAACCGGCAGGATCGTGATGGCGTCGGCAAGCTGCTTGGCGCGGAGCATCTCGTGACGACGCCAAAGCGTGCCGACGGCTTCGATCACCGCAGCGGCGGTGGTGTCCGCCCCCAGGTCGATGACGACCGACTGGGCGTAGCGCCCGATGGGACCGCCGCGGCGCGACAACCATTGCATGATCGGTGTCGGCTCGAACGACGTCGCCGCGGCAGGCCGCGCGGCGGCGTCCGCCTTCACGGGCCGGGCTGCGGCCGCAAGGGCGCGCACCGTCTGCAGCTCGAACACCTGTTGCGGCTTCAGCACATAGCCCGCGCGACGGGCGCGGCTGACCAGTTGGATCGACAGGATGGAATCGCCGCCGAGCGCGAAAAAGCCCGCATCGGCACTCACGCGATCGACCTTGAGAAGGCCTGCGGCGATCTGCGCGAGTGCGCGCTCAGCCTCCGTCGCCGGCTCGACGAAACCCTCGGCCTTGCGCGTCGGGGTCAGCAGCCCGGCCCGATCGATCTTCCCGTTGGCCGTCAGCGGGAACTGGTCGAGTGTCACCAGATCGTCCGGCACCATGAAGTCCGGCAGCCGGCCCGCCAGCAACTCGCGCCAGTGCGGAGGCGCGGCGCGGGCGATGGCATAGGCCACCAGCCTCTGCCGCCTCGCCTCGTCGGACCTCGCCAGCACCAATGCCTGATCGATGCCCGGCAGTTCGAGAAGCGCCATCTCGATCTCGGCGGGCTCGATCCGGTGACCCCGCACCTTGATCTGATGATCCGTGCGGCCGAGGAAGACGAGCGCGCCATCGCCCCGGCGCTGCACGAGGTCGCCAGTCCGGTACATCCGCGCGCCGCGACCGCACCAGGGAGCTGCGACGAAGCGCTCGGCGGTGAGATCGGGGCGCCGGAAATAGCCGCGCGCGAGCCCGGCGCCCGCAATGTACAATTCGCCGGGCAGTCCGTGAGGAACGGGTTGCAGCGCCTCATCGAGGATCAGGAGCCGTGTGCCGGCAATCGGTGCGCCGATCGCGACGGCGCCCGCTTCCGGATCGTCCGGCCGCACTTCATAGGCGACGCAGCCGACGACCGTTTCGGTCGGACCGTACTCGTTGATGAGACGCGTGTCCGGCGCCCCTCTCCGCCAGGGCTGCAGCGTTTCCGCTGCCAGCGCCTCGCCGCCGATGACGAGCCGCTGCGCCAGTCCGGCGAGACGTTCCGCGGTCGACATCTGCGCCAGCAATCCGACCTGGGTCGGAGTCAGCTTGAGCAGGGAAAGCCGCTCACGCGGATGGGCGAGGAGATCGAACTGACGCGCCTCATCGAACAGCGTGACGCGTTCGCCGGCCAGGAGCGGCAACAGCAGGCTCGTGATGGTTGCATCGAACGCGACCGAGGTCGTGACCGCTGCACCACCGCCCTCGCCGAGGCGATAGGCGTCGATCGCCCAGCCGGCGTAGTTCGCAAGCCCGCCATGGGTGACGACGACTCCCTTCGGCCGTCCGGTCGTGCCGGACGTGAAAATGAGATAGGCCGGACTGTCCGCAGACGGAACGGTCGCCGGAAAATGCTCGCCGATCTCAGGGGCATCGACCAGACTGATCTCGGACCGCAGGCGTTGCCTTGCGGCGGCGTCACCGAGCGTCATGCGGACGTCGGCTTCTGCGATGAGGGCCTCGATCCGCGCGTCGGGATATTTCGGGTCGAGCGGCACGAACGCGGCGCCGGTCTTCAGGACGGCGAGGAGCGCTGCCACCAATGCGGCTCCGCGGTCGAAAATCAGAGCGACCCGATCTTCCGGCCCCACGCCCCTTTTCGTCAGGCGCGCGGCAATCGCATCCGCCCAGACGTCGAGATCTTGGAACGTCAACTGGTCCGGCCCGCTCTCGACGGCGATCGACGTCGGCCGACGTGCGACCTGCGCGTTGAACAGCGTGATCACGTCTCGGGGCTGCGTGACCGGGTCGGGACCGCTGATCAGCCCGGGCTGCGAATCCTCAGCAGAGCTGGCACTCAGCGCACCGACGGCCTGATCCGGGTCGGCGCAGAGTCCGAGCAGAAGACGCCGAAAGCGGGCAAGCAGTTCTTCACCCACGCCCGGCTCGAACAGATCAGCGCGATAGTTGAGCCGGAAGGCGAGCTGCCTGCCTGGAAGCGCCAGAAACGAAAGCGTGTAGTGCGATGTTTCACGCCCCTCGACAGCGTCGATCCGCAAGCCGCCCGCGCCGAGGCCGGCTTCGCGGTCAGGATAGCTTTCATACACCACCAGCGTATCGAACAGTTTGCCGTCCGCGATGCGCTGGAGATCGGCCAACGGCACGTCGGGATGTGCGAGCAGGAAGGCGACCCTGTCCTGAACGGATTGGCAGAGCTGCCGCAACGTCATGTCCTGCCGGACGGAGACCCACAGCGGGAGCGTATTGATCAAAAGACCGACGATCTGGTCCGCGCCTGGGAGTTCCGGGGGCCGGCCCGAAACGGTGATCCCAAACGAAACCTCATCCTGGCGCGTCAGACGCGACAACAGGACCGCCCACGCGGTCTGTACCAGCACGCTCGGCGTGGTGGACAAGGCTGCGGCACAGGCTGCGATCGCAGAGGTTTCCACAGCGCTCAAGCACTCGCGCGCAACGGCGTGGAGCATCGACCGGCTTGCATCCTTCTTCTCCACCAATGGCGTGAGAGGCGGGGCACCGGCAAGGGCTTCGGTCCAGGACTTGAGAGCCTCGGCCTGATCTTGAGCGGCCAGCCATTGCAGAAAGCGACGATGGGGAACGGCCGCCGGGAGACCGACGCCGTCATACAGCGCGGCGAGATCGCGGATCACGACCGGAATCGACCAGCCATCGAGAAGAAGGTGATGCAGACTGAGGACCAGCAGCGAGGTCCCGTCGTCTCGTCGAAGCAGCGTGAAGGCGACCAAAGGAGGCCGGGCGGGGTCGAAGCGCCTGGCCTGGTTGGAGGCGAGCCAGGCCTGCTCGTCATGCGCATCGGCGATGCGTACCTCTTCCCAGCACAGCTCGACCGCTGATGAGACGATCTGGATCGGACGATCATGGCCCTGGTGCTCGAAGCATGAGCGCAGGATGGCGTGTCGCGCGACGAGGCCAGCACATGACGCGCGCAGGCGGCCCGGATCCACCTGCCCTCCCAACCTCAAGACCAGCTGGACGAGATAGGTGTCATCGCCCTCGTCGTCATAAAGCGTGTGGAACAGCAGTCCTTCCTGAAGCGGCGTGAGCGGAAGAACATCCTCGAGCTGCGCCCGCCGCGCAGCGAGCCCGTCGATCTCGGCCTGTGACAGCTTGACCAGCGGCAGATCGGCCGGCGTCAGGATCGAACGGACGTCGTCCCTGCCCGCGAAATCGAGGACGGACCGGAGGGCGTCGTCCCACGACCGAGCCAGTGCTTCGACGGTCGAGCCCGCGACGAGATCGGGTGCCCATGCCCATTCGATCGAAAAGACAGGACCGGATTTGTCATCCCTGATGTGCGCAAGGACCTCGATGGCATGCGCGACAGCCATATCGGGATCGCGGACGACGCCCAGCGCCGGATGCTCGGGCGCCGGCAGCCATGATCCCGCTCCGTCGCTGAAGCGGCCGAGATAGTTGAAGCAGATCTCAGGCGTCGCAGCGTCCCGAAACGGCTGGCCTTCGGACTCGTTCAAGTAGCGCAGCAGCCCGAACCCCACGCCATTGGCGGGGATCGTGCGCATGGCCTGCTTGACGCTGCGCAGGAGCGCCGGAAGGTCGCCTGCTCCGTTTCCGGCAGGACCGCCCAACACTGCGGGAAAGAGGCTCGTGAACCAGCCCACCGTCTGGCCGGCGTCGATCCCCGCGACGACGTCTTCGCGTCCGTGCCCCTCGACGTCGATCCTCAGCGCACCATCGTCCGACTGCGCGGTCCGGCGCGCAGCCATGAGAAGCGCCGTCAGCAGAAGCTCGTGGATCTTCAGGTTTAGCCGGCCGGGAGCGGCGAGGAGCGATCTCGTCTCCGCCGGCGTCAGAGATCTGGTCATGCGGTTGACCACCGCGACACGATCGCGGGCCGCGGTCAGCGGGCCCGATGCGAACCTGATCGTGGGTGCATCCAGAACACCGCGCCAGTAGGGACTCTCGCCGACGACCGCAGAGCTTCGCGCCGCGCCGCTCAGTCCAAGAGCCCAGGCGCGAAAGGTCGACGGCGGTGGCGGCGGCAGCGCGGTCCCGTGCGTGAACTCCTGCCACAACGCCGCAAGTTCGTTCATCACGATGCGCCAGGACACGCCGTCGATGGCAAGGTGATGGATCACGAGGAGCAGGCGGCGTCCGCGATCTCCGGACTCGGGAGCGAGTCGCGCCTGCAGCAGCCGGCCTTCGAAGGGCTGAAGCTGCATCGCTGCCTCCTGCTCCGCCAGAACCACGTCGGCCCCAGCCAGCAATGTGGCAACCGCGCCGGCATGGAAGCCGGCTTCGGCCGGACGCACCTCGAGGGTCCAGTCGACGTTGAGACGAAGCCGCAGCGCATCGTGGCGGGCGGCAAGCCGATCGAGCAGCAAGGCCACCGCAGTTTCGGTCAGGTCGGCGGGGACATCGAGCAGAATGGATTGGCTGAAATGGGCGCTCTGCCCGCGATCCCGCAGCCAGAGCATGATCGGCGTTGCCGGCAGCGATGTCCCCGGGATCGGATCGGACGAAGGACTATCGGCAGCCGGGCTGGCCACGAGCGCAAGTCCGGCGACGTTGGGATGACGGAAAACCTGACGCGGACTGATGGACAGGCCGCGCGCGCGGGCTCGCGCCACCAGCCGCAGCGATGTGATGCTGTCCCCGCCGAGATGGAAGAAGTTTGAGTTTGCATGGATGTCGGGTGTGGCGAGCAGGTCCGCGAAGATGTCGGCGATGATCGTCTCGGTCGGCGTCGAAAGCGGGACGGCGGTCTCGCCCCAGCTCCCGGCCCGCGGCGCAGGCAGCGCGGCACGATCGAGCTTGCCGTTGGCGTTGAGCGGCAGCGCGGCAATGCCGATGAAGGCTGACGGCACCATGTAGTCCGGCAGCGTCTCGGCCAGATGAGCGCGCAGCTCCGCAGCCGGCGGCAGCGCATCGCGCGCCACGACATAGGCGACCAGCGAGGCGAGGCCTGATCCGAGGTCGCGCGGCACGACGACGGCATCCTTGATGGCCGCATGACGCACCAGCCGCTCTTCCACTTCGCCGAGCTCGATCCGGTAGCCGCGGACCTTCACCTGGTGGTCGGAGCGGCCGAGATAGTCGAGGTTGCCGTCGCTACGCCACCGGACGATGTCGCCGGTGCGGTACATCCGCTCGCCGGGAGCGCCGTAGGGATTGGCGACAAAGCGTTCGGCGGTGAGACCGGGACGGTCGAGATAGCCGCGCGCCAACCCGACACCAGCGAGATACAGATCGCCGGTGACGCCGGGAGGCAAAGGTTTCAGAGCCTTGTCGAGCACATAGACGCGCCGGTTGCGCACCGGCTGCCCGATCGGCGGCACCTCGTCGCCGCTGTCAGGCGCATGCCACGCGGTCGCGTAGACGGTGGCCTCCGTCGGGCCATAGACGTTGGAGATGCGGCAGCCGGGACGCTCGGCCCGAAGCCGGCGGATGAGGCGGGCCGGCAAGGCCTCGCCGGCCAGCACGACGGCGGACAGGTTCGGCGGCAGGGCGGCGTGATCGAGCAGGCTCGCCAGCGCAGACGGAACGCCGCTGATCATCGCGGCCGGGCCCGCATCGCCGGCATGCTCGGCGAGCGCGAGCAGGTTCTCCAGGAGATCGATGCGCCCTCCCCGGCACAGCGGCGACAGGATCTCGAAGACGGAGACGTCGAAGGCGAGCGATGTCGTGACGAAGACGCGGTCGAGGCTGCGGCCGTAGGTGTCGTGGGCCCAGGCGATGAGATCGGCGACGCCGCGCTGCTCGATGACGACGCCCTTGGGCAAGCCGGTCGATCCGGAGGTGTAGATCACATAGGCGGCGTTGCCGGGAGCCAGGTGGTGATGGCCCTGATGCGGAGACGGATCGGTCTCCTCAGCGGCGAGCGCATCGTGGCCCAGACGCAGGCAAGGCAGGTCCGCCGGCAAGCGCTCCACATTGGCGTCATCGGTCAGGGCGAAGCGGACATGCGCGTCGCGGATCACAGCCGCGATGCGCGCCGGCGGATAGGTGGCATCGAGCGGCAGGTAGGCAGCCCCGCTCTTGAGCACGCCCATCAGCGCCGCAATCAGATCCGGCGTCGCGCGCGACATCACGATGGCGACGCGGTCCTCGGGCCCGATGCCGTGAGCGAGCAGCGTATGGGCGATCCGGTTGGCACGACGATTCAGCTCGTCATACGTCCAGGCGGCAGCACCGCAGACCACCGCCGTCGCATCGCGCGCACGCTGAACCTGCGCCTCAAACCACGCCGCGGGCAGCCTCTCGGGCAGCGGGGCCGCCGTCGCGTTCCAGCGACCGAGCACCAGATCGCGCTCCTCCTCCAGCAGCAGATCGACCGCACCGACACGGCCATCCATGTCAAACGTCAAACACGAGAGGAGATGCAGGAAGCGCTTCTCGAACAGTTCGATCGTCCTCGGGGCATAGAGTGACGTGCTGTATTCGATGACGCCGCTCATGCCGAGCGGACGGAGATCCGGATCACGGTGATCGCGAAAGGTGAACGACAGGTCGAATTTCGAGGTCTTGGTCGACACCGCGCGGCGTCGGACCGACAATCCGGGCGCCTGAGGCAACGGATCGGCGTTGCCAAAGGCCAGCATCACCTGAAACAGCGGATGGAGAGAGAGCGAGCGCGGTGGGTCGAGGAGCTCGATCAGGCGCTCGAACGGCAGAGCCTGATGGTCGTAGGCGGCGAGATCTGCCTCCCGAACCCGGGCCAGCAGAGTTCTGAACGACGGGTCGTCTGCGAGGCCGGTTCGCAGCACCAGCGTGTTGGCGAAGCATCCGACCAGATCGCGGAGCACCGGATCATGGCGTCCATCGATCGGCGTGCCGATCGGCACATCCGTTCCGGCGCCGAGCCGGGACAACAGCACCGCCAGCGCCGCATGGATGAACATGAAGAGCGTGGCATCGGCTTCGGCCGCAAGGTCGAGGATGCGGCGATGCAGTTCGACAGGAATGACGAAATGGTGCTCGTCACCGCGGTCGTCGAGAACCGCCGGACGGACGTAATCAGTTCGAGGCGTCGCTTCCTGCGGCAAGCCGTGGAGGGTCCTCTTCCAGAAGGCTTCGTCATCCGGCAGGCTCGATCCCGGCGAGCCATCGCCATCTCCGCCCCGCTCGGAGAGTGCGACATCGGCATATTGGAGAGGCAACGGCGCCAGCGTCGCGGGGCGACCGGCACGCCGATCCGCATAGCTATGGATGAGATCCCGCAACAATGGCGTCAGCGACGCGCCATCGATCGCGATGTGATGCACGGTCAGAAGGAGAACATGCAGCTCCGGAGCAATCCGGAACAACACCGCGCGACAGGGAATGTCGGCCTTGAGATCGAAGGGGCTTCGTCCTTCGGCCAGGATCGACGCGTCGACTTCCGCCGCTTCGACCTGCACGGTCTTCAGTTCGAGATTGATGCTCGTTTCGGCAACGACGATCTGAAACGGCTCGCCGTCCTCCTCGCCGAAGCAGGTCCGAAGCGGCTCGTGGCGCCGAACGATGTCGTTGATTGCGCTTCGCAGCGCAGCCTCGTCGAGGGGACCCGCAAGCTCGATCGCGACGGGAACGTGATAGGCGGGCAATGAGCCTTCGAGGCGATCCAGCAGCCAGAGGCGGCGTTGGGCTCTGGAGAGCGGGATCCGTTCGGGCCGTGGACTAAGACGGATCCATTGCGGCTGGTCGTCACTCCGATCGCTGCCGGCAGCTTCCCTCTCGACATGCTGCGCCAGCATGGCCACGGTCGGCGATCTGAACACCGTGCTGAGCGGCCAGCGTCCCCCCACTCGTCTGCGCAGGGCAGCGACCAGGCGAACGGCCAGCAGCGAGTCCCCGCCGAGATGGAAGAAGTTCGAGTTTGCATGGATGTCGGGTGCGGCGAGCAGGTCCGCGAAGATGTCGGCGATGATCGTCTCGGTCGGCGTCGAGAGCGGGACGGCGGTCTCGTGCCAGCTCCCGGCCCGCGGCGCAGGCAGCGCGGCACGATCGAGCTTGCCGTTGGCGTTGAGCGGCAGCGCGGCGATGCCGATAAAGGCGCCGGGCACCATGTAGTCCGGCAGCGTCTCGGCCAGATGAGCGCGCAATTCCGCTGCCGGCGGCAGCGCATCGCGCGCCACGACATAGGCGACCAGCGAGGCGAGGCCCGATCCGA
The DNA here is from genome assembly GCF_021088345.1 of Bradyrhizobium ontarionense. Taxonomy (NCBI): domain Bacteria; kingdom Pseudomonadati; phylum Pseudomonadota; class Alphaproteobacteria; order Hyphomicrobiales; family Nitrobacteraceae; genus Bradyrhizobium; species Bradyrhizobium ontarionense. The sequence continues at coordinate 5,893,310 of NZ_CP088156.1, read as the reverse complement.
GGTCGCGCGGCACGACGACGACGTCCTTGATGGCCGCATGACGCACCAGCTGCTCTTCCACTTCGCCGAGCTCGATCCGGTAGCCGCGGACCTTCACCTGGTGGTCAGAGCGGCCCAGATAATCGAGGTTGCCGTCGCCGCGCCAGCGGACGATGTCGCCGGTGCGGTACATCCGCTCGCCGGGGGCGCCATAGGGATTGGCGACAAAGCGTTCGGCGGTGAGACCAGGACGGTCGAGATAACCCCGCGCCAACCCGACGCCGGCGAGGTACAGATCGCCGGTGACGCCGGGAGGCAGCGGTCGCAACGCTTTGTCGAGCACGTAAACGCGCCGGTTGCGCACCGGCTGCCCGATCGGCGGCACCTCGTCGCCGCTGTCGGGCGCATGCCACGCGGTTGCGTAGACGGTGGCCTCCGTCGGGCCATAGACGTTGGAGATGCGGCAGCCGGGACGCTCGGCCCGAAGCCGGCGGATGAGGCGGGCCGGCAAGGCCTCGCCTGCGAGCACGACGGCGGACAGTTTTGGTGGCAGGGCGGCGTGGTCGAGGAGGCTCGCCAGCGCGGACGGAACACCGCTAATCATCGCGGCGGGGCCCGCATCGCCGGCATGCTCGGCGAGCGCGAGCAGGTTCTCCAGGAGGTCGATGCGACCTCCCCGGCACAACGGCGCCAGAATCTCGAAGACGGAGACGTCGAAGGCGAGCGATGTCGTGACGAAGACTCGGTCGAGGCTGCTGGTATAGATGTCATGAGCCCAGGCGATGAGATCGGCGACACCCCGCTGCTCGACGACGACGCCTTTGGGCACGCCGGTCGATCCAGAGGTGTAGATCACATAGGCGGCGTTGCCGGGCGCCAGGCGGTGATGGCCCTGATGCGGAGGCGGATCGGTTTCCTCAACGGCGAGCGCATCCTGGCCGAGACGCAGGCAAGGCAGGTCCGCAGGCAGGCGCTCGAAATTGGCGTCATCGGTCAAGGCGAAGCGAACATGCGCGTCGCGGATCACGGCGGCGATGCGCGCCGGCGGATAGGTCGCATCGAACGGCAAGTAGGCAGCCCCGCTCTTGAGCACGCCCATCAGCGCCGCAATCAGATCAGGCGTCGCGCGCGACATCACGATGGCGACGCAGTCCTCGGGACCGAGGCCCTGGGCGAGCAGCGTATGGGCGATCCGGTTGGCGCGACGATTCAGTTCGTCATACGTCCACGCGGCGCCACCGCAGACGACGGCCAGTGCGTCACGCGAGCGGCGGACCTGCGCCTCGAACCAGGCCCCGGGCAGCATCTCGGGCAGCAGGGCGGCCGTCGCGTTCCAGCTGCCGAGTACCAGATCGCGTTCCTCCTCCAGCAGCAGGTCCGCCGCGCCGACACGGCCATCGACGTCCGACATCAAACGCGACAGAAGATGAAGGAAACGTCGACGAAACTGCGTGAGGTCCTCGTCGTTGCGCCGCCCGGCATTGGCGTTGAAGTCGATCCGCAATGCGGGTTCGTCACCGTTCGGATAGGCGACGACCGAGTAGTCGTCGACCGGACCGTTCGAGAGGTTCTCGAGCTTCGCGGTCTCGTCCCCGAATTGCAGGAGGTCGAAGAACGGGATGACGTTGACCACGACGGAGGTGAGCTCATCCCCTGCCCCGGTCAGGGACAGGTCGCGGCGGATATCCTCGAGGCGTGTGCGCTGATGCTGGAGCGCGGCCTTTATCTTCAACCGGATCTCGGCCAGAAACTCGCGCCAGCTGGCGCGGGGATCGACGGTCAACCGAAGCGGGACCACATTCGAGACAGTGCCGGGCGTGTTCCGCGCCACTGCGCCGGACCGCGCCGAAACCACGAAACCGATGACGGTATCGCCAGATCCACGGCTCGACGAAGAGATCACCGCCGCAACGGCACAGAGGAGGGTTGCGATGCTCAGGCCGGTCGTCGCAGCCATCGTCCGAAGAGCGGTGGTCAGCCCTGCGGAGAGATGTTCCGTCTGACGTCGAAAGCCATTCCAATCCGGATCATGCCCTATCGCGGATGCACCATGAACGAAGCCATCGAGCTCGTTTCGCCAGTAGGCGCGGTCCTGCAAAGCGTCATCGGACGCGCGATAGTCGCGATCATCAGCCAGCAGTTCCGCGAAGGCCCCGAACGGCCTTGGGGAAGTCTCCCTTCCCGAGACGAGCCGACTGTATGTGTCGGCAACGCGCTTGGCAAAGAGCGCACGTGCAAAGCCATCCATGGCGATGTGGTGGTAGAGCTGGCACCAGGCGAAATGACCGTCTTCGACCCGCAGCAACAGCAAGCGTGCGAGACAGTCACCTTCGATATCGATGGGGACGGCGAGCTCGTGCGCGAGTCTGCCTGTAAGATCGGCGTTCGACGGGAGCGGCGTTTCATCCTGCACGAGGTGCCATCGCGGTCGGACACCGAGCCGTTGGACAGGCCCCCGATCCGAGCGTGAGAACCGGACGTGCAACGCATCCGTCTCATCGACCGTCTGCCGGAGCGCACGCTCGAAACAGCCGAGATCGAGGGTGCTGGGAAGATGGATCACCTCGCCGACGGTGTAGGAAGGACTGTCAGGCTGCAGCGCCTGCGCGAGCCAGATCTCCAACTGCGCAGCGCTGAGCGAAACCAGAGGACCTGTCATCATTGGGAAGCGCCGTCAGTTGGGAGAACAAGAGATTGAGCCTGTATCGGGTTCCGGTAGTCGCTAAGGCGATGGCAACCGCCGCAGCCTGCGCCAGCGCACGCGGCTATGGGCGGCGCGGGACAATGAGCGGATAGGCCGGGCTGAGCCAGTGCTGGCCGATATCGCCGATGTGAATCTCACGGTTCGTGAGAACCACGATCCCCTTCGAACGTCTCGGTGCGAGGCCGAAAAATGCGCGGAAACCGGAGCCGCCGCCGCCATGATAGAGAAGATGATCGCCATGGGTGGTTCTCGACCGAAGCCCGATCGTCATATCGAGTTCAGGCATCCCCGTTGGCCGTGACACCGTCAGCATGCGGGACAGAGCGGATTTGGCCGGCGACGACTCGCGCGCCAGGAAGGCGGCGAGAATCCGGTGCAGATCGTCGATCGAGGTAGCCATGTCCGAACTGCATTCGTAGAAATGGAAGCCTGTCTCTTGCGTCCCGTCCGGCAGAGTCCTTCGTGTCCTGGACACCGTGTTGGTCATGCCGAGCGGATCAAGGAGATACCGCCTCAGGACCTTCAGGTAGTCATCGGCCTCGCCATGACGCAACGCGAAGCCAAGCAACGAGATTCCGAGCGAACAATACTCATACGTCCTGTCGCTCAGATCGCCCTCGAACGTCTCGAGATAGTTGCGAAGACCGTCTTCCGAGCAATTCACGAGCTCCTTGACATAGGCCGGCAAGCCCGACGTGTGCGTGGCCAGGTCGGCCATCGAAATACAATCGGCAAGCGTTTGAGGGAGCCGCCACTCGCGAGGGAGCCTCCTTCCTAACGCGGTGTGGATCGTGATCCGGCCGGCCTGCTCCATCATGCCCAGCAGCAGCGAGGCGAGGAATTTCGAGATCGATCCCAGCGGAAAGGCGACATCCGTCCGATCGCTGGCGCGCCGCTCACCGGGCGAGAACAGCAGGAACTGATCGCCCTGCTCCGTCACCGTGGCGACGAAAGCCTTGGCGTCGGAGGACTCGTTGCGAAATCGCCCTTCGAGGATGGCTTCGATTTCGGCAAGGGACATCGTGGCGCCGATCGCCTCGGCCCGCGCGACGACCGCACGAACTGCAACCGCAGCTTTGGCTGGTTTGAAGCTCTCGACATGGCGGGCCAGCAAGGCGATCGTCGGCGCGGTGAACATCGCAGTCGCGGCGACGTCGGCACCGATATCGCGACGGATGGCACCGGCGATGCGCAGCGCCAGCAGGGAATTGCCGCCGAGGTCATCGAAGAAGTTGTCGTGGATGCCAACCGTCTCGAGTTGGAGCGCGTCTGCAAACAGCCGGCCGATGATCTCTTCCATCGCGGTTCGCGGAGCCATCGGCTCCTGGCTCGCGAAGCTGGGCGCCGGGAGGCTGCGCCGATCGAGCTTGCCGTTCGGCGTCAATGGCAGAGCCTCGAGCCTGATGATCACGGCCGGCACCATGTAGTCCGGCAGCTTCGTCGCGAGCTGGCGCCTGAGCACTTGCGGGTCAGCACCCTCGTGGACGACGTAGGCCGTGAGGAGATCGCGCCCAGCTGATCCTTTGTGCAGCACGACTGCGCTCTGACCGATCCCGAGCTCGGCGAGCGCGGCCTCGATCTCCCGTGGCTCGATGCGAAACCCGCGCAGCTTGAACTGCGAATCCGCGCGGCCCGCGAACATCAGATATCCATCCTGGTGCCAGCAGGCGCGATCGCCGGTCCGATACATGCGCTGACCGGCGGGTCCAAACGGGCAAGCGACGAAGCGCTCGGAGGTGAGATCGGGGCGCCGCCAATATCCCCGCGCCAACCCTGCGCCCGCAATGTACAACTCGCCGACCACGCCGGCGGGTAACACGCGAAGCCGGCGATCCAGAACATAAGCCCTGACATTGTCCAGCGGCCGGCCGATCGGCACCGGCACTGTCCGGGCCGGACGCTCCGCCATCTCATGGGTCGTGCAGAAGGTGGTGGTCTCTGTGGGGCCGTAGCCGTTCACCACACGGAGATCCGGGCACGCTTCAAGAACCTTGCTGATGGCCTCGGCCGAGAGCACGTCGCCACCGGCCACGACTTGGCGAAGACCCGCGAAGGAAATCGGCGACTCATCCGCAATGAGATGAAACAGGCCAGCCGTCAGCCACAGATCCGTGACCCCATGCGAAGCGATGACGTTTTCCAGCGTACGCGAATCGAGCGTGCCGGGGGGCGCCACCACGATCGAGCCGCCGTTCAGGAGCGGAACCCAGATTTCGTAGGTCGAGGCATCGAACGCTACCGGCGAATGGACCAGCATCCGGATAGGCGCCGACTGCTGCCAGCGGCGATCGCGGACGAGGTCTGCCACGTCACGATGCGTGACGACGACGGCCTTTGGCTGCCCGGTCGAACCCGATGTGTAGCAGAGATAGGCCGGATGATCCGGCAGCAGCGCGCGGGAACGCACGATCTCCGCCGCGGCGGCTTCGCAGACGTCATCCGTACCCCAACTCGTGCCGGGATCATCGATAACGATGATGCTGTCGCCGTTGAGCTCGGCGCCGGCCAGAGCCTCGATACTCGCGCGATCGTCATGGCACGTGACGATGGCAACCGGATCCGCATCAGCCAGAACCAGCGCGAGCCTGTCACGCGGGCTGTCGAGATCGAGCGGAAGATAGGCCGCCCCCGTCTTGAGGATTGCGAGCAAAGCCAGAATGAGCTGCTCGGAGCGGCGCATTGCAACCGCGACCCGGGTTTCTGGACGAGCGCCGAGGGCATTCAGGGCAAGGGCGATACGATTTGATTGCCTGTCGATATCGCGGTAGCTGAGTTTCACGTCGCCAGCGATGATGGCGATATCGCTGCCGGCACGTTGGACAGCCGCGGCAAACGTGTCCGGCAGGGTCGCATCCGGGACGTCGTTGCTGGTATCGTTCCAGCCCGTGAGGATCCGCTCCCGCTCTCCAGGTCCGAGGAACGCGGCCGACTCGACCGGCGCATCGGGATCCGCAACGAGAGCTGCGAGCAGAAGATCGAACTGCTGGCGAAATTGCGCGACATCGGAGGCGCTCCGCCGAGAGCCGTTTGCCTTGAAATCGATCAAGATCTCGTCGTCGTCCGGGTGGTGATAGACCACGATCGCAAAATCATCGACCGGGCCATTCCCCATATTGCGAAGGCGCACCGTGGACCCGCCAAAGCAGATGGGTCCATAGAACGGCGTGTAGTTGACGACGATCGAGGTGAGCTGGTCGCCTTGACCGAACAAGCCGAGATCCCGCCTGACGTCCTCCAGACGTGCCCGCTGATGCCGGAGCCCCCTTTTGACCTGCCTGCCCGTCGACGAGATCAGCTCGCTCCAGCGAAGCCCCTTTGGTACGCCCAACCGCAGGGCGACAATGTTGGACACCGCACCAGCGATGCTCCGCGATGGACCATCCGGCCGCGCGGCGACGACGAAGCCGATGACGGTGTCGTCGGTATCCCTTCGAACCGAGGAAAGGACGCCAGCCACAGCGCAGATCAGGCTGGGGAGGGTCGTACCGGCGGAGGTGGCGATGGCCTTCAGCCGCGCGGTTTGATCACGACATAGACGTGCCGTCTGCAGAACCGCCGCATAGGATGCCTTGGCTCCCTGCCCCTCCAACCTGTCATCCAGTCCGGCGAGCGCCTCTCGCCAATATCTGCGATCGTCCTCGGCCCGCTTGGAACTGCGATAATCGCGATCGGCAGCCAACAGAGAGCCGAAATGTTCGAACCGGCGCGGCGCCGGCTGGCCGTCACGAACGAGACTCCCATAGTGTTCGGCGACCCGCGTGGCGAACAACACGCAACTCAAGCCGTCCATCGCAATATGGTGAAAGAGCTGGCAGTACTCCCAGGCTCCATCCTGGCGCCGAAACAGAAACACCCGGAAGAGCGCGCCTTCCGCGAGCGGCAACGGCCAACGCAAAGCCTTATCGATGATCCTGTCGATGTCAGCCGGTGGCAACCCGAAGCTGCGCTCGCCCTCTAGGCTCCAATGCGGAGCAACACCCAGGATTTGCAGCGGTCCCGTCTCGTCCGAAACGAACCGCACATGCAAGGCGTCGGTCTCATCGACCGTCGCCTGCACCGCGCGCTCGAACAAGGTGATATCGAGCTGGCCCGGAAGCGTCGCCCTCTGGGCCAGCGTGTAAATCGGACTCTCTGGCGCGAGTGCCTGCGCGAGCCAGATTTCGCTCTGCGCAGCCGACAGGGCAGTCGCCGCCGAGGGCGCCATTTTCAGTTGCGACGCGGCAGGCGTTGGACCGGACGCATCTAGGACAGACGTCGAGACGTGCTGCATGTTCAGATCATCTGCATTTCGAATAGGCATCGCAGAGCGACGCCAGGATCAGCCTGTCTCCGGTGAAGGGCTCGCGGCCATGCGCCACCTGCATGTTGTCGACCAGGAGCACGTCGCCCTGCTGCCAGTCGAAATGCACCTTTTCAGCTTCGAAGGCCGCTCTGATCTCGGCGAGTTGGGCGGAGGGAATCTCGCTGCCATCGCCGAAGCACGCGTGACGTGGCAGATCCTCGAGTCCGAAGGTCTCAATGAGCGCATCGGCCGTCTCACGACCCAGGCTCGTGACATGAAACAGGTGGGCCTGATTGAAGAAAATGGTCTGGTCCAGCGCATGATGGCGCGCCACGCCCTGGGCGAGTTGCCGCGTCCGCAGACGCTCGCCGTCGTCCACCCATTCGAAGTCGATCTCCAACCGCCGGCAAATGGCGCCCACCTCCTCGCGCGACTCGGTCTGGAAGACGTTCCGCCAGCTCAGATCGAGTCCGTCATGATAGTTGCGGAGATAGGCGACCCCTTTCGTCCTGAAACTGTCGAAACAGTCCGGTGAAATCCGACTCATCACAGCAACCATGTCAGCCAGCGGCGTCTGACCACCGGTCCGCGGGGCGCGCGCGCAGGCGAACAGGAGCTTCGTCGGCCAATCGCGCTGGTACGCATTTTCGCAATGCATCGGAATCGTATGCATCGCCGGATACTCGGAGGCGGTATAGGTGGCACCTCCAAGCTTCTCTCGTGGTGTCGAGCGATATTCGTACGCCAGCGCCTCGTTGGTGAGCGCCTGGATGACGACCTCGAATCGTTCGACCGAGTCGATCGAGAAGCCACGGAACAGGATCGCTCCATGCTGCAAGAGCAGATGGTCGATGGCGGCGCGATTGGCGCGCAGAAACGGGCCTGCCTCGAGATCATCTCTCACCGGCCGCACGACCAGCGGTAGACGCCCGTCCTCGCGCAACGGCTGCGCGGTTACGTCAGATCGATCCAACAAGAGAGCCTCCCTTCAAACGGGCCCTTCTGCCGTTGCCTTCATCCACACGCACAGCGCGACTAAATCGCGGCATGTGTCCGGGCATGGGCCCAGAGCGCAATCGATCGCTGCGCCGATCGTCGATCAGGCGCCGACGACAACGATGGACTTTGCGACGGATGTCAGGAGCTTTGCGGCAGCAAGCTAAGAAGTGCCTGAAAGCTAGCGCCGCCAGGACACGATGATTTCGGTCGAGGCTGCCGGAGATGCTTCAACGGCCGACTGCATCGATCGACTTCGTTCAACCGCCTGGGAATGCTGAGCACTGAAATGACATTTGACCATGTCCCCTCCCGAAATCCGGCGACGATCCGCTTTGGATGAAAGTGGTAACCTGAAACCAATTTTGCCCGCAACTCCGCCCACCGCGAAGCTTTCGCGGGCCAGCCGCTTCGTTTCCAGATTCTCCCGAAATCTGTCGCAACGACTCCTGTTGTCGAGACGCAGCTTTCCCGAAATGCCGCATTGCTGACCTCGGAATCGAAAAATGATGTATCCGCGCCACGCTCGAACAAATAATCCAGACGCCTCATACAGTCGTGAGGGTCGTGGACGACGCCGACCGTCGTGACAGTTGTTTGATACTATGCCGACGCATGGTCACAATGATGGCCTTCGCTCGCCCATCGTGACGTCGACTCTCCGTCGGCCGAGCTGAAATAACTCATATTCATCAGGCGGCTGTTCAAAGACGCTTTTTGTCGTCTGGACTACGCTGTAAAGAATCAACCTCAATTGAATGCCAAACCTCCCAACGAGACCTACTCTGTGACGAATACGAACGACACGCCCTGGATCGTAAAGTGGCGGAGCACCTCAGCAGGACGCGCCACTCTCCTGGCATTTCCGCATGCTGGCGGGACGGCATCGATGGCACGCCGGTGGACTGATCATCTGCCGGACTGGTGCAACCTATGGGCGATCCAGTATCCCGGACGCGAAGCGCGTTTTGCCGAAATGCCGTTCAGTCGAGCCGAGCCGCTAGCCGACGCCATCACCGCGGCCGTCATCCCCCATTTGTGCGGTCCGGTCTGCTTCTTCGGTCATTCCTTGGGCGCATTGCTGGCTTTCCTGGTCACTCAACGGCTGATTGCTGCCTCGCAGCCCGCCCCTCGTCACCTGATCGTCTCGGGACGGCGCGCACCGCATCTTCCCGATCCGCAAGACCCCTCGCACGGCCTGCCCGAGCCCGAGTTCATCGCGCGTCTACGAAGACTGAACGGCACGCCTCCTGAAGTCTTCCATCATGTCGGACTGCTGGATCTCTTGCTGCCAATGCTGCGCGCCGATTTCGCAGCGAGCGAAACCTACCGATACAAGCCAGGTCCACCACTGTCATGTCCGGTCACGGTCTTCGGCGGCATCCGTGATCCGCTGACGACGCCAGACGATCTCCGCGCCTGGGCCATATATGCCCCGGAACGCACGGCCACGCACATGTTTGATGGCGACCACTTCTTCTTCCGCTCCGCCGAGGCGGACGTTCTCACACACGTTGCTGCGATCGTCACCCGAATCGCGGCTCAGCAGTGACCACGATCGACATTCTGCTCGGGCGAGCACCGACATCAGTGCCGTCATCGCTATCACCTGATGCGTTTGGTCAATGATGTCTGACGAGGTCGCATAGGCTCAAGACAACAGTCGACGCCTTGACACGCCTCGAAAGGAATGATCGGCAGAAGCCCGGGGCAAGGATAGACGATACTGCACGGCTCAACAGGTCGCTTCACTGGTCACGCGGGCGAAGAAATCGCTTCGAGATCGCAGATCATCATACGTACCGTAGCCTTCTATGCGCCCGTCGTGAACCACGATCACCGCATCGCCTATCGCCATGGCGCTGGGTCGATGCGTCACCATCAAGATCGTTGCCCCCGCAAATGATTCGAGAATCTGGTCGATTACCCAGCGTTCGGTCACGACGTCGAGCGACGACATCCCCTCATCGATCACTACGATGTCGGGGACGCGGAGGAACAATCTCGCCAGAGCAAGCCTCTGTCGCTGGCCGCCCGAGATCGTGGCACCGCGATCGCCGAGCAGAGTGTCCAGGCCATGGGGCAAATTGCTCAAGAAATCGTCCAACCCAGCGCGGTCAAGCGCTGAAAGCAACTCCTGATCGGACGCCGACGGGCGCGCGATCAGCAGGTTGAAGCGGAGCGTGTCCTTGAACAGGAATACATCCTGAGACACGCATCCGACCCGCTCATTCAAGGTCCGCACGTCAAAGGTGGCAATATCCTGCCCGAACAGCCGGATCGATCCGTGGTCCGGCGGGTACTGCTTCGTCAAGGCCTTGACGATCGAACTCTTGCCCGCGCCGCTTGGTCCCGTGATGACGATGCGCTGCCCCGGCGAGACGGTAAAGCTGACCTCCTTGAGGACTGCAATCTGTGCGCCGGGATACGTCAATGATACCTGCTCGAACTCGATCGCAGGGCATCCGGGGGCGGAAACGGTCGCCGAAGCAGGCCTGAGAACGGAAGCCGGAGCGCGGGACAGCTTTTCGATGAATTGTCCGAACGTCGCAAGCGACCGATTGATCTCGGCGAACATGTTGCCGAGAGTCTCGATCGGCGAAAGTAGCGTCAGGGCGTAGGTACCGACAAGTACGAGATTGCCGACTGAACGCCCCTCTTGAACAACATCGTAAAGGGCAAACATGAAGGAGGCGCCGAAGAGGCCGACGAACAGCAGCGCATTCACAAGCTGCATCTGGGCGCTGACGTTCCAATAGGCAGCCTGCGCATCTCGATCCTCATCGAGCGCTTTGCGGTACCTTGCGAGCAGAAAGTCGTACCCATTGAATTGGCGCGCGACTTGGATATTGGCAATCGAATCCACCAGTGTCGTATAGGTCCTGCGGCCGGCGACCATTGATCCCGTCTTGAGCGCACCGAGCTTTCGACCCTGGACACGATGGTTGACCATGAATAGCACGACATAGACCGCGATCAATCCTGCCATGATGACGTTCCGGTTGGCCGCAAGCACGGCGATGGCGATGCCGATCTGCACGAGCGGCGCGACGGCGGAGGACGAAAAGCTTCTTATGATGATGTAAAGATCGTTCGACGCCTGCGCGATCTCCTGGCTCAGTTCGCCTGAGTTTCGCTTTGAGAAGAAGCTGTCTGATTGCTCGCAAAGATAGTCGAAATATCCAGCAAGCAGCGAGCTGTTGGCGTTGAGCCGCAACGTGCTCTGGAGCTGGAGCACCAGCACACCGATGATTCTCGGCAGAGCGATCGTTGCCAGATATCCGAAGACCAGAAAGACGATGTACCAGCCTGAACCGGACCTTGCCTGCAGCAGACCATCGGTCAGACGACCGAGAAGAAGCGGCGACATCGCCATGCAACCTGACGCGATGATCACACAGAGCACGGTCACCACAATCATCCGCCGCTCCCTGAGCCGGAGGTGGCGGGTCATCCAGACCGACAGCTTGATCCACTCCTTCATGACGAAAACACCTCACGGCACTGCGTCTTGCGCACGCACATCGATCGTCGACCCCGTCGTCGCCTGGAGCGGAAATGGATTCCACACGCTGCTCCAGCGGCCGTCGGTCCGACACAGCGTAGTGCCGAAGTGACCGCGGCCGACCGCACTCTGCGGGCAGGTCTGCGCATTTGCAGCGGGGGCTGCCGCCGGTATGGAGGCTGCGCCAGACAGCGCGGAGCGGCTCTCAATCTATTCACGTGCCGAAACAAATACCGAGTTCGTGCTGCCTTTCAGCCGATGGTCTCGATGGGTAACTTGGCTACGATCTGAACGGCAACGATGGGCCCAGTTGCGCAAGCAAATCTTGCCGGAAAACGGCCAGCCGAACTCCGGTTCCTCCTGAACTGTCGGGCAAGACGTCCCCGTTTTGCGCGCTCAAATTTCCCGAATGACCATCATTCAAGCTTAAGTGGCCATAGACAGAGCCCTTTTTGTCACGCTCGATATTTTTGTTCGACAAGACGTTTGCTGCTCCGCATCGCGATTGCTGCGCGCGGTTCGCCCTGTGGCGCGGGACCAAACCAGCGCCCTTTCGTTCCACGATCCACCTGGCAAAAGGGCCGAAACGAGCATTCATCTGATCCGCATGTGCTCCACAACAGAAAGCCCGCGCCGGTTTCCCGTGGCGGGCTCTCTATTCAGCGGACCGTTTCGCTCCGGTGCAATTCACTTCAACAACTTGGCGACCGACTTCAGCTCTTTCGAGTCCAGCGTGCCGTCATTGTCGGGATCGGCCGCCTTGAATCGGCTTGCGACGAGGGCAAGATACTCGTCCTTGGTGAGGGTCCCGTCGTTGTCTGGATCAGCGGTCTTGAAGTCCTTGGCGGACACGCGTCCACGCAATTCCTTGGAGTCCAGCGTCCCATCATGGTCGCGGTCGAGACGATCGAACAGGGCATTGGCCGCAGCGCGAACCTCATTCGTGTCGGCGGTGCCGTCCTTGTCGGGGTCGATCGAGATCATCAGTTTCGATGCGGCCGGCGCGCTCGTCGCCATCGTCGACGTACCGGCCATCGCGGCCACGCCAAAGGCAACCGCCGTCGCTATCGTTCTGAAATTCATTGAATTTGTCCTTTTCTTACGCCCGCCAATGGGCCGCGATTGATGCAGACTGACACATATGGAAATGCGCCCCGTTCGCAGGACGCGCGCCGAATGTACAACTGTGGCCCAATTTAGGCCGCACGATTTCGCAAACGCAATAGGCCGAAGGGCCGGGAAATTACTGGGCGCAGCGCCGCTCTTCTGACCTTGCGATCCGGAGAAGCCATCCGACGGACGCGTCGAATTGGCGTCATGCACGGCTTGAAGCAGGCGCATTTTCGGGCTCCGGCCGACGTTATGCGGGCCCTATGCACGATGGCTTCCCATCTGACTTCACCCACCGAACGCTGAATGAGTGAAGCTGGCAGCTGACGCGCTGGCTTCGGTCCTCGCTCCGAAACAACGACATTGGGCTGCACAACCGCGACGGCGAACTCGTCGCCACAAGTTCGCCGCACGCCAAATGAGTCGCTAGCAATACAGCAGCAAGACGGCGAAGCCGAAATGCTCGGGACTTCTTCCCGCGTATCGTTGGCTGTTTTGACCACAGTCACGCCCCTCAACTTGAGGTATACTCATAACTATCAAGTTTATCTTCCTCGAACTTTCGCCACAGATATCGATGAGTTGTTCGATGTCACGCGGTAGAAGGAGACCTATGCATGCAGCGCACGATCTCAGTCAAGGCGTCGAGCTCCTTCAAGCGCTCTGTGTCGCACTTCCGTCGTGGCCTCCGGGAGCTTACGACGCTGACGGCTTCAAGCAGCGCGTCTCGTACACGGCGTCCCGTACCGGGGATACTCATCGTTCTGGCTGTGGCGCAACTGATCCTTCCGAGTCTGGATGCCAAGGCGCGGGATGTCGACGGTCGATACGCTTCCTCTCCCCTGAAGAGCTGGTTCGAGACGCTGCGTTCGCAGAAGGGCCCGTGTTGTTCCGATGCCGATGGAACGGCTCTGTCCGATATTGATTGGGACGTGACCGACGGTCAGTACCGCGTCCGAATCGAGGGACAGTGGTGGAACGTCCCCGAAGAAGCCATCATCAAAGAACCGAACCGCGCCGGTCGGACCATGGTCTGGCCGGTCTACTATTGGCAGCTCGATCGCGCCTTGCGCATCGACATTCGCTGCTTCATGCCGGGCCACATGACTTGAGCGATAGTCGTCTTCCTTGCTCCTGAGACCAAGCCGAATCAATGAAGCCTAGACGCTCAAAGCTGAGAGCAAGGAATGCTCAGGAAGCGTCATCAACAAGTCATCTTGTTCGAAACATGAACCACTTCGCCGGATGCGACATCGCCAACGTTTCCGGACACGAGTTTGCCTCGAGACGTCGGATCGCAGCCAGCGTCTCGGTATCGCCCATCGAGATGTCGTCGGTACATCGCGGAAGGTCATGCTTGCCCGCCTCTTAGTGCGTAATTCCATGATCATTCTGAAGCGCGAATCGGATCAAGTCGGCCAAAGTCCTGACCTGCAGCTTTGTCCGCATCGACGAGCATGCGTTGGTGACCGTGCTGTAGCTGATGCCCAGCTTAGTGGCGATCTGATCGTAGTTGTTCCCTCTTGCGAGCAGCGACAGAATCTGGATCTCGCGGTCGGTCAGATTTTTGGATGCCAATTCGTCACTCTTGTTACGCAACAGCGCAACCTGCACCGCGATCTCGTGACTGAGATGCGTGGATCCAGTTGCTACTTTCTGAAATGCAGCGACGAACTCCGAAGAAGGTGAATCCTTGAGCACATAGCCGGCCACGCCACTGTCCAAAGCGCGTTTCACGATGGTCGGATCATTGTGCATGCTCAAAACCAGGATCCGCGTCTTTCGTTCGGCCTGAATGATCCTCTGAATCAACGACAATCCGCCGAGATCGTCCCCGGCCAGCGTTAGATCGACGATCACGACATCGGGCCTGTGCCTCAGGAATGCGCCATGGCCCGTCCGGACATCGGTGGCCTCGATGATCGGATCGACGCCGATATCCTGCAGAAGATGCCTGCAGCCCTGCAGCATCATGGGATGATCGTCGATGAGAAGCGCTGAGGTCATGATATGACATCCTCCGAAAGCACGACGACGGGGACATCACCTCCGTCGGTCGCAAGCACGACGGTCAGCGTCGTGCCGCATGATGAGCTCTCAAGCCTGAAGGCGCCGCTCAGCGCCTCAACCCGTTCGCGCATTCCGGCCAGTCCCACGCCGGCTTTGAAGGGCCGGCGCAATCCGATGCCATCGTCATCGACCCGGATGAAGACAAATTGCCGTCCAAGCATGTCCTTTTGATTGATCATCAAAATGATTTTCTGCGCCTGCGCGTGCCGGATCGCGTTGAACATGCCTTCCTGGACGCATCGGTAGATCGTGAGGTCCAGGATCGCACCATAGCTCTCCTGTAGCTCGCCGATCGTCTGCTCGAATTCGGGCGTATTCTCCGTCCTATCGAACTCGACGAGCAGCTTGATCAGGCAATCCCTCAGCGGGATCTGCCCCAGCGCCATGGGGCGAAGCCGGTCGAGCAGCCGTCGATTGATTCCTTGAATCTGCGACACGATGTCGACGACGTCCAAGGCCCTCTCGTGCAATCGGCCAAGATCAGGTCGATCCTTGGACATCCGGGCAATCGACGTCGCGCTGGCTTCCAGGGTGAAAAGACATGGGCCAACCTCGTCATGGAGTTCCAGAGCCGTTCGCCGCCGCTCTTCATCCTGCGCCGTCAGCAGCTTCAAATTTAGGCTGCGATTGGCCTGATACGCGCCGGCAAGTGCCTCAGCAGTCTGATTGAAATGGTCTGCAATGATGTCGAGCTCCGTCATGGATGTGCTCGGCAGGCGTACGGCATAGTTCTTGTCGCCGAGATGTTTCAGGCCGGAGACCAGCCGCGTGAGCGGCTTCAGTATCCGCCCGAACAGAAGGAACAATGCGAAGATGACCGCTGCGTTCAGGCAGCACGCTGTGAGGACCAGTGCGCGAACATAATTCCATGCCTCGTTGATCTCGTCGCTCGGATCCGATGTAATCACGACGGTGCCGAGTCTTTGGCTGGCCGCGATGATCGGAAAGTTGTTGCGCTCGACGGGTGGCGCGACGAGGCGGGTGAACCATTCTGGCGCATCATGAATATCGGCGCCTTCCAAGATCTTGTCCGACGATGATGCCGGCACCGCGACGGATCTGCCTTCGGCATCGATCACGGATATCTTGATGTGACGAACGGATTGGAAATGCAGATCGATGCTCTTCAGCAGCACTGACGCCGGCATGAATTGCAGCAGACGTATCGTATCTGCCGTAAGGGCATCCGCAAGCCGCATTGACGACGCGATCTCCCTACGCGTATTCGTTCGTGCGTTCAAGACAACCACCGTGGTCGTCAACGCCGCGGCGACGCAATCGATGAGAAGCACGATGGCGATCAGACGAAGCCGCAGCGAACGAAAGGAAAGCGACGTCAAGAACGATGCCGCGGCTTGCTTCCAGGCCGCCTGCGCAGTCGTAGGTCCAACCGATGTCGCCGGCACCAGTGAGGACTTCATCATTTCGCGTCCGTGCATGCAGACTCCCTGCAGGCATTTGCATGCCTGAACTTTGCACCGACATGCTCGAGCGCCTGCGTACGTCCCTCGCCGTTGCGCCTGAGGATCAGATAGTGCTGGCACATTTCGCCATAGAGCTTTCTGTCCGATGACAGGTCGGCGGCGTCGACCATGCCGGTCAGGATGTCGACATAGCGCTCGGGCTGCCCCGCTTCCGCCAACGCGTCCCCCGTCTGCGCCGTCCGGTTTGCGATCATGCGCTCGTCTTCGTAGAAGCGCGAGACAGCCTGCCGGATCGCCCTCCGCAACCGGTCGGCCTCCGAATCGCTCGCAAGGACGTCATGGCCAACCTCCCGGCTCCGCAGCCAGAGCGCGGTCTCGATCTTGTCGGTGACTGAAAGCCATGTCGAGACCTCCTCCGGCTTCTTGACGACGACTGTTCGTTCTCGCCGCGCGTCCGGCTCCTCGTTGCAGGCGGCAAGAGCCAGCACGTATCCCAGCAGCAGGACGAACAGAGCGCGGCGCATCACTCCGCCTCGGCCCTTGCCTTGATCCCGTCGAGGCCTGCCCGGAACAATTCCCGCAATGCCGTTTTCGCGGCCTCGTCGTTGAGTTCGTCCGGCGGTTCGTTCTCCGTGTCACCGCGGTAGACACGCGCAGACCATTTGACGCTGCTCCCCTGCGCGTCCGGTGTCACGACCAGGGTCGCCGAGTAAGAACTCGCCGGCAAGGCTTTGACGTTCGGATTGAGCATTCGGTAGGAATAGGTCATTCTGGCCGGGTCATATTCATCGACCTCCTCCTCGAGCGTCTCGCCGTTGGTGAAGGTCAGCACCCGCTTCTGGTTCGACCCTTCGCTCGCCTTCACCACCGCATCCCATTTGGAGATGCCGGCATAGTCGCCGGCCACGGCCCATACCTTGTCCGGTGCAGCCCTGATCGTGACGGTCTCCTCGACTTTCTGCGGCGTCGGCCCGTGTGCGAAGGCCGCCGTGATCAGAAAGAGCAAGCAGGAAGCTGCATAAACAGGGTGAAAGCTCATCGGAAAACCTCACGGTTTGGCGGATTTCAGGCTGGCGAGGCGCCGGCCCAGCGGCGAGAAGACGGCGAGAAGAGCCGACAGAGCGAGAAGCCCCGGCAGCCAGCGCAGGTCGGTCAGCCCATGGCTGGCACGCGGCACGGACACGGGCAGATAGGCCTCGGTGAGTCCCGCCGGACCATCCAGATGCGCGTAGGCGAGGCCGGTCTCCTGAGCGAGTTGCTTCAGATAGGGCTCTCGCACGGACGACAGGTGTTCCGATCCCTTCGCCGCCACCGACCCGAACGGCGCATTCCGCGGATTGTAACCGGGCCTGGTCTCGGCGTCGGGCGGCGGCGGTCCGAAGCGGTTCTCGTGCGGCACGTCTTCCGCGCCCCAGAAGCCGACCTCGTTGCCGCGATCGTCGAATTTCGGGATCGGCGAAAGCGAATAACCACCGGCACCGACGATCAGGCCCCTCACCTCGTTTCGCTTGCCCTCGAACGGCGGTGGGCCGGACGCTGGCAACGGCGGCGCCTCCTGGCCATCGGTGATGAAGATCAGGTCGATGCCGAGACTTCTGGCCATCTCGATCGATCGGAACAGACCGGCGGCGATGTGGCTGTCGCCCTCCCAGGCCTCGCGCCAGTCGATCGCATCAATCGCGCCCGACACTGCGCCGTAGTCGCGGCAGACATCGATCGGCTCGAACAGCAGGAACGGCACGCGCTCGCTGAACAGCCCCAAGGCCAACCGGCTCGGACACGGCAGTCGGCCGATCATGTCCTTCAGCGCGGTCTTGGCGATGGCAAGGCGGCTGGCAGGCTTGCCCGCAGCCTGATAGTCGCGCGTGTTCATGCTGCCGGTGATGTCGACGACGACGAGCACATCTGCGCCCACCAGCGTCATCGGCAACGGCGGCAAGACGATCGCGGCATACAGCAGGACCAGCGCCGCCTGCAGGAGCAGAGCCAAGGGATCGCGCAGTTTCTGCCGCCAGCGCCACATCGCAACGCCTTCCCCGAACGACGTCATGGCAGCCCCTGCGGCTTGCCTGGGATGTCCGTCCAGATCTTGTTCCGGTCGGCCTTGATGTCGTCGCCCGAGGTCCGCTCGAACGCCGGAAAATCGCGGATCAGCCGGGAGGCCACGTCGAAATTGAACTTGGCGTCCCAATCGTCGGGCGCCAGCGTCAGCGCCCGGCGGTACGCATCGCGCGACAGCACGACGAAGGGGCCCGCGCTGTCGAGCTTGCTTGCAGTGATGAGGTCGAAGGCCTGGCGCAGGCGGCTGTTGGCGAGATCGAAATGCGCGATGGCCGCGAGCCGTCCACCGTCCTGCCTGTCGAGCGCTTCCAGATATGGCCGCACCTCGTCGGTCCGGTCGTGATCGAGCAGGAACGAGATGCGTGCCAGCAGCAATTCGGCCGGTGCGTTCAGCGCGACGTCCACGTCATGCCCGGCCCTCAACCGTAGGATCGTTTCATTGGCTTTCGCGATGCGAAGCGTCCCGGCAAGCAGCGCAAGACATGACAGAACGAGCAAGATCAACACTGCGACCAGCAGATGCGATCGCCCGCGTGACCAGAGCGGCGCCAGTTTCTTGAACGTCCGGTCAGGACGAGGCTCGTTGCGACCAATCGCGAGGGCCCTGTGCGTGAGGTCGCTCATGCCGTCGCCCCGACGGGCGCTTTGGCTGCGCCAGCGCCGGTCACCAGACGCACTTCGAGCAACTTGCCGGCGACCAGCACAACGGTGAACACACAGGCGAGCGCGTAGGCCAGCCCTGTCAGATCGCGGCGCGGAAGGCGTTCGACATAGGTGATCGGAAAGCGTTCGAGCTCGTCGATCTGGTCGATGGCATCGGCGACCTGATCCGGGTTCTCGGCCTGGAAGGCGCGATATGGGACGCCGAGAGTCTGGAAGAACAGGTTGAGAAAGCGCTCGGGCATGGCCCGCGGCGTATCCTCACCCGGACCTGGCTTGTCGAACATGCCGCGGCTTCCGGCCGTTCGCAGGAACAGAAAGAACAGATCCGCCTTGAACTTGCGGAATTCTGCGCGGAGCTGATCCTGCAGATGGGTCTCGATCACGGCGCCGCCGTCCGACACCAGCAGGATCGCGTGGTGCTCATCCGGATGATCCGCGGCAAACATCGACAGCGCCATGCCGAGCCCGCGGGCCATGTTGGTGAAGTCGAGGCCTGGGCGGTCGCTCGCATCGATCGCGGCCCTGACCGCGTCGTGATGATCGGTCGGCGGCAACACCAGCATTGGCGACGTCGAGAAGGCCGCGACGCCGAACAGATCGTGCGGTCGCCTGCCGACGAAATCGCGCAGCAGCCGCTTGGTGGCCAACGCCTTGGACTCCTCGCCACCGGCCGGCGTTCGACCGGCAAAGGTGTCGTTCATGCTGCCGCTACGGTCGAGCAGGATGACGACCTGCGCTCCCTCGCCGGCCCGGCTCACGATTTGCCCGACACGATACGGACCGGCGAGCGCCGCCACGACCAGCGCGATGGCGGCGACAGCTGAGCCGCGCAAGGTCCAGGCAATGAGCGTCGACAGCGGATCGGCGGGAACGACGGACACCGAGCCCACCCGGGTCTCGCGATGCGCGGAAAACATCAGCGGCAGCATCGCCAGCACCAGCGCCAGCAGCACCCAGGGACGGTCGACGGCGAGGTTCATGGCCCGGCCCTTTCTGCGACCGCCAGCTTGCGCGTGAGCGTTTCGATCCGATCGAACGAAAATTCTCGCCGCGCCCGCTCGGGATCATTGGCGAAGAACGCCAGACGCGACGCACCGAAGAAATCGCCCAGACCATCCTTCAGGGCGCGATAGGCTGCATGGCGCTGCAGGAAGAGATCGAGGTCATCGGCGAGCACCGATCTGTCGTCGGCGCGGTCGATGCCTCGATGCAGAATTTCGAGCGCCTCAAGATAGGCCGCGATCTCGTCCTCGCGGCCACGCAGCCGCCGCAACCGATGAGCGGCCTGGGAGAATGTACGGGCCGGACGCCGCAAGAACGGCCACCAAGCGCGATTATATGCCACCAGAGCCAGACACAGGAACGCAGCAGCGAGCGCTGCGATCAGCGACCAGATCCACGGCGAAAGATCGATAATCGCAGCCCGGCGATCCGGTCGCAAATAATCCTTTGGATCGCTCTTGACCGGTGGGGCCACTTCGCGCAGCGGCGAGACGCCGATGGTCCAGGCCGGCACCTGGAACGAGGCGGTTTCGTCGCCGCGATGGAACAGCAGCGGGATCGTCGGGATCTCCTGTTGCCGGACGTCGAGCGCATCGTAGAAATTCTGGTAGATGATCGTCAGGACATAGCGGCGATCGCCGCCGGCGGTGTCCTGCTTGACGTCGACAGACCGGATGTCGAGCCAATAGGCGACGCTGCCCGGACTTGGCAGCGAGGCCGGGTCGATGCTGGCGTCGCCATCGACGATGAGCGTGATATCCGCCTTGATCAAATCGCCGACGAAATAACCGATATCCCGCGGCGTCCGGATCGTCACCTGCTTCACGACGGGCACGTCGGCCGCGAACGCAGCCGGCGCCGAGATCGGCACAAGGGCCGCGAGCACCAAAACCGCCAAGCCGATCAGCCGGATGAACGTCTGCATGACGGCTCTAGGCCTCCATGAGCTGCCGCGAGATCAAGTCGACATCTATGACATCCGTGATAAGGACGGGGGCGCGCCCGAACCTCAGCAGGATTCGCCGGATACCGGCTCGGCGCTCAGCCTCCTGCGCAAGCCAGCGGCGCTTCAGGGCCGGACGCATGAACACGACCTTGCGCTGCAAGGTCTCAAGATCCGTCAACTCCAGCAAGCCCCAATCCGGCAGATCGCTGCGCTCTGACGAGTCGTCGATCACGACCGGGATGAGATCGTGCTGGCTGAGCGCCTCACAGCCCGCCTCCAACAGATCGAGCGGCAGCAGGAAGTCGGAGACGACGAAGACTATCTTGCGTCTGCCGCCGAGCCGGCGAGCGGCGTCATGCAGGCCTTTGGCATCGCGCCCGCGCCATTCGGCCTGGCGCAGCAACGCCTCGACGTCCACCGCGCTGCCAAGGCGCCGATTCGGCGGAATGAAGCAGTCCGGCCGAATGTCGCTATCGAAACCGATCAGGGCGAAGCGGTCGCCGCTGCGGATCACCGAGCGCGCCAGCGCGCCGCAAAGCTCGGCGACCAGGTCCTGCTTCCGGGCCCGCCCCTCATAGGACAGCGATCGTGTCATATCGACCAGCGCATAGACATCGATCGCATTGCGCTGTTGGAAGCGGCGCACCAGGGTGGCCTCGAACGGATCACGCAACGTGCCGCGGACATCGATCCGACGCGCGTCGGGATGCGCCATGAACGGCACCTGGTCACGAAACGTGCCGAAGGTGCCGATACCCCGGCTCGCATGCGCGCCGGCCCGCAAGCCGGAGATGCGGCCGCGCGGCCGGTAAACGATGTCACGGGACTCCGTCATGGCGCGGGCACGCTGGCAAGCACCGCAGTGCAGAGATCCCGGACGATCTCCTCACGGCGCATTTCATAGATCGGATCGAGGAAGATCCGATGCGCCATCGTCTCGACGAAGATGTCGCGGATATCCTCGGGCACCAGCATATCGCGCCCCTCCAGCCAGGCGCGCACGCGCGCCGCACGCACCGCGAAGGCAAGTCCCCGGGGACTGCCGCCGCCCTGCACGAGCCGCCCGGTGTCGACGCCGGGGATCACAATGCCAGCAGCAGCCGGACGAACGATCGCATCCCACAGCCGGACCACATAGGTCTGCAACGCCTCGCTCGTGTGGATGCTCATCTGGATCAGCGGCGCACAGACGACCAGGGACTTGAAGTCGAGCGCCGGCGCGTCGATTACCTGCAGCAGCGTCTCCGTGTCGTGGAAACGGGGATCGAACACCAACTGGCGCCTGACATCGGTATCAACAGGCGCCTCGACAGCAATCTCCATCAGGAAGCGATCGCGGGCCGCGGCAGGGAGCTCGAACGTCTCTTCCTTCTCGACGCGGTTGCGGTCTGCGTAAACCTGCATGTAGGGAAACTCGAAGGTTCGGTTGAATGCTGTGACGCTGCGTTCCGCCATCAGACGGAGAAGCAGTGAATGCATCTGCGGCCGCGCGCGGTTGATCTCGTTGAAAAAGAACACGGACAATTCGTCAGATCGCCCCAGGATCGCCGACGGCTCGACCCTCGGCCGGCCGTCATCACCGAGAAAGGTGTGATAGAGCAGGTCGCTCGGCATCATGTCGACCGTCCCCTCGATGCGCTCGTAGCTGCCGCCAAGGGAGCGCGCCACCGCACGCAATAGGGTCGTCTTGCCGACGCCGACATCGCCGGCCAGCAAAACATGCCCGCGCGCGAACACCGCGATCGTCACCAGACGGACCGCACGCGGCTGCCCGACGATCACCTGCCTGACCGACGCCTCGAAGTCTGATGCGGCGGATCGCCAGCGCTCCAGCAAGGAGGCGGTTGAAACGGCATCGTTCATCGAGACTCCGGAAAGTGACGATCAGCTCTTGTCATGGGCCGCGAAAGCCGAACGGATCGCTGACTTCGACCTTCCATATGGCCTTCCGATCGACTTTCAGCATCGCGCAGCCGGCAGAGATAATGCACGCCGCCGGCTCGTCAGCACGAGACGCAGACTGGAACGGCTCACCGAGCTACTTGTCCGCGATCTTGTCGACCTCATAGACGAATCTCCCGGTCTTGCGGAAATTCTCGACGCGACGCGCGTTGCGCGCTTCCATCTCGCGCTCGGATGCGTCCTGCTTGGCGACCTCCTTCGGATCGAGCTTGGGATCATATTTGGAGCCGGCAATCTTGTCCGGGAAGCCTGGCTTGGGTTCCCAGCAGTTTCCTGGCGCCTTGCACTTGGTCCCGTCATAGGCCGACGCCGGGACGGCCATTCCCGCTGCCATAACCGCGACGATCGCAATGATGGAGTTCATAGCTTTTGTCATTGGGTCTCCTCCTCTTGCTGAAGCTTTTTGTTGTCGTCCAAATACCCTCTCACGCCACTCAGCAGCATTCATGGCGCTTTGCACAGTCCCGGCGGATCATCCGGGAAGGTCTCTCCTCGCTTGAACGGCGTGAACTTCCTTCTCTGATCGGCTGTCAACCACGTCGCCGCCTTGACGTCATCCTTGTAGATATGCCGGACCCACGCCATCACCTGCAGCATCTGGTCGAGCGTCAGATCATCATAGTGCGGACCCATCTGCGCCCTGGCGCCGCCAAAGATGGTCTCGAACAAGCCCTGGTCCGTCGTGTTCTTTGGATAGGTCCAATAGTCATCATTCAGACCCGGACCGATCTTTCCTTCCCCGATCTCGCCATGGCAGCCGGAACAGGATGTGAGATAGAACGATTCACCTGGCTTGAGGCAACTGGCGTCCTCGATATAGGGATTGATCCCGGTCTGGAAGAACTTGCGCACGCCCTCTGTGTTGCGGCCTTCCTTCTGCGCATTGGACAAGTCGAGCGGCTCCCCCGTATCGGTGTTGCGGAGATCCATCGAGGTCGGCGGTATCGACTCGTCGGGTGTTGCAAACAGGCCTTGAGCCGTCATCCAAAGCACAAAAGACCAGACGACGAGTAACGATCTTCTCATTGTTGATCCTAACGCGATTCCAGTGATCGTTACTTAGTTCGAGCTCTGGCCCTTGAGGATCGGAATACCCTCATCTCTGAGGATGTCCGCGATCTCGGGTGCCACCTTTTCCAGAGCGGTGTCGAGTGCAACCAGAAGCGCTTCGTCGCCATGCCGCACGCCCATCGATTGATCGTATTGCTGCGGGATCCGCTCGCCGTCGCGGTCCGCGTCATCCTTGATCGGCACCATCTTGAGCGCCGCATTCGCCTTGACGTAACGGGCAATGTCGGGAGCGAACACCGCCGCGACGCCCGCATTGCCGCTTTCGACCTCGGAGACGATCTTCTGCGGCGGGATCTGCGTGTACTGGTTGCGCGGCGACCGGAAGCCCACCAGCGAATACAGATAGGCCATGTTATCGGTGTACTTGCCGATCTCCTTGAGCATGACTTCGCTCGGCGAGCCGAACTCGACGACGATGTGACCCACAGATTTGATCTGCGGATCCTCCCATGACTCGAGTTCAATGTTCCTGTCCTTCCGGGTGACAAACACGTAGCCCGCACGGTAATAAGGTTTCGTCGTCAGAACCCGCTGATCGCCGCTGTCGAGGCCGACGACGACGTCGCATCTGCCCTTGTCGAGCCAGTCGCGGACCAGATAGATCGCTGGCTTGTCCGCGAAAACAAAGACCGGCTCGCGCCCCATTGCCTTCGCCACGACACTGGCGATCCTGTTCTCGAAGCCTGTCTGGTCTTTCGACGAGAACGGCAATTCGTTTCCGGCCGCACAGATGCGCAGCTTCGATGCATCGGCCTGCTCAGCCACGGTTTTCCCGCCTATGAGAGCGGAACCGGTCGCCTCGGCCGCGGCCGCCGGCAACGGGGGCTGCATCAGGCAGGCGAGGATGATGGCGGGTGCAAGCGTGGAAGACATTAATCGTGACATGCTGAACTCAGTGGTTTTCGGAGTGGTTTTCGGAACACCGAAGGAGATGCGAGGGAGCAGATCGAGGCGGGCTCGATTCGGGCGGCCGTCCGTTCCGGCCGTCGGGGCCGGAACGGAGTCTTGGTCTGCGTCAGTATCGCAGCGAAGCCTAATTCGACGACTTGTATTCGCCGAGGTTCACGTCGTCGAAGGGGCCCTTGCCGTTCAGCGAGAAGACCATCACGCCGCCGCCCATCTGGGTGTAGTTGGCGAGCTGCTTGAAGGCACCGACCGCGCCGAGACCCGCCGTCGGATCCTGCAGGTCAAACACCAGACCGACGCCCGGCCAGCCGCCGACGCCATAGTAGATGGCGACATACTGGGTGCCGTCATGCATGTAGGAGATCGGGTAGCCGATCACGCCGGAGGGCAGCTTGAACTTCCAGAGCAGTTCGCCGGTGTCGCTGTTGCGGGCCTTGATGAAGCCGTCGAGCGTACCGTAGAAGACGAGATTCCCCGCCGTCGCCAAGGTGCCGCCCCAGACCGCAAAGCGCTCCATCTTCTCCCATTTGAACTTGCCGGTGATGGCGTTGTAGGCTTTGATCTGGCCGAGGCCCTCGTAGTTCTGGCGATCACCCTTGGGGCCGGGATACATGTTCAGCGTGGCGCCGACGAAGAACTGTCCCGCCCGGTAGGGCAGCATGAAGGGTTCCCAGTCCATGCAGATGTGGTTGATCCCCATGAAGAACAGTTCCTTGGTGGGATCGTAGGAATCATGGCCCTGGTTGTGATAGCCCATCGCCGACGGACAGATGTCCTTGGCGAGGTGGTCCATCCTCGTGCCATATTCCGGGTCGCGCACCGGCTGACCGCTGGCGAGATCGACGGTCTTGAACACGTTGACGGTGTCGTCGATCTTGTTGGCTGACACCAGATCGCCGTTGGTGCGATCCAGCGTGTAGACGATGCCGTTGCGATCGGGGTGCGTCAGCAGGCTGCGGGTCTTGCCGTCCTTATCCTTCTGCTCGGAGAGCATCATGACGTTGACGCCGGCATAATCCCACTCGTCGTGCGGCGTCTTCTGGTAGCCGAACTTGGCTTCGCCAGTGTCGACGTCGCGGCCGAAAATGGTCATCGTCCACTTGTTGTCGCCCGGACGCATGGTCTCGTTCCACGGCGCCGGGTTTCCTGTGCCGAAATAGACCAGATTGGTCTTCGGATCGAACGCGTACCAGCCCCAATTGGTGCCGCCGCCGACCTTCCACGCGTCGCCTTCCCAGGTCGAGAGGCCGAGCCCCTTCTGGCCATATTGCGGGTTCTTGAGGTTGAAGTCGGACGCCAGCAGCAGGTCCTTGTCGGGACCAGTCGCATAGGCCCGCCACTTCTGCGCGCCGTCGTGAACGTCATAGGCCGTCAGATAGCCGCGAACGCCGAGCTCGGCACCGGACGATCCGACCAGCACGGTGTCCTTGACCACATAGGGCGCAATGGTGAGCGTCGAGCCGACCTTGATGTCGGAGTTCTCCATCTTCCAGAGCAACTCGCCGGTCTTGGCGTTGAGCGCCTCGATATGCCCATCGAGCAGTGTCTTGAGGATCAACGGCGGCGTCTTGGCGTCTCCCGGCCAATAGGCCAGGCCACGATTGACGATGTCGCAACACGCCACCGCACGGGCGGCCGGATTCTGCTTCGGCTTGTCCTGCCACAGGATCCGCGTCGGATCCTTGAGATCCAGTGCAAATGTATTGTTCGGGAACGAGGTGTGCACGTACATCGTTCCGTTGACGACCAGCGGCGCCCCCTCGTGACCGTTGAGCAGTCCCGTCGAGAACGTCCAGGCGGGCTTCAGATTCTTGACGTTCTCGGTGTTGATCTGGGTCGCCTTGCTGTAATTGTCCGAATTGTAGTCCTTGCCGGGCATGATCCAGTTCTCGTCGCTTTGCGAGAGCTGGTCGAGCTTGTCGTTCGCACTTGCAAGCCCTGCTCCCCCCAGCGAACCCATCGCAAGAAGCGCTGCAAACGATGCTGTTTGTAATCGCCTGTACATGATAGGCCCATCTCCTGCTGTTTCCTGCCCTGCCGGGATCGACAGTGCCGCGCCCATGATTTGACGGAGTGCGTTTGGCCGCACTTCCAGCGAGCCCCACTCCAATGAGGATCGCATTGAACGATGCTAGATCGTCGAACCAAGGAACGCACCAGGATGATGTCTTAAAAATCGGTCAGACCTTTTGCGGCCAAGTCGGGAAACTTTCCTATGGCACCGTTCGGCGATGATGGGACTACATAGGACAGCACTGCTTGTCTTCTTGGGAGCAATCATCGAATGACGCGGCACGAGGTTCGCCCCGATGCAAATCAAAATCGCTTCGACAATCAGCATCGTCGTCGCCTTGTTGACACCGTTAGGCCACAAGACGCTCGAACCGACAGCGGCAGCCCTCTATCTAGAGGAACATCGCCGGCCGATGACGAGCGACGACTACCGTCGATATCCGGGGGCCGGTGTGCTGTTTTGTCGTGATGAGGCGAAGCTGTTCAAGAAGGCCGCCACGGCTTGGCTGATCGGCGCTCGATCGTTGGTGATGATGAACGCACACAATTTCCGCAATCGCGAAGGGAACGAAACTCGATCCGTCAATGACTGCTATCTTCAGATCAGCGGCAGGAATTACGATTTCGACGGAGATTTGGAGCTTGGCATTCCCAGTGACGGCAAGGCCTTGCATATTACCGACGATTGGGCCCTGGCGCACCTTGCGCATCCCGTCGAGGTGACCGTCAATCCGCAGCCTGCCCCGACAATATCGACACTTCCGACCGGCGATCTCATCGTGACGGTGACGATGGTCTCGCCAGCGGGCCACGGGAACTACAATGGTTCGACCAGCATCGAGCCGTGCCGCATTCACCAGGTCGACCCTCCGACGGAAGGCGGGATCCGTAGGGCGCGGCACGATTGCAACGATGGCTACGGCGGATCCGGCTCGGGCCTGTTCGACAAAGGCGGTCATCTGGTCGCGATGCAGAGCGCTTCACTGGACATGAACCGGCGGCTCGCCTTTGATCGAGAGCTGCACTACGGCTCCGCTCTCCTGATCGAGGGCGAGCTCCGTGATGCGATCATGAGGAACCTCGAAAAGACGCCATGAGCCCATATAACAAGACAGCGTCCGCGGCGTTCGCGCTTTTGATGATGAGCGGAGCGCGGTCATGCGCCGAGTCCTCGATCGAGCGCGGCGCCTACCTCGTCAACGCAGTGGCGGCCTGCCGGAGCGGTCATACGCCGCGGGATCCGTCTGCAGCTCCGCTGTCCGGCGGCCCGCGATTTGGCAGCGGCGCGTCCGCTGTGTTTGCGGCGAATATCACGCCCGACGTCGAGACCGGACTCGGGACCTGGTCGAGGCAGCAAATCATCGATGCTCTGCGCCTGGGCGTTCGGCCAGACGGTTCGCATATTGGCCCGCCGATGCCACAAGGAGCCTACCGGTTCATGTCGGACGATGATGCTGCGGCGATCGCGGACTATCTGCGGAGTATCGCGCCGGTCCGTAACGCCGTTCCCCGCGCACCGTCTCCATCGCCAGCCGCAGTCAGTCCAACTCCCGCTCCAAGGCCGAGCAGCCAGCGGGACGACCCAGTCTCACGCGGCTCGTACATCGTGACCGCCCTCGCGCACTGCACCGAATGTCATGATCGCGGCACGATCTCTCCGAGCGGGAGCACCGTGCCCAACGGCCGCGTGTTCCGCGGTGCCTGGGGCGTCGTCACAGCTCCCAGCATTGCGCCCGAGGCGTTGATCGCTCACACAGATGCTGAACTGGCGAAGCTGATTACCACGGGCCAACGCGCCGACGGTTCCGTGCTGCGTGGCCCAATGCCGGTGGCGGCCTACGCCTGGCTACGGCCGGACGATCTCGCTGCGATCGTCGCCTACCTGCGCGATCAATCGCCCTCTTCGCCAAAGTCATCTCCCGTGCGAGACTCGACGGCACCTTCGGTGCCGGTCGACACAGCGCGCTCACCTGCAGATCGAGCGAGATAGGATGTCAACGAGATGAGTCATGGAAGGTAAACACGCCGTTGCGAGTCCGCCCGCCGCACGGTCTCGACGTCAATAGAAGATCCGTTGGCGTCTGAGCATGCCGAGATCACAACGACGAAGTTACTCGCGGCGATCGGCGCGCCATCGCCCGATCGACTGCAAAGAAGAACCGTTCTTCGTCGCGAAGCCGGATGAGCCGGCTCAATCAAACAAGCCCGCCTCAGAGAGGCGGGCTTGATGGGATAGAATAGACGAGCCACGCACAGTGCTAAAATGCGCGGCAGGACACTCATGAAGTTCTGATCGACAAAAGGCAACATGAAGAAGATGCAGATTTGATGGGAATTTTGCCCGATCGATGTCCACGGACACGACGAGCGCCGCTCAAGCAATTGATGCGGCAACCTCCGTGCTGCATCCGGCAAACGCTCAGACCCTTTCCGGTGATTGTGGAAGCAACGGTCTCCACCGGCTTACAGCCGATCTCGTCGAGTGCTCCCGTCGACCGAAGCTACTACTTCCGCGGGCTGATAAGGCGTTTTAAGAAATCGGTTCCCTGCGACGGCGCCGCAGCACTCGGCACCGCTTCGGTCCTGCTCTCGCGCGATCCGGCCATGCGTGGTCGTTCGCGGCTCTTCGCACCTGTCTTGTCCGTCGAGTGGGAGTCCTGACGACTCTCTCCGGATTTCGATACGACAGTGATCACGATCTTCTCGGAGACGACAGGAGGATCGAAGCTGAGATGGTTGGCATCGCCGAGCGCAAGTTGCAGCGTATGCTTCCCCGGCGGCAACTCGACGACGGCCTCGGTCTCTCCCCCGGCGTAGTGAATGTGATTCTTGTCGTGTGGAATCGGCTGACCGGCCTCGATCGGCTTGTTTGTGTCGATGAGCAGATGATGATGACCACTGCCAGGAAAGTTGTCACCTGCATGGGTGACCGACATGTTGCGCAAGCCGAACCGACAGCGGAACCCGCGCTTGACCGTGTCGCCGTCGCTTGGCGAGATGATGTAGACATAGGCGCCCTTCGGCGCTTTTGTGCCTTCTCCCAAGGAGGGATGAGCCTGGAGAAGCAACGGCGCGGCGAACGCCATGCAACGGAGCAGTCTTTTCCGCATCACATTAATTACCTACATCGATGATGCCACTCGAAATCCGAGCGTCGGATATCTGAAGCGACCGTCATAATTGTCGCGGCTGGCCGCTCGCACATATCGCGGCTCGCTCTTCCACGAACCCGATCGGATGACGTGAACATGGCTGCCGTCGGCGAGCCATGGCGTGTTGTCGGCCGGGGCGCCGTGATAGTTCTTGTGCCAGCCGTCCGAGACCCATTGATCGACCCCGCCACCCATGTCGAAGAGACTGAAAGGGTTGGCTCGAAAACTGCCGACCTTCACGCGTTGCGCCGCGCCGGACTCGTTGCATCCGCCGCAGCCCGCCATGCCGGCCTGCATCTGATCACCCCACCAAAAGCGGGTTCGACGTCCGCCGCGTGCGGCATATTCCCATTCTGCTTCGCTCGGAAGCCGATACGCCTTGCCGGTGTGCTGCGACAGCCACGCAACGTAGTCCTGGGTATCCTGGAAACTCACATTGGCCATCGGATGGTCGTCAGGGCCCAAGGCGATGTCCGCGCATTTTCCAGCAGCCACGCAGTCCTTCCATTCACCGACGGTGACCGGGAAGCGTCCGAGCGCGAACGGTCGAATATCGACATGGTGGATCGGTGTCTCCGATGGATCATCGTTGCTTCCCATGCTGAAGGCGCCGCCAGGGATCGGCACCATTTCGGGAATGCGTGGTTTGGCGACGGTGCCCTGCCCGACGTCGACCGCTGGCCTTGCGACCATGATGGCATCACGGCTCGACGACGAATCGTCGGCCGCCCGCTCGACGTCTGCGTCAGTCCGCACGCTTGGCTTGGCCGCGTTTGTGCTGCTCGGCGCAAAGTCCGACGGGGCGGCGTTCGGAACGGCCTCTCTTGCGGAGGCCATCCTGTCGTCGCCGGATGACGGCGGCACGGTCGCTTCGCTGGATGCGGTCGGGCCAACATCAGCGATCTGCAGCGAAGACGATGCTTCCCCGCCCTGCAACCGCGCCCATAGCTGCCATGCCACGGCGACGAACAGCATGATCGCGACGCAGCCGCTCAATGACCAAGCCGCAACCTTCACCCGCGAACGCGTCCCTCGCGTGGGCCTGATGTCGACATCCGCCATTCGGTCTGACGGATCGGAAGCGTCGGTCGCTGTGCGATCGGATGTCCAGCCGCCGGCTGGATGAGGCAGCGCATCCTGCAGGGATCCGCACATCATCAGCAGCAGGTCTCGTTCGTCACCACGCTCAAATCGCTCATTGATCTCCGGACAAGAGATCTGATCCCTCAGGTGCCGAAAAGCCGGAGGGTGCAAGCGGCTCGCTGCGACTTGCACCGGGCGGCCGCAGCGCCCGCATGTGGTGGTCACGAAGCTAGTCGGCAGCGCGTGGGCGGAGGTCGCCGCAGATTGCCGGGGACGTATGGCGATATTCATGCCGTTCTCACGCGGACTTGCCCACTTCATTGCTCCCAGGCTGCAAACGCGTCCTTGAACGAGAGATCGCCGTCCGGCCCCTTTTCGATCGACAGCAAGGCCCTGGCTCCGCCCTCGTAGACGATCGGGATGTCGAACCAGGACTTGCCTTTCAGCAGGACCAGGTTGCGCTTGGTGTCGACGTCGACGGCAGACAGCGCGACCATGAAGAATTTCGACGTGACCTTTGCCGTCTGAGCCGACAGAGGCACGCCGCGCGCCACCTCGCTGCCTTTCATCGTGATGCCCTTGACCGCAGCGATGACTGGAGCGGAGGGGTCGGCGGGAGGCTCGAAGGTCAGCTCCATGACGTGGCTGGCTGGCAGCTCGGAATCGACGTTGCGCCGTAACGACAAAGCGACCTTGGCATGGTTGTCCAGCTCGATATCGGCCTTCAGCACGCCGGGCGACTTCGTCGCGGCAGCACGCTCGAACCGCCAACTCACTTTGCCCAAATACCGCTTGCCTTGGGCGTTGCGCGCGTCCTCTTGATACAACACGGCCTGCGCCGGAGCGCTCGCGCCCTGCCCTGCGCTCCTACCGACCGTCACGGGCCTGGCGTCCGGCAGGATCCGTTCCGAGCTGACCTTGTGCGGCCCGAACTCGTCGGCTCGCGCCACGGCCGGAGATGCCGCCCCCCAACCTCCGGAACTCTCACTCTGCGCTCGCCGCCAATACTCGGCTCCCGTTGCCAGGATCCCGAGCAGCACGACGGCAGCCATTGCAGCTCGACGGGACCACCTGCGGTCCGCATTCGGCGCGGACTCTGCTTCAACTGGTGCAAGCGCAAGTGAGGGCGGTGGAATGTCCGGAGCCATCGTGACGATCTCCGTCAGTCGTAGGCTTTCGAAATGCATCGAACGATCGGATTGCCCGCTATCTGTCGAACCGTCCGCTGAATGGATTTCAGTACGGCGTGCGGGGCCGGAACTTGCATCCTTTAGTGCGTCGCTTGCGCTGAGACGCGGCGCAAACCGCGATCTCGCCGTGCGTGGAGACGCTTCCGGCTCCACCTGACCGCTCGGCTTCCCGACCGCGCGTTGCGCACGAGAGCGACGCGAGACGGAGAGATGCTGCGCGACCTTCGCGATCTCGTCCTCGATCGCCCCTGCGGCCAAAACAGCCGGCGACGCGGGCCGTCCAACCATCGCGCTGCTAGGCCTGACCACCAGCTCTGCCTCGGGTTCAGGGCTGCGCCGCTTCAGCGGGCCGGAAGATCTTTCCGTTGCATCCAGGTTGACAGTTGCCTCGGGAAACGCCGCCCGTATCAGATGAGCAATGGGAACTCTCGCCTGCAGCATCTCACTCAAGACGGGAGGCAGCCGCGACAGATCTCGGCCACTCGGCGGGACCCGGCGTTCGACACGCTCCTCGCCATCCACGAGTGTCCCGAGGTTGTGATCAACGAGCAAGACCTTCCTGGCGCGCGACATCGCCACGAGCCCATCCAGGTCCGATTGAGGCGCGCCATCCAGGATGAGCAGATCGAAGCCGCCGATCTGGGGCGCCAGCAGCTCGGGGACACGCCAGCTCGGAAGCATGTGACAAGGGATGTCCTCGACGCACGTCTGTAGCGCCTCGCGTGCCGCGATCCAGAAACGGCACGCCGTCTGTCCGGAATAGGCGCTCGCAAGCTTTCGCATTGCGTCGGCAAACTGAGACAGCGCGCTCTCGCCTGCTCGCCCTTGCTCTGCATCAACGCGAACCGCATCCGCGCGCCAATGACCTCGCCCATCAGTTCGCCAGAGCGCTTCTCGAGCTGTGCGCGCTGCGTCGAGAGCTCAGCGAGCAGCCGGTGCCGGTCGAGCACGCCCGCCTGCATCAGGACTGCGTGGTTCCAGGCCATGCGCCAGTCTCGATCCAACACGGGATCACGATCCGATCTCGCCGGCTCGGACCGCAGCAGCCGAGCAAAGGCTGGCGCTCCCCTCTCCGCGGCCATGACGGCAGCCGCTTCAATGAACTCGAAATCGGGACCACAATCACTGAGCGCCCGGATACGATCACGCAGGGCGTCCCATCGTCTTTCGATCTCGCAAGGCGGTATGTCATCAACACCGATGCGGGATAGGATATCCACGCGTCCGGCGACGGCCAGTTCCCCCTCGCCCGAGAACAGCTCCTTGAGACCGGTCAGCTCGCGTTGGCGTGCAGACATGCGAGCGAGCGTCGCCCTGAGCGCTTCGCCCAGCTTTCCCAGTTGCTTCGTATCCTCGAGCATGTCGTCGGAGATCACGAGCACGGAAAGCGCTTTCCGGACCCGTCGGATGGCCATCGCCGCAGAAACCACGCCGACCTCGATGAATCTGGCGATACGCTCCAGCGTCTCGGCCGTGACGACCAGATCTCCATCGAGTGGCGGAGCACCGAGCTCGCGAGCGAGCGAGCGCCAGGTGGCATGAAGCTCACGGAAATCGCGGCGCCAGACCAGATGGTCGCGCACGGAGACCCAATCGGCCACCTCTGCCGGAGGACGTCCGGCAATCCTGATAGTCTTGAGCGATCTTCGCGACCGCCGGCCGAGCGACAACGATACGGCGAGCCCTTGATCGCCGGCGGAGAGCCGATCGACGGCGTCGATCAATGCGTCGTCGTCAAGCGCTTCGTCGGGCACGTCGACTGCGCGCGCCCCCAACTCCGCTCGTCTGGCGACCAGGAGAGATGCCGCTCGCGCCCAGCTGATGATGATGCTCGCCCGATCAGATTCCCCCTCGTCGTCGGCGAGCGGAGACACGCGGGTGAGCCAAGGTTCATCAAGGAGGACGCGTCGCGCGGCGATGAGCGCCTCGATATCTTCCGCCAGCCTGCCCGCGCCCGAAGCCCCCATCAACGCGATAGCGCGGTGCGCAAGTTCCTCGCCATCTCCGCCGCCGTTTTCGGGAGAGCAGGACCCGAGCAGATCCTGGTGCAGCCTCGCCACTGCTCGACCGTCAGGTAGACAAGTGATGTCAGGCAGAGTTTCCGCCAGGTGTCGGAGTTTATCGGCAGTGCGACGGCGCGCTTCCTGGGCTGCCACGACCGCAACGACGAGCGGGTCTTGTGGGCCGATGATCCGCGAGGGGCGGTCGGCAAACCAGGTATGGTCGTGGCCGCCCGAGAGGAGCTTCGTCAGCGCCTCGTACGGCTTTTCTGTCTCGGCGGCACCGATGACATCCCGCAGATCATCGCTGACAAGATCTCCGATCTCGTCGTCGAGCTGCGCCAGCTCCGAATGTGTCGTAACGACGTTACGCTCCAGCCGGGAGATCTCCGTGACCGAATCTTGGAGATCGTCGCGATTGAGCTGCGACTGCAGTCGCGCGGCCAGCGCTCCGGCCTTCCTGAGAACCGCATCGTCCGAACCGATCAGGCACGTGGTGAAGTCTCGAACAGTCTGCGGCACCGTCTCATAAAGGCCGAGCAGCGCGTCATTCCTGCTGGAAACGACTAGCACCCGCATTCCCATCGCCAGATAGTGACAGATGAGGTTGGCGATCGCCAATGTCCGCTGCCCACCCTTGGCCGTGTCGAGCATGGCACCATCGGAAACCGCGAGTTGCCGTACCACAGCGGCCAGACCGGGTTGCGAAGGGAACGGGAAGAACAGATCCGCAGCATCCGCCTCAGGTTGCGACGTGGAGACGACCGGTTCGCCGATGTTGCGGGATAGCCGGAGTTGCCGGCCGCGTGGGGCTCTTGGGAATGCTCCGAGCAGCACGTCCGCCATCGACGACAGACAGCACCGGCCGCCCCCGGCACGCATGCGCGCCTGCCTCAGCAGCTCGACGTCCCGTAGCGCAGGAAACATCGCGCGTGGACGAGCGCGCAGGACCCAGCGGTCTGTGTCAATGGCCGTGCTGGAGGCAAGTTCGTCGTTGCCAGCGGCTGTTGCTTCATGGTGGAGCTGCGATGCGACGAACGTGACGACCGGCGCCAGATCATTCGTCTTGAATGGGGACAGCTCTCCCGATTGCGAAAGCGCGTCGAGCATCCGGCCAGCCGCTTCGCAGAGCATCTCGGACTTGTCGGGCCTCAGCATCGCGATGGCGTCCCGATTGATGCGGGGGCCAGCGAGGCATGGCCTGACCCTGATCTCACCGTCGGCCCGGTCACTCACCTCGATATCGATCGGATGCTCGATCAACGGCAAGCTGACCGGGTGGCCAGCGTTCCCTTCTGTCAGACCGACCAGCCCCCACACGACCTCGCCATGAAAGCTAGTCCGCACTTGCGCCCCGATGTCTCGGAGCCGCCGATGGATCTCCAGATTGCGGCGGACACGGCGTTCGGCATCGGCCCACGCGGCCCAGACACCCGTGACGTAACGGTCGATTCGCTCGACGATATCGGGACGGTCAGTGGGCTCGATTGAAAGGGTGAATGCTGGCAGTGCTCTTGTATCGGGCTCGACGGCTCGAAAGCTGTCCAAACTTGCGCGTCCTGACGAGATCAGGAAGTCCTTCTCGGATTCGCTGACCGTGATGATGTTCCGGTCGGCGATGACGGGGCTGCGATCCGGGTTCGAGGACACACTGACCCATCCATGGAGATCGACATCGAGCGGCGGTGGCTTGGCTGAGGCGGCGAGCTCTATGGCGAGCCAGATCGGCCCGTCCGCATCGTATGTGTTGACGACAACGCCCGGAAGCGCCTCGAGCTCTTGCGCAGTGAGGACGAGATCTTCCGTACCGGCACCATCGTGCCCTCCCGGCTGGCGTGAGCCATCCGACTGAAGGCGGGCGACATCCGTCAGGAGCTCGAGCAGGTCATGCACCCTCTCGACGCCGAAAGCCGAATGGGACAGGCGGTTCATCGGCAAGCCATCTTCGACCTCCCTCCCGCTGCAAAGACCTGACCGAGGCCGAACGGATGAGTGGAGGTGGGAGATCCTGCCGTATCAGGCGCCGCGACGAGCCAAAAGGCAGGCTGCGCGTCAGGCTCGTCGGTTATCATCGTCGTACGGAGACCGGTATCCAGGCCCGGCATCAACGCGCAAACCCGGAGACGCACGATCTGCAGCGCATGCGGCGTCATGTGCACGTCCTTTCGACAGCGAATGAGACGCCGGCGTTGTCCAACGATCTGACGGCAATCGCACGCCGACTCTGTGACACAAAAGGCAGTGGAGCGCGGCCATTGTCGTTCCAAAGCGCCGTTCGGGAAAAACTCACGTCTCGTCTGCGCAAAACGTCTCAGCTGACCGCTGTTGCGGGGAAGGTGTCGCCGGTAGCACAGCACGGATCTGACAAAGCGTCTTCCCATCCTTGCCGATCGCTCCTCATGCTTGAGTCCGCCCAACACCGGAAGACGCTTCTGATTCATTGCCACAAATTCGACGCCGCGGGGCATTCTCTCATCGCGGAGCCGAGACATTATCCCGGTCAGAAAGCCGCACATCTCCCGACTTGGCGACACTATTTGCCCATCGCGGACTCCCAACAAGCTACCTTACTACTTAATCAGCTTATCGTCGTGCGCGAGGTCTTGTCAGACTGGCTTTGGATAATTTTGCAGTAACTCATAATAAGCATCGGCATAAATGCGAAAAATCAGAGATCAACCTGAGCGCTATTTTGTAGTCTGGAGATCTCTGCTGAGAACCATCGATACCCAGACCTTCGCAACGAGCGCAACAAAGGGATACATATCTCGAACTTTCGCCATACAAATCGACGAACTACGCAATTATGAATTATTGTCGTCGATCGCCCGCCCTCGGACTCTTCGTAACAGAAGAGCTCGGTATGGCTCTTCTCGCAGAGCTGCAATCCCGAAGGCTCTTCAAAACGATCCATTCGGCTTACATGCCGAGCGAACGATCGGCTCCGCACGTCACGGGCTTGGGCCCGCTCATCCACATCTCGACGAACGACTCGAACGTCCGTAGGGGCCTGCTGGACGCTCGACGCGATCCTTGAGAGTGACAGCCTAGGATGACGTCGTCGACGTCGCGCACAGCGATCAACCAGGAACAACAAGGTAGGAGGACGCCATGGCCAATGAGCGGAAAACCCAATCTGTCTCGTGGATCGTCTCTCTCGGCACTTCGCCAGACTCACCTGAGACTGGTCATGGCATCCACACGATGCCCGATCCCGCGCCTCCTGCCCCATCATCCTTCCATCCCGCAGGCTTCGACATCGCACCCGAGCTGGCTCTGGTGGACGTCCGGCATGGGGAAGAACAGTCTCACATCGCTCCCGGTCGCATGCCCGCCATCACCACAGACTCGACCGGCGCGATCGGACACGACGATGCAACACATAGCTTCGCGACTGCACCTCTGCCCTCTGGCGCAATCACCGCTGACACGGCGGCATCGCCCATCCTGACCGACGACGCTCCCCTGATGGTTGCTTTTGATGTGCCCCTAGGTGGGCAATCCCAGGCGGATGCCAACCACGCGACCGCAATGGTCGATGGCGGAGCCGCCCTGAGCACCCCAAACGACGGCAGTCCGCGCCAACATGTGCTTCCTGACCCGGGCAGCGATCTGCTCGTTTCCAGCAAGGAGAGCAACAGCGCCGCTGACACCAGTACCCGCACGAGCGCTTTCGCCACGACGGCCTCCACCGAAGCGCCGCCCACGGATGATCTGTTCGACGACCAGTGGCATTTCGGGTTTCTCGGCGACATTCAGAAGATCTGGGAGGAGTTCACGGGGGCCGGTGTTCATGTCGGCATCTACGACGACGGCATTCAAACGGTGCATCCCGATCTCGCGCCGAACTATGACGCCGGCCTGGAAGTCACCGTCGGCGGCGAGCACCTCGATGCCAGCCTCCCCATCACGACCAGCCTCGGCGGCGCGCACGGCACCGCCGTCGCCGGGTTGATCGCCGCCGCGCGTGACGGCTTCGGCACGGTCGGCGTCGCCTATGGCAGCAGCATCACCGGAGTCCCGATCTTCAGCGGCACCGCCAATATCAACGGCAACTTCGCAGGCTTCCTGGAGGCGCTCAGCCAGGCAGGCAAGTTCGACATCATTTCCAACAGCTGGGGCGCTCAGCCGATCTTCTACCAGGCGGCCAATGCATCGAACGCGCAGATCGTGGCGGGCTTCATGGCCGCGGTCGAGTCCGGCCGCGGCGGCCTCGGCACGATCATCACCAAGGCCGCGGGGAATGACGATCTCAATGCCAATGGCGACGCCGCGGATACGTCCCGCGCGACCATCGTGGTCGGCGCCTATGACGCGACCGGAGATGCAGCCTGGTATTCGAACTTCGGCGCCAACCTGCTGGTCTCCGCGCCGTCGAGCGGCGATCGCCGCGGCTTCCTCGACCCGGCCGACGTGCATATCGATCCGGGGCTCGTGACGACCGATCTGCTGGGCGATCTCGGCTATAACATGAGCGGTGACCTGATCGTCCCGTCCGACTATACTAACCAGTTCGGCGGCACCTCCGGTGCGACGCCGATCGTCTCCGGCATCGTCGCCCTGATGCTCGACGCCAACGCAGATCTCGGCTGGCGCGACGTCCAGAACATCCTCGCCTATTCAGCGCGGGAGATCGGCAGCGGCATCGGCGGCCAACCCACCGCGTCGGAAGACAATAGCTGGTTCTATAACGGCGCCAACAACTGGAACGGCGGCGGCCTGCACTTTTCGGAAGATTATGGCTTTGGCGCGGTCGATGCCTACAACGCAGTGCGCATGGCCGAGGTGTGGAGCCTGTTCGCGGCCCCGCAGGTCAGCGCCAACGAGACCTCGGTGTCGTCGACGTTCTCCGCCGGCGCCGCCATCAGTGATCTGACCAGCACGGACATCCAGTTCGATTTCTCGGGCAAGGATTTCGACGTCGAATTCGTCAACATCGACATCGACATTGCCCATAGCGCGTCGACAGCCTCGGTCGTCATCGACATCTTCGGCGGCATCGAAGGCATCGGCTCGAAATATCTCGCTGATCTCAGCATGTCGTTGATCTCGCCGGATGGCACTGTCGTCGAACTCGCCGACTTCAACCGGGATTTCATCTTCGACGACGCAACCGGCGGCGTACACCTCAGCCTTGGCGCCAACGCCTTCCGCGGGGAGGACGTCAACGGCATCTGGACCCTGCGCATCACCGATTCCTGGTTCGGCAACGAGGCCGGGCGTCTCAACGCCGCCACCGTCACGCTGCACGGGCGCGACGACGCAGCCGGCGGCAACGACCTCTCGAACGATGTCTACCACTACACCAACGAGGTCTTGTCCACGCTGGCCAACCAGAGCTCCCGCCAGACGTTGAGCGACGACGGCGGCAACGCCGACTGGCTCGACATGGCCGCCATGACCGGCAACCTGATCGTCTCGCTCGTCAGCGGCGACACCTCGAGCGTCGACGGTCAGGCGTTCCTGACCTTCGCCGCCGACACCGCGATCGAGAACGCGGTCACAGGCGATGGCAACGACGTCATCACCGGCAATCAGCTCGACAACAAGCTGTGCGGCATGCGCGGCAACGACATGCTGATCGGCGGCGACGGCAGCGATACCCTGTCCGGGGGCGCCGGCAGCGACGTTCTCGAGGGCGACCAGGGAGCGGATCATTTCCTGTTCGATCGCGCGCTCGATGCGACGGCCAACCTCGATATCATCGTCGACTTCTCGCATCACGAGGATACGATCTGGCTCGACTCGTCGATCTTCGCCGGCCTCGATCTCGGAACGCTCAGCATCGACGTGTTCTATGTCGTCGGCCAAGGCTCGCTGACGGCGCTTGACCGCATTCTGTATGACGCGAGCACCGGGGCTCTCTTCTTCGACGCCGATGGCAGCGGCAGCGCCGCCGCCGTGCAGTTTGCGCGGCTGTCCGATGCGCCTTCGGACCTGTCGGCCGACGACATTGCCGTCGTCTCCTCTTCGCCCCAGGCGATCGTCGCAGCCGACGATCGGACCGTCGAGGCGCCGCCGACCGTCACAACCGCGCCGGCAGACCGTCAGGGGGCGGGCACGGTCATGGGGACCTCGGCAAGCGAGACCCTGCGGGGCGATGCCGGCGACAACGAAATCTACGGGCTCGGCGGCGACGACATCATCTTCACCGGGCCAGGCAACAATTTCGTCGACGGCGGTGCGGGTATCGACACGATCATCGGCGGCGACGGCAACGACACGCTGATCGGTGGCGGGGCGTACCCGTTGCTGGGCGATTCGATCGCCGGCGGCGGCGGCAACGACCTGCTCATCGGCAGCGACGATCAGACCAATGACGAGGCCTGGAAGTATCTCGGAGCTCGTGGCGACTACCTCAATGGCGGCACCGGCAACGACAAGCTCTATGGCCTGAGCGGTGACGACCTGCTGGTCGGCGGCGATGGAAACGATCTGCTCGTCGGCGGCTCCGGTAGCGATGACCTGATCGGCGGCGACGGCGACGACCGCCTGCTGCCCGGCAGCGGCGACGTAGACTACGTCACCGGCGGCGCCGGCCTCGACACGCTGGTGCTTGCCGGCAAGGAGGCGGAGTATTGCATCTACATGCTCGATACGCTGACCCCGGCGTTCCATGACCAGACCGTCTACTTCGAACGGATCGTCAACGGCGTGGCCGAGCGGACCGGAATGAAGTACGACGATATCGAGCAGATCGCGTTCGCCGATCATACGAGGGCGCTCTCGCGCCCCGTCGTCGACGTCATCCAGAACGGCTATTTCCAGCAATCCTACGATCCGATCGAGCGTCAATATGACGGCTACGAGATCGGCTCCGTCATCGACTGGGCCGACGACGTCACCATCGCGGATCTCGGAGCCGAGCATGGCAAGCGCGACATGCTGCAGACGGTCGGCATCGAGCACACCTATGGCACGGTCGACATCTCCAGCGATGCCCTGACCCTGCTCGAGCTGACCTGGCTCGGCAGATACACGCCGAATGGAAATGCGCTCAACCAGGAGATGACCGAGACCGTGACGGTTCACGCCGCCGCGGGTACGCGCGAATTGACGTTGATGACGTTCGGCATGAACATGGGAGCCGACGCCAAGATCATCGACGACACAGCGACCAGTGTCCGTCTGGTGTCGGACCCCGTCGGCTCCGGCCTGCTGGCCGACAAATGGAACGGCGCAGCGGTCAACGACTTCAATCTGTCGTTTGCGTCGGCCACATCGTTGACGTTCCTGCACGTGAACGGCGGCGCGATCAAATGGTACGTTCCGAACGTCACGACGATTACGGCGCCCTTCACCGGTTTCAGCCCGGTCGAGCATCTGTCACAGCTCGGTCAGTTCGGCATTCTCACCATCGAGACGCCATTGGACGACAGCCGGCTGGCGACGGCGGGCGGTGACGCCGGCTACTCCTTCTCCGGCGGCATGGGCAGCGAACAGATCCGCTTCGGCAATCTCGGCGACGTCAACATGTCCAATGACGGCACGCAGGGCGAGGACGCCGGCACGAATGCCGGGCGCGGACTGCGCGGCAGCATCAACCTTGGCGCCGGGGATGACGAGGCGCGCATTCTGGGAAGCGGCGCATTCCAGGATGGCGGCACGCTCGATGGGGGCGTATCGGAATTCACGCCAATCGGCTCGCCTCCCATTCAAACCGAAGTAGCCGGCGATACGCTACGGATGACCTTTGCCGTTGCCGCCGCGATCGGTGACATCAGCGGGCGCATCCAGAACTTCGAGACCCTTCAGCTCGACGCGACATCGCTCACCAACCAGGTTGTCGACGTCGCCCATTTCGACAGTCTCGCCAAGCTGCGCTTTACCGGAGGGACCCATGCCGATGTCGACAACTCGGTCATCGGCGTCGTCGACCATTCCG
The DNA here is from genome assembly GCF_021088345.1 of Bradyrhizobium ontarionense. NCBI lineage: Bacteria > Pseudomonadati > Pseudomonadota > Alphaproteobacteria > Hyphomicrobiales > Nitrobacteraceae > Bradyrhizobium > Bradyrhizobium ontarionense. The sequence continues at coordinate 5,851,306 of NZ_CP088156.1, read as the reverse complement.
ACGTGACCATCCGCTCGGTGTCCGATCCCGTTCAGTCCGTCGACGGCCTCGGCGGCTTCCTGTTCACGACCTATGGGAACGATTTCGGCACGCTTCATCTTGATCTCGCTGGGGATTCTGCCAACGATACGATCACCCTGCATTTCATCGGGCTCGCAACGGATGGCGAGGACCAGGGCACGATCCACATCGTCGACGCAGAGACGGTCAACATCACGACGGACTCGCGCGATGCGACTTATCATGACGCCCCCTTCGATCCGAACATCGACATCCCGCCCCTGTCGTCCGCGCCGACGGACGCGCTTGCGCAGATCCTCGACCTCGATGCAACGACGACATTGAAGATCTCTGGCAATACCGGCTGGGATCTCACGGTCGATGGCACGGATATCGGCGCGCTGCGCACCCTCGATGCATCGGGCGTCACCGGCGAGGGCGCGGTCGGTTCCGTGAAGGCGATCGCGCAGACCAGCGAAGCCGTCGTCTTCACCGGCGGCATGGGCAATGACGAGCTCACCGGCAATGTCGGCGACGACACGCTCGCCGGCGGAGCCGGCGGCAACGACACGCTCGATGGCGGCGCGGGCACGGATACAGCCGTGTTCACCGGCACCATCGCGGATTATGCCATCACCATCAACGACCGCGTGGTCAGCGTGACGAACCTGCATGACGGCACGGTGGACACCGTCACCAATGTCGAGCTGTTCCAGTTCGCTGACGGCACACTGACCGACCGGGACATCGGGCTGCCGCCGCCCAATCAGCCGCCGACCGAACTATCGCTCGCGAACGCCGTGACCGAGATCGCCGAGAACAGCGCGACCGACGAGCGGATCAAGATCGCCGACATCGTGGTGACGGACGACGGCCATGGCACGAACACGCTCGGCCTCGCCGGCAGTGACAGCGGCCTGTTCGAGATCGACGGCAACGCGCTCTACCTGAAGGCCGGTACGGTGCTCGATTTCGAGAGTGGCAAGACGCAGCTCGACGTGACTGTCACGGTCGACGACGCGGCCGCCGCCGGCTCGCCCGACGCCAGCATAGCTGTCTCCATCGCGATCACCGATGTCAACGAGGCTCCGACCGACATCGCGCTCGGCGGCACAGCAGTCGCAGAGAATGCGGTTGCGGCCACAGTCATCGGCATGCTGTCGGCATCCGATCCCGACGCGAACGATGTCCAGAGCTTCGAACTGACCGACGACGCAGGCGGGCGCTTTGCAATCGTCGACGACAAGCTCGTGGTGGCAGACGGTGCCGTCCTCGATTTCGAGACCAATGGCTCGCACGAGGTGAGCGTCAAGGTCACGGATTCGGGGGGCCTCAGCACCGACAGGACCTTCTCGATTGATGTCACTGACGTGAACGAGGCAGCCTCGGTGTCACTCGCGCCCGTGCTGTCCTCGATCGCGGAAAACACGCCCATTGACGCCCCTCTGAAGGTTGCCGACATCATCCTGCGCGATCCGGATACGGCGAGCGGCTTCCGGCAGAACACCCTTGCGCTCGCCGGCAGCAATGCCAGTGCGTTCGAGATCCTCACCGTCGCGGGCGTCACCGGGCTCTATCTCAAGGCCGGCGCGCAACTCGACTACGAGCAGATGCACGGCCTGGACGTCTCGGTCGTGGTTGACGACGCCTCGATCCCGGGGGGACCGGAGGGGACCGTATCCTATCATCTCGCCATCACCGACGTAGCCGAGACGCCTGTCATCCGAGGCACCCCCGGCAATGATACGCTCGTGGGCACCGACGGCAACGATCTGTTCGACGGCGCCGGCGGACGAGACACCTTCATCGGTCATCGCGGCGACGACATCTATCTCGTCGACAGCGCGAACGACAAGGTGATCGAGCGTTGGCACGAGGGGACCGACACGGTCGAGAGCTCGGCCATCAACTATACGCTCGGACACAATGTCGAGAACCTCGTGCTGCTCGATGGCGCCAGAAACGGCAATGGCAACTCCGAATCCAACGCCATCACCGGCAACGCTGATGACAACCGGCTCGACGGACGCGGCGGTGACGACATCATCGAAGGCGGCGGCGGCAATGACGATTTGCGCGGAGGCGCCGGCATCGACACCGTGTCCTACGAGCATGCCACGTCGGCCGTTTCCGTGAGTCTCGCTATTTCATGCGCGCAGGACACGGGGACGTCGACCGGCATCGATACGCTTCGGGGTTTTGAGAATCTCAAGGGCTCCTCCTTCGACGACCACCTCGAGGGCGACCGCAACGCCAACGTCATCGAAGGCGGCGCAGGCAACGACGTGATCGATGGTGGCAGGGGCAATGACACGCTCACGGGCGGCGACGGCGCGGATGCCTTCGTGTTCAGCTCACCGCTGTCGTCCGGCTGCCGCTGGACCCCATGGGGGCCTGGCAGGGATGAGTGGAGCCATCACGGCGCGGAGAACCACGACACGATCACGGACTTTTCCGTCGCCGACGACACGATCTGGCTCGATCACCAGATCTTCGCGGCGCTGCGCGGTCACGAGGGCCAGGCGCTGTCGGCCTCCGAATTCCGCGTTGGATCGAAGGCGCTCGATGGCGATGACCACATCATCTACAACGCGGAGACCGGCATGCTGATCTACGACGCCAATGGCAACAAGGCCGGCGGCGCGATCGAGATCGCGATCCTCTCCAAAGGCCTCGCCATGACCAACGAGGATTTCCTCATCGTCTAGCCGAGCGCTGCTGGGCGATGGTGGAATAGGCTCCCCCCTGCCCTCTCGTGCCGGATCTATCGCTGGGGCCAGGCGCAGTTCATCAAGTGGAGAGATGACCATGTTGTTCGGAAAGAAAATCGCCTCGGACGAGGCGACCGCTTCACAGGCCGCTGGCGACCCGGTCCGTGCCACGCCAGCCGCAGGCACCGCGGCTGCAGGCGATACGGCCGCTGCCACAGCAGGAGCCAATGAAGCGTTGAGTCCCGAGGACCTCAAGAAGCGCATGATCGCTTCGAAGCAGATGGCGGCTGCGTTCGGCGAGATCGTGACGCTTCTGATGCGCTCGCCCGGCGACAAGCATCAGTCGCTGGCTGACCTCGAATGGCTGGTGGTTCCCGCGGTCGTGCGCGGCCAGTACGCGCTCGCAGAGGCGCGTTCGAAGGACACCGGCGCGACCGTCCCCGTCGGCGCCGTGCTGTGGGCGCTGGTCTCCAAGGAGGTCGACGAACGTCTGTCCGATCCCTCGCATCCGCTGCGGCTGAAGCCGGACGAGTGGCGCTCAGGCGACATCCCGTGGATCATGCACGCAGCCGGTGACGTGAAGGTTCTCGCCGGTCTCGTCAGGAGCCTGCCGCAGGCTGCTCTCAGAGACCGTCAGCCGAAGATGCGGGTGCGCGGCGCGGACGGCAAGATCTCCGTCGGCCATCTCGACATCAAGAAGAAGACCGCGGTCGACACCGCGGCGTCGGGGCCCCATCGGGATCTCGTCGATGCGTGACGGGGCCGCGGCAGGCCTCTTCGCCGGGCCGATGCAGAAGGCGCTTGCCCGCTGCAGCCTGATCTTTGCGGGTGTCGCGGTGTTCTCCGGTGCGATCAATCTGCTGGCACTGACCGGCTCGCTCTACATGCTGCAGGTCTACGACCGCGTCCTGCCGTCGCGCAGCGTGCCGACCTTGATCGGCCTGTCGCTCCTGATGCTGGGGCTCTACGTCGCCAACGGCTTTCTGGACTTCGTTCGCGTGCGCGTGATGAGCCGGGTCGGCGTCAGGATCGACGACGAGCTCAGGGACCGCGTCTTTGCCGCCGTGCAGCTGCTGCCGCTGAGATCGCGGCACGGCGGCGACGGCTTGCAGCCGGTGCGCGACCTCGATCAGATCCGCTCGTATCTCTCGGGACTCGGACCGACCGCCCTGTTCGATCTGCCATGGATCCCCGTCTATCTCGCCGTCATCTTCGTGCTTCATCCCCTGCTCGGCGTCTTCAGCGTTGCAGGCGGCCTCGTCCTCGTGGCCCTGACATTCGTGACGGATGTCAGGAGCAAGGGCCCCTTGAAGGCGGCGGCGCTCTCGGCCTCGCGCCGGCTTGCGCTGGGCGAAGCGGCACGCCGCAATGCCGAGGTCATCCAGGCGATGGGCCTCGGGCCACGTCTCGCCCGCCGCTGGAGCAAGGTGAACGCCATCCACATCGATGACCAGCTCGAGGCATCCGACGCAGTCGCGGGAATCTCCGCCATCTCGAAGGTGTTCCGCCTTCTGCTTCAATCCGGAATGCTCGGGCTCGGCGCCTATCTCGTCATCATCGGCTCGCTCTCCGCCGGCTCCATCATTGCGGCGTCCATCATCATGTCGCGGTCGCTTGCGCCGATCGAGACATCGATCGCGCACTGGCGCGGCTTCGTCTCCGCGCGGCAGAGTTATCGGCGGCTCTCCGATCTCTTCAGGGCGCTTCCGCCGGTGCCGACCGCCGGCGTCCAATTGCCGGCGCCCAAGTCCTCGCTCGCGGTTGAAAATCTCTCGGTCGCTCCGCCCGGCGCGGGCAAGCCCGTCCTCCTCAACGTCGCCTTCGCGCTCAGCGCCGGCGATGCTCTCGGCATCATCGGACCGAGCGCATCGGGCAAGTCGAGCCTGGCGCGGGCTCTCGTCGGGGTCTGGCAGCCGCTCAAAGCAAATGGCAGCGGCCCGACGGGCGGCGTCCGCCTCGACGGTGCGACGCTCGATCAATGGGCGCCGGCGGAACTCGGACGGCACATCGGCTACCTGCCCCAATCCATCGAGCTGTTCGACGGGACGGTGGCGGACAATATCTGCCGCTTCGACGAGACCGCAACCAGCGAGAAGATCATCGCAGCAGCGCGCGCCGCCGGCGTCCATGAGCTCATCGTGCATCTTCCCTCGGGCTATGAAACGGAGGTCGGCGAAGGAGGCAGTGTGCTCTCCGCCGGTCAGCGCCAGCGGATCGCGCTCGCACGCGCGCTCTACGGAGACCCCTTCCTGGTCGTGCTCGACGAGCCCAACGCCAACCTCGATCACAGCGGCGATGTCGCGCTCACCGACGCCATTCTCTCCGTGCGACAACGTGGCGGCATCGTCATCGTGGTCGCCCATCGTCCCTCCGCGCTCGCAGGCATCGACAAGGTGCTGGCGCTGGTCGACGGGCGCGTCCAGGCCTTGGGCGCCAAGGACGAGATCCTGCGGCGCATGCTGCAACCGGCCTCCGTGGCCCAGCGTCCAGCAGCCTCTTCCACGTCGGGCCTCAAGGTCGTCACCGAGGCGCTCGCCGGGGCTATGCCATGATGAAGCGGGAGCAGGTTTCGGAACGCACCAAGGCACGGGTGCATGGCTACATGCTCTCGGGCTTCGCCGCCATGTTTCTCCTGGTCGGCGGGATCGGCGGCTGGGCCGCAAGCACGCAGATCTCGGGCGCCGTGATCGCGTCGGGTCTCGTCGTGGTCGACAGCAGCGTCAAGAAAGTCCAGCACCCGACCGGCGGCATCGTCGGCGAGATCAAGGTCAGGGACGGCGCCAAGGTCCGAGAGGGAGAGCTGCTCCTGCGTCTGGACGAGACGCTGACGCATGCCAATTTGGAGACGGTGACCAAGCAGCTCGACGAACTCATGGTGCGCGAGGCCCGGCTCAAGGCAGAGCGAGATGGCCTTGCCGAGGTGATTGTCCCGGCGAAGTTGGAGGCACGCCGGCGCGAGCCTGCCATTGCGGAGCTGGTTGCTGCCGAGCAAAGCCTGTTTGCGACCCGGCGGGATTCGCGAGAGGGACAGAAATCGCAGCTCAGGGAGCGCGTGACCCAGCTCAAGGAGGAGTTCCGCGGCATCGCAGGCCAGATCACCGCCAAGGGAAAGGAGATCGCGCTCATCGGCAAGGAGCTCGACAGCCTGTCGGGGCTCGAGGCCCAGAGGCTGGTGTTGAGCGCGAAGATGCTTGCTCTGCGGCGCGACACCGCGCGGCTCGAGGGAGAGCACGAGCAGCTCAAGGCATCGGCCGCGCAGACCAAGGGAAAGATGACCGAGATCGAGCTGCAGATCCTGCGCATCGATCAGGAATTCAGGTCCCAGCTGCTCCAGGAGCTCACCGAAAATCAGTCGAAGCAGGCCGGCCTCGTCGAGCGTCGGATCGCCGCCGAAGATCAATTGAGGCGAATCGACATTCGAGCGCCGCAGTCCGGTATCGTGCATCAGCTCAACGTTCACACAGTCGGCGGCGTGATCAATGCCGGCGAGCCGGTCATGCTCATCGTTCCGGAAGGCGACAAGCTCGTGGTCGATGCCAAGGTCGCACCTCATGACATCGACCAGGTGCTGCAGAGCCAGCAGGCGTTCGTGCGCTTCGCCGCCTTCAACCAGCGCCGGACCCCCGAGCTCGAAGGTCTGGTGCACTCCGTCGCGGCCGATCTGACCAAGGACGAGCGCTCGGGCGAGCAGTTCTTCACGGTCCGCGTGGAGATTCCCGACGTCGAGCTCGCCCGGCTCGACGGCAAGCGGCTCGTGCCGGGCATGCCGGCGGAGGTGCACATCCGCACCGGTGATCGCACGGCGCTCTCGTATCTCATGAAGCCGATCGAGGACCAGTTCTCCAAGGCCTTCAGGGAGAGATGATCTTGCCTGAGCTGGGTGCCGCAGCCCGCTGAAACTCGAGAAATCAACATGGGCATCGCGCGGTGACCGGAGCAATCGGCTCCGGCCACCGCATGTTGGCTGCTACGGCTGCTTCGGTCGGATGGCGTCGGCCGTCGCCTGGATGAAGGCCTGGATCTTGACCACGTCCTCCTCCTTGAGCTTGCCAGTGAAATCAGGCATGCCGCGGTCGCGGAATGGTCCGTTGAAGACGATGTCCTTCAGCTTGGTGATCTCCTCGGCCGGCACGTAGCCGAGATTGCGGATGTTGCCGCCGCGATCGACGCCGGGTACGCCATGACAGGTGGCGCAGGCGGCGACATAGAGCGCCGTACCTTCGGGCACGTCCTTCGGGTCGTATTTCACGCCCTGCAGCAGGCCCTCGGTCTGGTACTTCACGAACTCCGGCAGCTTCGCCTTGGCACCGACGGCGAAGGTGTAGACCGTACCGGGCGTGCGCAGCTCGGTGGCGCGCGCCGCAAGCCCATAGACGCCGCCCCAGCCGACCGCAATCGAGACATATTGCACGCCGTCGATCATGTAGGTTGAGGGCGCGGCGACCACGCCGGTGCCGGTCGGCGTCTCCCACAGCTTCTTGCCGTCGCGAGCGTCATAGGCGACGAAGCGGCCGTCCGCGGTGCCCTGGAAGACGAGGTTGCCGGCGGTGGTGAGCGTGCCGCCGTTCCACGGCGAGGCGTGCTCGATGCGCCAGACCTCCCTCTGCTGCACCGGGTCCCAGGCGAGCAGCCGCCCGAATGCCGGCGCCTTCGGCGGCGTCGCGTTCAACGCGAAGCCGAGATTCCACGCCGTCACGCCGCCGAACTTGCCCGGGGTCGGCGCATTGTTGACGAAGGTCTTCTCCGGCGTGAGGTTCACGGGGATGTTCTGCGCGGGAAGATAGACGAGGCCGGTTTGCGGATTGAACGACATCGGGTGCCAATTGTGCGCACCATAGGGACCGGGAATGGAATCATAGGGATCGTCGCCGCGCGCGGCGGGCACCTCGACCGGGCGGCCATTGGCGTCATAGCCGGTCGCCCAGTTCACATCGACGAAGTTCTTGGCCGAGATGAACTTGCCGTTGGTGCGGTCGATCACGAAGAAGAAGCCGTTCTTCGGCGCGTGCAGGATCACCTTGCGCGGCGCGCCGTCGATGGCGATGTCGGCGAGGATCATCGGCTGGGTCGAGGTGTAGTCCCAGTGATCGCCCGGCGTCTCCTGATAGTGCCAGATGTATTTGCCGGTGTCGGCGTTCAGCGCGACGATCGAGGCGAGATAGAGATTGTCGCCGCCGGAGGGGCTTCGGATCTTGCGATTCCACGGCGCGCCGTTGCCGGTGCCGAGATAGACCATGTTGAGATCGGGGTCATAGGTGATCGTGTCCCACGGCGTGCCGCCGCCGCCGTTGATCCAGTACTTCGTCGACGGATCCCAGGTCTTGGCCGCCGCTTGCATCGACTCGTCCTCGAACGGCTTCGACGGATCGCCGGGAATCGTGAACCAGCGCCACAGCTGATTGCCGGTCTCGGTGTCGTAGGCGGTGATGTAGCCGCGCGCGCCATATTCGGCGCCGCCCTGGCCGATCACCACCTTGCCGTTGAACGCGCGCGGCGCGCCGGTGATGGTGTAGGAATGCTCGTGGTCGATCAGGGTGTCCTTTTCCCAGACCTTCTGACCCGTCGCCGCGTCCAGCGCGATCAGCCGCCCGTCATAGGCGCCGACGAACACCTTGCCCTTGTAGACGGCGACGCCGCGATTGACGACATCGCAGCAGCCCTTGTAGCCGAGCTCGCGCTTCACGCCGGGATCGAACGTCCAGATCTTCTTGCCCGTGCGCGCGTCGATCGCATGCACGACGCTCCAGGAGGCGGTCTGATACATGATGCCGTCGACGACGACGGGCGTCGCCTCGACGCCACGCTCGGAGTCGAGATTGTAGCTCCAGGCAAGCCCGAGATCCTTCACGTTGTCGGCGTTGATCTTGTCGAGCTTGCTGAAGCGTGTCTCGCCGTAGTCGAGACCGATGGTCGGCCAGTCCTTCGACGTCGCGGCATTGACCTTGATCATCGCGCTGTCCACGGCCGAGATCGTCGCCTTGATGCGATCGGGCGTCAATTCCTGCGCGATCGTTCCGCCTGCCGGAATGACGAGCGCCACACAGAGGGCGGCAGCCGCGCGCAGAGCCGAGCGAGCTCGCGCTCGATGCAGACCTTGTCTTACTTCCATGTCGTTCCTCCATGGATCTCTATCGGATCCTTCGCGCATCGTAGAGGCCGGCAAAAGCGAGCGTCAAGAAATGACGAACAAGTCGCATCATCCTTCATCCAACTATTTCGATTTGATAGTTGTCGCATCAGGATCTTCCTGCCCTGACGTGGAAAACTTCCCGATTTGATTGCGCGTTCTGTCCTGAAAGCTCGTCGCAAAATTCAGGGTTCACCCGTCCGTCGCGATAGGTTACGCTTCAGGCATTCATCATCTTTCCGATACCCATCTCGGTCTCCGGCTCCCCCAAGTGCCGGAGGCCGTCTTTTGCCAGCGCCAAAGTTGTTGCTGATTTGCGTCCCTAAGGAGCTATTCCTCAGGATCGAGCGTTGCCGTTGTCTCAGTTCACCAATTCGCATTCGCCGACAACTCGAAGGTCGGCGGAACGGCGAGGTAGACCTGGTCGGGGTAACCAGGATCGGACCGGGCGGCATCGAGCATATTCGTTGTGTTGCGCACGCGAAAAGAAAAACGCATCCGCTCGAGCCCCTGCCATGCCAGTCGCGACCCGGAATGTCGACGAAGGCAAAAGATCGGCTCTCGTGTAAGCAACACGTCTGTGAGATTGTCGTCGAACAGATAGCGCTGTCCGACATGCCTGACGGAGCGCACGATCTCCACCGGCCACCGACAATCATTGAAGTGATAGGACGCGCCAGCATCGATGATCACCGGTGTCTCGCCCTCCATGAACTCGTCCCGGCTGCTTATCACCCTAGCTTCGGCAACCGAATAGACCGAGCACCTAGTTGCATACAATCGCGCACGATCGCCTATTTTTTCGGCAGATGCCGAGCTTGATTGTGCTAAGCACCATGCCATCTCGGATGCTCGCAAGCCTCTGAATTTGCGAACATTTCTCGACAAAGCGAAACGCCGACCGAATGGTATGATCTTTGCGACAAAACATCATACTCGTTGAGTGCATCGCACCCCCAACGAGATGTGTGGTTGAGGGCCGAGACCTATGTTCAGGACAGTTTTGGTTGCGAACCGCGGCGAGATCGCCATGCGGATCATGCGTACGCTCAAAGCAATGGGCGTGCGTGGCGTCGCCGTCTATTCCGACCCTGATCGCACCACTCCGCACGTCAGCCTTGCCGATGCAGCGGTCCATCTTCCTGGTAAGTCCGCGGCAGATACCTATCTGCGCGCGGATCTGATCATCGCCGCAGCCAAGGCCGAGGGGGCTGACGCGATCATACCGGGCTATGGCTTTCTTTCCGAGAACGCCGATTTCGCTGAGCAATGCGAGGATGCTGGCATCGCATTCATCGGACCCACCTCGCAGCAAATTCGTAGCTTCGGCCTCAAGCACGCGTCGAGGGAGATCGCCGCACGTGCGGGCGTCCCACTCGTTCCAGGAACCGGCCTTCTCGACAGTCTCGACGAGGCACTGCAATCGGCAGATCGCATTGGCTATCCCGTGATGCTGAAGTCGACGGCTGGCGGCGGCGGCATCGGTCTCACGCGCTGCGCCAACGCTGGCGAACTTTCTTCGGCCTATGACACCGTTCAGCGCCTAGCTCAGAACTTCTTCAAGGATTCCGGCATTTTCCTCGAACGTTGCATCGACAATGCCCGGCATGTGGAGGTTCAGATTTTCGGCGACGGCCACGGTGCCGTAGCCGCACTCGGCGAGCGCGATTGCTCGCTCCAACGCCGAAACCAGAAGGTCGTCGAGGAAACGCCAGCACCAGATCTCCCTACCGCCACCCGCCTGCGTCTGCTGGAGGCCGCAAAGAAACTCGGTATGGCTGTGAGCTACCGATCCGCCGGGACAGTCGAATTCATCTACGATCGCGCACGCGACGAATTCTATTTTCTCGAGGTCAACACACGCCTGCAGGTCGAACATCCAATCACCGAAGCCGTTTGTGGCATTGACCTGATCGAATGGATGGTGCGGACAGCCGCTGGCGATCCGCCCAACCTGACGTGTTGCCCCCAGCCGCGCGGCGCCGCGATCGAAGTCCGGCTTTACGCCGAAGATCCGGTTCATGATTTCCAGCCCTCGCCAGGGATCCTGACCGAGGTGGTTTTTCCCAACGACGCACGGATCGACGGCTGGATCGCAACCGGTACGGAAGTCTCGCCATACTACGACCCGATGCTCGCCAAAGTCATTGTTCACGGCGCTGACCGTGACGAGGCGATCGCGAAGATGAAAGCGGCACTCGCTGTCACGCGAACCGCCGGGATTGCAACAAATCTGGACTATCTCCGGGAGATCATCGAATCGCCGATGTTCGCATCCGGCGATGTTTCGACCAGCGCGCTTTCGGAGCTTGCCTACCGGCCGAACGCGGTTGAAATCGTCGTAGCCGGAACCCACACGACCATCCAGGACTATCCTGGTCGTGTCGGACACTGGAATGTCGGCGTACCGCCGTCCGGACCCATGGACGACTACGCCTTCCGGCTCGGCAACAGAGTTGTCGGGAATGAAGAAGCTGCCGCGGGGCTTGAATGTACGCTCGCGGGTCCGACGTTGAAATTTCATTCGAATAGCGTGATCGCACTGACGGGTGCATCCACAGAGGCTACGCTCGACGGCTCTCCAGTCAAATGGTGGGCTCCGGTTGAAGTCAAGGCTGGTCAAACGCTTGTCTTGGGTCGCGTCAAGACGGGATGCCGAACCTACGTCTCTGTGCGCGGCGGCATCGATGTGCCCGTCTATCTCGGGAGCCGCTCGACCTTCGTGCTGGGTCAATTCGGTGGCCATGCGGGGCGCCCCCTGCGGCCCGGCGACGTTCTCCCCCTGGGCCGTCAAGCTTCCCTGGCACCGGGTGCCGCGCCCAAGGCACTCATTCCAACCTACACGAATGAGTGGGACGTCGCCGTGCTGTACGGTCCCCATGGCGCGCCCGACTTCTTTACAGAGGACGCGGTTTCGACGTTCTTTGATACCGCATGGGAGGTGCACTACAACTCGAACCGATTAGGCATTCGTCTGATCGGACCCAAGCCGAGTTGGACGCGGACCGACGGGGGCGAAGCAGGCCTGCACCCATCCAACATCCACGACTGCGAGTACGCTGTCGGATCCGTGAATTTCACCGGCGACATGCCGGTGATCCTCACACGTGACGGGCCGAGCCTTGGCGGCTTCGTCTGTCCCGTCACCATTGCGAAAGCCGAGTTATGGAAAGTCGGTCAGGCCAAACCCGGCGACCGCATTCGCTTCAAGCCGATCAGTTTCGATGATGCACTTGCGCTTGAGAAGGCGCAAGACAAGGCAATCGCCACCCTCGTCCCTGTCCTCTCTCTTGAGACGGGTACTGCGCCGGCTCTTACCCGCTCGACGACGGTCTCCGCCACGATTCTCTTGGCATTGGCGCCGGAGGGCGATCGCCCGGCGGTCGCATACCGCCAAGCCGGCGACCGCTACGTTCTGCTTGAATACGGCCCGAACGAACTCGATCTTCGCCTGCGCTTCCGTGTGCATGCGTTGATGGAGGATCTCAAGGCCAATCCTGTCCGCGGCATTCTAGAGCTATCGCCTGGTGTACGCTCGCTTCAAATCAATTACGACAGCCGCGTCATTCACCAGAAAGATCTCCTTGACGCACTGCTGGCCGCAGAGCTGCGCTTGCCAGCCGTCGACACGATGAAGGTCAAGACCCGCGTCGTCCATCTTCCAATGGCCTTCGAGGATTCCGCAACGCTCGACGCGGTCGCTCGCTACGGCGAAACCGTTCGCGGCACCGCTCCGTGGTTGCCAAACAATGTTGATTTCATCCAGCGGATCAACGGCCTGGACCATCGCGATCAGGTCCGAAGCACCATATTCCAGGCCAGCTACATGGTGCTGGGGCTCGGCGACGTCTATCTCGGCGCGCCATGTGCCGTCCCCGTCGACCCGCGTCACCGCCTGCTGACATCGAAATACAATCCTGCCCGAACCTTTACGGCGGAAGGTACAGTTGGTATCGGCGGCGTTTATATGTGCATCTATGGCATGGACTCGCCGGGCGGCTATCAGCTTGTCGGACGCACGCTTCCGATCTGGAACAAATTCCTGAAGAACCCAGTGTTCGCGCCGGGCGAGCCTTGGCTGCTGCGCTTCTTCGATCAAGTGCGCTTCTACCCAGTCGACGAGGCGGAGCTGACGCAGCTACGCGAAGACTTCCGCGAGGGACGCGCGACTATTCGCATCGACGAGGAGGTTTTCGATCTCGGTGCTTACCATGCGTTTCTCGACAAGGAGAAAGAGAGTATCGCGACGTTCAAGAAACGGCAGCAGCTCGCGTTCCAGCAGGAGGTTGCGCGCTGGCAGGCGGATGATGGCCAAGCGTCAATACGGGACGACGTCATGGCGGACGATGACGAGGCATTGGATGGCCACCTCGTTGCTTCGGATTTGCACGGGAACGTGTGGAAGGTGCTCGTGGAGGAAGGGCAAAGGGTCGAAGCCGGATCGCCCATTGTGATACTCGAAGCGATGAAAACCGAGCTGAACATCCTTGCCCCCGTCACCGGCACCGTCCGCGCACTCTATTGCCGGCCAGGCCGGCCGGTTGCCACCGGCGACCGGCTTCTCGTGATCGAGCCTCTCGTTTGATGCCGTTTCAAGGAAGACGAATGTCAAAGACGTTTCCGACCGTCGCCTCGCTCCATACGGCGTATGCGCATGACCTTTCGCCCAAGGAAATGATCGCCAACGTCTACCGCCGCATCGCAGAGGTCAACGATCCCGGAATTTTCATCACGCTGATACCGCAGGATGCCGCAGTAGCGGCGGCGGGCGCGTTGCCTGCTTTCGATCCGGTCACTTATCCGCTATGGGGCGTCCCCTTTGCGGTCAAGGACAATATCGACGTCGCAGGAATGCCGACGACGGCCGCCTGTCCGGAATTCGCTTACCTCGCCGCGTCGACGGCATTCGCCGTGCAGAAGTTACTTGATGCAGGGGCCCTGCTCATAGGCAAGACCAATCTGGATCAGTTCGCGAACGGCTTGGTCGGCATCAGAACTCCTTACCCGGCGCCGAAGAACTCTTTCAACACGGACTACGTTCCGGGGGGATCGAGCTCCGGTTCGGCGGTTGCCGTCGCCCATGGCCTCGTGACCTTCGCGCTCGGCACGGATACTGCGGGCTCCGGACGCATACCGGCGGGCCTCAACAACATCGTGGGCCTCAAGCCGTCGCTGGGTAGCGTGTCGAGCTCGGGAGTCATCCCGACTTGCCGTACGCTCGATACGATATCCGTGTTCGCGGGCACTGTCGCCGATGCCACTCGCGCATTTCAGGTGATGGCAGCATTTGATCCAAAGGACGCTTATTCCAGAGCTCTTCCGGTACCGCCTCCTAGCGGACTACCGCCCGGAATGCGCGTCGGCATTCCCGATGGCAAAGGTCGACGCTTCGGCGGAGATACGCTGTCGGAGGCCGCGTTCGATGCCACGCTCGCGGATCTCTCATCGGTGACGGGAAACACAATGCCGACTCCCGTCGACATGACCGCGCTGTTCGACGTTGCGCACCTGCTCGACAGCGGTCCTTGGGTAGCAGAACGCCTGCATGCGATCGGCAACATGATTGCGGCCAAACCGGAAACGTTACATCCGACCATGCGCAAGATCATCGAGTGCGCAAAGTCCCTCTCGGCGGTCGACACATTTGCAGGACTCTACCGGCTCGGAGAGCTCCGCCGCATCACCGACGCAATCTGGTCGCACGTAGACGTTCTCATCGTTCCGACCTATCCGCGACCGCGCAAGGTCGACGAGCTCATGACCGACCCGACTGGCCCCAATGGCGAGCTCGCAACATATACGAGTTTCGTGAACCTGCTTGATCTGTGCGCATTGGCCATCCCGGGTCGGTTCCGCTCCGACGGCTTGCCGTCAGGCGTTACGCTGATCGCGCCCCGCGGTCGCGATGGCCTCCTCGCTGCATTGGGAGAACGGTTGCATTCAGTTTCTTTAAACGGCATCGGGGCCAGCACGGACAAAGTCCCACCACCGTCTGACAGCTCTTCGATTGCCGCGCCAGGGGAAATTGAGCTCGTTGTCGTAGGCGCTCATCTGTCAGGCATGCCGCTCAATCACGAACTCACAAGGCGCGGCGCGAGATTCCTCCGAGCCGAACCAACCACAAAGGACTACAAACTCTTTGCACTCCCAGGCGGGCCGCCCTACCGTCCTGGATTGATGCGCGTGCCCGACGGGACCGGGGCACAGATCGCTACAGAGGTCTGGGCGCTGTCGGCGGAAGGTCTCGGTAGCTTCATCACGGGAGTCCCGGCACCGCTCGGGATCGGCACCACGCGCCTCGCCGACGGAACGTCGGCCAAAGGCTTCATCGTGGAAGCCGAAGGCATCGTCGGCGCCAAAGATATTTCGGAGTTCGGGGGCTGGCGAAATTATATCGCGAGCCTGTCCACAAGCTAGAGACGGGCCAAAGTCATTTGGTATTTTTGCAACATTCGGGTGTATGCGAGGACATTGCAAGACCGGACACGAGAGCGACTGGAACCTCGTTCAGATCGTCAAGAACAGTGACGATCCGGGGAGGAGACCGCAATACACGTTTGAAAATCGCAGCGCTGCGCAATCGTCGCCTATGGTCATCCATTCATCGCTCGACGCACGAGGCCTTGCGCCGCTACACCGAAGATGCTGCAGCGGCGCGAGCACGGTGGCATGATCAGGCTTCGGCTCGCAGCTCCCGCGCTGCAGCAACCATGTTCACGAGCGCAGGGCGTACCTCCTCCCACTTCCGGGTCTTCAGCCCGCAATCGGGATTGATCCAGAGCTGGTCATCGGACAGCCGCTTCCTGGCCAGCAAGAGCAGTTCCTTCATCTCCCCGACTTCGGGGACGCGCGGGGAGTGAATGTCGTAGACGCCGGGGCCGATCTCGTTGGGGTACTTGTAGGTGTTGAACGCATCGAGCAGTTCCATCTTGGAGCGCGAGGTCTCGATGGAGATGACGTCGGCATCCATCGCCGCAATGGCGTCGATGATCTGGTTGAACTCCGAGTAGCACATATGCGTATGGATCTGGGTCTCATCGGCAACGCCCGTCGAGCAGACGCGGAAGCTTTCCACCGCCCAATCGAGATATGCCTGCCAGTCGGACTTGCGCAGAGGCAGGCCCTCGCGCAGCGCTGCCTCGTCGATCTGGATCATCCTGGCGCCGGCGGCTTCGAGGTCGTTCACCTCGTCGCGAATTGCCAGTGCGATCTGGCGGCAGGCCTCGCTGCGCGGGATGTCGTCACGGACGAACGACCAGTTCAGGATGGTCACAGGTCCGGTCAGCATCGCCTTCATCGGCTTCTCGGTCAATGATTGCGCATAGCGCCACCACCCGACCGTCATCGGCCTGGGACGCGTGACATCACCGAACAGGATCGGCGGACGGACGTAGCGCGAGCCATAGGATTGCACCCAGCCGAATGTGGTGAAGGTGAAGCCGCCGAGCTGCTCGCCGAAATACTGCACCATGTCGTTACGTTCGAACTCGCCATGCACCAGCACGTCGAGACCGATGTCCTCCTGCCAGCGCACCGCACGCGCCGTCTCCTCCTTGAGGAACTGCTCGTATTGCGCATCGCTCAGCGTGCCGTTGGCGTGAGCGGCGCGCGCGGCGCGGACCTCGGCCTTCTGGGGGAATGACCCGATGGTCGTCGTCGGGAACGCCGGGAGACCGAACTTGGCGCGCTGCAGCGCGGCCCGCTCGGCAAACGGATGGTGCCGGCGGCGCATCGCCTCGTCGATTGCGGCCATCCGCCTGGCGACGCCTGCATTGTGGATCTTGGGCGAGGTCTGGCGCGCAACGGCTGCGCTCTCCGATGCGGCCAGCTCATCGCCGACCGACTCGCGGCCGCCGCCCAGAGCGCGGCCCAGCGTCGCAAGCTCGCCCATCTTCTGAATGGCGAAGGCCAGCCAACTCCTGATGTCGGCGTCGAGATCGGTCTCCAACGCGAGATCGATCGGCGTGTGGAGCAGCGAGCAGGACGGCGCGATCTGCACTCGGTCCTTGCCGAGGCTCGCCACGACGGGCTCGATACCGTCGAGCAACGCCGGCAGATTTGACCGCCACACATTGCGGCCGTCGATGATGCCGAGCGAAAGCACCTGCTTTCGACGCGCGCCGGAAGCGATCGCGCTCAGTTGCTCCGGAGCACGCACGAGGTCGATGTGAAGGCCGGCAACCGGCAGCGCCAGCGCCGTCTCCAGATTGTCGCCGAGCGCGCCGAAATAGCTCGCCAGCATGATCTCCAGTCCTGGAACTGCTTCGGCAAACACAGCATAGGCGCGGTGCAGCGCGTCACGAGCGGCATCATCGAGATCGAGCACCAGGATCGGCTCGTCGAGCTGCACCCATTCGGCGCCGCGCTGCTGGAGTTCGCGCAGCACCTCGACATAGACCGGCAGCAGCCGGTCGAGCAGCGACAACGGCTCGAACGACGCATCGGCGCTCTTGCCGAGCTTCAGGAAGGTCACCGGGCCGACCAGCACCGGACGGGTCTGATAGCCGAGGCCCTTGGCCTCTTCATATTCCTCGATCGGCTTGCGCGAGGACAGCGCGAAGGTCTGGTCCCTGTGAAATTCGGGCACCATGTAGTGATAGTTGGTGTCGAACCACTTGGTCATTTCCTGTGCCGGAACACCGTGCGAGCTGCCGTGCTGATGATGGGCATGACCACAATCGGCATCATGAGCATCGCCCTGCGCGCCGCGCGCCATTGCGAAATAGGTCGCAAGAGACACCTGGCCGCCGGTCCAGCCGTAAATGGCGGGAATCGCCCCGACCATCACGCTGGTGTCGAGCACCTGATCATAGAGCGAGAAGTCATTCGACGGAATGACGCTCACACCGAGCGATCGCTGCCGCGCCCAGTTCGCGGCGCGCAATCCGGCTGCGGCCGTGAGCAGATCCTGCTCGCCGGACTTTCCGGCCCAAAAGCGCTCGAGGGCAAATTTCAACTCACGACGCGGGCCGATCCGCGGCGTGCCGAGCGTAGCGACTGGAAGAGAGAGTAGACATAGCTTCAACCCCATAAATGGGGGCAAAAGGCCATGGCGGACGCAATGCAGGAAAGACCGCGCAAGCGGCTGCTGCCTCGCGCACCACCGGGACACCCCGCCCGTGGACGATATGTTGTCGAGGCAGGTCTCCTGGCTCGCGGGTCAACGTCAGCATCCGGCCTTCCCGAAGCATCGGCTTCAGTGACACGATAAGGATGCAAACTCGCCGCTTACAGTTGCGGGGGCAGCGCCGGCATTGCGACTGATCGAGACTGGATCAGTGGCGCACCGGCTTCCCTCTTAGCTCCGGATCAAGTAGGATCTGGAGAACCACGACAGTCTCGGTTAGCCGCAAGACGTTGAGGCCGTCAAGATCGCCGCCCCATCTCCACGCCGATGAGGATGTGGGGTACTGCCCACAACGCTCCGGCACTCCTGACCTTCACGATGGCCGGTGGGACGATGTCACTGGCCTCCGATCAGCGCCGAGGCATGCCCTGCGGGATCAGGGTCTCGACGATCGAGGCATCGAGCGCCTCATAGTCATGCAACCCAATCGTCGCATAGAGTTCCGCGCGGGTCTGCATTTGGTCGACTACTCCATGCGCTCCGCCGTCGCGTGCGATCGCGGCGTAGAGATTGGCCTGCGCCTTGTTCGCGACCCGCAATGACGACACGGGCCAGATGACCATCGCGTAGCCCATGGCTTCGAACTCTGCGGCCGTGAAGAACGGTGTCTTCCCAAACTCCGTCATGTTTGCGAGAAGCGGAACGCCCGGCAGACGCTCGGCAAAGACGCGGAACATCTCCTCGGTATTGAGCGCTTCCGGAAAGATCGCATCGGCGCCGGCCTCCATGTACAGCTTTGCACGCGCGACGGCGCCTTCCAGCCCTTCAAGCGCCGCGGCGTCCGTTCGGGCGATGATCACCATATCCCGGCGCGCCTTTGCCGCTGCGGCTACCTTGGCCGCCATGTCATGCGCGTCGGCCAGGCGCTTGTCATTGAGGTGACCACATTTCTTGGGCAGCAGCTGGTCCTCCAGGTGAAGCGCGCCCGCGCCTGCGTCCTCGAAGACGCGGACAGCATGCATCACGTTGAGCGCTTCGCCGTAGCCGGTATCCGCGTCGACGAGCAAGGGCAGCCCGGACGCGCGTACGATCTGGCGGATGAAGAAGGCCACCTCTTCGACCGTGATGATTCCGAGATCGGGGAGCCCCATCGACGCAGTCATTGCGGCGCCGGAGAGATACAGCCCATCGAAGCCTGCGGCCTTGGCCTGCAGCGCGGCCATGCCATTGTGAGCACCTGGAAGCCGAAGAATGCCGGGTCGTTTCAGCAGCTCTCGAAAACGGCGGCCGGCGGAGACGTGCGGCAGATCGGCAGCGACGACATATGGCATTTCAGAGCCTCGGGGCTAGGCGGCGCGGACCGACGACGAGTGGCCTCGTCGGTCGATCGGCACGAAGGTCTGGTTTTCGGGCCCGACATAGTTTGCCGACGGGCGGATGATCTTGTTGTCTACGCGCTGCTCGATGATGTGTGCCGCCCATCCGGAGGTCCGCGAGATGACGAACAAGGGCGTGAACATCGCGGTCGGCACGCCCATCAGGTGATAGGACACGGCGCTGAACCAGTCGAGATTGGCAAACATCCGCTTTGTCTCGGCCATGACGGCCTCGATGCGGTCGGCGATCTCGAACATCTTCATCGCGCCCGCCTCCCGCGACAGGCGACGGGCCACCTCCTTGATCACCTTGTTGCGTGGATCGGCGATCGTATAGACGGGGTGACCAAACCCGATGACCACCTCCTTTGCCGCAACACGGCGGCGGATGTCGGTCTCGGCCTCGGCGGCGTCGGCATAGCGCTTCTGCGTCTCGAATGCGACCTCGTTGGCGCCGCCATGCTTGGGGCCGCGCAGCGCGCCGATCGCGCCGGTCACGGCCGAATAGATGTCGGCGCCGGTGCCCGCGATCGACCGCGCGGTGAATGTCGAGGCGTTGAACTCATGCTCGGCATAGAGGTTGAGCGAGGTATGCATGGCCCGCACATGCGTCTCGGACGGCCCTCGTCCGTGCAGGAGACGCAGGAAATGGCCGCCGATGGTGTCGTCATCGGTCTCGACCTCGATGCGGCGGCCATTCTGCGCGAAATGATGCCAATAGAGCAGCATCGATCCGAGTGAGGCCATCAGCCGGTCGGCAATGTCGCGCGCAGCTGGATGGTTGTGGTCATGTGCCTCGGGCAGCACGCAGCCGAGCGTCGAGACGCCGCTGCGCATCACATCCATCGGGTGGGAAGCGGCCGGCAAGGTCTCCAGCGCCGCGCGCACGGCGGACGGCAGGCCGCGCAGGCTCTTCAGCTTGGCTTTGTAGCCCGCGAGCTCGGCCGGCGTCGGCAGACTGCCATGGACGAGCAGATGCGCGATCTCCTCGAACTCGCAGGTCTCGGCGATGTCGAGGATGTCATACCCCCGATAGTGCAGGTCATTGCCGGTGCGACCGACCGTACAAAGAGCGGTGTTGCCGGCCACGACGCCGGAGAGCGCGACCGATTTCTTGCGCGCCGGCGTGGCCGGCGTCGTCGATTGTTCTGCCATGGATCCTCCGTTCGTTCGTCTTGTCGTTCGCTGGCCCCTGTCTCAGGACGCCCAGTCGAAGATTCCCCGTGCGCGGCTGTCTCCGAGCTTCTCCGGGTCGACCGAGAATGTGAGCGACGCGACATCCTGTGCCGACAGCTCCGGCAGACGCTCCACGAGAGCAAGGAATCGATCCTGCTCGGCAGCATGGACGACGCCGGCCGCGAGCTGCCTGAACTTGTCGACATATTGGGCACGGGCAAACGGCCTGGCACCAAGTGGATGGGCATCGGCCACCGCGATCTCGTCCTCGATGATCGATCCGTCATCGAGCGTTACGACCACGCGCCCGCCGAACGCCTTCTGCTTCGGATCGTGACTGTGGTAGCGCCTCGTCCATTGCGGATCTTCTGATGTCGAGATCTTGTGCCACAGCGCGATGGTCTCGGGGCGGTTGGCTCGCTCCGGCGCATAGGATCTCGCGTGATGCCAACCACCGTCCTCGAGCGCGACCGCGAAGATGTACATGATCGAATGGTCGAGCGTCTCGCGGCTTGCATTCGGGTCCATCTTCTGCGGATCATTCGCGCCCGTCCCGATCACGTAGTGGGTGTGATGGCTGGTGTGGATCACGATGCTCTCGATCCTGTTGAGATCTCCAATTCTCGGTCCCATTCGCCGCGCAAGATCGATGAGCGCCTGGCTCTGATATTCGGCCGAGTGTTCCTTGGTATAGGTGTCGAGAATCGCGTGCTTGGGCTCGCCCTTTTCCGGGAGCGCGACGCTGTACTCCGCCTTTGGCCCGGACAGCAGATACGCAATGAACCCGTCCTCCCCTTCCCAGGCCGGCGACGGCGCACCTTCGCCGCGCATCACGCGGTCGACCGCCTCGATCGCCATCTTGCCTGCGAACGCGGGCGCATAGGCTTTCCAGCTCGATATCTCGCCCTTGCGCGACTGCCGGGTCGTGGTGGTGACGTGAAGCGCCTGCTGCACGGCTTGGTAGATCGTTTCGGCCGGGAGCCTGAGCAGCGCGCCGATTCCCGCCGCCGCCGACGGGCCAAGATGGGCGATGTGATCGATCTTGTGCTCATGCAGGCAGATCCCCTTGACGAGATCGACCTGGATTTCATAGCCGGTCGCCACGCCGCGCACGAGCGCCGCACCGTCAAGGCCGCAATGCTGCGCCACGGCGAGGATCGGCGGAATGTTGTCGCCGGGATGCGAATAGTCGGCGGCGAGGAAAGTATCGTGAAAATCCAGCTCGCGCACGGCGACACCATTTGCCCAGGCCGCCCACTCCGGTGAGAGGCGCTGCCGTTGGGGCAGACCGAAAACCGTCGCGCCCGGCTTGAGAGGATGGGCGATGGACTGCGCTCGCGCGCTCGCAACCGGACGGCGCGCCAGCGACGCAGCAGCGACGGCCGCATTGTCGATGATGCGATTGCCGATCATCTCGATGATTGCGGGTTCCACTGCAACCGGATCAGCCGCGACCTCGGCAATCTTCCAGGCCAGCTGATCTGCGCGCGGCAAGTTCTCTGACGATTTGTGGGTCCTGACCTTGTGCGACTTCACGACGACAAATTCCTTTCGATCTCGTCTGGGGCTGGGACATCGATGGGCGTCGGACGTCCCGCGGCATCGACGGCAACCATCTCGAAGGAGCCGCGCATGGCGACTCGCCGCGAGCCCGTCACCAGCGTTTCCGCGACGACTTCAACGACGACGGTCATCGACGAGCGTCCGATGCGCTCGACGTGGGCAGTCAGCTCGACGAGCTCTCCCACGCGAACCGGTTCATGGAATTGCACACGGTCAGATGCAGCCATCACCACCGCACGGCGTGCCCGGCGGGTCGCGGCAACGAACGCCGCCTTCCCCATCAGACTCAGCGCCGCGCCACCAAACAGCGTGCCGTAGTGATTGGCCTGCTCGGGAAAGACGATCTCGACGAAGCGGGTCGGTTCGGCCGCGCTGGAGGTAGGCTGAAGAAGGACTTGCATCGATGAGGCGTCCGGGTGCTCTTGCAAGTTGGTTCGGTGTTCGCAATATCTGCAACGCGAGACACGCGCCTAGTGCTGAAATGGCAAAGCTTTGCGAAGCTCCTCGCGCAATTCAGCGAAGCTTGCGAAGAGACTTGCGATAAGACTTGCGGAGAGCCCGATGAAGAAAGCCTATATGGGAGTACGCTTGAAGCGGCTGCGCGAAGAGCGCCGGCTGACCCAGCAGGCGCTTGCATCGGCCATCGGCATCTCGCTGAGCTATCTCAATCAACTCGAGAACAATCAGCGTCCACTGACGATCCCGGTTCTGCTCAAGCTGAACGCAGCGTTCGGCGTCGATATTCAGCTGTTCTCGGAAGATGACGAGACGCGCTTGATTGCCGACCTGCGCGAGGTCCTGTCCGATCCGCAGATCGGCGAGACGATCTCCACGGCGGAGCTGCGGGAGCTGGCCGCAAACATGCCGGCGATCGGTCGCGCGCTCGTCACCCTCAACAGCAAGCACCGTCAAGCGATCGAACGAGCAGCGGCGATGGCAGCGCGGCTGGGTGAAGACCGCCAAGCGGAGACCGTAATCCTGCCGTCGACGCCCTACGAGGAGGTCCGCGACTTCTTCTATGCGCGGCACAATCACATCGCAGAGCTCGATGATGCCGCCGAGCACATGGCGCAAGCCCTCACCCCGACGGGAATGGTGACGCCGGCCATTCTCAGCGAGCATCTGCGCGCCAGTCACGGCGTCACGGTCGCGATCGACGGATCATCGACGGGGTCGCACCGCCGCTTCGATCCGAAAGCAAAGACGCTGCATCTATCACGTCTGCTGGAGCCCGGGCAGCAGGCGTTCCAGCTTGCAACACAGATCGCCATGCTGTCGCTCGACCGCGAGCTCATGGCGCTCGTCGAAGGCGGCAGTTTCAGGAACGCCGAGACGAGCGTGCTCGCCCGCATCGGCCTCGCCAACTATTTCGCAGGAGCATTGATCATGCCCTACGGCCGCTTCCTCGCCGAGGCGAGGAGACTGCGCTATGACATCGAGCTTCTCGGCGATGAGTTCGGCGTCGGCTTCGAGACGATCTGCCATCGTCTGAGCACGCTGCAGCGTCGCGGGGCGCGCGGCGTTCCCTTCTTCTTCATCAGGGTCGATCGCGCCGGTAACATCTCGAAACGCCAGTCGGCGACGGACTTCCATTTCTCGCGAATCGGCGGAACCTGTCCGTTGTGGAACGTCTACGAGGCGTTCGCCAGTCCGGGGCGCATTCTTACGCAACTCGCGCGGATGCCGGACGAGCGAACCTATCTCTGGATCGCGCGCACGGTCACACACCGAAGGGGCGGCTATGGCTCGCTGAACAAGACGTTCGCCGTCGCCCTGGGATGCGACGTCAGGCACGCCCCCGAAATCGTCTATGCAAGCGAATTGAACGTCGACAATGCTGCGTCAGCCACTCCCATTGGCACCGGATGCAAGGTGTGCGAACGTGCGAACTGCCCACAGCGCGCCTTTCCGCCGCTTGGGCGCCCGCTGGTCATCGACGAAAGGCAATCGTCCTTTGCGCCATATGCAAGTTCAGCCAGATGACATCGTCAGCCCGATGACACGTGCATGAGTGCAGAGCGTGATCGTTACCTCGATACGTCCAAAGTGGCGTCCTTGCGCACGGTCGAGTTCTCCCCCTCGCAGCAGCTGACCTCGGGCAGCACCAAGAAAGCGAACACAGCCCTGCGGCTGATGCGCTCGATCTTTCGACAGAAGCTCGATTGCGTGGTGCAAGATACTGCATCCGGTGTCTCGATCGCGTGCCCGCGTGCGACAGAAGCCGAGATCCTGTCGCTCTGCGCGGTCGTCGAGGAACGGCTCGGCCTGTTGCAGCAGCAGCCTCTGTCCGCCAAGACCGTGGAACAGATTCTCTCGATTTCAGGGGCCGAACGACGGCGCTGGTCGAAGGACGGTCGCTTGCCAAGCGCCGGGCAGTCTTTCTTCAGTCAAGGCAAGAAGCAGGTGAGCCTTCCCATCTACGCCCCAGAGGTCATCCGCAGCCTGGCCGCGCGCCCCGATCAGGTCGCGGCGTGGCGGCGCGCCGATGCGGGCACGGAACCGCGTCCCCTCCACAGCGAATCTTTCCAGGGCCGCTAACGAATCGTTGACACTCCGCATCGAATATCACCACATATGGACGTCACGGTTCCACTGCTTCGCAAGATGTGGTGGCTAAGAGGGAAGCCGGTGAACCACTTTGACAGGTGGAATTCCGGCGCTGCCCCCGCAACTGTCAGCAGCGAGCTGCCTCCGAATGACGTCACTGGCGCAACCGCGCCGGGAAGGCGGGAGGCGAGCGATGACCTGCGAGCCAGGAGACCTGCCGCGACAACCTGAACGTCCACGGGCGGGGTGTCCCGGCGGTCGCTGGCACGGCATCGTTCGGCGTTTCGCCGCGCGGTGCGCTGCTGCGCCCCTGTCTGCCCCGTCCAAATGCAAACTGCGCATCACGGGGCCCTTGATGTCACTCAGCTCGACCTTCGCCGACAGCGATTCCGCATCCATCATCCAATTGCGTTCCGACCCGCCGGCTGCCGCGCAAAGCGCGCCCGGCATGCAGATCATCCGCCGCAACGGCAAGGTCACTCCATTCGACGCCACCAAGATCTCGGTGGCAATGACCAAGGCTTTCCTCGCCGTGGAGGGCAACAGCGCGGTTGCATCGCGCCGGGTGCATGAAAGTGTCGAGCAGCTGACCGCCGAGGTCGTCTCGGCGTTGATGCGCCGCGCCGGCGACGGCCGAACCTTCCACATCGAGGACGTGCAGGATCAGGTCGAGCTCGCGCTGATGCGCAGCGAGCACCACAAGGTTGCACGCGCCTATGTGCTGTACCGCGAGGAGCGTTCACGCAAGCGGGCCGCAGACGTCGCCGCCGAGCGGACGCAAGCCGCGGAGCCGGTGCTGCGCGTCACGCTGGCCGACGGATCGCGCGCCAGGCTCGACCGCCGCCGGCTGGAGCTGATCATCAACGAGGCATGCTCCGGTCTCGACGGCGTATCGGCTGCGCCGGTCCTCGCCGAGACGACCCGCAATCTCTACGACGGCATCACTCACGACGAATTGGCACTCGCGCCGATCATGGCCGCACGGACCCTGGTCGAGCAGGAGCCCAACTACGCCTATGTCAGCGCCCGCCTGCTGCTCGACAAATTGCGCGGTGAGGTGCTCTCTCATGTCCACGGCGTTGCCACCTCTGCGTCGCAGGCCGACATGACGACCCGCTACGGTGAGTATTTCCCGGCCTATGTGAAGACCGGTATTGCTGCCGAGCTGCTCGATCCCGAACTCGCCCGCTTCGACCTCGACAGGATCGCGGCTGCCCTGAAGCCGGAACGCGACCTCAAGTTTCAGTTCCTCGGCCTGCAGACCCTGTATGACCGCTATTTCCTGCACGAGCGTGGCAAGCGGATCGAGCTGCCGCAGGCCTTCTTCATGCGCGTCGCCATGGGCCTCGCGCTCCGCGAGATCGACCGCGAGGCGCGTGCGATCGAATTCTACGATCTGCTGTCATCGTTCGACTTCATGGCGTCGACGCCGACGCTGTTCAACGCCGGGACGCTACGCCCACAATTATCGTCCTGCTTCCTGACCACCGTATCCGACGACCTCGACGGCATCTTCAAATCGATCAAGGACAATGCCCTGCTCGCGAAGTATTCCGGCGGACTCGGCAACGACTGGACGCCGGTCCGCGGGCTCGGAGCGCACATCAAGGGCACGAATGGCGAGAGCCAGGGCATCATCCCTTTCCTGAAGGTAGCCAACGACACCGCGATCGCGGTCAACCAGGGCGGCAAGCGCAAGGGCGCGGTCTGCGCCTATCTCGAGACCTGGCACGTCGACATCGAGGAGTTCCTCGATCTGCGCAAGAACACGGGCGACGACCGCCGCCGCACCCACGACATGAACACCGCCAACTGGGTGCCGGACCTGTTCATGCAGCGCGTTGCCGAGGACCGGGAATGGACCTTGTTCTCGCCCGACGAAGCGGCCGATTTGCATGACCTGACGGGCAAGGCCTTTGCCGAGCGCTATGCGGCCTATGAAGCCAAGGCCGCACGCGGCGAGCTCAGGGTGTTCAAGACCGTCCGGGCCGCCGATCTGTGGCGGCGCATGCTGACCATGCTGTTCGAGACCGGCCACCCCTGGATCATCTTCAAGGATCCCTGCAATCTGCGCTCGCCGCAGCAGCACGCAGGCGTGGTGCATTCGTCGAACCTCTGCACGGAGATCACGCTCAATACCTCCCACGACGAGGTGGCCGTCTGCAATCTCGGCTCGATCAATCTGCTCGCCCACGTCACGGCCGACGGCCTCAATTTCGGCAAGCTGCAGCGGACGGTGAAGACTGCCGTGCGGATGCTCGACAACGTCATCGACATCAACTTCTACACCATCCCCGAGGCACGCCGCTCCAATCTTCGTCACCGGCCGGTCGGTCTCGGCCTGATGGGTTTCCAGGACGCACTGCACGCGATGCGGATTCCGATTGCCTCCGAAGCGGCGGTCACGTTCGCCGACAGCAGCATGGAGGCGATCAGCTATTGCGCAATCGCAGCGTCGTCCGATCTCGCCGCCGAACGCGGCCGCTACCCATCGTTCGACGGTTCGCTGTGGTCCAAGGGCATCTTGCCGTTCGATTCGATCGAGCTGCTCGCCGAGGCGCGTGGCGGCGTCGAGATGGATCGCTCAGCAACGCTCGACTGGGACAGCCTTCGCAAGAAGGTCACGACTTCGGGCATGCGCAACTCCAACGTCATGGCGATCGCACCGACCGCGACCATTTCGAACATTTGCGGCGTCGCCCAGTCGATCGAGCCGAGCTACCAGAACCTCTACGTCAAATCGAACATGTCGGGCGATTTCACCGTGGTGAACGAGTTCCTGGTCCGGGATCTCAAGGCGCTCGGCCTCTGGGATGAGGTCATGGTGTCGGACCTGAAATATTTCGACGGCAGCGTCGGACAGATCGACCGGGTGCCGGATGACATCAAGGCCCTCTATGCAACCGCCTTCGAAGTCGACAGTGCATGGCTGATCGAAGCGGCCTCGCGCCGCCAGAAGTGGATCGACCAGGCGCAGTCGCTCAATCTCTACATCGCCAATCCCTCGGGCAAGAAGCTCGACGCGCTATATCGCCTCGCCTGGAACCGCGGCCTCAAGACCACCTACTATCTCCGGTCTCGCTCGGCGACCCATGTCGAGAAATCGACGCTGAAGGGCACCGACGGCAAGCTCAATGCCGTGTCCGCCGCTCCGGCGCTGTCGCATGCGCCGATTGTCGTCCCTGCAGCGGCGATGCCCGACATCGACGGTATCAAGGCGTGTCGGATCGACGATCCCGACTGCGAAGCGTGCCAGTAAGAACAGCAAGAATAAGAAGGGAAGCCACGATGCTAGACTGGTCAGATACCGAGCCCGCGGTCGCCACGGTCCGTTCGCTCGCCCCTCGGCGGCAGGCCGTCCTCGCGAGGCTCGAGCCGGCGAGACAGGAGCCCGCAGACCAGAGCGGTCTCGGCGCGATCGATCGCGCCGGAGGCCGCGTCTCCGTCGACGACAAGCGGATGATCAACTGCCGCGCCGACGTCAATCAGCTGCTGCCGCTGAAGTACCGCTGGGCGTGGGAGAAGTATCTCTCCGCCTGCAACAATCATTGGATGCCGACCGAAGTATCGATGCAGGCCGATATCGCGCTGTGGAAGTCGCGCGACGGACTCACCGACGACGAGCGCCGCGCCATCAAGCGCAATCTCGGCTTCTTCGCAGCCTCCGAGTCGCTGGTAGCCAACAACATCGTGCTGGCGATCTACCGCCACCTCACCAACCCGGAATGCCGGCAATATCTGCTGCGACAGGCCTTTGAGGAGGCCGTTCATACCCACACCTTCCAGTACGTCGTCGAGAGCCTCGGTCTCGACGAAGGCGAGCTCTTCAACATGTACCGCGAGGTGCCATCGATCACCGACAAGGCGGCCTGGGCGCTGAAGCACACGCAGCACCTCGACGACCCCACCTTCAGGACCGGAACGCCGGAGCATGACCAGGCCTTCCTGCGCGATCTCGTCGCGTTCTATGTCGTGTTCGAAGGCATGTGGTTCTACACCGGCTTCGCGCAGATCCTGTCGCTCGGCCGCCGCAACAAAATGGTCGGCATCGCCGAGCAGTACCAGTACATCCTACGCGACGAGAGCATCCATTTGAACTTCGGCATCGACGTCATCAACCAGATCAAGATCGAAAATCCGCATCTGTGGACCCCTGACTTCCAGGAGGAACTGCGCGGCATGCTGCGGGAGGCAGCCGAGCTCGAGGCCGCCTACGGGCGTGATACGATGCCCCGCGGCTTTCTGGGACTGAATGCAGCGCTATGCGAGCAGTACATGCACTTCATCACCAATCGCCGCTGCGCCCAGATCGGACTGCCGCCCGTGTTTGCGGAGGCAGAGAACCCGTTTCCATGGATGTCGGAGGCGATGGATCTGAAGAAGGAGAAGAACTTCTTCGAGACGCGCGTGATCGAGTACCAGAATGGCGGCGCGCTGAGCTGGGACTAGACCGCATCGCCAGGAACGTCGATGACATGATGCCGGGATCCGCAATGGATCCCGGCACATTCGACGCAGAGCAAGTGATCTATCAGACCAATGTTGCGGCCGGCCCGGCCGGTCGCATCCATGCATGAGCCAGTGATCCATCACCGCTAAATAAGCGGCCGTTGTCGGCGTCTTCAGGCCTCTCACCAGCAGCCAGCAACTGCCGGCTGCGAGGACGAGGACGGTGAGACAGGTCAGGATGGTCGGCGCATGGAAAGGCGCCACGGCCCACTCCGGCTCGATGATCACGCCGCTGCCGAATGCTCCGCTGCTGTTGGAGCACAGAGTTGCAAATGCCGGGTCCGCGGCAATGTCGGCCGCGATCCGGGCGCTGCACCCCGGCTCGGGAACGTCCGTTCGATCTGGACACTGACGGCGGGACTGCTCGGACGGCATTCGCCGCCGTTATGGCCGGGCATCGTCGATAAATCGATAGCCGAACGCGGGTTGCCTCGTTGCGCCGTGCCTCGCTTCGCGAGTCGCTCGCAGAAGTCATCCCGGCCGGAGAGACGACATGGTTGTCACGCTTGAGCAACAGTGCAGGTTAGACATCCGTATACCCGATCGACCGATTGACTCGAACTTTGACAAACTCTTAACATGAACGCGACGGTGCCCCCTAACAGGGGCTCAAAAGGGAATGCGGTGCCGGACAAGTCTCGCAGGAGACATGATCGAAGGCCGCAGCTGCCCCCGCAACTGTAAGCGGCGAATCTCGCGCCAGATGCCACTGGGAAATCTCGGTCCCGGGAAGGCGGCGTGGAGGTGACGACCCGCGAGCCAGGAGACCTGCCGTCAGCCGTGGTCACACGCGAAGATGCCGGTCGGGGCGTTTATTGGCATCGTTTCTGCGCCGGATAGTATTATCTGGTGTGGGACCTCGTTCGCGGTGACGTGCCACTGACGTCATGCCCAGGGTCCCTCGTGTTCTCTTTTCTGTCTATCGCCCGGCGCGAACGCGCCGGCCTGTTGTCGTCGACCGCTCTTTTCGCTCTCGCCGCTTTCGGGGCAGCCCCGGCGAATGCCCAGCAGTCCGCCTCTCCCAACCTGCTGCCGCCCGTCGAGGTCGACCCGCCGCGGGTGACGCCACGACCAAAACCCGTCGTGCAGCGCGCGACGCAGACGCCGCGGGTACGGCCGCCACAGCCTATGCCCTCACAGGCCCCAGTTGCCACGTCGGCACCGGCTAACGCACAACTCGTCGTCAGCCCGACCGGCATCGTGACGCCGGCCGCCAACGTGGCGAACGCGATTTCGGTGGTCACGGAGAAGGACATCGCCACGCAGCAGTTACGCAGCGTGCCAGACATCCTCGCCACCATTCCCGGATTGAACGTCGTGCAGACCGGCGGCCCTGGTGGCCAGAGCTCGGTCTTCACCCGCGGGACCAACTCCAATCACACCACGATCCTGATCGACGGCATCGACGTCGGTGACGTCACCAATGCCAATGGCGCCTTCGACTTCGCCCATTTGCTGACCTCGGACATCCAGCAGTTCGAGGTGCTCAGGGGCCCACAGAGCGGCCTCTATGGCTCCGATGCGATCGGCGGCGTGATCTCGGTCGTCACGCGCAAGGGCGATGGCCCGGCGCGAGCGACGGCCTCGATCGAGGCCGGCTCGTTCCAGACCTTCAACCAGTCGGCCGGCGTCAGCGGCTCGCAGGACAATGTGAACTACGCGGTCAATGTCGCGCATCTCCATGCCGGCGACATCCCCGTAACGCCGCAGCAGCTGCTGCCGGCAGGACAGAAGGCGATCGGCAACGCCTACGACAACGTTACCGCCTCGACCAAATTCGGGATCGACCTCAACGAGGCCTGGACGCTGAATTCGGTGATCCGCTACACCGACGCCACCCTGCTGTTCACTGGCGATGGCGGCTTTCCCAGCGTCCCGAACGCGGCCCAGAGCACCCATACCGTGCACCAGTTCGCGACGCGCCAAGAAGCGGTGTGGTCGCTGCTCGACGGCCGGATCAGGAACTATTTCGGCGTCAACTATGTGAACAACCGGACGTCCGACCTCACGGCGGGCGATCCGATTGCCGCGATCTCGACCGGTGAGCGTATCAAATACGACTGGCACGCGGTCACCGAGCTCGCTCCGCACAACAACTTCATCGTCGGTCTCGAGCAGCAGACCGACCGGCTGCGGACGACGGGTCTTGCGGCCGAGAACGGCAACAAGGCCGGTTTCATCGAGCTGCAGAGCGAGTTCGCAAAGCGCGTGTTCGTGGTCGCGAGCCTGCGCAACGACGTCAACGATCAATTCGGCGGCCACGGCACCTATCGGATTGCGCCGGCCGTCATCCTGCCGTTCACCGAGACCAAGCTGAAGGCGAGCTACGGCACCGGTTTCAAGGCGCCGACCTTGAGCCAGCTCTACCAGGACTTCCCGGCCTTCAACTTCTTCGCCAACCCGAACCTCAAGCCGGAGCAGAGCACCGGCTATGATGCGGGATTCGAGCAGCCGCTGTTCGAAGAACGCTTCCGGTTTGGTACGACCTACTTCCACAACAGCATCACGAACCTGATCAACTTCAACGACACGTTCACCTCCTACGCCAATGTCGGGCTCGCCACCACCGAGGGCACCGAGAGCTTCGTGGCGGCGAGGCTGACGGACCGGCTGTCGCTGCGTGCGGACTACACGTTCACCCGCGCGGTCGACGCGACGACGGGTCTGCAGCTGCTGCGACGACCGAAGGAGAAATGGAGCGCAACGGCGGTCTGGACGCCGCTTGATGCGTTGACCGTCTCGGCCACGCTGCTGCATGTCAGCGACTGGCTCGACGTCAGCCGCGACGGCATGACCTCAGGCCTCGTCGCGTCCGGCTACACCCTCGTGAACCTGCGCGGCGACTACGCGCTATCCGACCAGATCAAGCTGTTCGGCCGCATCGATAACCTCTTCAACCGGCACTACCAGAATCCGACCGGCTTCCTGGCTCCGGGCCTTGGCGTGTTCGGCGGCATCCGGGTGGCAAGTTATGGGGCGCAATAGGACAATGACGTAACGACGGAGAGCAACGACATGGTGCCGATTGATCAGCTTCGCGACTTTCTCGCCGATGTCGAGACCGGCTGGAGCCTCGGAACCTTCGGTGCGATCGGTGAGTTCACGCGCGATGCCGGGGAGCTGGTCGAGCTTATCGATGATTCCGGCATGATCGGCGCGGTGACGGCGCGAGGCGGCATCTGCTTCCGCGCCCATGCCGAACTTCGTCTGATCGCATCGGAGCTGCCGACGCGCAGCGACTGGAGCCATCGCGTGGCGCTTTGCCTGCCGCGCAACGCCTGCGCCATGGGCCAGCGGACCGGCATCACCGATCTAGGTCCTGACCGTGATGCTCTGCGTCCGGAGGACAGGGACGCCGTCCTGTTCGATCTCGGCCTGTCGACGCTGCAGGTCGACGTCTGTGTCCGCAGCCGGGATCCGGAAGTGATCGCCGCCCTGCGCCGGCACGCCGGCGCATCGCTGTTCGCCCCCGACGACGAGCTGATGCAGGTGATGCTCGCGGCGAGCCCGCACCGCGTCTTCATCAGCCGCATCGGCCGGGCCGAGATCTTCCAGCCAATCCCGCCGCCGGGCGGCCGCAGCCCGGACGGGCCGCACACCCACATCCTGCCGAAGCTGCTCGCCCATCGCCGCACCCACGCCGCGACCGAGCCGCTGCCGGACGGCTGGATTCCCTGCGCCCACGCCTATCCGCCGCATCCGCTGCGCGACCCGCTCCGCCAACCACGGCCGTTCGTCGCCGGTCATCTCGCCGCTTTCCAGCACCTGCTGGATCGCTACGGCGATCCGCGCCTTCTGGCGCTGAAGCGCGACGTCACAGCGCATGTGGTGGCGAACCGGCCTCCCTCAGCAGCCGACTCGCCCGGCGATCGCATCGCGCGTGCGACAGCGCGCGTGACCTTGCGTCAGCTGCAGGCCTCCGGCGTGGAATCGGCAACACTGCGGGCCTGGCTGGGAGCGCTCGACCGCCCCGATCATGGCGAGGAGGCCGACACCGCGGAGATTCCACACTGACAGCCCAAACGGCTGTTGCTCTCGTCGCGAATACACTACGATCAACCCCAGAGGAGACAACCCATGGCTCTCGACATCACGACATCTCCGGCGGAGGCCCGCCTCACGCCCGTTCCGCGGCAGCATGCTGCCGCCTTCTGCTTCTTGCTGCTGGTGGCCGCCTGCGCCCTGGCGAGCTTCGCCTTTGCCTGCGCCACGCCGTTCGCGGCCTTTGCAGTGATCGCCGCTGCCATGCTGCCGCTGCGATCAGCGCTGGCTGCCGTGGTCGGCGCCTGGCTGGTCAACCAGGGCATCGGCTTCGGCGCCCTTCATTATCCTGTCGATGCGAATACGCTCGCCTGGGGCGTTGCGATCGGCGTGGCCGCGCTGGCCGCCACCTTCGTGGCCCGCGTCGTCCTGCAACGATCCCGTGCTCTACCGCTACCGGCCGCACTGCCCTTGATGCTTCTTGCCGCTTACGCGACCTACGAGCTGGCACTGCTCGCTGTCACCCCTGTTCTCGGCGGCGCCGGTAGCTTCACGCTTGCGATCGTCGCCCGCCTCGGGCTGACCAGCGCCGCCTGGCTGGTCGGACTCGTCGCCGTCTGCGAGATCGTCCGTCTTCTCGCTCCGTTCAAATCGAACCGGGCTTTGATACAGAAATAACGCCACACTCGGCTCAATACGCAAACCTTGACATCGGAAATCATCAGATGCCGATCAATCTCAGATCGGCATCTCGGTGGTCTGCCTCAACGTCGCTCGACCCAGCGACGCCCCTTCCGACACGCAATGACCTGCCACCGAAATTTCACCCAGCGCCGTTTAGAGTCCAAGTCCGGCAAGAGCGAAACCGTCAAGGCGATGGACTACAGCCTCAAGCGCTGGGCGGTGTTCACGCGCTTCATCGACGACGGCCGACTGTGCATGACCAACAATGCTGCCGAACGCGAACTGCGCGCCGTGCGACGCTCGGCGAATACTGCAGTTAAGCGTCAATCGGCTCGATATGCGTCGTGGAAAGGCGAGCCCATAGACGCCGAGCGAGGGAGATCCTGGCCCGTAACATGCGAATGTCGCGAGCGGCCCAGGGTATTAGCCAGGAGACGCTGTGAAACGACGCTGAAATCAACCGGACCTACGTCAGTTCGGTAGAGCGCTGTGAACGGAATGTGTCGATCGACAACATCGAAAAGATCGCCAAGGCATTAAAGATCGAAGTTTGGAAGTTGCTGAAGCCAGATTTGCTGGATTCTAGCGCTTCGTATTCTCGCAAGCTGATTTGCTTGCGTAGACACTTCTCGACGTCGAACGCATGACCGTTGATAGTTTGCTGGCGCCGTCACTGTCGACGGCCGGATCGTCGGCGGCGATCTGCACGGCATCTTCCGGGGCGACGAATTCCGGTCGGCCTGGTTGTGGCAGGCCTGCGCCGCGACCTCGGGCCTGGGTTCGAACGCTGCATCGAACGACGCGATCGAGGCGCTGGCGGATCATTGCGAAAGCGACCTCGACCTGGATGTACTGCTTGCGTTGGTTTGGTGAAGGTAAGCAAACGCCGAGCTGCAGATTGCCGCCTGCGACAGTCGTCGTGGTGGAGGCATGGGCGTGGTGGAGTGAGCACGGCTCTGAAAAATGCGGCCGGATGCGGATCGTCACCTGCCGCCACGGCCGAACCGACCCGCTCTGACAATCGGCCGCACAGCTCATCCGATAGCGAGGTGTTGATCTCGCTTCTTGAGTGCGAAAAACCGAGCACCCGCTCGAGCTAAGCCACCTTGCGACTCCGTATGATCTTTTGTTAAAAACGTCATACATTTGGAATGGGGGTGTGAGTTGAGCGGAGCTGAGGGGCGTATCGTAGGACGTGGCGCATCGCGTGGTCGTGGATCTTTGCATCCGGCGAGCAGCCGTTTCGGGCAGGCTGAGCCTTCGCTATGCACTGGATTCGGGCGACCGCTGCGCTCGGTCGGAATGGCTTCGGTTTGTCTTGCCGCTCTATGCACCTGTTGCGCGGGCGGCGCGTCGGCGCAGACGAGTCTGCCGGAGGTGACCGTCGATGCGCCCGTGGCGCGTCAGAAGCTCCAATCGCAACGCTCTGCCCAGTCGACCAGGGCGACCCAACGGCGCACGGCACGAGCGCCGCGTCAAAACGCTCCGTCCGCCGCGCCCAATCCGACCGTTTCCGATGTGCGCCCGGCGGCGGTCGAACGTGGCAATGGTCCCGTCGACGGCTATCGCGCCACCCGCACCACCAGCGGCACGAAGACCGATACTCCGCTGAAAGATATCCCGCAGGAAATCGTGGTCGTGCCCCGGCAGGTGCTCGACGATCGGAATGCGACCACCGCCGCCGGCGCGCTGGACGTCGTCGGCGGTGTGACCCGAGGCAACAATTTCGGCGGCCTCAACAACTACGAGTTCAACATCCGCGGCTTTCCGACCCGCAACGCCGCCAAGAACGGTATCTCGGCGGTTCGCCGCTACGAGCCGGACGACGCCGCCAATGTCGAGCGCGTCGAAGTGATGATGGGGCCGTCCGGCGCGCTGTATGGTCGCAGCGATCCGAGCGGCTTCTACAATGTCATCATCAAGCAGCCGCTCGACCGAAACTTCACCACATTGACGGGCACGGTCGGCTCCTACGGCATGCGCCGCGCCACCATCGATAGCAACCAGGCGCTGTCGGACGACAAGACGTGGCTCGGCCGCATCAACGCGGCGTTCGATCAGCGCGACAGCTTCCGCGATTTCAACGATAGCAAGCGTGTTTTCGTCGCTCCCGTAGTGTCCTATTCGCCGTCCGCCGATTGGCGGGTGACGTTCGAGGGCGAATATCTGAAGGACGATCGCCCGTTCGACCGTGGTCTGGTGGCAGTCAACAAGAATGTCGGCGCGTTGCCGATATCCCGCTTCCTCGGCGAGCCCAACGATGGCGCGCTCCGCAATCAGTATGCACTTGGGAGTTTTCGGGTCGAGCACGACATCAACAAGGATTGGCTCGTCAGGTTCGCTACTCAGTACAAGGAGGGAAGTCTGTACGGCTGGACGGCCGAACCTGTCTCGGTCAATGCCGCCGGCGTCCTGACGCGACGCAATACGTTCCGGGACTACAGTTGGGCGTCGTCCAATTCCCAATTGGAGACCGTCGGCCATTTCGGCATTGGCGGTTTCAAGAATACGCTTTTGGCCGGGATCGAGTACGAACACTATACCGATCTTGAAGATTTTCGTCGGTCCGACACTGCGGCCTTCCCCTACAGCATCAACGTGTTCAATCCGGTCTATGGTCAGGCCAAGCCGCCTGCCACCGTCAAGTCGCTGTTCAAGGATCGTGTCGACACCCTGGGACTGTATTCGTCGCTGCAGACCGAATGGACCTCGCAGCTCAAGACGTTGGTCGGCGTGCGCTACGACAATTACGATCAGGATGCGCGGCAGTTGATCACCGGCCAGCGCATCACCCAGAACCCGAGTCCGGTGATTCCGAAGGCCGGCGTAACCTACGAGATCGTGCCGAACTTCACGCTGTTTGCCGACGTTGCAAAATCATTCCGGCCGAATCTCGATTCCGATACAGGCTTTGTGGGAACGGCATCCGGACAGGCGTTCGCGCCCGAAACCGGCATCGGCTACGAAGCCGGCGTCAAGTTGGATCTGCTCGACAACAGGTTCAGCGTGACCGCGGCCGGGTTCAAGATCGTCAAGGACAACGTGCTGACCGCGGACCCGGCCAATCCCGGCTTCAATACCACCGCAGGGCAGGTCACCAGCACTGGCTTCGACATCAACGTCGTCGGTAACGTCACGCGCGAACTGCGCCTGATCGGCGGCTACGCCTACACGGACGCCAGGATCACCAGGGACGTGACGCTGCCAGTCGGCGCGCGTTTCCCGAACGTGCCGCTGAACAGCGGCTCGATGATGGCGGTGTACGAATGGCAGTCGGGACCACTCGCAGGGCTCGGACTGGGCGGCGGCGTCTCGGCCGCGGGCTCGCGGGCGGGCGACGCGACCGGCACATTCACCGTGCCGGGCTACGTCAAATTCGACGCGCTGGCCTACTACACCCTCAACAAGACGACCAAGATCTCGCTGAACGTCTACAACATCGCCAACACCGTCTATTACGACCAGGTCCGCTCTGCGACCAACGTCTATCCCGGCCAGCCGCGCACGGTGTGGCTCACCGTGAAGAGCACATTCTGAGGACGCGCTCGCGACGCCATGTCCCGATCGTTTCCGTGGAGAAAGCCGTGTCTCAGTATCGACCCAACTTCGCGTTGAAGGAGGAGATCCGCGAGTATTGGAGTCGCAGGGCCGAGACCTTCGATCAGTCGCCGCTGCACGGCATGCAGGCCCCGGGCGAGAAGGCCGCATGGCTCGATCTGATCGGAAGCCATGTCGCTCAGCCTGCCGGGGCCGACGTGCTGGAGCTCGCCTTCGGCACCGGCGAGATCACCTCGGTGCTGCTCGCGCTCGGCTTCCGCGTCACTGGACTGGACCTGACCGAAGCGATGCTTCAGAAGGCGAAGGCGAAACACGCCGGAGCCTCTGATCTGTCGCTGTTTCTGGGTGATGCGGAGGACACGCGCGAAGACGACGAGAGCCATGACGCCATCGTGATGCGGCATCTGGTCTGGACGTTGGTCGACCCGATGGCGGCTTTTCGCGATTGGTACCGGGTCGTCCGCCCCGGCGGCCGGATCGTTATCATCGACGGCGACTTCGCGGAGATCTCCCTGCTCAAGCGCTGGCGCCGAAAGCTCGCGCAATGGATCGAGCGATGGGAGGGGACGGAGGCGCCGGTTATCGACTGGGCGGCGCATGAAGCCATTATGAGACAGATCTATTTCAGCCGCGGCCTGAAGCCACTCGCGCTCCAGCAGATGCTGGCTGAGGCCGGCTTCGGCGATTTCCGGATCGAGGACCTCGAACCCGTTCGAAAGGCTCAGCGCCGCGGAGCCAGGCTGGCGACGCGTCTGAGGGTTGGTCTGTCGGACAGCTTCATTCTGTCCTGCGCGAAGCCGCTGATGCCCGACATGTTCGCTCGTTCGGCTGTTCAGCGGCAGGGCGACCGCGCTGCGCCTCCTGTCGAACGATCGCGCTGATGCTGACGCGCCGACATGTTCTCGCTGCGATTCCTGCATCTGTGACGATCGCGGCCGCGCGTGCCAGCGACCGCCCCCTTCGCGTCGTCGGAGCCACCGGTCTGGCCGGCCAGGACGCAACCGTCTCTCCTTATCTCGTTCAGAACCTCGAGGTCGGTGAGGGTCTGTTCAAGGTCGGTCCCCTCGGCCGGATCGAGCCCTGCCTGGCGATCGCGAGCGAGACGTCGGACGACGGATTGACGTGGCGGTTTTCGCTCGATCCGTCCGCGCGGTTTCACGATGGAACGATGGTGTCGTCCGAAATCGTGATGTCCAGCATCAGTCGTGCGAGGCAGACCCCGGCATCGGCATTGTATCGCGCCCCGATCGTATCGATCGCCGCACAGGACGACACCGTCGTCGTCCGTCTTGGCAAGCCCTTGGCGGTTCTGCCTGCATTGTTGGCTGCGGCCTCTTCGATCATCCTGGCTCCGTCATCCTATTCGGCGGCGGGTCAGGTGGGGATTCCGGTCGGCACGGGGCCGTTCAGGATCGACACTCTGGTCGACAACAACACCCTCGAATTGTCGTCCGCGAGGCGCCAGGTCTCGCCCGCGTCCATCACGCGCGTGCGTTACTCGGCGGTGACGGACGCCGACACGCGCGCCCGCATGGTGGAATCCCAAGACGTGGAGATCGCCTATGTCGTCTCGCCGATCGCTGCCGAGCGGTTGGCGCGCAATTCCAGTCTGAGCGTCGTCAGAACTCCGGCCCCGCGCCTGCGTTACGTGATGGTCAATTCCGCTGACGCGAGGCTGGCCGACATCCGCGTCCGCCGGGCATTGTCGCTGGCGCTCGACCGCGCAGGCGCCGCACGGACAGTGCTGCGCAGCGCTGGCGCCGCAGCGACGGGGCTGATGCCGCCGGTCCTGTCCGACTGGCCATCGCCCGACGTCGCAACGCTGACGTACAATCTTGCAGAGGCCGAAGCGTTGCTGCAGGACGCCGGATGGGAGCGCCAGGCCGATGGCCCGCGCCGGCGCGGCGGGCAACGCCTTGCATTCACGCTCAGCACCTATGCGATGCGCCCCGAATTGGCGCCTTTGGCGACCGTCCTGCAGGCACAATGGCGCAAGATCGGCGTCGATGTCACGATCGAGACGGTGATGCCGGAGTGGATTCTGCAGAAGTCGCGTCATGGCAGCCTCCAACTCGGACTGATGACCCGATCCTATTTTGCCGTGCCCGATCCGGTCGCGACGCTGTCGGATGATTTCCTCTCGACATCGTCCGCCCGGGGCTGGGGCGCGGTGGGATGGGTCTCGCACGAGCTCGACGATGCGCTGCTCGGCTACGAGTCCACCTCCTCCGAGGCGGTTCGCGCAGTGGCACGACAGACCATCACACGCATCCTGCTCGACGAGTTGCCGATCATCCCCCACTCCTGGTACGAAAATGTGCTCGTCCACACCAGGCAGGTCACAGGCGTGATCAGCGATCCGTTCGACGCCAGCTTCCGGATCAGCCGGATGCAATGGGCATGATCGACCTCGCGGCACGAATGGTCGCCCGGTTGCTGCTCCGAATGTTCGGGGTGACGCTGGTTCTGGTGTCGCTCAGTTTCGCGATGGTCGAATATCTTCCGGGCGACATCGCCTTTCAGGTGGCCGCCGCGCGGTACGACGTGGACAACGTCACTCCGGATGTCGAGGCGGCGGTTCGACGCGAGCTGGGCCTGGATCAGCCGGCCGTCGTGCGTTTCGGCAAATGGCTCGGGGCGCTCGCGCGCGGCGATCTCGGCCGATCCGTGGTCACCCATCAGCCGGTCGCTTCGATGCTGGACGCACCGCTGCGACGCACGCTGCTGCTGGTGGCGCTGTCCGTCCCTATCTCCGTGGCATTCGGCGTCCCCCTCGGCCTGTGGCTCGGCCGGACGTCTTCCGGGCTGACGCTCGCCAAACTGTCGGGCGCGTTGGTGTCGGGGACGCCGACCTACGTGATCGGCCTTCTCCTCATCCTGATCGTCTCGATCAAATTGAACGTGCTGCCATCCGCCGGATATGGCGGCGCCGCCTTTCTCGTTCTACCGGCGGCAACCCTCGCTCTGCGAGGAATGGTCCGCATCGCGCTCTTTACCGCGGTCTGCATCGCCGACGCGTTGCAGCATCCCAGCATCGGCTTCGCCCGCATGAAGGGGCTCGGTGAAACCGCCGTGATGGTCGGGCATGCACTGCCGATGTCATCGACGCCGATCATCGCTTTCGTCTTTGGGATCCTCGCGGGCCACCTCAAGGGCACGGCCGTCGTCGAGCAGTTGTTCGCCTTTCCGGGCCTGGGCAAATTGCTGGTGGATGCGGTGCTGGCTCGGGATGTCGCGGTGATGCAGGCCTGCGCCCTCGTGGTGGGCATGCTGATCGTCGTCTGCAACACGCTCGCCGAGCTCAGTGTTCGGCTGTTCGACCGCAGGACAAGAACATGACGCGCCTGCAGCTGGTCGGGCTCATGCTGATCCTGGCGATCGTGACGCTGGCCGCGATCGGGCCGGCGATCACGCCGTCGCCGAACGAGCTGGATCTGGCAAGCGCGTTGCAGGCACCTTCCTTAGACTCCCTGCTCGGCACGGACGGCCTCGGCCGGAGCGTCGCCGCGCGGCTCGCAACCGGAGCGCGGACCTCGCTTTTGATCGCTGTGACCTCCATGACGATCGCTCTCGTCTTGAGCACCGGCCTGGCGCTCGCCGCAGCTCTCGTGCCTCGCTTTCGGGGTCCGATCCGCTGGCTGCTCGACATCTTCCAGGCCTTTCCATCGTTCGTCGGCATCCTGCTTCTGTCCGGCATCTTCCCACCCACGCCGCTCACGATCGCGGTCAATATCGCGCTGGTGTCGTGGCCGGAGCCGTGCCGGGTCGCGCTGCTCGCTGCGGAATCCGCGATGCGGAGCACGGCGGTCGAAGCCGCTGCGCTCGTGAGGCTGCCGCGTCTGTCGATTGCGCTGAAGCTGGTGCTGCCGCGTCTTGCCGATCCGCTCGCCGCGCTCGGCGCGATGCTGTTCGGCCAGGCCATCCTTCAGGTTGCTGCGCTCGGCTTTCTCGGGCTCGGACTCAATCCGCCGGCGCCGGAATGGGGCACCATGATCGCGGAGGCGCTGCCTTACATCGCGGATGCACCGTATCTGCTGATCGCGCCATCGGCCGCCATCATGGCCAGCGTCGGCGGCATGCTGCTCCTGGCCGATCGGGCCAAAGCATGACCCGGGAGACCGACCTGCTGATCGTCGAGCGGTTGAGCGTGACCGATCGGGACGGCAGGACGCTGATCTCGAACTTCGACCTGCATCTGGGGGAGGGAGCAGTTCACGTCATCCTGGGTGAAACAGGCGCCGGCAAGAGCATCGTGTGCGCGGCCATCGCCGGCACGCTCCCGGCCGAACTCGCAACATCCGGCTCGGTCGTTCTTGGCGGACGCGAGCTGACCCGCCTGACCGGACGCCAGCGCCGTGCGCTCTGGTCTCGCGATCTGTTTCTGCTGCCACAGGAGCCGTGGAACGCGCTGGCCCAGACCCGGACTCTGCAGCGGCAAATTGCCGATATGCCTCGTCTGTTCGACGGAGCCGACCGCAGGCGTGCAGGCCTCGTGGCGCAAGGACTTCTGCAACGCTTCGGCCTGTCGCCCGTCATGGATGGATCGAAGCTGCCCTGTGACATTTCCGGCGGAATGGCGCAGCGCGCCAGTATTGCGACGGCGCTGGCGTCACCGGCGCGCCTGATCCTGGTCGACGAACCCACCAAAGGGCTCGACGCGGCCTGCAGAGAGGAAATCGCCGAAGCGCTGCTGGTGCTGGCTTCGGAGGGCCGCTCGATCATCGCGGTCACCCATGATCTGTCGTTCGCCCGGATGCTCGGCGGCACGCTCTCGGTGCTGCGGGACGGCGGCGTGGTCGAAACAGGTCCGACGGCGGACGTGTTGCAGGCGCCGCGATCGGCCTATCTGCGCGATCTGGTCAATGCGGAGCCGTCGCGCTGGCCGCACCGCCGCTACGCTCCGTCGCAGACGATCCTGGAGCTGGATCGCGGCACGATCAGCGTCGGCGACGATCGTCGTCCGCTGATCACCGACCTGTCGCTAGCCGCCCGTGCGGGAGAGATTGTTGGTCTCTGCGGACCATCCGGCTGCGGCAAGACGACATTGGGAAACGTGCTGCTGAAGCTCGCCGTGCCGGCTGCGGGACAGGTGACATGGTCGCTGTCGGACAGCCGGCGATATCAGAAGATCTATCAAAACCCGGGCGCGGCCTTCGCGCCATGGCGAACGATCGGCGCGACCGTTCGCGATGCTCTCGATCACGCGAATGACCGCGGGCCTTCGCTCTCCCAACTGCTGCACAGCGTCGGTGTGGCGGCGAGCATTCTGGAGCGGCGGCCTCACCAGGTTTCGGGCGGCGAATTGCAGCGCATCTCGCTCGTCAGAGCCCTGCTGTGCTCTCCCGCCTTCATCTTCGCGGACGAACCCACGTCTCGGCTCGACGTCGTGACGCAACGGAAAATCATGGATCTGCTCGCCGATGTCGCGATCGAGCGGAAGATCGCGGTCGTGCTGGTCAGTCATGACGCCGACCTGATCGACCGCATGACCGAGCGGTCGATCACGATTCATCCTCTCGATCGGCCGGCTCCGCTCGGCGTCCCGCAAGCTCCTCGATCCATGTGGTGAGGGTCATGTCCCTGAAGAACTACACGCTCAAAGATGAGATCAGATCCTATTGGTCGGCCCGTGCGGAGACGTTCGACAATTCGCCGGGGCACGGCATTCGCTCGATCGGGGAGCGGGATGCCTGGGCGAGGTTGCTTCGGGGACACTTCGAAGGCTCCGACGTGTCCGAGGTTCTGGAGCTCGCATCGGGGACCGGGGAGATGACGGCAGTTCTGCTGTCGATGGGCCTCGCCGTGACGGCGATCGATCTGTGCGAGCCGATGATCGCCAAAGCTGCGGCCAAACACGTGAAGGCGCACAAGCGGGTCAGCTTCCATCTGGGCGATGCTGAAAATACGATGATGCCGGATCAACGCTTCGACGCCGTGGTGTCACGCCATCTCGTCTGGACCCTGCCCGACCCCGATGCCGCCTTCGCCGATTGGCTGCGCGTCCTCCGGCCGGGCGGCAGGGTGGTGATCGTCGACGGCGACTGGGTGACTGCGCCGAAGCGCCCCTCTGCATGGATTGCGCGGCGGATCGTCGGATGGCTCGACAAATTAGACGGAACGAAGCCCCAGTCAGACGAGGACACTCACCAGCGATTCCTGTCCCAAGTGTACTTCCGGGATGGACTACGGCGCGACCGGCTGTGTGCCATGCTCACAAAAGCCGGCTTCGAGAACATCAGGCACGGCGGATTGGAAAGCATCTGGAAGGAGCAAGTCAAGACGATGTCGTTCAAGGATCGGCTGAGCCTGGGATATTGGTATTGGCACTACTTCATCGTGTCGGCGCAGAAGCCGGACACGGCTTGATCGTTCAGAAAACAGGGGCAGCCCTAACCCAACTTTCTCGACTCAGGGAAGACGTCGAGCAAGATCAATAAAGGGCTCCCCAAAGTCTCTACTACAGGACTGCGATTTGGGAGTGCGTGGGGCTCTTGGCGGAAGTGATGCGGGCGAACCAGGCCGATCGTCTTTCGGCAATAGCGCATGAGAACTCGACATCACTTGCGTCGGCGCCTCTTCCGCGTTGCGCGTCGCGCTCAAAAAAGCTTCACGTGCAACTCACTTAATTAAAGGAGGGATCATTTTTTGAGGGGAGGCCCTGACGCCCTACCCTTCAATTTCAAGAATGTACGATCTCCTCCCATAAAGCTCTTGACCATGGCGGCCACCAGCCGGCCAGGATCAACGGCCTCTTGGCCGGACTGCGATGCTATGAGCTCAATGTACGTTAGAAGGTCGCGATGTACTGCCGCGGGCATCTCAACGGAGATTTTTACCGGCTTTTCGTCTGGCAACGTGGATATCTTCAGCTTCATGCGCTGTCTTCCTATCCGCGATACGGCTCAAGCACGAGATCCCGGTTGACAATGACGCGCACGGGAAATCCCGGTCGCACCGTCAATGTCGGTTGAATGTTCATCTGCTGCCGCACGAGTTGCTGCCCAGTCTGACTCATGGCGTTGCCAAAGCCCTGGCGCAGCGCCTGAATGATTGTGGCGTTATTCGTGTTCGGGTTTGCGCCTGCATTCACCTCGCTCCCGACTGAAAACAACGTCGACAGCAGCGCAGCACCAACCAGTTGCTTCCAATGATTGTCGACCTCGTCCGATAGACCTGAGTAGCCGCTGGCGTCAGCCCCCTGCTGCCGTTCGAGGACGATCGAGCGGCCATTAGGCATGATCAGCCTGGTCCAGACCAGAAGCACACGCGATTGCCCAGCCGTCACCTGGCTATCGTAGACCCCTATCAGTCTTGCTCCCTGTGGAACTAGTAGGAAACGCCCCGACGGAGTATCGAAGATATTCTCGGTGACCTGCGCCGTGATCTGCCCAGGCAGATCGGAGCGAACTCCCGTGATCAAAGCTCCGGGAATGACTGTGCCCGCCTGGATCACGTAAGGCGAAGCCTGCCGCGTGACGCGGTCCGGACTTGTCGTCCGGCGATCGACCAGCGCATTGACGAAGGCGAGCTTGCGATCCTGCCCGTTCTGCGCAAACGGATCATCCATAGACGGAACACTCGCCCGATCATTAACC
Source organism: Bradyrhizobium ontarionense (assembly GCF_021088345.1). Taxonomy (NCBI): domain Bacteria; kingdom Pseudomonadati; phylum Pseudomonadota; class Alphaproteobacteria; order Hyphomicrobiales; family Nitrobacteraceae; genus Bradyrhizobium; species Bradyrhizobium ontarionense. The sequence continues at coordinate 5,806,412 of NZ_CP088156.1, read as the reverse complement.
TGCGTCGTATTCGCCGGCGGCTGCGTCTCGCGTACATTGGTCGTTGCAAACAGCCGGCTGACGCGTGCCGCTTCCGTTTCCTGCTCGCGACGCTGTTGATCCTGATCCGGGATCGCAGCCGGTGCCTGCCCTTGCGCAGCAAGAATTGGCCGGCCGAGATCGCCGGGCAGCGGCGGTCCCAAGGCGGGAACATCTTTTGGCAGACTGGCGTAGTCACGCGGCAAACCCGAGAGGCCGTCGGCCACGTCGTGATGATCGGTGTTGTAAAGCTCGTCCGTCCCGGGCTGACGCGGCTTGTTGGCCTTCAGACCCCAGATCACGGCCCCCGCAATCAACAGCAGGGCCAGCGCGCTGCCGCTTGCCAGAACCTTGCGCGACAGACGCGTGATCGGAGGCGGATCTCCCTTCAGGCGCATCGCCGTTGCGCGTTGCCCCGCTTCGCCCATCGCGGGCGTCCCGGGCGAAGCTGGCGCTGTCTCGTTCTCGTCCGTCACCGCGACGCTCCATCAGTCCGGACAATCCTGACCTTCTGCTGCGTCTCACCACCGAGCCGCAGTTCAGCCGCGGCGAATAGCCGATCGACGATGATCACGTTGCGGAACGTCCGGTAGTTGACGAGCTCGGGCGATCCGTCAGCACCAACGATGAACAACGGCGGCAACTCGCCTTGCACGATTCCGCGGGCAAATTCGATATAGACCTTACGGCCGTCGTCATAGGCATTGACCGGCTTCCAAGGCGGATCGTCGCCCTCGATCCGATATCGGAAACGCCGTTGCGCCGGATCGGGCAGCTCTGGCCTCAGCATCGCCTGCCGTGCCCTGGTCTCCGCATTCTGCGGATAGTACCAGGCGACGGCTGGCATGTAGGGCTTTTCACGGGACCGCAACTCGATCAGATAGGTTCGCCGGTCGGTGTTGACGACGAGATTGGTCTCGATGGCCGCACGCTTCGGCTTGACCAGAATATGAACGCGGCGCGTGTCGCCTGCACCACTCTCGGTATCGCCAACGACCCAGCGTACCGTGTCACCGGCGGAGACCGGACCGGAGCCCGTGAGCTGCTCGCCCTCCTCGAGCATGATGTCGGTGATCTGCCCTGGCGCCGCATAGACCTGGTAGAGCGCGCCGGGACTGTAGGCGTAGATCTGCGCCGCGTTGAAATACCCCTTCTTCCGGGGTTCGACCCGTGCTGCGCCATTCGCCATCTCGACCCGATCCAGCGGATCCGCCTCCTCCTTGGCGTCGCTCTTGCCGCCCAGGGATACTTTCCACGGCGGCGGCAGATGTAGAGGCTTGATCCTGTCGTCCACGACAGCAGGCGGTGCCGGCAATGCGGGAACATCGCTGTCGTAGCTGATCTTGGGCGGCGAGGTCGTCGCGCAACCAGTGAGCGGAATGATGATCGCGACCGCAGTCATCCAGCGCGCGCGTGACGATCCGGCAAGCGGCTTGGTCATTGCGACAGCTCCTTGGACCAGTTGATGGCGTGGACGTAGACGCCGAGCGGGTTCTTGCGCAGGCGGTCGGCATTGTCGGGCATGGCGAGCACGATGGTCAGGATCGCGGTCCAGCGCTCGGTCGCGCTCTGCGCGCCGTTCTCGTAGCGCCGCTCGACCCAGGCGACCCGGAAGCTGTTCGGCGAGGCGCGGATCACGCTGGAGACCTCGACCGAGACCTGGATCTTGCCGAGCCTCGTGAACGGATCGTTGGAGCGGGCATAATCGTTGAGCGCGGCCGCGCCACGGTCCGTCGTGAAATCATAAGCGCGCAGCCAGTTCTGGCGCAGCACGATGCCGTCGGCCGGGAGGCCTCGGACATCCTCGATGAAGCGGGCGAGATGAAAAGCGACCTGCGGATCGGTCGGCTTGTAGTCGGCGATGGCAGGCGCCACGCGCTGGACCTCGCCAAGATGCCCGACCTCGACCACCCACGGCGTCACCGTGCCGCGGGTCGACTGCCAGATCAAAGCGGACGCAAAGCCCGCGGCGAGCCCCAGGCAACCGAACGCCATCAGCCGCCAATTCTTGGCCTGCACGCGCGCCGAGCCGATGCGCTCGTCCCACACTTGCGCGGCTTTCTGATAGGGCGTGACCGGCTCGGGCGTACGGCCATAGTGGACGGAGGGACGCTTGAACATGTCAGGATTTCCCATCGGAGAGATCGACCGAGCCGCCCTGTCCGCCTTGCTCGGCGTTGCGTACGGCCTGCGTCGTCGTGGACGCGCCCTGATGAATGGCGCGCGCGGCCTTCACGCGCTGCGCCCAACGCGGCGATGTATCGCTCGTGCCGTGGCTCTCGGCCTGGCCAGAGATGGCGGTGCCGGCGCTCTCGGCTGCTGTCCGCTGACGGAGCGGGCTCGCAACAGACGCCGCCTCCTCAGCTCCGCCTGCACTTCCTCCGCGCAAGGCGGACGCTCCAGAGCGGAGAGCAGTCGCGGCGCGGCCAGAGCCCGCGATGGCGCCGCCAGCGAGTCCAACGGTCCCCGCTGCGGCACCGGCCGCCGCAACGACGAGGCCACCCGTGGCCAGTGACGTGCCGGCGGCGCTCCCTGCTCCAAGCTGCGGTCCGCCGGAGACGAGACCATTGGCGATGCCGGGCCCGAACAGCCCGAGTCCAAGCAGTGACAGCGACGCAAGCACCAGGGTCATGGCACTCTCGATCGTCGGCTGATCACCCGCCGCTCCTTGCGTGATCTGGGCGAACAGAGTCGAGCCGATCCCTGAGATGACTGCGAGCACCAGGACCTTGATGCCCGAGGACATCACGTTGCCGAGCACGCGCTCGGCCGCAAACGCGGTCTTGCCGAATAGGCCGAACGGGATCAGCACGAAACCAGCGAGCGTCGTCAGCTTGAACTCGATCAGGGTGACGAAGAGCTGGATCGCCAGGATGAAGAAGGCGAGCAGCACCACCATCCAGGCAAACAGGAGGACCGCGATCTGGACGAAGTTCTCGAAGAAGCTGACATAGCCCATCAGGCTCGAGATCGCCTGCAGCAGCGGTCGCCCGGCATCGAGGCCGACTTGCGCGATCTTGCCCGGCCGCAGGAACTCGGCCGTCGAAAGCGTCGAGCCGGACGCCTTCAGGCCGAGCGCAGCGAAGCTCTCGAAGACAATGCGGGCAAGGCTATTCCAGTTGCCGATGAGATAGGCGAAGACGCCGACGAACAGGGTCTTCTTCACCAGGCGGGCGATGACGTCGTCCTCACCAGCCCAGGCCCAGAACAGCGCCGCCAAGGTGATATCGATCGCAACCAGCGTGGTCGCGAGATAGCCGACCTCGCCGCCGAGCAGGCCGAAGCCGGAATCGATCGCTCGAGTAAAGGTCTCCAGAAACTGGTCGATCACCCCCGTCCCGGTCATCGCCCGCTCTCCCCGACCTGTGGCAGAGAGAGCCGCTGCGCTTCATCAAAGGAGCGATGCTGGTTCTCCTGCACGAGCGCAGCGTTGTGCCGTCTCGGCGCGCCGTGCGCACCGCCGTCTCCCCGGAGCGGGATGACGCAAGATGCGAGACTGATCGAAGCGCCAGCGGCGAGCACGGCCGCCACCATCCATGAGCGTCGAAGCTCTGCCATCAGTGAAACATCTGCACGTTGGAAGGCAGGTAGCCCTGCCCTGGCGCCAGGAAGCGCCGGAGCTGCTCGCGGCCCTGATCCTGGGCGGCCGCGCGCTGCGCCGTATCCAGGCTCTGAGCCCTTCCCTGTGCGGCCACCGCAGCCGTAAGGTCTGCGAGCTGCTGCGCCTGCAATGCCAAAATCTGGTTGCCGGCCTGGGTCACCTGCAGCGCACCGGTCGCGCCTTGGCTCGCCGTCACCAGCGCCGCTGACTGGCTCCTGACCGCATCGAGATTCCCGACAACGCCTGCCTGCACCTTCAGCGCATCCTGCAGCGCAGCCACCGAGGTCTGCCAGCGCGACTGGGCATTGTTGACGAGATCCTGGGCGGTCGCATTGCCGGTCGCCGGCGCATAGGTCGTCGCAAACGCGCGATCGATCTGCTGCACGTCGTAGGCCAGCCGCTGCGCCTGTTTGAGCAGATCCTGCGTGCGCTGGATCGACTGCTGCAGCTGCGCCAGCGAGGAATATGGCAGGCTGGCGAGGTTCTTCGCCTGGTTGATCAGCATCTGCGCCTGGTTCTGCAGCGACAGGATCTGGTTGTTGATCTGCTGCAGCTCACGCGCCGCGGTCAGCACGTTCTGCGCATAATTGTTGGGGTCGAACACGACCAGCTGCGCCTGCAACGGCGTGGCCGAGACGAGGAGCACCACCGCGGCGGATGCCGCCCATCTGACGGGCCGGATCATGAGCGGACCTCCAGGTTGTCGAGGCTCGGAATGAGGTCCGCAGCCCAGCCCACATTGCGGTGCCGGAGCCAGGCGGCCGCGAACTCCTCCTTCCCGGCTGTCGCGCAAACCTCCGAGATGGCTGCCTGATCGGCCTTGGCCGATGCAGCTACGAAGGCCAGCGCGACCTCGCCAAGGCCAAGCTCGAACATCCGGTTGCCCCGGCGTGATTGGCAGTAGTAATCGCGCTTCGACACTGCACGGCTGACGAGCTCGATCTGGCGATCGTTCATACCGAAGCGGCGATAGATCGCGGTGATCTGCGGCTCGATCGCCCGCTCATTCGGCAGCATGATCCGGGTCGGGCAGCTCTCGATGATGGCGGGCGCGATCGGCGAGCCGTCGATGTCGGAGAGCGACTGGGTGGCGAAGACGACGGAGGCGTTCTTCTTGCGCAGCGTCTTCAGCCACTCCCGCAACTGTCCGGCGAAGTCGGCATCATCGAGCGCCAGCCAGCCCTCATCAATGATCAGAAGCGTCGGGCGGCCATCCAGCCGCCGCGCGATCCGATGAAAGAAATAGGCAAGGACCGCCGGCGCAGCCGCAGTCCCGATCAGCCCCTCGGTTTCGAACGCCTGGACCGATCCGTCGCCAAGCGCCTCATGATCGGCATCCAACAGGCGGCCATGCGCGCCATCGAGGCAATAGGGCTTGAGCGCCCGCTTCAGACTGTTCGACTGCAGCAGGACCGACAGACCGGTCAAGGTCCGCTCCGCCATCGGCGCCGACGCCAGCGAGGTCAGAGCGGACCACAGATGTTCCTTGGCTTCGGGCGTCACCACGATCTTCTCGCGCACCAGGAGGCCCGCGATCCAATCGGCCGCCCAGGCGCGCTCCCCCACGTCGTCAATGCCGGCCAAGGGCTGCAGCGCCACGGCAGCCTCCGTCTCGGCCGACAGCGCGCCGCCGAGATCGTGCCAGTCGCCGCCCATCGCGAGCGCCGCGACCCGCATGGAGCCGCCAAAGTCGAAGGCGAAGATTTGCGCGCCTGGATAACGGCGGAACTGCAACGCTATCAGCGCCAGCAGCACCGACTTGCCGGCACCGGTCGGTCCGACCACCAGGGTATGGCCGACATCGCCAACGTGTAGCGAGAACCGGAACGGAGTTGCACCCTCGGTGCGGCCAAACAACAGCGGTGGCGCCTTCAGATGATGATCGCGCGTCTCGCCGGCCCAGACCGCCGACAGCGGGATCATGTGCGCGAGATTCAACGTCGAAAGCGGCGGCTGCCGGACGTTGGCATAGACATGCCCCGGCAGGCCGCCGAGCCAGGCCTCGACGGCATTCACCCTCTCCGCCATGCAGGTGAAGTCGCGGCCCTGGATGACCTTCTCGACCTGCCGCAGCTTCTCGGCCGCCCTTGCCGGCTCGGCATCCCAGACCGTCACCGTTGCGGTGACGTAGGCCTGCCCGATCTCGTCGGAGCCGAGATCCTGCAGCGCCTCGTCGGCATCGACGGCCTTGTTGTGGGCGTCGGTATCCACGAGGCTCGCGGCCTCGTTGGTCATCACTTCCTTCAGGATCGCGGCCAAGGATTTGCGCTTTGCGAACCATTGCCGGCGAATGCGCGTGATCAGCTTCACGGCATCCTGCTTGTCCAGCATGATCGCGCGCGTCGACCAGCGGTAAGCGAAGGCAAGCCTGTTCAATTCGTCCAGAATCCCCGGCGTGGTGGCGGAGGGAAAACCGACGATGGTCAGGACACGGAGATGAACCGATCCCAGCATCGGCTCGAGCCCGCAGGTCAATGGCTGGTCGGCAAGCAGCCCATCCAGATGCATCGGGATTTCTGGAACGCGGACGCGCTGCCGCTGGGTCGAGATGGTCGAATGCAGATAGCTCAGCACGGCCTCGTCGCCGAGCCAGCTGCATTCCGGCATAAAACCTGCGATCAGCTGCAGGATGCGATCGGTCCGGTCGATGAAGCTGCGCAGGATCTCCCGGCCATTGACGCCATCGGATTGCGGCCGGCCATCGTACAGCATGCGTTCGGAACGAGCCACGTCCTCGCGCGGAGGCAGATAAAGAAACGTCAGATAATAGCTCGACTCGTAATGGGCGCCCTCCTCCTCGAACTGCGCCTTGCGCTCCGCATCGACCAGGGCTGAGGCAGCATCCGGGAACACGCACGGCGAATAGGGTCCCGCCGAATGCCGCTGCGCCTCGACGAAGATGGCCCAACCCGATCCAAGCCGGCGTAGCGTGTTGTTGAGACGAGCAGCGACGGCGACCAACTCGGACTCGACCGAGCTTTCCAGATCGGGCCCCCGGAAGCGCGCCGTCCGCTGCAGCGAGCCATCCTTGTTGAGAACGACACCCTCATCGACCAGCGCGGCCCAGGGCAGGAAATCCGCAAGGCGGATATTGGTACGGCGATATTCGGCGAGATTGAACATGGCGGGCCTCACTGACCGAGATGACCGGGGATGCGCAGGTGACGGCGGACGACTTCGACGAAGGAGGGATCGCGCCTCGTGGCCCACACGGCAATCATGTGACCGACGAACCAGAGCAGCAGGCCGATGAACCAGAGACGCAGCCCCAGGCCGAGCGCGGCCGACAGCGTGCCGTTGACGATCGCCACCGAGCGCGGCGCACCACCGAGCAGGACCGGCTCGGTCAGGGAGCGATGGACGGGAGCTGCGAAGCCTTTGACATCCTCATCCATCAGATCACCACCCCGCCGCCAAAGGAGAAGAACGACAGGAAGAAGCTTGACGCGGCGAACGCGATCGAAAGCCCGAACACGATCTGGATCAGCCGCCGGAAGCCGCCCGACGTCTCGCCAAACGCCAGCGACAGACCTGTCGTGATGATGATGATCACGGCGACGATCTTGGCGACCGGCCCCTCGACCGAGAGCAGGATCTGATTGAGCGGCTGCTCCCACGGCATGTTCGATCCTGCCGCGTGAGCGGGAGCGTCGATCAGCAGCGCAAGCGCCGCCGCGGCAGCTAAGCCAGCCGATAGAGATTTCATCTGCATCGTCACCAGTGATCTCCCAAGGGTGCGAGAACGTAGTCTCCGGATTCAGAGAGCCCCTCGACGCGCACGAGCTCGCTCAGCCGCCGCTCCGGACCACGGCCTGTGAGCACAGCAATGACGTCGATGGTCTCGGCGATCAGGGCGCGCGGCACGGTCACCACGGCCTCTTGGATGAGCTGCTCCATCCGCCGGAGTGCGCCCAGCGCAGATCCTGCGTGAATCGTCCCGATGCCGCCGGGGTGCCCGGTGCCCCAGGCCTTCAGCAGGTCGAGTGCCTCAGGACCGCGCACCTCTCCGATCGGAATGCGATCAGGACGCAGGCGCAATGACGAGCGGACCAGATCGGATAGCGACGCCACGCCGTCCTTGGTCCGAAGCGCAACCAGATTGGGCGCGCGGCACTGCAGCTCACGGGTATCCTCGATCAGCACAACGCGATCTGAGGTGCCGGCGACCACGTCCAACAGCGCATTCGTCAGCGTCGTCTTGCCTGTCGACGTACCGCCGGCGACGAGAATGTTGCGGCGATCGAGGACAGCTTTCCGCAATCCTCTCGCCTGAACCACGCTCATGATCCCATCAGCGACGTAATGGCCGAGGGTAAAGACCGCCACGGCCGGCTTGCGAATGGCGAAGGTCGGTGCAGCGACAACAGGCGGAAGCAGCCCCTCGAACCGCTCGCCTGTCTCCGGCAATTCCGCCGACACACGGGGCGATCCGGCATGGACCTCGAGCCCGACATGGTGAGCCACGAGACGGATGATCCGCTCACCGTCGGCGGCAGAAACAGTCTCGCCCGTATCGGCCAAACCAGATGTAAGGCGATCAATCCAAAGCCGTCCATCCGGATTGAGCATCACCTCGACAACGGCTACGTCGTCGAGAAGAAGCTCGATCGCGGGGCCCAAGGCGGTCCGCAGCATGCGGGCGCCACGCGAAGCGAGCTGCGTTTGAACGATGTTGGCCACCCCTGATCTCCAACCCGTGACGCGACACCGCGCGAACGGGACGATCAAAGAATGCAGGACCTCCGACCGAGCAAGGCCGTGTCTGCCATCTGCGTATCCTGGCGAAGAAAAGCGTAGATCAGGCCACCGAGTGCCCAACAGACGCGCGCGTTGCTCCGTGCTTGCCGCCGCCGCATTCCGTCCCCATGGAGAACAGGACGCTTGTGCAATCGGAGTTTGATGCGATCTAGCCTTCAGAGGTGCTGACGACGAATTCCAACCGGTGGTCTTCACCACCTGCCATGAGTTGCCGGATCCTCGATCAGAACAGGTAATTCGAAAGCCGATGCTGATTCGCCCAGATCCTCGTCAAATACAAAGCTTTGTGGATCAACTGACGACTCCAGCTCCCTAATTCTGGACGGAATCGTGAACCAAAGGAGTGCCGCTGCCTGTAGAGCAACATTCACACCGAACGCGACCTGATAGGCGACGACGGGGTAGTGGCCACTTTGCTGAGACCACTGTGCCACCAACAAGCCGGTCCCGAATTGAGCGAGGAACCCCCACCCAAAATGCACGACGTTCAAAACGCCGTTGGCACGCCCGGCCAGCTCCTTCGGAAAGTAATCCGAGATGATCGCAAAGCTCAGTACGGTCGCCGAACCAACGATCGCGATCATCAGCCACGGACCAATTGAAGGAAGCGGTAGCCGCAAGACCAAGGCCAATTGAGCCAGGATGAAGAGGACCGCCACGAACGCCAGCAATGTCTCCGGCCTGATGCCCTGCCGGCGCGTCCAACTCGCGACCATACCAAGCAGCCAGGCACCGAGACTGAGCGCGATGGCGGTCGCACAGAGCGCCGTCACCACGTCCGTCCGTGTCATGCCCTCCACGTCCTTCAGCCAGGCAGGCGCCCAGAGACCCTGCATCGACCACGCAGATCCGATGCAGGCCCCCGACAGCGGCGCGATCTTCCAGAACCGTTTATCGGTCAGAATATCGCGCAGACCACCTGCAGCGGTGGCAGAGGGACCTTCGGCGCCGCGCTCCGGGACGAGAAAGAAAATCAGGATTGCCGTGCCCGCTGTGGTCACCGCCAGGATATCGAACAGATCCCGCCATCCGGTCCGAGCCAAAACGGCTTCCGCGGGCAGCGTGGCGGCGACGGCGCCGAGCGCGCCGAGCATGACCATGTACCCGTTCACGAGCGCCACACGTTCGCGCGGGAACCAGAGAACGATCGCCTTCAGGCCTGCCGTAAGAGCCGCAGCCACACCCAACCCGATGACGGCGCGCGACATGAGCAGAGAGAGCGGTCCGGTCGACCGCGCGAACGCGGCTGCGCCCACTGCAGCTACCAGAAGCAAAGTGCTCTGAACCCGTCGCGGCCCGTAGCGATCAAGCATGACCCCGACAGGAATCTGGGCAGCTGCAAGCACAAGGAAGTAGACCGCAGTGACCAAACCGAGGTCGGCCGCGTTCAGCCCAAGCTCAGAGGCGAGGCGGTCGGAGACCACGCCATTGATCGTCCGGAACAGGTACGACAGGAAATAGCCGGCTGCGAATGGCATGAACACCAGAGCCACAACAGCCCAGCCGGGAATTGCGGCACCACCGACCTTGGCGTCAACGACCCTCCTGCCGAACATGTAGTCCGGTTCAAACTCCCGGGGCTCTCTTCCGTGCTGGTCCTCAGCGCATTGATTCCTGCGCAACGCGAAAGGGATCCTCGCCGCCCTCCCCGGCGGCAGGCATGCCCCACGACACCTCGGCGACCGGAGCGGCCGTCCGAGCGTGGCTTGCGCGACGGGTCGGAGCTCCGAACGGCAAGTCCTCGTCGTCCTGCTCCGAAGAACGCACAACCTTTACATGCTCCCGAGCCTCCCCTTCAGCGTGCCGGGCATGAGGTGCCTCCCCAACACGATCCGCCGAAGCCGGAGCACCTCCGTCGCGCACCAGTGTCGTCAACGCCAGATGATAGCGGGCGTGAAGGGCGACCGTGTCATTGAGCGCTCTCAGATCGCGCTGAATTCCCTCAAGCTGCTGTTCGAAGCCGGCAAGACGGTCCTGCGGCGGCGCTCCGACATTCATCGGTTCGGCGAGGAAGCGGTCCAGCGCCTTCTCGACGAGGATCGCGCGGTTCACGCATCGCTCGCCAGCGGCGCCCTTGAGGCGTTCAAGAATGTCGTCGGAGAGCTGCAGAGTGATCTTTTTCTTCATCGTTCGGACCCCATTTGGTCCGTCGATAGTCCGCTGTTTCCTGAATGGCACCTGAGGCGATCGAGCGCTCGCATTAAGGCGCGGGAAAAGAAGCTCTAGCGTAGACTCCTGTTTCGGCGCTGTCCGAAACCGTCTCTCAATGGCCTGGCTCCTCCGGTGTCTCCTTCGCAAGGATCCTCCGGAATCTACCCCAAAGAGCTCTGTGCCTTTTGCAGGCGCCGCCCGAGCGCCTCCACGGAGCCTTCGAACCGTTCGCGTCCCTTGATCTGCGCTGCGGACTGCGCCTCGTTCGGCAGCGGCGGCGTCACAGTCAGCCAGAAGCGGACAAACAGCGCGAGAGGCTCGGCGTGAGGTGGTCCCGGATGCCTGAACAGATTTTCCGCGTCGATAAGTGGAGCCCCTGCCGAGGTTAGGCTGCCGCGCGGAGCGGAAAGATCGAAGTAGGCTTGATCGTGGGCGGCGGTCGTCAAGGCTCGAATGCGGACGGTGGCCGTTGTAGAAGTCGGGATACCGGCCAATCAATCTTCGCGCCTCGCCGACGGTCTCGTAGGCTTGCAGGTAGACCTCCTCGTATTTGACGCTCTTCCACAGCCTGCCGACGAACACGTTGTCCCGCAAGGCCCCTTTGCCGTCCATGCCGATGGCGATGCCGTTGTCGGCCAGCACGCCGGTGAAGGTTGCGCCGGTGAACTGCGAGCCCTGGTCGATGTTGAAGATCTCCGGTTTTCCGTGACGCGCGAGAGCATCCTCCAATGTCTCGACGCAGAGGGCTGCCTCCATCGTGATCGACAGCCGCAGGACAGAGCACGACGGGTCGCCCAGTCCAGCACCGCGGCGAGGTAGACGAAGCCGTGGGCCATCGGGACATGCGTGATGTCCATGGCCCAAACCTGGTTCGGTCGCGAGATCTCCATATCGCGCAGCAGATACGGATAGATCTTATGGCCGGGCTCGGGCTTCGTGGTGCGCGGACGGCGATAGAGCGCCTCTATCCCCATCCGCCGCATCAGCGTCTTGACATGACGGCGGCCGACCTTGCACCCCCGCAAAGCCAGCAGGCCTCGCAGCATACGCGAACCGGCGAAGGGGTACTCCAGATGCATCCGATCAATTCGCTGCATGACCTCGAGGTCAGTTGAAGAGACCGGGCGCGGTAGATAATAAACGCTGCCCCGGCTGATCTTCAGAAGCTTTGCCTGCTTGGTGATCGACAGTTCGTGATAACGGTCGATCATCGCTTGCGCTCAGCAATCCCGCCTTGTGAGCGCGCCTTCTAAAAAATCGTTCTCCAGCGTCAGCTCCCCGATCTTGGCATGGAGCGACTTCACATCGATCGCGGGGATGGCCGACGCTCCGCCTCCCGACCCGAAAACCTCGGAGGCGCGGCCCTCAAGCTGCGATTTCCACGCTGTGATTTGATTTGGGTGAACGTCAAAATGCTCGGCCAACTGGACGATCGTCCGATCGCCCTTGATGGCTGCCAGAGCCACCTTCGCCTTGAAGGCCGGCGAGTGGTTCCGGCGGGGTCGTCTCTTCATGATCTCTCCTGGTCGCGGCGACTATCGCCGTTGTCAGGCAGAAACTCCACTTATCGTACTGTCCAGATTTCCGGGACCAGCTCAGCCCGGAAGGCTGGCTAGGAAATCCGTGAGGGAGCGCATTCGTCAAACGATGGCGGGATCGGGTGATGCACATTTCGCGATCAGCGAACCTTAGGGATCAAGGATAAGTGCCATTTCTTCTATATGTGCATCGATCCGCGCGAGGACCTGCGCAGGCACGACGTCGCGCTCTGGAAGAACTGACCACTTGTCCCGCACAGCCGCCGCGGTTTCGGCTACAGCCGTCACCACAGCCCCTTCCGGAAGACGGCCGCGGTTGGCGAAATTGCGCCAGCGTTCTGGAGTCAGCGCCTTGAACGACTTTTCGCCGGCGAGGCTAAGGGCCAGCCCGTCCTTCGGAAGGTAGGGAATTGTTGAAAGCACATCGTAGACAGGCGACAGCGTTGGCGTCCGGCCATCTCCAGGATAGAGCAGCGACCAATTCTTGAGATGCATATCGCCGTTTCCAGTGATGGCGGTGAATGCGAGACGCCGCACAAACTCGATTGCGGAATCGAAGGAAACGCCGCTGGTGAGCGCTGCAGCGATATTGTGATACGCTGCGCCAGTATATTTCTCGGACGGATAGCGGCCGAAGACCTGCGCGAAGTCCTCCATATGCACGCGCGCGCCATCAGTGCCGCGGTCGAAGCGGCGGACAAGCAGCACCTTGCCCGTGGACATGGTGTTGAACTCTTCCGGAATGCCGGCGAACTCGGTCTTCTCGACGAGTTCGCGGGCCGGCACTTCCATTCCCAACGCTTCCGCCAAGGCCAGGATCGCGAATTCGTTTTCCGAGAGTCCAATGTGCGTGAGGGAAGGAAATTTCGCGATGTATTGCCCTTGCTCGTCGTCGACGGCGAGCGTGATCCCCCCCTCTTTTCCGGTGTTCTTCATCACGGAAAGCTTCATCTGAACACCGGCGAGCGAAAAGCGTGCTTTCTTCTTGCCGTCGGCCTCCGGGCCGACTGGAACGGGGATACCGTCACTTGGCAGGGCGCGTACCGCTCCGGGCAGGTTGGTTCCGAGCGCAGCCAGGAGATCGAAGTCGTTTCCCGGTCTGACTGACGCCGCGTGGTGCTTTTCCATAGCCTCACGGAGTTTCTCTTCGGGCAGCAGGTTCGCGAAGAACGGAGGCAGCGCCCCGCGTATAGGTTTGGGATCCCGCCGGAGGCCGCCGTCCGCCGAGCGAAGTGACAGGCTGAAGATCGGCGGATTGTTCATGCCTCGATAAGCGGGCAAGAGGTTGAACGCGTTGTAGTCGCCCGGCGTCCGGACGAGGGTGCCGACGGGAAGATTGCTCAATGAGATATCGAGCGATTGGATACGTGCAGCCGCGAGGACAGCCTGATTCATGACCGTTCTTCCTCTTCGACGTCTGACGTGAACGCAGGACGATCATCATCGTCGGCCGCGGGCTGCAGCATCGACTGAATGGCGGGCACCAGCGCCTGCGGGATCAACATCATTTCCATGCCAAGGGCCCGGGCGACGTTGACGAGTGTCGTTGCACGGGCGGCGGCGGCACCCGTTTCAATGTCGCGGTAGCGGGGTCTGCTGATGTTCGCCCGAAGGGCGATTTGCTCTTGGGACAAGCCAGCAGCCATTCGTGCTTTTCGAAAGCGCAAGCCGAGTTCCTTGAGCAGTGAATCTGGATCATGGGACATGATACGTTCTCGGATCATTTCGGAACAAATGATACCTAAACAGATCATTTCAACAGGTCAAGAAGAATCGTTTACAGATCTTTTATAGTGAAAATGATCCGTAAACGCATCATTTTGTGCTCCTGCCTAGTTTTCAGAAGCCGCGCTGAACGACCCGAGACACCCGAGCCTACCGCTGCACGCCAGTGGAATGAGCGCCGAACCCGGACCGGGGTGACGCTTCCAACGCCTGGCATGGGACTGATCCGACAGCTCACTTGCCCCACGCCCGGTCGATCTGCTGTTGCACCCAGCCGTCAAAGTCAGAAAGCGCTTCGATGCTTGAAAGGAACGCGCAAGCGAGTTGAAAGTAGTGTTGAGCGATAGGCCTGAGAATTGCCTCGTGACGCAGCCCGACGTGATACAGCTCACTACGATAAGCATGTGCTATCGTGATAAACTGTCTTCTCGGTGATTGCACCCACTTGTCTCATTACGGCCAGCTTCGGCTCGAAGTGATCGCTTACCGCCTCACGACGCATCTTGGGACTAAGTGGAGGCTTGTCTTTTCCAGCACCACGAGCAGCATATTGGTCGCACGACAGTGAATGAGTAGCTCTGTGGCGTTATCGATCAGGATCAGTGCCAAACGAATATTGATCGGTCGATCGATGGCGATCTCCGCCATCGCCATCTCTAACTGTTCAACGATCGTTGAAAAAAGATTTCACAGGTTATTGAACCTCACACCAATTCGTACTCTGCGAGATCCTGCGCTAACGCTTCCCAGAACGGCGTCTCAGGAGTGCGAGGCATTGTTGCATCGTCTGCTCGTCCCACAGCTATGCCCGCCTCGTCAGAGAGACGGCTGCATGAGAAAAACGTCGCAACGCGGACCGCGCCCGGATCAACCGGATGTTCACTACCGAATAGGCGCGCGCCAAATTAGGCCGCGCCTATCCCGAAATATTAGCCAGGGCAGCGAAGAAACGAAGATTCAAACCTCTGTGTCGAGGTACTAGTGATGGCTGCTGCGAGTTCTTCGGCCTCTGGGGGAGCGGAGATGTGGTCCGTTGATCGTGGTCGCAAGTCGGCGATATCGTACGCATCCGGTGAAGGCCGCAGGTTGGTCAGAGCTGGGCGGTCTGGTGGGGTGATCATAGCCGATCAGGCAGTGGCGGCGACGGCTGTGGCCTTCCAGGTCCAGGGAAGCAGGTCGGCGACCTTGCTGGCCGGATGATCGGGCAGCCTGGCGAGGACGTCGGCAAGCCACGCCTGCGGGTCGACGTTGTTGAGCTTCGCGGCCTGGATCAGCGTGTAGATTGCGGCGGCACGACGGCCGCCATCGTCGGAGCCGGCGAAGGTCCAGTTCTTGCGGCCGACGGCAACGGCGCGCAGTTCGCGTTCGGCGGCATTGTTGGTCATGCAAAGGCGGCCATCATCGAGGAAGCGTGTGAACACCTGCCAGCGCTTGAGGCTGTAGTCGATCGCCTTGGCGGTCTCGCTCTTGCCGGAGAGCTTGGCGCGGCGCTCGTGCAGGAATGCGTGCAGCGCTTCGACCAGCGGGCGGCTGCGCTCGTTGCGCACGGCCTTGCGCTGGTCGGCCGCCAGGCCATTGATCTCGCGCTCGATCGCGAACAGCTCATCGATCTGCGCGACCGCTTCGGTTGCGATCGGCGCCTTCTTCAGCCGTGCGATCTCGAAGAACTTGCGTCGTGCGTGGGCCCAGCAGCCGACCTCGATGATCGGGCCCGGCTTGCGCGAGGCCTCGTAGAGCCGGTTGAAGCCGGCATAGGCGTCCGCCTGCATCAGCCCGGCATAACCGGCAAGATGCGTCTCGGGATGTACGCCGCTGCGATCGGGCGAGTAGAAGAACAAGGCTGCAGGCGGCGCGTGCCCGGCGAAGGGACGATCGTCGCGGACATAGGTCCACACGCGCCCCGTGCGCGTCTTGCCCTTGGCCAGAACCGGCACTGTGGTGTCGTCGGCGTGGATGCGCTCGCCTGCGAGCACGTGCGCCTTGATCGCCTCGACCAGCGGCATCAATGTCGCTGCTGCGGCGCCGACCCAGTCGGCGAGCGTCGAGACGTCGAGCGCCACGCCCTCATGCGCATAGGTCGTGCTCTGCCGGGTGAGCGGCAGGTGCAGCCCGTATTTGGCGAACAGGATATGCGCCAGCAGGCGCGGCCCGGCGCGTCCACGTGAGATCGGATGGAACGGTGCCGGCGGCTGCGTGATCGCCTCGCAGGCGCGGCAGGAGAACTTCTCACGCACATGCTGGATCACCTTCCACTGCCGTGGCACGAGCTCCAGCGTCTCGGTCACGTCCTCGCCGATCTTGCGCAGCCTGTCGCCGCCGCAGCAGGAACAGGTGGCCGGCGCGGGATGCACGACGCGCTCGCGCGGCAGGTGCTCGGGCAACCGCCGCCGTGCCGGGCGCCGGCGCTCGAACGGACGCACGTCGATCTTCTCGGCCTTGGCCTGCTCAGCTGCCATCTGCGCCGCAGCTTCGGCCTCGGCGGCGTCCTCCTCGAGGTCGGCCAGTTCGAGCTCGAGCTGCTCGAGCACCGACGCGCGCTCCGACGACGGTCCGTACTGCTCATGCTTGAGCTTGGCGATCGTGAACTTCATCTGCTCGATCAGCAGCGTGCGGGCACGGACCTCGGCTTCGAGATTGCGCGCCTTGGCTTCTGCCGCGAGCTGGGCTGCCGTCGCCTTGGTGAGCGCCGCCTGGCCGGCGAGCACCAGCGCCTTCAGCGTCGTGACATCATCGGGGAGCGAATCGGCTGTGATCATCAACCAAGATGGAATCACAGCTCCGGCACGCGCGCATCAGCTACGTCACGTTCAAGCGCTCAACCAACAGCTTCCGGCCGCCACGTCCGCTGCGGATGCCGCCAGTCGATGCCTTCGAGCGAGGGCAATTAAAGGTACCCATAGGAGCCACGATGACGTGGCCGTTTGCGATGAGGTCGAGGTCGTCGACCCTCGCCATCCGCTCTACGGACGACGCTATCGCCTGATCTCGGTCGGCAAGGAATCGACCACGCGCGGAGCGTGCAAGGAGCCTTTCGCGCGTGTACATTATCGATTCGGTCTCACGCTTCTTTTGCCGCTCGGGGTGACAAATCTTGAGCGGAATACCTTGTCGCGCGCCGCGCCGACCAAGCTGGACCTCGACGCGCTGCAGGATCTCATCGCGTTGGCCGAAGAGAGCGAGGGCACATGCCCATCGAACCTCGACAGGTCTGGCGGAGCTTGCCGCAAGCGCTCCGGCAAGCGATCGCGGAAGATCTCGGCCAAGTCATGCGGGAGGTGAGCGATGGGCTCCGAACTCGTCAAACCGGATCACTTGGACCGCAGAGCAGTGGTGTATGTCCGGCAATCGACGCCGCACCAGGTGATCACAAATCAAGAGAGCCTGAGGCTTCAATACGCTCTCTCACAGCGCGCCCGCGACCTCGGATGGCGCGAGGCCGACATCGATGTGATCGATAGTGACCTTGGACAGAGCGGCGCCGGGGCAGCTCACAGAAAGGGCTTCAATGATCTCGTCGCTCGCGTCACCCTTGGTGAGATCGGCCTTATTCTATCCATCGACGTGACGCGCTTGGCGCGCAACTGTTCGGATTGGTACCCGTTACTCGACGTGTGCGGACATCGTCGCTGCCTGATCGCTGACCGTGATGGGATCTACGATCCCGGAACGCCGAATGGCCGTCTTCTGCTCGGATTGAAGGGCACGATCTCCGAGCTGGAGTTACACACGATCAGGAGCCGGATGACGACAGGGCTTCTGGCAAAAGCGGAACGCGGCGAATTGGCTTTGCAGCTGCCGGCGGGACTCGCGCGGGATCCGTCCGGCGTGGTCACAAAAGATCCGAATATCGAGGTGCAACAGCGCTTGCTGTTGCTCTTCGAGACGTTCCTGAAGGTACGGACGTCTGCGCAGGTTATGCGGGTCCTCGTAGGCCGCGGGCTGGCGCTGCCTCGTCACGATCGCCATGGGGATCTGCGCTGGCAGCCCGCGACGGTATCGGCCGTGACGGCGATTCTCAGGAATCCGGCCTATGCAGGGGCCTTCGTCTATGGAAGGACTTGGCAGAAGCCGTCCAGAGTACCAGGGGAACGTCCACAGAAGTCTCCGCGTCGTGGGAAGGACTGGAGGATCATGGTGAAGGACAAGTACCCTGCCTATATCGATTGGGAGACCTTCGAGAAGATCCAGGCCATGCTGTGCGACAACCGTGCTGAGTACCAGCACATCAAGAGCCGCGGCATTCCACGGGATGGAGCTGCCCTCCTGCACGGCATCACCTATTGCGGCGAGTGTGGACACAAGATGGCCGTGCGCTACAAGGGCGGCAGTCAGTACGTCTGCAACCACCTGAAGATCCAGCGTGGTGCTCCGGAATGCCAGAATCTGCGTGCAGCTCCAATCGATACCCAGGTTGCTGCAGCATTCCTGGAAGCAGTGGCGCCGGCAGAGATCGACGCGTTATCGAAAGCCCGGAAAGCGCATCAACACTCTGAAAGAGCCCTCCGCCTTGCAGAAGAACAGCAGATCGAGAGGCTTCGGTATCAGGCATCCCTTGCGGAACGTCAGTTCAATCGTGCCGATCCCGACAATCGATTGGTGACCGGCGAATTGGAGCGACGCTGGGAAGCGGCCTTGTTGGATTTGCGCCGAGCCGAGGATGGGTTAGCACAACGCAAGAGTCTCAAATCCAACGAGCCCGCAGGTGTTCCTCCTGATCTTCGCGCCAAAGTCGTAGCCCTCGGAAATCGCCTTCCAGCGCTGTGGAACGATCCGGCGACGCGCAGAGACCAGCGCAAAGCGCTTTTGCGGTGTCTCATCGATAAGGTTGTGTTGCGGCGATGCGAGCGCGACAAGGCTACGGTCCGTATCGTGTGGCGCGGCGGTGCAACGACAGAGCTCGTGGTGACGCTGCCCGTCAATGCTGTTACAGCCTTGCCCCGATATCGGGAAATGATCGAGCGCATCTGCACGCTCGCCAACGAGGGGCGGTCCGACGACGAGATCGCGCTCATACTGACAACGGAAGGACATCACTCACCGTGGGAAACGGACAAAGTTATCCCGGCCACGGTGCAAGGCATTCGCCTCAAGAACCGTATAAAGATCCAGCGTCGCCAGACACGTTGGCCTGCAATCCCTGGTAATCTCACCGTTACTAAATTGGCAGATCGCATGCAGATTCCTGCCAAGTGGATCTACGTCCAGCTTCGCTGTGGACGTATTGTGACCACGCGTGAACACTCCGGCCGCTTCCTGTTCCCGGACAGCAGGGACGCTCTGAAAGCGGTTCGCCAATTGCGAAACCACCGTGTCGAGAAGATCGATTTGAGGGAGCATCATCATGAAAAGTAGGGGCATCAACAACAGCCCTCGAGCAGATATGCAAGCTGCGCCGGCGTGATCGTCACCGCTCCGTCCGCAGCTTGCGGCCAGATGAATCGGCCGCGCTCCAGGCGCTTGGCGAACAGGCACATGCCTTGGCCGTCATGCCACAGCACCTTGATCAGCCCGCCGCTGCGGCCGCGGAACACGAACAGATGGCCGCCATGCGGATCGCGCTTCAGCGTCTCCTGGACCAGTAGCGCCAGACCGTCGAAGCCCTTGCGCATGTCGGTATGGCCGGTCGCAAGCCAGACCTGAGTGCCGGAGGGAATCGGGATCGTCATCGCGAACCCGCCCGAAGCGCCGCGATCACCGCCGTCACCGTCGCGGCATCGGCCGCGCCGCTGATCCGGATCTTCGTATCCGCCCCGAGCTCGACTTCGATCAGCCCCTGCGTCGGAGCTGCCGCTGCGTGAGGATCGGCTACGATCGTCACGGCGGCGAAGCCGGGCGCGGCAGCCTCCTTTCCGCACAGCTGCTGGCGCCAGCGAAACACCTGGCTGGAATGCACACCGAACGCCCGCGCCACTCCAAGGATCGTCGCTCCCGGCTGCAGCGCCGCAGCGACGACGCGCTCCTTATCCGCCCGTGACCAATGCCGCCGGCGCTGCTCCGACGTGATCACTTCCACTTCCGCTTTGGTCATAGGACTAGCTCCAGGACTAGTCCTATGGCTTCTCCAAGCGCTAGCTTTGGCGCAAGGCGGCCCTCACCGGGGGCTTACGCGATATCCGCCCCGCCGTTTCGTTCAGCGGTGTCTCGATTGGTTTAACCAAGACTTCGTTTCCACATCTCACTCATCGGAAAGCGCGCAACGCGTTATCGCAAATCCACAGCACGACACGGAGTGGTGAGTCCCGTGGCCGCACAAATCGCGCGTTCAGTCGAGAGCAGCAGGAGCCGGTAGCCATCCTCCTCGTAAAGGGGATACTGACCAACTTCGTAGCACTGGCGCACATACTGTAGTGCTGCGGCCGCTCCTTTCAGGCTTTCCGGCACGGTGATCGCGAGCCGGCGCGAGGCCTTCATCTCAGCACGACCGAGAGCTCCTTCGGCCTCGCAGAGGCTCGCCAATTTGGCCTCCAGCTCGGCCCGGCGGCCACTGGGCGCACTCCGCAGCTCGCGCTCAGTGGCGTCCTGCTCGGCGAGCAAGCGCCCCAGTTCCTCGAAGGCCCGACGGTGACCCTCGATGGCTTCGAGGATCGGGTCGGGCGCATTTGAAACAAGAACGCCTTCGGCCCGTGAGGCGGTGATGACCCTGGTCAGGATGGCGGCGCCCGCGGCGGTGACGAACTGCCGCCGCCGAACGGCCGGGCCGCCAGGAAAGATTAAACAACTTGTGGTATAGGCAGAATCAGCCTGAGACATGGTCTACTCCATGTTGAGGGTTAGGCTCGTGCAGGTGTTACCAGCACCTGTGCGGGCCGCTTGCCTGGCCTGTCTCGGCCAGTGCCAAGAATCGAATCACGGCAGATTCGTTGCGTCAATGGATATGAGCGACTTTCGGCGATCCGGGACGTGCGAGAATTGTTCGCCGACGAGGCTTCCGAGAACCTCTCGCTTGGATTTCAACCGACCAAATGATCGATGTCGTGGGAAAAGCTGGACGCGGGCCTCGGCTCTCTTGCGCTCTCTGCATTTGTCATTCGAGCTATCGCGACAACTTGGCGGCAGGACTTCCCTCCGGCATCGAAGCCGAGCATCTGCGGCTCGGCGCTCCCACGTATTGTTCATGTGGGCGCGTTCTGATTGGCAGCATTGGCCGTCGCCGCGATTCTGATCATTTGATGGTGAATGCAAGAGCATCGCTATCGTACAGCAGAGAGCATCAGCATACGCGATGCGAGATTGGCGCGGAAACGACGTAGTTCTTGCGAACCCGAGTGTTTCCCGCCGATCGTACGATCCTCAGCCCTGCGATACAGAAATAACGTATTGCTTGAACGACATCCCGTCCGGGGCGACAACCGAACCCGATCGATGTTGCTCGCTGATTCAGACCTTCGGCCGGTGAGCTCTGCCGCTCTTTGCTTCAAACCGTCATAGCATGAGCATGCTGCTAGTACGTTGCAGGATAACGGCCGGTATCAAGCGGCGCCTCTGGTTGGGTTCGTGATCGATCGCCTCGGCAACTCTATTGAGGCATTCTCATGATAGTCAAGACAAGACCAATCTCGATCCGTCTCGCAGCGAGCGAGATAGAACGGATTCGTGCACGCGCTCACAGGCTTTCAGCCAACATCAGCGGCGTCGCCCGCGACCTGATCCGCACCGGGCTTGCTGGCGGCGACAACAAGGCGCTCGCCGGTCGCTTGATGCGGATCG
Organism: Bradyrhizobium ontarionense; assembly: GCF_021088345.1. Lineage (NCBI taxonomy): Bacteria > Pseudomonadati > Pseudomonadota > Alphaproteobacteria > Hyphomicrobiales > Nitrobacteraceae > Bradyrhizobium > Bradyrhizobium ontarionense. The sequence goes on along the minus strand of NZ_CP088156.1, from coordinate 5,784,914 downwards.
AGCGGCAAATCGTCGCTCTCGAACAGCAAGCTCTAGAGACGCACGCCCGGATCCAGTCGGTCGACAAGGCTGCGCGTGACCTGCTTGCGATGTTTGAGGCTCTATTGAAAGCCCTGAGCGGCGAAAGCTCCGGGAGGGCAGCATGACCCGGCGTTTACGGATCATCAGCTTCCTCGCTGCGATGGGCTGCTTTGCGATTGGGGCGACCATATCGTATCTCGGGTTTGAGGTCTGGCCGCCAAGCGCCACGCTGGCAGACAGCCACAGCGCTGAATTCAAGCCAGCAGACATCCAAATCTGCATCAGAGGGCGTGGCCTGGCCTGGCTGGGAGACAGCTCCGGCGAGGCATATTGGCAGGCTTGCCGAGACTGGCTCACGCGATATCAAGCTTTGACCGGCTTCGAGTTTCGTTTCTGGAGCGTCATCGGTACCAGTCTTGCGGGGCTGGTGGCGCTGTTCGGCTTTGCACTCAGCCTTCGGCTGGATTCAGTCTCGCTTGAGGTCCTTCGCGGCGCACGACTGCAAGCCGGCAGCGGCGGCCTGAGGGCCTTTGGCAAGGCCGCAGCCGCCGAGTGCCAGGTCCACGGCAAGGGCGTTGCACTGGTGCCATCCATTCCGCTGGGGCGAGAGCGGGAGGCGCGGCACTTCCTGATCGTGGGCAGCGTCGGCGGCGGCAAGACCCAGACCATGCTGCACCTGATCAGTGAAGCCCTTTCGCGCGGGGATGGCCTCCTCGTGCTCGACACCAAGGGCGACATGATGGGCGGGCTTCCCGCTGATGGAGACCCCCTCCTCGTCGCCCCCCACGACCGAAGGTCGCTGGTCTGGGACGTCGCAGCCGACTGCAGCATCAAGCAAGACGCCCGCGAGCTCGCCGCCCGCTTCATTCCGCCAAGTTCCGATCCGATGTGGTCGCAGGCTGCACAGGAGATCTTCGTCGCTTGTATCGTCTATCTCCAGGCGACCAGGGGCAAAGAGTGGGGGTGGGCTGATCTGCAACGAGTCGTGACCGCTGATGTGGGCAAGCTCGCAGCGTACGCCAAGGATCACAATCCCAATGCGCTGCGACTGCTCGACCAGCCGGAAAGCAAGACCACGCTCAGCATCCTGACCACCTTCCAGACCCACATGCAGATTGTCTCGGTCCTGGCAGAAGCATGGTCCGACCCAACGGCCGGGCGGTTTTCGATCCGCAACTGGCTGCATCACCCAACGCCGTTTCGTCCATTGATCCTACAACACGACCCCGGGTATCCCGAGCTATCGCGGATCTGGATCGGCAGCATGCTCGGCCTGCTGGCATCAGCCGTTGGAAGTCCCACCCTGGCCGAAAGCCGCGAACGGCGGGTTTGGCTGTTCCTCGATGAATTCCCGCAGCTGCCGCCGATCAAGCAGTTTCCAACCTTCCTCGAGCTCGGCCGCTCCAAGGGTGTTGCCGTCGTCATCGGCGCCCAGGACACCGCTCAGATCCGCGCCGTCTACGGTCAGGACCAAGCGAAGTCCTGGTTCGGCATGACCGGCACCAAGATCATTACCCGGATCAATGCCAGCGAAGCGGCGGAGGACATCAGCCGCCTCATCGGTGAGCAGGAGGTCGAGCGCCGCACGAAGAGCTCAACCCACGCCGGCGGCAAGACCAGCGTCACCGAGAGCACCCAGCGCGAGATGCGCCGGGTGATCACGGCATCCGAGCTTGGCTCGCGTCTCGGCCCCACCAAGGACGGCGTGCGGATCCTGTTCATCGGACTTGGCGAGGACGTCTACGAGTTGGAGCTGCCCTATCTCAAGCTGCGACAACTGCGGGAGCCGATCATGCCCGCGGATTGGACCCGCCCGTTCTCTAGAGTGAGGCTATCGGAAGCAGCCAATGATGAAGCTGATCCAGATCCAACGCCGGCACCTGCCCGCCTCACGAAGGACTTGGCGGCACAAATCCTCAAGCGGCGGGAGTAAGCCATGGTGGCGTCGATCTCTGCCCGCGGAAACGCCGCTTCAGCCTCCCGCTACTACAGCCATCTGCAGCGCGACGACTATTACAGCCGTGATGGCGAGCCACCCGGCCGCTGGACCGGCAAAGCGGCCGAACGGCTCAGCCTCGACGGGCCGGTCACACAGACAGAGTTCGACACCGCGCTGCGGGGGATCGATCCCAAGACCGGCGAGCGGCTGGCGCAGCTCGGCGGCCGCGGCCGCGAGCACGCGGCCGGCTGGGACATGACCTTCAGCGCCCCCAAATCGGTCTCGGTGCTCTGGGCGCTCTCCGAGGCTCCCGAGCGCCAGATGATCGCGCAGGCTCATCGGTCGGCCGTGCTGGCGGCATCCGCTCAGCTGGAAGCCACCGCCGGCTGGGCCAGGCGTGGCCGGGCTGGAGCCATACGAGAGCGAACCGCGGGGCTGCTGATGGCGCAGTTCGATCACCACACTAGCCGCGAATCCGACCCGCAGCTGCACACCCACACATTCATTTTCAACCTCGCCCCGCGCCGCGACGGCAGTTGGGGCGCCATCGTCAGCCGCGAGCTCTACAAGGCCCAGAAGCAGGCCGGCGCAACCTACCGCCAAGCCATGGCTTCAGAGCTCGAACGGCAAGGCATCCGGCTGGAGCGGCAGAAGGACACGTTCCGCGTGGCGGCCATCCCGCGCCATGTCGAGCGTACCTTCTCCAAGCGGCGGCAGGCGATCGAGGAAGCCGCGAAGGCCCATGGCTACAGCACGCCAAAGGGCATGGAGCTGGCGACCCTACGCACGCGCCGCCCCAAGCAGGACGCCAAGCTCAGCGAACTCATCGGCCATTGGCAAGCCGAGGCCAAGGCGCTGGGCTTTGATCTCGGCAGGAGCCTTGATCACATGCACGCCACCACCAGCGGCCGTTCTCACGCAGACCTCCCAGGAGGGCGAGCCCGGGCTCACTCGCCGATCGCTCAACCATCGCCGCCGACAGCTTTGGCAGCAGGTCAGCCAACCCAGCACCACAGCGCCGCTCAACTCGGCTCCCGCCTCGGCCAGGTCCTGCGCACGTTGGATCAGCCGGCCGGCATGTCTGGCGTCAGGATCAAGCTCCGCTACCGCGGGCACGAGCGGGATTGACCGAGAGCCGGGAAGACAAATTGGACGTTGCCTCTCGGGCCTGCAGCGGCTGCCGGATCGCGCAAGCGGGATTGCCGGCCCGCGAACCCCCTGCGCGCATCGCGATCGATCTGCAGCACTCAGGAAGCGATCTGCGAACTTCACTGCAGATCGCTAGAGCCGACAGTTTTGGGGGCGCTAAACCGAGGCAAACTCTCCATGCATCGAGAGCGAGACCAGCAATTCCGTTCGTAAACGCGCCGAAACGCCGGCAAGTGATTGACGAACCTTGATTTGTCGATCCTCCGGCAAGACTGCCGTATTCACTCGGGCCTGGTTGTGTAAACATCGACCGAAGAGAACTTTTTATTTCACCCCAATGAGATAGCCGCATGCGGCCCGCGAAGCGTCAGCACCGGAGGTGCATAGGGTGTGAAAACTTCTTCCTTCTCTTCCCTGAACCTTTTCATTGCCTTTCCCCGCTTCTGAAGTAGCCCAGTCCGAGCCGGCGAGAACATACAGCTGTTGCAATAGATGCGTTGATAAGGTCGCGATCACGCTGCAACAAACAGGCTTTCCGAGTGCGCAATTCGTGCAGCCTCATTGCAGAAGGCTCCGCGAGAGCGCCGGTGGCGCCGCTGCACGAGAATGTGAATGTCTTGGTTGCCTCGCGCAAACCGATTGCGGCTCAGGGCGCAAGTCGAGGCTGAGGATCGTCATCCCCTAACGTGGGGTTACGACGCTGCAGCGCCACCAAAGTCAAGGTTGAGTCTGCTTCTAGCACGTGGTGACCTCGGCGCTCCTACTGACTTTTTGCCGGGCCGCTGTAAATCAGATGTCCGTCTTCGGTACCCTGTCGGAGCCCAAACTGAGCAGAGTACATGCAGAAATCGCTACAAACGAGTAGGCGGAACAGGCGTGCGACTCGCGGCAATTCCGGCGCCATCTGCATGACTGCCATGGTTCGCAACTCCGCGATTTTCTCGTTCAGGTAACGACCAGCTTTGCAGGCCCGCCCGGCGCAAAATGCGCAGGCGAGGTGCATTGCGCAAGCGTTCCGAACCACGGCGGCGACACTCCAGATCGAACAGTTCATTTGCATGCCGAGTGTATCATGATGGCTCCCTGGTCCACAGGGGAACTGCACGTCCGATGACATCCGACCTCGCAGTCAGACCAAAATAGCGGCCGTCCAGCGAACTGTCCGACTGCCAATTCATAAGGAAGAGCTGATCATCGCCAATGATCCGACAGCCGTGCCAGTCCGGCAGCGGCCGGCCACGGCTGTCGCTCTGCAGCGCGACACCGACCTCGACGTCATCGACCGCGATTGCATGGTCGCGGCGGCAAACGGTCTGGCCGGGAAGAGCGAGAACACGCTTCAACATCGGCACTCCCTTGGGCAGGTATCTGCCGTCAGCGAGCCATTCGGCCAGCGCATCCTGCGGGCGGACGACGACGAGTTCGGTGACGTACCATTCGCGGAGCGGCTGCACCGTGTAGAGCCCTATCGGGACGCTTTCGGATGCGTTCCAGATCAACAGCGGACGTGGTCGGGGCTGCCCAGCTCCGACCAATAGCGAAGCGCCGGCAAACATGGCGACGAGGATCTGGAGCCGCCTTGTCATGGCATGACGCTCCGACGATGGAGCCACGCGCGGTTCCGCAGTGGCGTGTACGGACGCGGCGGCTCGTTGCTCGCCAGGCGGTTCTGAACGTGCCGCCAGTGATCCGGTGCGACGTCCACTGGATCGATGCCGAGCGCCTCGATCGCGTCGATGTGCTGCAGCACCCGCTCGACCTTCGGCCAGCCGAACGCCTGCAGCAGAATGGCCGCACCAGGATCGACGAATGGCACGGTCGCGCATGCCTCGCCGGCCCGCACGGCCTGCAGAATGTCGATCCGCGACAGCACGGTGCCGTAGTCGTTCGACGACCAGTGGACGAACGCAAAGACACTACCAGGTATGAACGAGAATTCTCGGCGATAGTGATCGAGCCGCAGCTCCTGCACGGTTCGGCCGAAGCGGATGCGGTTCTCGATCTTCCCTTGCAGCCATAGCAGCTGGACGCGCGTCAGCTCGCTCATCGGATCATCTCTCGCTTGAACGGGGTCTGGATGGCGCTGAGCGCACGGCACGGGCCCACAAGGGGCGTCTCAAACGTTCCCGATGGCCACCAGCGCGAGGGCATCAAGCTCCCATAGCTGCGGCACAGACGGAGCCCGTTAGACAAAATCCGAAGGATTTTGCAGTTAGGTAAGTTAGAGGGCCGAAATCGCGCGACAAGCCAGAGGCTTAAGCCCGATTTTGGTCCCCGATAGCATGAGGATCCGGTCCCCGATGGCACGAGTCTTCCGGTCCCCGATAGCACGAGACTATTCACAGCTTGTCCACCACAGGGCTCGAGCGATGATGCTTGGCGAAGCGCCGAGCGATGGGGTCCGTGACGGCGGCCGCGAAGTTCAGCCGCTCGGTTCCGTCCGGATCGCGCGTGAGCACGAGCTCGTAGCCCGGCAATGTCTGGCGGCGGACGATCTCGCGGAGGTCGTAGGCGAAATGCTTGAGCGGCGAGAGGCTGCCGGACTTGGCATGGAGATAACCGAGGTCGAAGCTCCAGCCGCCGTCCTGGTGACCGCCATGCTTGCGCACGAGACGATAAAGCCAGCGCTCCAAACCGCCCGTCAGCGCGAAATATTGGCGGTCGATCGTCAGCACGAGCGCATCGTCAATCACGCCCGAATAGAACCAATCCGGCAGGATCAGCTGCAGACCGGACGGCTTTCCGTGTGCGTCTGCCGTCTCTTTCCACTCGTTGATCCAGGAGAAGCGATGCCGCCGGCGCTCCGTCGGCTGGCGGATCGAGGTCAGCACGGTCGTCGACTGCAGACGGTCGAGACCTGCTTTCAGACGGTCATAGTCGCGCAGGCCGGTGCCACGACCGACGAACGTCAGAATCTCGTAGGGCGTGGCTGCCATCAGGCGCGACGTCTTCAGTCCGGCGTCACGCGCTTCGACGATCTGCGACGCCGCCCAGATCAGAACGTCCGCATCCCAGATGGTCGCCATGCCGTGCTCGGGGACTGCCTCGACGCGGATTGCGACAGATCCCGCGCGGAAATCGATCGGCACCACGCGCTTGCTCTTTGCGAGTGAGAAGAACGGATAGGCCATCAGATCCTGCGCATCACGCGGCGCCAGATCACCAGGCAGGGCGCGAAACAGATCGAGCTGCGCGCGCTCGGATTTGCGCAAATGCCGCATGCTCAAGCGCGCCCCGTCCGCGCGGCACGACGCTCCTTGCCGGCATAGGGAATGAGACCGGGATGCTTCTTGGCCGGCAGAACCGTGCCCTGCCCGGGATCGGCCGTCGACGTCTTGGTGCCACGGTCAGCCCAGGTTTTGAGGTCATCGAGCGCGTAGACGACGCGGCCGCCGATCTTGCGATAGGTCGGACCGGTGCCATAGGTCCGGTGCTTTTCCAATGTGCGGCCGGACAGGCCGAGGTAGCGTGCAGCCTCAGGCGTTCTAAGAAAGCGTGGCGGCAGACCGGCCATCGGATCGGACATGGGGCAACTCCTGGACTGCAGGGCGCAGCAACGAAAAGCGTTGCGCGTCGACGGTCACAGTGGAGGAGCAGTGCCAAAAGGAGGGATGCCGAAGATCAGAGGCGCGTTTTCGGCACCCCCTAGCATCCCCTGCTATCGACCTCCTTGAATGTCCCGGATCGCAATATCATCCACGTGCGACGGGGGAGCCGAATCGAGCGGACGGTACGGCTTAGGAAATCGTTGATATTCCGCGCGCGCGGACGGGCTGGTCTTGGACAGCCGGGACCAAGTGCTATCTATTTTCCCCTGCGGCGCGGACGCAGCAGATCGCGATAGCCACCTCGCATCATCCGCAGACCCAATTGCACCAGGCGAATGGTTCGACTGCGAAGGTCGTGCGTCTTCCAGGTTCGCCCGGGGACGCGTGCGGGTCCGAACATCACTTCGGCGATAGTGCGATACGAAGCGCCCTCGAGGTGACCGTCAAGCGCACGAAGCGCCAGCGCAAGACGCGCACGTTGCGGCGGCGTAAGGCCGTCCAGAGTCGGCCCTAACGACTTATCGTTCAGCGCCCGCCAGAGCCTCTGGGCGGCACGGGCGCGTGCTTCGAAGTGCTCGTCGAGCGGCAGCTTGACGCTGTACGTGATGCGCTTGACGGGCTCGGTCGGCAACCATAGACGGTGCGTTCCGCCGCCAAGCGACAACACGACATGCCAGCCATCCGAAGCCGCGCGCAATCGGTCTCGCGAAAGCTCAGTCAGATCCAACGACGCGGCGGACGTCGGCCGCGCCATCTGGTCCATCGACAAGACTGTTGGCAGCGTCTCTGGCGCCCAAAAAATCGGTTGGGCATCGAACGCGCGGCTGGGATCAGCCGCGAAAGACGAGCCCCCAATCGTTACGGAATTCGGACGGAGCGCAAGCTTCAGGATCACCCAGCGATTGGTAGTCCTGCTGATAGTCTGGATTGCGGCGTAGGCACTCCCAGGCAAGATTTGGATCTGCGGCATGGTCCAGATCGTAGGCCTCGGACGAACGCCACTCGAATTTCGACATTACGCAATCCTCATTTGCAGCCGCGCCAAGATCGCAACCAAACAATTGGGATTCTTTGTGGTTGTAGACGCCGGGAGACCGCATAGCAGGTATCTTGATACGGCAATACCCTAACGAAAGCTAAACACTTTCTTCAACCATAGCGATCAGCGCCCCGAAGGCTGTCCGTATCAATCGTCCCCACGCCGCAAGAGATGACGATAGCCTGTGCTCGACATCCATTTGGCTCGAGCAAGATGACTGTCGTAGGCGCGGCGGGCGCGCTCGGGTTCACGATCGGGGTCGATATGAAGAACGATGCGAGCCACCTCGCGCCAGTCAGCTCCCTCTGCCGCGGCATCGAGCATGCGCAGATACGTGGAAATGTGCTCGTCGTCATACGCCGTCAGCCTGTCCTCGGTAGGCGCGAGATCATCTACATCTGGATCCGGCGGATGGGACGGCATGACACTTGTTTCCAAAGTTGTTCGAATCAAAGATTAGACGTATTTCACACCGCCTCCAGCACAAACACTCCGCCTGGCAACTCATCGACTGCTTCGGAAGCTTATGGAGCAACTCCCAATACGCCCGCTCAACGACCCAACGAGCTACATCATGGCAAGGTCGGCTATCGTGCACTCGTTGGAGATCAGCTCCGAGACGTTCCGGCGGTCAGCTTGAAAGAGCTACGGCCCACACAAAGACTTCTCGGGAGGGACTCGCGATCCCAGCAAAATCGAGCGTATTCACATCGGTTCATTCGCGCGGACGGTAGGCGCTGCCAGCATCGACATATCCAATCGTGTTTCTCGCCCGCTCAATGGCGCAAACACCCATCTTCTTATGCGCCAATCGAGTGCAACAGAGGAGAAAGCCCAAATCTCAAATACCTTTTAACTGTCAAACAAGTTAACCGCCAAGCAAGCCGAAAATTGGGCAAACTACTCTCGGCTACACGCTACGCTCACAAATCAATGGGCACAAAGTACGACCGACTGCTCCCGCCCTTCTTCTCACACGTAGTGATTGCAATACCCTGAACGCCAACGACGACAAGGAGCGCCGGCATGGTCGGCCGACCAGCGCTCGAGCGCGCCAACATCCAGAGTCGTGGACAGTCTTGGACCCTGGGGTGACCGCCATCGGATTTTGTGGGCACCGTCCGCATTGCTACGCGTGGGACACGGGGGATGCCACCCGCGGTGAACGCCGAAGCGGCGCCGAAAAACTCGGCCTTGGGCTGGGTAACGATTCGGAGCGCATCGACGGGCCTTCGACGCATTGATGGTCGTGACGGGAACGAAAGGGATCGCTGCGATGCTGCGCAGGGAAACCGGAATTGGACGACGGTGACGACGGCCAGGATTTCCTGGTTCACCACGTGTGCCGGACGGACCTGCAGAATCACTAGGATCTCGGGCTTTTGAGCCTTACTCCCTCGCCCTTTTGGTCGGCATCAAGAAATTCTATCCCGGCCTTGACCAGCGCTTTCTGAACTGACTGCACCGTACTGATCCGAGAGTCGACAACGCCGTTTTCGAGCCTCGCAACAGCGTTCAAAGACACGATTGCACTATCTGCGAGCTGCTGTTGGGACCAGCCCAGCAACGCTCTTGCGGCTCGGATTTGTCGAGAGGTGATCATGCCGACCACCTTCGACGCCTCTTGTAGATATGCCACTATAAGGTTGAAAACAACCCTTAAAAGAGTTATTTTACACCTTATTGAAGTAATCCGGTGTGGATAGCGCGGCTTGGGGCGACCTGTCTTTCCGAGCTGGCGACCGGAAGTCGAGAGGACATTGGCCAGCCATGAAAGTCCATTCGGTCCAAGCCCCAAATGAATTTCACCTCCAACATCGTTCCACCGCCGATTGCCCCGGCAGCCGCCAAAGCCCCACCAATTCTCAGCCCGCGATCACAGCCCCAACTCGTTCAAGTACTGACGGGGCCGGCAACGACTCAGTTCTGATCGAGTTAGGCCGTCAGTTCGAGGAGATCGCTGCCGAGCTGCATGTTCTGCAAAAGGCACCATCCGACGATTGCGAGCAGATCGATGCTTTGTTACGACGTCTAGACCCCATCGAGCGGGCAATCATCGCAGCACCTGCGCTTTCCATCGCGGGCCTCGGCGTGAAAGCGCTTCACGTTGCCTATGTTGTTTCAGAGTACTGGGAAGCACCAATCGATCAAATCAATTGGGATGCCAAAGCTGTCCGTCTATTTATCGAGTCTGTCTGCGATCTGGTCCGCACGTCGAAGCCGTACGAGACCAAGTAGCTACCGGCCGACGATTTCAACTTTATCCTGGATGATAGAAAGGCCGCGCTTCTCGACTCTTTGCCGAGCGCGAAGGGCGCGCGGTGATTGCAGCACAGACGTGCTGCTGACCGTCGGCAGTTCAGTCGAGACAAGGTCAGGTGCCGGACTGCGCGAGGACATGATAGGCTGGCCAAGAGCCGAGTGGAGTTCCGCCCGAGACCGGTCGGGCGGAACTCCATGACCTCTCGGCCTCAATCGGCGGTCTTGCGCGGCCGCGACCAGAGGAGCGTGTAGCCGTCGCCGCCCTCGTCGTCGAACAGGTTCGCGTAGATCGGGGCGTTGAACGAGGGGTCATCGAGCTTGAGCGAAAGATAGTCGCGTCCCTCTTCGGAGCGCCGCGCCCATGCGGCTCCGATCTCCACTCGGCCTGCGTAGACGCGATGGCTTGGCGCGTTCTCGCTGGAGCGGTTGGCCTCGGGGACAATGCGCACGCCCTTGGCTTTGAGGCTCAGGGTGATGATCTCGCCCTGGAAATCGTCGCCGACCTTCTTGAAGGAACCGATGGAAGCCATGTCGTTTCTCCTTGGCTGGTTCGGGCCGCGACCACCGCGGCCTCGATGGCGCATCTCGGGCGAATGGCGAGCGACGGCGCACCCGAAGGGCTGGAGCGACAGCGGAGGACGGCGCCGGACAACTTTCTTGTCCCGCGAGGAATGGGCGGCTTCGCCCAGGGGAAGAAAGTTGGCTGGCGGCGTTGCGCTCAGGCGATCGAGGCGCAGCCGGTCTTCGGTCAGATCAAGCCATCACGAGGCAAGGTGCGTCGCCGCCCCGATCAGCTTCCAGGAGAGACATGGTGAGCCGCGGGCGCACAAGACGGCGATAAGCCAAGCGTACGATCAGAAACCGCAGCCAGCAAAAGTGCGTGCCAAATTCAGTACCGTGTCCGGAGATGTGCCATACGCATGCAGCCAACTGCCTTGCGCTGGAAAAGATCGTTCCGCATTTGGTCGTAGGCTCCCGCGCGACGTGGCCGGCCGTCGATCAGCCAAGTGCATCCCTGTCCCCGAACAACATCGTCGACGGTTCGAGGGCGCAGGCCGCTTGGCTGCCCAATCAAGGTTTACGGCCGCGATGGCCGAAGAGGCCGATCAACGTCCTGCTCGGATCGAAACGGGCGAGGCAGATCGTGGCGGAGCAATTGGTGCAGAGCGCACCCGCCGATCAGGAGCGCACCCGACCATCCGATGATCTCGCGCCAGAACGGCCGAGGCCCGGCGAGCAAGGCCACTCCCAAGGCCGTGTGTCGGCCGGCCATCGCCGCCGGAACGAGGAAGGAAGCTGCCACTAAGGCGCGCATCAGCACGGACCGCGAAGTTGCAAACAGAACCCGGCCGATGGTCAGGGTGAACGCCGCCGCGGTGATCGCGGCCAAGAATACCCCGCCGATCCCAACGCCGGCATTCAGGACCGCCATGCCGGTGCTGACCGCAACGAAGAACGGGAGGGCGTGAACGGCAAGCTTCAACAGCGCACGGCACAACAGTCCGACGCTGACCAGTCCAAGAATGAGGGCAATCGCAAGCATGGCGGTGGCCTCCGTGCAAAGCTATGACGGGATGCGCCTTCCACCACCACCGCGGCGCGATCCAAATGATATGCGTCCTGATCTGGACAAAGTTGCGGAGAGTCGAGCCGACGTCCGACGCGTTGTGAGATCAGCCGAGGATTGAGGAGTTGACGGCGCTCAAGCGCTGCCGTTGCCGAAGATCCAGACGGGAATGCCGAGGCGACGGGTACAAACCCAAGGTGTTGTTACGGCCATTGGCCGATGTCGCTCGCCAGATCGTCGCGCACGGCACAGCCAAGCAAGACAAGCCCGCATCCTGATCAAGCCAAGTTCTTCTCGCAAAGATCCTGTGCACGCATTTTCCGCATCAGCGGGATAGGCCATTGAAACTAGAGGAGCGCGCCCCACATCGGCGAATTCCCAAGCTCGCTCCCGGCACCAATTCCGCCTTGCAGACCAAAATCGTTGTTCGCGCGGCGTTATTTTGCAGCGCACCAACGTCGTGGCCCAAGCACTGGGGACTACTCCTGACGCAAGGGCGTCGCCAGTAGCGAAGGCGGCGCCTCAACGTGGCCCGCTGGCAACACCAACATGGTATCGCTCTGAGTACCTAAGACGCGGGTTTCGATCAATCCGTCACTGTGGTACTCATGCCACATGGGTAGGAGTCTATGACAGGGGTGACTCGCAAGCGGCGGATCGGCTGGAGCGCTGCGTTCGTTGCTGCGTATGCTCTCGTTTTCAATGTCATCCTTTCCGGGATCGCCAGCGCTTCCCCCCTTGCCGCCGTAGAGACACACGAGCTTTGTCTCAGCGGCTTGGGTGCAATCAGCGCTCCTGCCGACGTGGACAAGAGCACCGGCAAGACCGCAGTCCATTGCCCGCTGTGTGTCGGTCAACACGTCGCTGCTGACGTGCCGCGCCCCCCTGCCCATCTAACTGAACGTGTCGCGCTGCGCACAGCGGCCGTCCATTCGTTCAAGGCTCGCATCTTTGCGCGCGCCCGCTCATTCGCTCACCTCTCGCGAGGGCCTCCTGAGCTGATCTGATCGTGCGCCCCTTGGCGCTTCGCTCATATTCAGTTCAGAGGTCGATCATGTCATTCCCCACATGGCGCATGCGCAGCTATTTGCTTGCCGGCACAGCGCTCGTCTTTACGCTACCCGCATTTGCTCGATCTGCGCCGAGTAATCTTCCACCCGTCACTGTGGATGCGCCCCAGCAGAAGCGTCAGCCCGCAGTCGCTCCGTCTCGCCAGCAAAGCCAGGCGAAACGAACCAATCGAGCAGCGCGCGTGCCGGCTTCTGCCTCGATTTCGACGGCTCAATCTCCGGCCGCGGGCTCCGGCACCTTGACGGTGCCGAACGGCGCAAAAGCAACAGCAGAAATTCAACGCACACCCGGCGGCGTTGAGGTGGTGCCGGACACCGCCTTCAAGGACGGCCCCGCCAACACGGTCAAAGACATCCTCGGCTGGGTTCCGGGCGTGCTGATTCAGACGCGATGGGGGCCCGACGGCCGAATCTCGATCCGCGGTTCCGGCCTGTCGCGCAGCTACGGCAATCGCGGCATCAATCCGTACATGGATGGCATTCCCATCAATACTGCCGACGGACTGTTCGACCTTTTCGAGATCGATCCGACCGCCTATCGCTACGTGGAGGTCTACAAGGGAGCCAATGCGCTCCGCTACGGATCGAACTCGCTCGGCGGCGCCATCAATTTCGTGATGCCGACCGGCCGCGACGCTTCTCCCTTCGAAGCGCGGTTCGACGCCGGCAGCTTCGGCTATCTGAAGACGCAGACCAGCACCGGCGGCGCCCACGGTCCGGCGGACTACTTCGTCACGATGTCGGCCCAGCGCGAGGACGGCTATCGCGAGCATAGCCGAACCGACACGGAACGCCTCAACGCGAACTTCGGCTATCAATTCTCACCGGATGCCGAGACACGCTTCTACATCAATGCCGGCCGGTGGCGCGCGGAAATCCCCGGCGAGGTTACCAAGACGGCAGCGCTTACGACGCCGAAGGCCGCCAACCCCGAATTCGTGCAGCTGAACGAGCAGCGCAACATCGATACGGTTCGTCTCGCCAACAAGACGACGCTCCGGTTTGACAATACGACGGTCGATTTCGGTCTCTTCGGGCTGGACCGGCACGTCGATCATCCGATTTTCCAGTACCTCGACTTCACCGCGCGTGACTACGGCGGCTTCGTCCGAGCGACTGACGACCGGCTGATTGGCGGCTTCCGCAACCGCCTGATCACTGGCGTTAATCTTCAAAATGGCACGATCGACATCAATCAGTACATAAACCTGCCGGGCGCGGTGAAGGGGACCCTGGCCTCGTCCAATTTGTGGAAATCGGAGAACGTGTCCGCCTACGGAGAGAACTCGTTCTTCTTCTTGCCGACGGTCGCACTCGTGACTGGCGGACAGTTCATGCATGCCGTCCGCGATCAGCAGGACCGCTTCCTCGCCGATGGCGACCAGTCAGGCCGCCGGACCTGGGATATCTTCAGCCCCAAGGTCGGCATGCTCTGGGACGTCGACCCTGCGTGGCAGGTATTCGGCAACATCTCGCGCAGCGCCGAAGTGCCGACGTTCGACGTGAACACGTTTGCCACGCCGGCAAGCTCGAACGTCGATGCCCAGACCGCGACCACTTACGAGATCGGGACGCGTGGGCGCAGGCCCGATCTCACCTGGGACGTTTCCCTTTATCGCGCCAACATCAGAAACGAACTGCAGTGTCTGACGGTCGTCGTCAATCCGTTCTTCACAAATCCTTGCGTCCAGACCAATGCTGGTCGCACCATCCATCAGGGGATTGAAGCCGGGTTCGGAGTCGCGTTCCTGAAATCGGTCGCCCAACAGGACGACCGCGTGTGGTTCAACGTTGCCTACACTTACAGTGATTTCCGTTTCGATCGGGATGCGATCTGGGGCAACAACCGCCTGCCCGGCGCGCCGCCGCATTCGCTGCGCGCAGAAGTGCTCTACAAGAACCCGAACGGGTTCTATGCGGGGCCGAACGTCGAATGGGTGCCGCAATCCTACTTCGCGGACAATGCCAACACGCTCACCGTCGATCCCTACGCTCTGCTGAACTTCAAGGTCGGCTATGACAAGGGCGGTGCCGGCTGGTCCGGATACGTCGAGGGGCGCAACCTGCTCGACACTCGCTATATTTCGAGCACTGTCACCGTGGGAACGGCGAACCCCACGATGCAGTTGTTCAATCCTGGCACGGGTCGTTCGATCTACGGCGGAATTCGGTACCGGATGTGACACGGTCAGGGGACGCGACTGTGAACCGACGAGAGTCCGACGGGGTCGGGGCGGCCGCTGGGCCGAGCAGCCTCTATCCAGTGTTTTGGCGATGGCATTTCCTGGCCGCGTTCATTGTGATCCCGTTCGTGCTTTGGCAAAGCACGACGGGGACGGCGTATCTCTGGTCCGAATGGTGGATGGATCTCCGCTATCCAGAGCTGCGATTTGTGCCGGCATCCGAAGCCAACATCGCACCGAGCGTCCAATTGGCCGCGGCTATTGCGGCGGCGAGTTCGAGCGCCGATGGGACCGGCAGCACCGCCACGGCAGAGCACGCCGGACATGAGGGTGGTGCAGACCTGCACACCGACAACCAGCTTCCGGTACAGCAGATCGTACTTTCTGACGATCTCAACCGAAGTACCGAGGTGCTCTTGCTTGGGGCAGACGGCCTGCCCTACCCGGTGTTCGTCAACCCTCACGATGGCCATGTATTGGGCCAACTAACCTCCGGGCAATGGATTCCAGGCATCACGCGCGCCTTGCACGGGGGCTGGCCACTCGGCAAGCCTGGAAACTGGCTTCTCGAACTCGGCAATTGCTGGGCGATCGTGATGCTCATCACGGGTCTGTATCTCTGGTGGCCTCGCAGCCGGAACATTTGGAGGGCGCTGTGGCCTCGTTTTCGTTCCGGCCCGCGCGTGTTGCTGCGCGACGCTCATGCGATCGTCGCAGTTGCGTTTTCAGCGGTGCTCCTATTCTTCCTGATCAGCGCTTTGCCCTGGACAAGCTTTTGGGGCGGACAAGTCCTGTCGCGTGTGCAATCAATGCTGGATCAAACCAGTCCTGCCGGATTCTCGATTGGCGGCGCCTCGGCTGCGCAGATGATGGCCGTGAGAACCTCAATCGACGCGGTCGTGCAATCCGCACGTCAACGGGACGTGAAGGGTACGATCACAGTTCAAATGTCGCCTTGGCAGGGCGCGCCCTTGTTCGTTGCCAACCGGACGTCATCCCTGGGTGACGATCGAACTTTGAATGCGGCCCCTGAAACGGGACAGATTAGCACAGACGTGCGAAATGCCGATCTGCCAACCATTCCCAGGATGGTTGCGGTAGGAATCCATGTCCATCAAGGGGATTTCGGCCCCATAAATCTTTGGCTCAACACGTCGCTCGCGGTAGCCCTCATCTGGATCAGCGTCACTGGCCTGATTTCATGGTGGATGCGGCGCCCGCAGGGGCGAATAGGCATCCCTCCACCGCGCCCAGAACACTGGCCAGTGGGTTTGGTCGGATCCTTGTGGGTTGCTGGCATCGTGCTTCCCATTTTCGGGCTTTCGCTCGTCACAATTGCCGGGGTGAGTTCCTTTCGTCGGTTGCTTTACCGTCCCACGACCGCAAATTGATCAGTGAGCCCACAATGAACAGACGTGATTTTTCGGCTGTCGCACTAGCCGCTCCTTTACTCCCATTGCTGACTTCATCCCTACGAGCGCAATCGGGTTCGACGAACCGCCCCAAGATCGGCATGCTGGTTTACAACGACATGATCCTACTCGATCTGGTCGGACCGCTGACCGCGTTCAACATGCTGCAGGCTGATGTGCGGCTGATCGCAAGAAGCATGCAGCCGATCATTCCAGACGTGCGGATTCCTATCGCGCCGACCGACACGTTCGAAACCTCGCCTACGAGCCTGGACGTTCTGTTTGTCCCCGGCGGTCTCAAGGGCACACTCGACGCAATCAGGGACGACAAGACGATCAGCTTCGTCAAGGAGCGTGGCGCGACAGCGGGGCTCGTGACCAGCGTCTGTACCGGCTCGCTACTTCTGGGCGCTGCCGGTCTCCTGAGCGGCTACCACGCGACGTCGCATTGGTACGTCCGCGACCTGCTGGCGCAGATGGGAGCAATCGTCCGAAAGGATCGTGTCGTAGTTGACCGCAATCGTATCACCGGTGGCGGCGTCACGGCAGGCATCGACTTCGGCTTGACAATCGCCGCGAGGATGGCGGGCGAAGAAGCCGCCAAGCGCATTCAATTGCTCATCGAGTACGACCCGAAGCCGCCATTTGAGGCAGGATCACCCGAGCATGCAGGAACAACGCTAGTCGACGATGTGCTGGCGCGGCGCAAACAGCTTCTTGCTGAAGCCGCGATAGTCGTGGAAGCCGCCGGTACAGCACTGAGGTCCAGGTGACATCTGACGCTTGCGCTTTGGCGCACAGGTTATCTCAAGGCCGCTTCGCAATGATAAGGAAGCGGCTGCTTGGCATTTAACTATCATCGTCTTCCGTCTTACCGGAAGCGAGCTATGACGGATGAGCGCCAAACCGCAGGTTATGCGCCAAAGAAGAATACGCCGCGGTCACAGCTTGCGCTTTTCCCACCAGGCAAGCGCTTGCTCGACTGACTTATCCTTGAAGAAGGCGGACAGCTTCACGGCTGTATTCCAGTCATAGTGACCGCTAGATGCGCAGAGTTCGATTCCGGCCCTGTCGAGCAGAGAAAGATAGTATCGCCCATCGAGGACACGCTGACGCGTTATTTGGTCAGTAACTCTTGCTGCAGGACTGATCAATATCTGCACATCCTCGACGGGCAGCTCGACGCGGCAAGTGATTGCAGGGTGCCCCTCCGGGCAGATGCAGTCCGAAGGCTGCTCTTTTTCGCTATCACGCCGTTGCACTTCCCAATGATGACCCTGGTCACAGCGATAACTTCGGAAAACTTTCATAGCCCGTGTCGCAAACTGTCCCGTCGCGTCCTATACGTTCTTGCCGTTGTGCACTACTCAAGTCCGCTTGTCACTCGGCTCAGACCTAAGGACTTTCTGGCGTTCGCCTTCGGGGCTGGACGAACAGCCCCGGTCCGCGTGACCCGGGTCAATGGGATCCGCCAGGAGAATCCGGGCGGAGCCGATTGTCTCCTCACTCCGCCGTCTTGCGCGGCCGTGACCAGAGAAGCGTGTAGCCCTCGCCGCCCTCGTCGTCGAACAGGTTGGCGTAGATCGGGGCGTTGAATGAGGGGTCGTCAAGCTTGAGCGAGAGATAGTCGCGTCCCTCCTCGGAGCGGCGCGCCCAGGCGGCTCCGATCTCCACTTGGCCCGCGTAGACGCGGTGGCTGGGCGCGTTCTCGCTGGAGCGGGTCGCTTCGGGGACGATGCGCACGCCCTTGGCCTTGAGGCTCAGGGTGATGATCTCGCCCTGGAAATCGTCGCCGACCTTCTTGAAGGAACCGATGGAAGCCATGTTGTCTCTCCTTGGCTGGTTCGGGCCGCGACCACCGTGGCCTCGATGGCGCATCTCGGGCGAACGGCGATCGACGGCGCACCCGAAGGGCTGAAGCGGCAGCGGAGGACGGCGCCGGACAACTTTCTTGTCCCGCGAGGAATGGGCGGCTCCGCCCAGGGGAAGAAAGTTGGCCGGCGGCGTTGCGATCAGGCGAGCGAGGCGTAGCCGGTCTTCGGCCAGATCGAGCCATCACGAGGCAAGGTGCGTCGCCGCCCCGATCAGCTTCCAGGAGAGACATGGCGGGCTTCGTCCGCACAAGACGTCCGATGAACCAGGCGTACGATCAGAAACCGCCGACAAGAAAAGCGCGTGTTGATCTCAGTCCTGTGTCAGCGAACCTGCCGTAAACTGGTCAGCCAATGCCTTGCGCTTGAAAGATCGTTCCGCAGTGGGTCGCAAGCTCCAGAACGTCGTAGCTCGCTTTCGCCCAGCACGAGCGCATCCCTGCTCCCGAACTCCATCGTCGCCGACCGTTCGAGGCGCAGGTGGCTGGGCTGCTCAGTCCAGGTTCAAAGTCGCGAGGAGTGGAGAGACCGAGCGCCGTCCTGCTCGGACTGTAACGGGCGGAGCCGATCGTGACTCAGCAACTGGTGCAGAGCGCATCCGGCGACCAGGAGTGCCCCCGACCATCCGATGATCCCACGCCAGAACGACGACGGCTCGGCGAGCAATGCAACTCCCAACGCCGTGTAGCGGCCGGCCATCGCCGCCGGGACGAGGAAGGAAGCTGCCACGAAGGCGCGCATCAGCAGGGATCGCGAAGTTGCAAACAGAAGTCGGCCGCCCGTCAGGGTGAGGGCCGCCGCGGTGAGGCCGGCCAAAAATGCCCAGCCGATCCCGACGCCGGCATTCAGGACCGCCGTGCCGGTGCTGACCGCAGCGAAGAACGGGAGGGCGTGAACGGCAAGCTTCAACAGCGCACGGCACAACAGTCCGACGCTGACCAGTCCAAGGATGAGAGCAATCGCAAGCATGATGGTGGCCTCCGTGCAAAGCTATGACGGGATGCGCCTTCCACCACCACCGCGGCGCGATACGAACAACATATATCCTGATTTGGACAAAGTTGCGGAGAGTCGAGCCGACGCTCGATCAGCGTCCGACGCGTTGTGAGATGGGCGGAGCGTTGAGGAGTTGACGGCGCTCACGCGCCGCCCCTCCCGAAGGTCCAGACGGGAATGCCGAGGCGACGGGCCTTGTCGGCAAGGTTGCCCTGGATCCCCGAACCGGGGAAGACCATGACGCCGATCGGCAGCGTCTCCAGCATGGCGTCGTTGCGCTTGAAGGGGGCGGCCTTGTTGTGCCTCGTCCAGTCGGGCTTGAAGGCGATCTGCGGCACCTTCCGGTTCGCTGCCCATTTGGAGGCGATCAGTTCGGCGCCTTTCGGCGAGCCGCCGTGCAGGAGGACCATGTCGGGATGCTTGGCGTGAACCTTGTCGAGCCGGTCCCAGATGAGTGCGACGTCGTTGAAGTCTGGTCCCCCGGTGAGCGCGATCTTTGGCCCCTGCGGCAGCATGACCTCGGTCTCGGCGCGGCGCTTGGCGGCGAGAAAGTCGCGAGAGTCGATCATGGCAGCTGTCAGCGTGCGGTGGTTGACCTGGGAGCCTGACCGCGGGCGCCAGGGCGATCGCGTATGGAGCTCAAAGGCTTCTGCTGCGAGATCACGGAACAGCTCCATGACGTTGCGGCGCTCGACCAGCGACAGCCCTTCCGTCGTCAGGCGCTCGAGCTCGACCGAGCGGACCTCCGAGCCATTCTGCTCACGCTGGCTCGAACGCTGCGCCTGCTCGTTTTCGTCGAGCTCACGCTCGATGCGCATCGTCGCACGGTGAAACAGGTTGACCGTCGACCACAAGAGATCCTTCAGCTCAGGCTCGAGGCGAGTGTCAGCGAGCGTCGCCACCAGGGCGTCGAAGATGTCGGCGATTGCGCCGGTGATGGCCCTGCCCTCCGGCAGCGGTCGCGGATCAGGCTCGTCGTCGAAGGGCCGGTAGCCATAGAGCTGGAGTTCGGCCAAGGCGTCGTCGGTCGTCGACCGGTTGTCGTGCGGCTCATGCAGCTCGTGCTGGTCGGACATGATGACCTCGTCTGTGATCGTAAGAGCCGCGCCGATCGCGGCCTTCCATAGCGATCTCCAAGACGGTGGGCGGACCGGACCAGAACCCGCTGATCCCTTCGAGCAGCGGGCCGGAGCGAAGCGGAGGATGGCGGTGCGCGGCTATTTTGCCTCGCGATGCAAAGGCCCGCGCGGGCCGGCGGAAAATAGCCGCGACCCGCCATTGCCGGACCGGACCGGCTGCCGTCCGATCGCGCTTTCAGAAGGCCTAGGTGCGGCTTTCACGAGCCATAGAAGAAGTCCTCTTGCTCGTACCCACGTGTCATGAATACAGAGCAGCCCCGCATCGAGCGGACGTCTAGGCCGGAATCACGTCCATGAAGCGCGCGACGTCCACAGGCAGCAACTGATCGCGTAGCATATCCCGGAGCTGGGCTTTCCCGAACGCGCACAGGTCTTCGTTGAAGTCCTCTAAGCGCGGGCACACGACGATCGCCTCGATGCCAGCGTCGAGGGCACGTGCGCTCAACGCTTCTGCAGCCGTCACGCCAGCATGGTCAGCGT
Organism: Bradyrhizobium ontarionense; assembly: GCF_021088345.1. Classification (NCBI taxonomy): domain Bacteria; kingdom Pseudomonadati; phylum Pseudomonadota; class Alphaproteobacteria; order Hyphomicrobiales; family Nitrobacteraceae; genus Bradyrhizobium; species Bradyrhizobium ontarionense. Next base: position 5,764,238 of record NZ_CP088156.1, on the reverse strand, counting down.
CGATAGCGACATAGAGCCGGCGCAGCGTTGCCGGCCAGAGCAGAGTGGCGAGGTGGTTGGCCGAGAGTGCTGCGGCAACGGGCAAGGACGGCAGCACGGTTCGCAACGACAGCATGGTCTCGATGCCTTCGCCGGCCGCCAAGACGTCGTCCGCAATTCCAAAGCGCACAGCATGGCCAAGCAGATCACCCATCGCCCGCCGCGGCGTCTCGATCGGCGCCTTGCCGAGCCGCCGATCATCAAAGCCGTCGGGATCGAGCCAGGTGCGATGAACGCCGGTGATGCGGTCTTCGAGATCGGTCACGGCGGCAATCATGGCCGGCCAGGTCTCGACAGTCGTTGCGTCCTCCGGGCGATAGAAGCACTGCGGATGGAACCGGAGTGCCGCAGCACTGACAAGCGGATCGATGCCGCGATTACGCAGATAAGCTTCGCCAAGCGTCGCGGTCAGCGGCTGAGACATCGCAAAGAGCCGGCGCGCCGCCTTGGTCGGGTCGCGCGAACGCAGGGGAGCATTGGTTTCAATCGGCGGCTCACGCTGCCAGCGAGGCAGTTTCAGGAATCGCCGCGCCTCCTCGGCAATTTCGCGGAAGCTGCGCAGTGCGCATGTTGTGCCGATCACGTCGAGCAGATCGCCATGCTCGCCGGTCGCGGCATCGGTCCATTTGCCGGCCGGTCCCTTCGACGAGGCGTGCAGCCGCACGAACAGCGAGCGGCCGGGCGTGTTGTTGATATCACCTACCAGCCAATAGCGCCCCTCCCGTCGGCCATTGGAGAGATAGTGACGGCACACCGCCTCGGCCTCACGGGCGAGGCGGCGCGCCAGTTCGGACGCGTCGCCTGCCATCACGGTTGCTCCCGCCCACGGACCTGCGCGATCGGAAAACGCTCCAGCACCTTGGCCAGGATCGCCGCGCCACCCGCATCGGTCGGCACGAACATCCGCAGCTTCCAGGAGATGATCTCGCCGAACAGCCCGTAGGCCCGGAGGCAGTCCCGCAGTCGCTCCGAGAAGCCCAACAGTTCGATACGATCGACACCCATGACGCGCGCTCGCCGCAGCTGCAGTCCTTCAGCCAGATCGAGCACGTAGCCGTCGCGCAGCACGGCTGAAAACACGTCCTCCGCTGCGAGGACCGGTCTCTCCGCCGCCATTGCCGTGACCCAGCTGAGCGGGACCTTGCGGCCGATGATGCGCTCGCCGGCATCAGTCTGCAGGCGGTAGACCCGCGTGGACTCCTGAGGGAGGCGCTTCCAGATTGGTAGCAGGAGCCCCGTGATCAGATAGATCGTGCTGTTCGTGAACTCCGGGATCGACGCGAGCTGCGCACTCCAGCCCGTCTCGAACTGCTCACGATCGGCCTCCACCCAATCCTGCTCCGCGAGCCTCGCAAGCGGCAAAGTCTGACGTCCCATCGGTCCGATCAAGTGGACGCGCTGTTCGATCTCGCCGTCGTCGAGCAACAGGCTCGGCGCCGGCACCTGAATCGCCGTCCGCCCCGAGCGAACATTGCGCAGCGGAACGGCGCGGCGCTGCAGGAGCCGCTCCAAGGCCTCGTTCAACGGCATCGGCCGGTTGCGGTCACGCTGCGTGATGGTGACGAGATGAGTCTCGGCGCCTGTCGCGGGATGGCTGTAGATCGCGAGCCGCTCCGTGACGACGAAGCTCTCGGCACGCAGCGTCTCCAGACCAGCATCGAAAGTGCCAGACGCGATCGCCCCCTCGATCCGCGCAGCCAGCAACTGCTCGAACACCGTGAACAGGATGTTCTGCAGCTCGATCGTCAGCGCCAGCAGCCGGTTCAGGAACGTCGTGATCGGCGGCAGCTCATCGCGCAGGCCATTGTCGTCCGTCAGCTTCAAGCCCGTCGCCTGCTCGAACCGCTGCAGCGAGCAACTCCCAACCTGACCGCGGACCAGAAGCCCATAGAGCTGGCGCAGGGCATCTCGGGCGTGCGGGCTTTCCAGGTTGTCCTCAGGCCGGAACAGCCCCTGCCCGCCGGTCTGGCGCTGTCCGCGGGTGATGGCGCCCAAGGTGTCGAGCCGGCGCGCGATCGTCGACAGGAAGCGCTTCTCCGCCTTCACGTCGGTCGCGATCGGCCGAAACAGCGGCGGCTGCACCTGGTTGGTGCGGTTGGTCCGCCCGAGCCCCTGGATCGCGGCATCCGCCTTCCAGCCCGGCTCCAGCAGGTAGTGCACCCGCAACCGCTTGTTCTTGGCCGAGAGCTCGGCGTGATAGCTGCGCCCGGTGCCGCCGGCATCCGAGAACACCAGGATGCGCTTCTGGTCATCCATGAAGGCGGCAGCCTCCGCCAGGTTGGCAGAGGCCGCCCTGGTCTCGACTGCGAGCCGGTCACGGATACGGACGATCCGTCTCGATCGTCCCGTGACCTCGGCGACCACGTCGGTGCCGAAGCGCTGGACGATCTGGTCGAGTGCACCTGGCACCGGAGCAAGCGAGGCGAGATGCTCGATCATCTGGTCGCGACGTGCCACCGCCTCGCGGCTCTCGACCGGCTGACCATCGCGGTAGACGGGCCGCGACGACAGATTGCCCTCGCCGTCGGTGAAGGGCTCGTAGAGCTGGACCGGAAAGGAATGAGCGAGATAGTCGAGAACGTATTCGCGGGGCGTGATATCGACCTGGACGTCGCCCCACTCCTCGGTCGGAATCTCGGCCAATCGGCGCTCCATCAGAGCTTCGCCCGTGGATACGATCTGGATGACCGCGGCCTGGCCGGCGTCGAGATCGCGTTTGATCGCGTTGATCAGCGTCGGCGTCTTCATCGAAGTCAACAGATGCCCGAAGAACCGTTGCTTGGCGGATTCGAAGGCCGAGCGCGCCGCAGACTTGGCCTGCGCGTTCAGCGTCCCGTTTGCGCCGGTGATATTGGCCGCGCGCATCGCGGCTTCGAGATTGTTGTGAATGACCGCGAACGCCTCGGCATAGGTATCGTAGGTCCTGACCTGCTCGTCCGTGAGCCGGTGCTCGAGCAGTTCGTATTCGATGCCCTCGAAGGACAGCGACCGAGCGGTGTACAGGCCGAGCGCCTTGAGATCCCTGGCCATCACCTCCATGGCCGCAACCCCGCCCTCCTCGATCGCCGCCACGAAATCCGCGCGCGTCGCAAACGGGAAGTCCGCGCCGCCCCACAATCCGAGCCGCTGGGCGTAAGCCAGATTATGGACCGTGGTCGCGCCCGTGGCCGAGACGTAGACGATGCGGGCATTGGGCAGCGCGTGCTGCAGTCTCAATCCGGCGCGCCCCTGCTGTGAAGCCGCCTGCTCGCCCCGATCGCCCTTGTTGCCCGCGGCGTTCTGCATCGCATGGCTCTCGTCGAAGATGATCACGCCATCGAAATCCCGCCCTACCCAGTCGACGATCTGGCGTACGCGGGAAAGCTTCTCGGCCCTCTCGTCGGTCCGTAGCGTGGCGTAGGTCGTAAAAAGGATGGCTTGATCGAGCCGGATCGGCGTGCCCTGGCGGAAGCGCGACAGCGGCGTGACCAGCAACCGCTCCATGCCGAGCGCCGCACAGTCGCGCTGCGCGTCCTCGATCAGCTTGTCCGACTTGCTGACCCAGATCGCCCGGCGTCGGCCCTTCAGCCAATTGTCGAGCAGGATGCCGGCGACTTGGCGGCCCTTCCCCGCGCCCGTGCCATCTCCAAGGAACCAGCCGCGCCGGAAGCGCACCGCACCCTCGGTATCCTCACTCGTCGCACGGACCTGGTCGAAGGTCTCGTCGACAGCCCACGAGCCCGCGAGGAATCCACCATGCGCTTCGCCGGCATAGATGATGCTCTCGAGCTGTGCCTCCGAGAGCACGCCGTCGGTGACAAGCCGCGGCAACACATGCGGCCGATAGGTCGGCTTGGGCGGCGCGACGGACGCCATGGCTGCGGATTGCACGAGCTTCGTTGGGTGAGCCTTCGCGCCGGGAATCCGGATCAACTGCAGCTGATATCCCTCGTACAGCGAATCCGTCAGGCGGAGCTCCGGCTCCGGCGCGTCATCGACGAACTCGTAGATGAGTTCGCTTCCTTCAGGCTCCAAGCTAGCGGACGAGGGTGGAGAGGACCGAGGGACCGTCGCTCGGCTCTCCCTCGGCCGGAGCATAGCGCGCTGGCTGACCTCAGCCACGAAGCGGCCTGCCATGGGCAGCCGCGGCGGCACGAGCACGGTGATCCAATCAAGCAAGGTCCTGACGTCAGGAGCCATCCCAGCCGACTGCGGAAAGACACAGGGATCCAGCGCCGGCTGCTTGTCGATCACCAGCAGCCGCGTCGTGGTTGTGGTTCCTTGCCGCGCGTAAACAGCGCCATCGATCGCAGCGGAGAACACCAGACGGCCGCGCTGCTGCAGGTGCATGAAGGCGGCGGTCCATGTCGGATTGTCCGGCGCAAATCCGGCGGCGGTGATGGCGACCAACCGCCCACCCTCTCCGAGCCGCGCCAGCGCCGAAGACAGATGGCGCCACGTTGTATCCGCCAGAGGGCGATCCACATTGGCGGTCGCCGAGAACGGCGGGTTCATCAGGACGACGCTTGGAACGCAGGTAGCATCGAGATGGTCATCGATCTGCGCGGCATCGAAGCGCGTCACGCTCACGCCCGGAAACACCAGATCGAGCATGGCGGCGCGGCTTGCAGCGAGCTCGTTGAGCAGCAGCGATCCGCCCGCGAGCTCCGCGAATATGGCGAGACTCCCCGTCCCCGCGGATGGCTCGAGCACGCGATCGGCCGACGTCACTTGCGCAGCCGCGGCCACGGCGAGGGCCAGCGGAAGCGGCGTCGAGAACTGCTGGAAGCTCTGGCTCTCCAGCGAGCGCCTGGTGTGGCTCGGCAGCAGCGCTGCGATCTTGGCGACCATCGGCAGCATGGCGGAGGGCAAGCCATTGCTGGCCTTGATGATCGCCGGACCATATTTGGCCAGGAACAGGACAGCGGCGATCTCGCAGGCCTCGTACGCCGTCTTCCAGTCCCAGCTGCCATCGGCATCACTGCCGCCGAACGCGCGCTGCATGATCAGGCGGAGGCAACTTGCATCGATCCGCTCGCCGCGGGTGAGGCTTTGCAGTAGCAGCTGGGCGGCACGGCGGACGGCTTGGGCGCGCGCAAGGAGCGCAAAGGATGCCGTAGGGCAGCTCGCGTTGGTGACCATCTCGGAGGACCTTCAAGGAGAGCAGTGAAGCGGGAGGAATGCCGCCGAAGCTCTCTCTTGTCCGGCGACCTCATCCGCGCTCCCTCGCCTCTCTCACTCTCGGCCGCTGTCAGAGAGATCATGACCTGCATGACAAAAGCCCGGCCGATCTGGCCGGGCTTCAATCATCGATGTCTTCCAGAGTGGAGATCAGCCGTACGGAATGCGCCTCATTCCGCGGCGACGATCTCCTCGACTTCGTCAGCGCCTTCCGTCGCCTCCTTATCCTCGCTGAGGAACGCCGGCAGGCTTTCGGCATCGCCGCCTTCAGACTCGGCGGTCACCTCGGTCTCCGTTCCACGCAGCGGCTCCGGCAGCCAGCGGCTGCCTTCGAGCAGCCGCTTGGCCTCACGCGCCATGTCCGGCTTCTTCATGTGATCGATCAGCTGCACCGAGGCCTCGCCCTTGGCCTCGCGCACCGCCTGCAGGATGCGGTGCTTGGTGACGCGACCGAGATAATTGTCCACGGTCGGCTTCCAGCCGGCGCTGATCATGTCGAGCCCGACCGCGCGCGACAGCCGGTCCGCCTGTTCGAGGCGGCCGCGGACACCATGTACCGACAGGCGACCTTGATGCACCCGGTTGGCCGGCTCAAAGATCGCGTTCACCGCCTGCGCGGCGCAGTGGGCGAAGAGCTCGGCCTGGGCCGCCCCGTCCATCGCGGTCAGCGCCGCCCAGAGCTCCCTGTCGCTGGCCGGCAGCTTCGCCTTCCAGGCCGCGTGACGGGCGGCGATCGCCTTGGCGGGAATGCTGTCCTGCAGGCCAGGCGGCTGCGCCGGGAAGCTCGGGGTGCGCAGCGAGATCTCCAGGCAATTGAGCGCTGACCCGAACGGATAGAACGTCGCCAGCACGAAACTGTGCAGCACGGCCTGGAATGCGATGGACGGCTCTCGGCCGAGCGCATCGCGCAGGGCGAGCGTGCGATACGCCGACAGCTCGGTGATCAGGCGATCCGGCAACGGACGCTCGATATCCTCCCCGTCCTCATCCGTCGCCTCGGTCTCGGTGTTGCCGATCACGATCGTCGGCGAACTGGTGCGGGCCTTCGCATCGGGAACGGCGAGCTGGTTGTCGCTGTCGGCCTCGGCTTCGGCACCCGGCTGATCGCTGGTCGCCACGACCTCATCCTCGGGGCGGACGAAGCTCCGCGCGACGCGGAGCCGGCCGTCTGATTCGACGCTGACGAACGCGCCGGCCCGCGCCATCTCGGCGGAATCGTAGATCATCGGCCGATCGTCGAACGACTGCAGCGCCGCCTCGATCTCGCCGAGACGCTGATCGACGTCGTCGGGCAGCTCGTCGGCCTGGCCATAGTCCGCCTCGATCTTGGCCTGTTCGGTCTTGAGCGCCTCGATCGCGGCCAGCTCGTCCGCGGCGAACGCGGCCGGCTCTCCGTCAAGTTCGCGCAAACCATGGGTATGTCCGAACGGGAAGTCGACGGCTGCCGAGATCCACTTCCAGCCCTCGGCGCCAACTCGCTCGGCTTCGGCCTGCAGCTTCTCCGCCACGAGCCGGTCGAGCAGCGCGACATCCTGCAGCCAGCCTCCGTCATCGGCTTCGAACAGATCGCGCAGCACCACCCCGCCGGCCGCCTCGTAGGATGCGAGCCCGACGAACTGAGCCCTGCGATCGGACGCCCGCACAGTCTGCTCGGTGAGCTGGCGGCGGATCTGGTAAGGCTCGTCGCAGCCGGAGCGGCTGACCTTGTCCCAGACCTCCTGCTGGCGGACATGATCCGCCGTCACTGTGAACGCCATCAGCTGCTCGAGCGTCATGCCGTCGGCGGCGTAGACATCGAGCAGCGCCGGCGAGACCGCAGCCAGCCGCAGCCGCTGCTTGACGACCGCAACCGCCACGAAATGCCGCGCCGCGATCTCCTCCTCGCTCATGCCGCCCTCGCGCAGCGCCTGGAATGCGCGGAACTGGTCGAGGGGATGCAGGCCGACACGCTGGTCATTTTCGGCAAGCGAGTCGTCCAGAGCGGAGCCCTGGTCCCGCACTACGCAAGGTACAGCTTGTGTCTTCGCCATCCGCTTCTGCTTGACGAGGAGTTCAAGGGCACGGTAGCGGCGGCCGCCCGCCGGCACCTCGAACATCCCGGTCTCCTTACCCTCTCCATCGAGAACCGCTCGAACGTTCAGGCTTTGCAACAGCGTCCGCTCAGCAATGCTCTCCGCCAACTGCTCGATGGAAATGCCGCCCTTGATGCGGCGTACGTTGGACTGGCTCAGGACCAGTTTGTTGAAGGGAATGTCGCGCGAGGGCGACAGCGTGATCTTCTGGGCGGCTTTGGTCATGTCTTGGTTCTCCACGACGGGTAGCCCGGAGCCTCTCTCTCAGGCCTTCACCCGTCGCAGAGCACCTCTCGCCCTCTTCCTCTCCTCTGCTAGCAGAGCACGATACTCAGGCCGCGGCGCAGTCCGTTCCGCTCGCCTCAACGACCCCAGCTGCTCCGGGTGCAAAACCGAGGAGATAATCGGCCACACGGCTCGCCTGGCTCGCCGCCCGGACGATGGCGCGATTGTCCTCGCGCAGGACGTCGAGCCAGCAGCCGATATAGTCGGCATGGCGCACGGTCGGCACGATACCGAGCGCGGCGCAGCTGAAGGCGGACGCGATCTCGGCTATCAGCTCCTCGAAGGCGTATTTGCGGCTGCCGAACCGCCCAGACAGATCACGATCGAGCCGCGACGCATGTCCGCTGGCATGCGCGAGCTCATGCAAGGCCGTGCGGTGCCAGTTGATCGGCTCGAAGAACGCCGAGGGCGGCGGCACCTGCACGAAATCTTCAACTGGAGCATAGAACGCCCGGTCACCGCCAATCCGGAAGTCGACGCCGCTGTTCGCGATCAGCGACTCCACCACAGGCTCGATCGCTCCGGCCGGCGGTAGGGGCGCCGCTGTCACGATGTCCTCCGGCAGACCGTCGCATTGCTCGGAGTTAAAGACCGTAAACCGCTTCAGAAACGGAATCGCCTGCGCCTCGTCGCCGGTCTCGCGCGCACGCTGCTGCGCATCCAATGGGACGAAGCGGTCGGCATAGACGACCGTAACTCCGCGCTCGCCTTTGCGGACATGGCCGCCGAGAGACAGCGCCTGCCGGAACGTGAGCCAGCTCTGGCCGGCAAAGCCGCGCTCGATCACCGCTCCCCAGAGGATCAGCACGTTGATCCCCGAATACGGCCGACGAGTCGCAGCATTCCTGGGCAACGCCAGCTGAGCCTTCGCCGCTTGCGTCCCCCATGGTTGCACCCAGGGCACGTGGCCAGCCTCCAGCTCGCCGATGATCGTATTCGTGATCTCCTCATAGAGGCTCGCCCGGCCCTCACCGGCACGCGCTCCAACTCTCCGTCCGTGCATCGCGGATCTCCGCGACGGGCGCGGCGGAACTCTCTCGCCGCTTCCAACCCGTCACGGCCAACCCGGCCTGCACTCTTCCTCTAGCTGGCACGCCCAAAACATCGTTGGTTACCGCGAGCGGACACCAGCGTCGTTCCACCGCCTCCGTGGCCACGAACTCAAGCAGCCAGCTGTCCCAGGACGTCTGCTCTCTCCAGAGTGGACCTCAGCGCCTCGTCCGAGACATGAGTGTAGATCTCAGTGGTAGCAATACTCGAATGACCCAATAGGCGCTGAACAAACCGTATGTCGACTCCACGCTCCATCAAAAGAGTTGCCGCAGTGTGCCTCAGCATATGCGGCGTAATACGGCGACCATTCTTTTGCTCGTATTGACGACGCAACACGATCCGCATCGATTGGGGTCTGAGGGCCGCGCCCCGGCGATTAATGAATAGATTTCCTGCAACGCGACCGTTTTCACGATGCCATACTAAAATCTTGAGGAGATCGGCTCGAAGCGACGAATCAGAAATGTAAACCATCCGCTCCCGGGCCCCCTTCCCGAATATGCGAATGGCTTCGCCGTCGGCTACAACGTCCTGCATCGAAATCCGGCATAGCTCCCCAACCCGAATTCCCGTCGCAATCATCAATCGCGCCGCAATAAAGGCGTGGGAGGCCTTTGAAGCTCCTGACTTCTGCGAAGGAAAGCTTGCGAGCAGCCGCGAAACTTCTGGGCGCGATAGCGATCGTGGAAGTCTTTTACGCTTGGGAAGCTGTAGCTGCCACTTGGCAAACGGGTCGGTAAAGCCATCGACTTTCGCCAGTCGCCGTGCAAACGCCCGCAGACATGCAAATCGGCGCCGGACCGTACCAATAGACAGTTTCCTGCTCTCGAGCAGATCGACAAGATATCCCGCCAGGGTATTTTCATTAATAGACGAAACGAGCGGATCTTCTCGCAGAAACCGAGCAAACTCCTTGAGATCGGCCGTATAGGCATCGATCGTATGCGGAGAAAGCTGCCTCTCGACGGCGCAGTATCTCAAGAATTCATCAACCGCAACGCTGACGCGCATATCGCTCCTCCGGACTTTCGCAGTCTACGTTCTGGCGGAGGATTGCGTCATCGCCGTAGAGTTGTACCGACCGAGTTGGTTAATTGATGAACCGCGATCTTCGCACTTACGCGCTATTTTAACAGCACATAACTCCGAATTATGCGTAGAACCAATGCCTCATTTGAGCTGAAACTCCTAGGCTCGAGCCCTTCTGACCGCGCGGACGTGGATAGAGCGCTTGCGATCTTCGTTAAGAACACATCGGCACTGCTCCGCACGAAGACAAACCAAATCCGAAAGAAGATTGATAACCCGGAGACCCCTGAGGGTACCTTCTATTTCGCAGCCCTATGTCGCTCAAAGGCGATTATAGGATTCGCGATGTTCGGCTACTACCCTCACTCCAAGCTACTGGTCATTGATCACATGGTGATCGACGCCGACTCCCGCGGCGCTGCAGCGTTCTTTATATTTTCCCAGCTATTGCACGATACTATCCAGGCTTTAAACGTGGAGATCGATTTCACAGCGGTCGAGCTGGAAGACGGTAATGAGTATGGGTCGGAACAGACGGGTGGAAATGAGCTGGTTCGCCTGCTCGGACAGGTTGGTTTTGGCAAGGTCCATGCGGATTATTCTCTTCCGAACATTGAGCCTGTAAATTATGAAGCGAGGTATCCTGGGATCTTGATGATCCGCGGAAGTCAAAAGCTGTACCGAATCCGAAAAGAGGATCTGCTTCAAATCACCCGCGGCATTCTGTTTGAGCACTATCTGCCATGGTACAGAGATTTCTTCGGTAGTCGCACGTCGGCGTATAAGGATTACCTAGAGGGGCTATACAGCGAGTTTGAAGCTCGAGTCGGTAATCAGCCAACAATAAAAGTGAATGGACCCGAATCGGATACGTTAATTGCAAACCCAATCAGCGCGCAGGCTCCTTCCGCGGAATTCCGCGCCGGGCTGCACATAGTAATGTTCGCTGCTGTTGTCGCGATCTCAGGAACTGCCATATACGAGCTCCAAATTCCGCCAAATTCAGCCGCGCTGCTGTTGATGACATTGCTTGCGGTATTTGGAGGAATTGTTTCAATCAGCAGTGGAAAGGCGTTTGAGGTTTTTGAAGCGACTACTCAATTGTTGCGCGGCGGCAAACAAAGATTGCACTATCCGCAATCTCTGCCCCCAAATTCAGGCGCTGGAAAAGCGAATCGGCGGTTGAGAAAAAGCATGAAAAATTCGGCCGGCGAGATAGACGATAAATGAGACTTGAGATGATGTGGAAGTACCTAACCCTCTCAATCTCGAATCCATATGCAGAGAGCATGCGTCGTACGAACTTGTTTGAGTAAACCCAATACTGCTCTTCACCCCTATAAAATGTGGTAACAAAGGCGACGTCGGCGCGATAAGAACTAGATCCAAAGAACTCGAAACTGTTGCTCAGCTCTACATGAAGAACTAAAAGTCCGCCTTCCTTCGTGACTGACGATAATTCGCTGATCACCTCTTCCAAAGAGCAGTAATTTACGACAGGCCCCACGCAAATTGTCAGGCTTGCTATGCTTGGCGATAGCGGCAGGCTTTCTGCACTCGCGCATACTGCTAATTGTGATCCGCGTAATCGTTGCTCAGCGATATCGATCTCGACAACGGGGGTCTCGCTGTTGAAGTATGAGTATCCTCCCGAACCGACGTCGAGGATCAAATCGCGGTCCTGATCGAGGTGGACGATTTGGCTCGCGACGAATTGCATCTCGTGCTCGATCTGGAGCTTACTCCACATGTGCCAGCGATCGGCCTGCTCCCAAATCTCTCCAATTTTGTTGTACTTGCTGCGAATTCGTTCCAAGTATGATTGCTGCGTGCGCATAATTCGGAGTTATGTTTCATTGAAATGCCAACCATGCTATCGCCTGGAGAGCAAAATACAATCCCTCAACCACCAATTTTGGGCTGCCTGACCTAGGCAAGTACGCCCCCCCCCCCTAAACGCCCCCCTCAAGCCAACATGCGCTCCAGCGCCAGCTTCCGGCGTTCCCAATCGGGCATCATCTGGGTCAGAAGGTCGAAGAAGGCCCGGCCGTGGTTGGGATGCCGGCTATGGGCCAGCTCGTGGATGATGACATAGTCGATGCAGGGCAGCGGGGCACGGATGAGGTCGCGATTCAGGGTGATACGGCCCTTGCGGCTATAGCTGCCCCAGCGACGACGCATCGGCCGGATCGCCAAGCTCGGCGTCACCGGCAGGATGCTGGAGAAGCGCTTGGCGACCACGTCGAAGCGCTCGCGGATCTTGCGCTCGGCGTGCCCCCGGTACCAATCATCCAGAAGCTCCCGGACGCGGTCGGGTACCGGCTGACGCTTCACGGTAATCCGGAAGTGCCCGGATGTCAGGCGGACTCGCTCCTCCTCTCCATGCTCGACCTTCAGGCGATATTGCCTGCCGAGATAAAGGTGAGTCTCCCCGCCGACATGTCGCCGTTCGGGCGTCCGCGGCAGAAACTGCTCGAAGTAGCGTCGCTGCCTCAGGACCCACCCCGCACGGCTTAGCAGGCGCTGCTCGATGACCACAGGGGTCGTGCCTGAGGGGGCAACGACTTCGACGCTACCGTCCGGATGGACAGAAATCGCAAGCGTTTTCCGCGCCGTGCGCCGGGCGCGATATTCGATCCTTTGGCCGGCATAGGCGATCGATCCACGCATCGCTCAGGCCATCCGTGCGCGAGCGACCTTGAGCACGCTGTCGACAATCATATCAATCTGCTCCGGCGCCAGATCGATACCGTGCTGGTCACGGATTACGTCGAAGAAATAGTCGTCGATCCGGTTTCGCATCGCGTTTTGGACATCCACGTTCTCCGTCCAGTTCACGACCTTCAGGCTCTTGACGATCGATACCAGCTCCAACGCAGCGGCAGCTAGCACAGGCCGGATGTTCCCTCCCTGCGGTCCGCCGATGCCCCCCATTGCATTGTTGAGCGAATTGAAAATGGCGACGGCGTGCTCGTCGGCCCTGACTTCAGCCGGAACGTCGTCGTGCTTGGGCCGGCGAACTTGCTCCGCAGCCTCACGGATCCTGGCGAGGTAATCGTTGTCGCTCAGGCGCTTGGCACGATGCTCGGCGATCGCATCGGCGATCAGATCGGAGATCTTCTTGAAGAAGACGGGGTCCTCCTCCATGCGCTCGGTGATCGTGCGCTTGGTCTGGCTCGCGATCAGGTCCGCCTTTGAGGCGGGCGTGGTCTGCTCGGCCACGGCGCGGTCGAACGCGGCCGTGTCAAAGATGTTCACTGCCTCAGTCACAACCTCGACCGCGTCGGCGCTGATGTGCGTATCGAGCAGCTTGCGGATGCGCGCCTCATACTGCTTGAAGTCGATCGCTTCACGGTAACGATTGCGGACGGCTGTACGCAACTTTTGATAGCGACGCAGGTCGTCCCGGTAGATCCGCACCTGAGCCTCGCTCTTGGGATGGTTGGCCCAGTTCGCCGTTGCCAGCGCTGTAGCCAGCAGCCGCGCGAATTCGGCGAGCAGCTCGTAGAACTCCTTGCGAACGACCTCGTCGGCGAGGAAGACCTCATAGGCCTCTTCGTCGCGCACCTTGGCGACGCCCTTGAAATGATTGACCAAGTTCGCGTGCGCCTGAGGCAATCTGGCGATCTGATCCTGCACGTCGATGATCGCATGTCCGACATCCAGGTCGTTGGGCTCGAACTCGGCAAGCGCCGAATAGACCCGCATCGCTGTATCGAGATCGCCGAGAACTCCGGCATAGTCGACGATGTAGCCGTACTCCTTGTCCTCCTCGACGCGGTTCACCCGGGCGATGGCCTGGAGCAGATTGTGCCCGGTCAGCGGCTTGTCGATATATAGCACGGTATCCACGGGCGCGTCGAAGCCGGTCAGTAGCTTGGAGACCACGATCAGAAGCTCTGGCTCCTCCCGCTTCTTGAATCCCTCGACGATCTGGCGGTTGTACGACTCCTCGCCCCCATATCTCGCCATCATGGTCTTCCAGAACCGGACAACCGGCTCGGTGACCTCCTCAGCCGGGTCATCCCCCGTCGACCGATCATCCGGCGCGGACATGATGACCTCCGCCGAGATCGTCCCCATCTCCTTGAAGATCTCGTAGTATTTGACGGCGGCGGCGCGGGATCGGACAGCGAACTGCGCTTTCCAGCGCGTTCCTTTCCAGAATTTCGTGAAATGCTCGGCGATATCATAGGCGATGGCCGTGATGGTCTGGTCGCCCTGGGCGATCTCGCTATAGCGGGCAAGCCGCCGCTTGAGGTCGAAGCGCTGCTGTTCTGGCAACTCGCGCGTCACCCGTTCAAACCAGCTATCGATCCCGGCCCGATTGACCTCCTGCGCGACCTGCCGACCCTCATAGATCAGTGGCAGAACGGCCTTGTCGTCGACCGCCTGGTCGATGGTGTAGGCATCGATGATCCCGCCGAAGCGTGCCGCGGTGCTCTTCTCGGCCCTCATCAACGGCGTGCCGGTGAAGCCAATATAGCAAGCACGCGGAAACACGCGCTTCATGCGTGTGTGCATCTCGCCGTACTGACCACGATGACTTTCGTCGACTAGCAGGAAGACGTCCGTAGATTCGTCCTTGAAGTCGCGCTTGGCGATCGCGGCCTCGAACTTGTTGATGACCGTCGAGACGATCGCCGCCTTGTCACGTACAATGAGATCAAGCAGATGCGATCCGGTCTTGGCCTGGACCACATCCGTACCGCACGCCTTGAAGGTGTCCCGAAGCTGATCGTCGAGATCAATGCGGTCGGTAACGAGAACGACGCGGCGGTTCGTGATCGCGCGGTCGAGCCCTAGGGCCTTGGCCAGCATGACCATGGTGAGCGACTTGCCGGAACCCTGGGTATGCCAGACGACGCCGCCCCGCCGCGCGCCCTGCTCGTCGCGCTCGCCTTTCACCCGATCCATGATTTTGCGGACAGCGAAGAACTGCTGATACCGCGCGACCTTCTTGACGCCGAGATCGAACAACGTAAAGCGACGGACGAGGTCCAGGAGCCGATCCGGCCGGCAGAGCGCATGGATCAAGCGATCCTGCTCCGTGACGATGCGCCCCTCGCCCCGGCGCGCCTCAAATGGCACCTGTTCCTCGGCGAATCCGTCGCCAAATGTGCGGCGCGTCTGGGCCACGTCGAGCGGGGCGTTCACAAGCTGCGCTAGCGCTGCGTTGTCGAACTCCTTTTCTTTCCAGACCGCCCAGAATTTCGCGGCCGTGCCCACAGTCGCGTATCTTGCCTCAGCTGGTTTCACGGCAAGCACCAGCTGCACGCTACGGAACAGGTGCGGGATCTCGTCTCCCCGCTGGTAAGTAACGATCTGACCGATACCCTCGCCGAGCTCGACATGCGGCGCCTTGCATTCGATCACCGCAAGCGGGATGCCGTTGACGAATAGTACGATGTCGGGACGGCGGGTCTCATGGCTTCCGGCCTTCTCAACCTCAAACTCGGCGACAGCATGGAACGCGTTGTTTTCTAGCGTTTCCCAATCGATGTAACGGAGCGACCGCCCCCGGGTAACGCCGTCGATGGTCTGATCGAGCGACGTACCAAGCTGCAGAAGGTCGGTCGTCTTCTCGTTCAGCGTCATCAGGCCAAGCGGCTCGGGTGCGCGCAGTCGCTCGATCGCAGTGCGGACATTCGCCTCAGAAAAGGGATGGAAGCAGCCGTCCTGCTCGATCCGATTGAGCTTGCTGAGCTGAGCTGCAAGTATGTCCTCAAGCAGAACGTTCCCGAGCCGCCCCCGTCGCTCAAGGTTGACTTCCGCTTTGGTCAACACCGTCCAGGTCGGCTGCAGGGTCTGAAGCAAATGAAGAGCCGACAGCTGGGAGTTGTGAATCTCGCCATCGCGAAAGCCACTCATTCGGCGGCCTCGCACGACCCCGAAATGCTCACCGACCACTCGCCCGTCAGCAGCTTCTGCATAAGCCCGCGCTTCTGTAGAACGAGGGCATCGCGCTGTCGTTCAAGGATCGCCATCTCTCGGCGTGCTGTATCAAGAACTTCAACTATACGGGCTTGCTCTTCGAGAGAGGGCAACTCCAATATGAAGCCGGATAGATCCTCGTAGTAGATACGAATACGGACTCCCCCACTTCCAGCTGTCTTTACGAAGCGGCTCCACATGGGCGCGCGCCTGACGTGGTCGAAATACGCCGGCATCAACAGATCCGCGCGCGCCTCGAAAGCAACATAGTCTGGACTCACGAGCACGTCGCGCCCATGATTATTTTGAGCGATCGAACCTATGTTGAGGCGCATCGGATTGTAAGCAAACGCCTTTGGGTGAACGACTTTGTACCGCGAAAGGTCCGCGGCGCGGACATGATCCTTCATCGGAATCATGCCATGCACCTTGTTGACAGCCATAACGGAATTTGCCGCGAGTTGGCGATCCTCATTACGAGCCGAAACTTCGAGCGTAGCGTCCGTCAAGGGGACAGACTGCCAGTTGATACGTTTTCGCCCAAGCTGCCGCCGACCAGTCAGGAGCGCGTGCGACCAGTGCTCGAACACCGCGGCCTTCGCATTTATCAGCCGCTCGGCGGTTTCGATAGCGCAGTCCCAGGTACGCAGAATTCTCGCAACGCCTCGCTGTTCTCCAATCGGCGGAAATTTTATTGGTAGCGCGGCGAGGATCTCAGTGTTGAGGTTCAACATCGTCTGGCCAACAGCATTATCGTTCAACCACTGGACCGAACTAGCTGTCGTGAAAAAAAGAGCGACAAACTCAGGATCGACCGCGGACAACAGCCTTGCACGCAAGCAACCGGTACCACAAATCCAGCCGTCCTCAGCTTGTGTGACGATGGCAATACGCCCCAACTCGCCCCTTCGCGCAAAAACTAAATCGCCCTTGCGAAGCTCATGACGCGCCATCTCTCGAGCTTTTTTGCGACTGACCCGCGCAATTGTTGCCGAATTGATACGACCATCAATGAGATCCTTCGGCATCGCAACCGGGACGCCGTCAACATCATCGACGTATTCCTCTGCCTTCAATTGACTGCCGAACGGCCCCGTCTGAAGGCCATGTGGTGCGCAAATATCTGCCAGTTTGGCTTCGACCCATTCCTTATGCATCCACGCCGAGCTCCTTTAGATAGCCGACCATGCGCTCTCTAACTTTTAATAGCTCTGCTTCGAGTTGCTCAATCTCAACCTGAACGGCCCTTACGTCGACTTCCGTTTCAGCCTCGAATGTATCGACGTAGCGGGGAATGTTGAGGTTAAATCCGTTCTCTGCGATCTCCCTCGCCGGAACGTCACGCGCATACCTCTCGACATCCTTGCGCGTGTTATACGTTTCAATGATCTTGGCGGTATGCGCCGATTCCAGAATGTTCTGTGTCTTGGCCTGTTTGAAGTCACGGCTGGCGTCGATGAACAGTACATCCGTTGTCTCGGCACGCGCTCCGCTCTTTTCTCGCCGCCGGTCGAAGACGAGCACGGCCACCGGGATCGACGTCGATTGGAACAGGTTCGACGGCAGCCCAATAACGGCATCGAGAAGATTCTCGCGGATCATAGCCTCGCGGATCTTGCCCTCGGCTCCACCTCGGAACAGCACGCCGTGCGGCACCACGACCGCGACGCGGCCGAGCTTCGGCTTGGCCGTCTCCACCATATGCGTGATGAAGGCCCAATCGCCCGTAGAGGGTGGCGGAAGCCCGCGATGCCATCGATTGAACCGATCGGGCTTAGGCTTGCCATCCTCCGTCTTTTCGTTGCCACCCCACTTCTTCAGCGAGAAAGGCGGATTCGCGACGACGATATCGAAGACTGCGAGCTTGTCGTCCTCAATCAGCTGCGGATTGTTAAGAGTGTCGCCCCACTCGATTCGCGCGCCGTCGATATCATGGAGGAACATGTTGAGCTTGGCGAGTGCATGCGTACCGCCATTGACCTCTTGCCCGAACAGGGCGAAGTCCTTGCTGCCGACTTCATAGGCCGTCTCGATCAGAAGCGATCCTGAACCGCAGGCCGGATCGCAGATACGCTCGCCCGACTTCGGTGCGACCAGCTTTGCGAGAACGCGGCTCACCTGCAGGGGCGTATAGAATTCGCCCGCTTTCTTGCCCGCTTCAGAGGCGAAGCGTTCGATCAGATAGATATAGGCTTCGCCGATGGCCTCGTCCTCGACGACGTGGCCAGGCCGAAGGTCGAGCTTGGCAAAATCATCGAGGAGGTTCTTGATGCGGCGATTGCGGTCCTTGGTTTCGCCGAGCTTGGTCGCCGAATTGAAACTCACGTTGCGGAACACGCCGCCGAGCTTGGCCTTGTTCGTGCTCTCGATTGCCTCCAACGCGATGTCGACGCGCTCGCCGATGTTGTCACTGTCACGCGCGGCGTGGAGCTCATCAAAGGTTGAGCCCTCGGGCATGACGAAGCGCTCGCGCTGCATGCGCCGCTGCACGCGGACTTCGTCCCCCTTGAGGTCGCGAAGATTGTCTTCGAGATGCTGCTTCCAGACGTCCGAGATGAACTTCAGGAACAACATGATCAGGATGTAGTCTTTGTATTCGGCTGGATCGATCAACCCGCGAAACGTATTGCAGGCTGCCCAGGCGACACGCTTGATGTCGTCCATTGACGTCTTCCCTGCTTGAACATTCTGGTCCGTCATACGCCTTCTCTCAACTTGCTCGGGTCACAGTACTACGAGTCGGATAGCGAGGGGCGGACGTTGCGCCCACCCCTCCCCTGCTCGTCGCGGCTTTCTTAGCGATCGCCGCAGGGCGGATTGAACCGAGCCCGCAGCTCGCGCTCGATCCGCATGCGAGTCGACTCATCGCAATACAGCGCCGCATAGGAGAGCGGCAGGCCCTGGCGCGCCCACGCCGTGGCGCGATCGTGCCCCTGGAGCCGGGTCCGAATCCAGCCGGATTCGCCGATATCGACCACCTTGGTGCTGCCAGGGCTGGCTCCGAGCACGGCATAAACGCCGGACCGGTCGGCCAGCTGTCCGGGCGACGCATAAGGCCCGTCGAAGGTGTAGTTGCTGATGTTGATCGTCATGTATAGGTTCTTTCGGTCTTAGGGTCCTAGGACATGGCCTGGGGGGCGCTACCAACGCCTGACCAAGCCGCTCAAGGAACCGGGGACGCACTAACGTCCTCGGTTCCTCTCCGCTCGCTCCTCGATGAGCGCGCGAAGCTGGATGCGGCGAAGCTCGACCAACCGGGCCTCGATCCGCGATTGCTGGCGCAGGGCTTCCCCCAGCGCGACAATTCTCTTCTGATCCTCCAGTGAAGGCACGAGCACCTCGAGATCCTCGAGTTCGCTCCGCTTCAGATTGGCGATGGTTGCGCCGGCCGCGCGTTTGCGCAGCTCGGCCTGGGTGACCGGATCATTGAGGAAATGGGCAAGATAGGCGGAGAGAACGGTCGCGCCTGGGGTTATGACCAGAAGGCTCGCCGTGGCAACCATCGCCCCGTGATGCGGCGGCACGACACCCGCCCGATAGCTTTGCCCACGCGACTGCAGCAAAACCTGACCTTGCTTCAACTCGGGGATTCCGCCCTGCACCGGCACGACTGCAATGCGGAGCAACTCAGCCGGGTTGATCACGCCGTCCACACCGATATCGCCAGCCTGAACGACTGAAATGGACCCGCCCTCGACATGCCGAATGGCCTCCCTGAAAGAGAGGCCGGGCCGAACTTGAGCAATCTTGGCAAGAGGCACTTTCAAAGCAGTACAGGCTTTCGGCAAAAATTATTTTCGTAAACATCATCAGGCGATTCTGAATTTGAGTCAATTGATTTTTACGTCCGCAGTAGGCTCTTTCCTGATGTTTTAATGGGAGAGACGACAGCGCCAGACACTGACGGCACGCTGCCGCACTGGAGGCGCGCACCAATGCTGCCCGCGCCAACGATAATAGAGACGTCGATGCCCAAGTAGGCACCCGAGACGCCCTAGAACTGCGCGACTTCGCGGCCGATGCGCCAATGAAAGTTCAATCTCGCGACTCCACCGGCAGATGACGCCATGGAGCGGGCCGTTCCCCGCGCGGGAGCGTAGATAGAAACAATCGGTTGATTGAGGATGCCGCCGAAGATGCCCGCCCTTTTTCGCATCACCTCCGCCGGAACCTCATTGATGCGAAGGCAGAGAAGGCACCCGCAGGAGGGTCAGCATAGCGGCCGCCGCGTCAGCGGTGGGACCCGGGACCGAGTGCAGTCGCGAGACCGGTTAACAAGGCACCCGCGTTTGGGACAGCGCTAGCGGTGCCGCAAAGCGGCAGTCCCGAACGCGAGTGCCTCCGGCGAGCGACACCGTGAAGCCGCGTGATGAGGCCATCCCACGCTTCTTCTTTTCAGCCCTATCCCTACCGATCTCGTCATATTTCGGCATAACGGGAAACGCCAATGCGGATCGCGAGAGGGACGCCCCTCCGCCCGGTCAATATTCAGAATCGAACGGTGATCATCGGGCCAAGCGCCCAGGTTCGCGCCGAGCGTTGGACCGTTTGAAAAACCGTTTTAGTTTTCAAAACTCAAACGGTGATTTTGGCTAAGTGCTTGATTTGAATGGCGCGCCCGGAACGATTCGAACGTCCGACCCTCAGATTCGTAGTCTGATGCTCTATCCAGCTGAGCTACGGGCGCGTTTTTCGCCTATGGCGGGCTGCAGGCCGGTCAGGCCGTGGCCCGGAAGCCCTGGCGGCTGAAACACCGGCAGGGCTCGCGAAGGGCCTCTGACTAACGGCTGGAGGGCCGCTTGGCAAGGCGGCAGGGAGATATTTTGCGACCATTTTTCCGCGCGCACCGGCTGCTCGGGGCCGGCGGGATGGGAAGCGTGGAAGGTCGAGCCGGGTCTGGCCGGATCGGACTGGCTCCGGGTTTCAATAATCTCGGGATTCCGAGTTCGGCGCCTGCAGCGCTGCCCCGGGGTTGATTCTGTGGGGTCGCGATACCCGGTTCAACGCCCACGGCGCTGCCTTGGGCTGACGGCGTTGGAGCGAGATTCCGGGTTCGGCCCGCCCCGCGACGAATGTTTGCAGCCGGCTCAGGCGCTGGCGCGCTCGTTCCAGAATGTCTGCAGCTCAACCGGCCGGTCCGGGATCACGATCCGGAACGTGGCGCCCAAGGTGCCCTCGACCAGCTGGATGTCGCCGTCATGGGCGCGCACCAGCTCGGCCGCGATCGCCAGGCCCAGCCCCGAGCCGCCGGGGCGGCCGGCGCCACGGAACGCCTCGAACAGGTGCTCGCGCACCTTGGCCGGCACGCCGGGCCCGGTATCCGAGACTTCGAGGATCGCAACCGCGCCCTCGCGGCGGCCGATGATGCGGATCTGCCGCACACCGGCGCTGCCGGAGAGGCTCTCCATCGCCTGCGCCGCGTTGCGCACGAGGTTGAGCAGCACACGGAACAGCTGGTCGGGATCGGCATCGATCTTCAGGCCGCGCTCGATCGCGGCGATCCAGGTGATCGAGGCGTCGGGCGACAGCCCCGCGGTCTCCCGCACCTCGGCCACGACGGGCTCGACCGCGACCATGCGGCGATCCGGCGCCGGCTCCTGCACCTTGCCGTAGGACAGCGTCGATTGGCAGAACGCGATGGCGCGCTCCAGCGAGCGCATCAGCTTCGGCGCGAAGCGCTGCACCCGCGGGTCGGGCACGCTGGCGAGCTGGTCCGACAGCAGCTGCGACGACGCCAGCAGGTTGCGCAGATCGTGATTGATCTTGGACACGGCGAGACCGAGCGCCGCCAGCCGGCTCTTCTGGTGCAGCATCGAGACCAGGTCGCGCTGCATGTCGGCGAGCTCGCGCTCGGCGACGCCGATTTCGTCCGAGCGCTGGCTCGGCACGATGATGCGCGCCACGCTCTCCGGATTCTCATGGAACCCGACCAGGCTTGCGGTCAATCGCCGCATCGGCCGCACGAACAGGAAGTGCAGGGCGAGGTAGACCAACGCCGCGGTCAGCACCGCCAGCAGCAGCGACATGCCGAGCAGGTTGCGCGAGAAGCGGTACATCGCCCGCCGCAGCGGCTTCTCGTCGGTCACGACCTCGATGAACTGCGCCCGGCCCGGCGAAGGTCCGATCACGCGCATGGTGTGGTCGCCGGTTTCGGTCATCATCTTCAGCGAATTGACGATCGACGACCAGGCGGTCATGTCCCGCATGTCGTAATCGTGGTCGATCGAGGCCGGCAGGTCGGCGCTGGCAAGCAGGCGCCGCTGCTGGCCCATCTTGATCGCGACGCCACGCGCATTGATCGAGGTCAGGATCTGGCGCGCCAGTGAATCCGGCACCATGCCGGAGGGCGCGGCATCGAGCACCAGCGCAGCGGTATTCGCCGCAGCCAGGCGGTCGTTGAGGCGGTTACTCCAGAAATTGGCGATCGCGGGCACATAGATCAGCACTTCCGCGATCATCACGAGCGGAATGGTTAACAGCAGCAGCTTTCCGGACAAGCCGAGCCGGCGCGACCTTTTCGGCCGCAGACGCTCCAGGATCGGCTGGTTGTCGCTCTCTGACACGTATTGCCTTTGTAAGAGTCACCCCCACCCTTACGGGACTGCAAGATGGGACTGCACCGGAGTCCCGTCAAATTACGGATCGCTCATGTTACGGCTTCCGTCCGTTCAGAATGGAACCCGAAGCTGTACGATCCCTTCATGATGAACCCCTTCGGGCGGGGGTTATTCTCGCGCTTTTCTTGCGCTCTATCCTTGCGCTCTACTTGCGTGTGCCGCGATCGTACCCGGCGCGCACCGTCCGGCTTCCTGCGGCCTCGGAAACGACTTGCCGCGATTGACGAAGGCGGGGCGCTCCCCTATAAGCCGCGCCAACCGTCCGCGATGACCCGGCTCGCCCGGGGACGGCTCGATCAAGGGCCGGCAGCGGTCCGCTTTGGGCCAGCAAGCATCACCGGACATCAATCGACATTTCAAGCCGGCAAGTTGTCAACTGGCAAATTGCCCGTCAGCGGAGAACGACCCGTGAAGCGGACTTATCAACCCAGCAAACTGGTGCGCAAGCGCCGTCACGGCTTCCGCGCCCGTCTCGCCACCACCGGCGGCCGCAAGGTCCTCGCCGCCCGTCGGGCGCGCGGCCGCAAGCGTCTGAGCGCCTGAAGCCAGGGCGCCTGTCCCGGAGATTTCCATCATGGATCGGCTGCGGCAGCGGGCGGACTTTCTCGCCGTTGCCGATGGCGTGCGGGCGAACAGCCCTGCCTTCGTCGTCCAGCGCCGGGAACGGCCGGACCAGGGCCCGATCCGGGTCGGCTTTACCGTCACCAAGAAGAATGGCACCGCCACGGAGCGTAATCGCATCCGTCGGCGGTTGCGCGAGCTTGTGAAGCGGCTCGATCCCCTGTCGATGCGGCCGCACAGTGATTACGTGATGGTCGGTCGCCGGGATGCCCTGTCACGCGACTTCTCGACCATGCTCGCCGACCTCCAGGCGACGCTCCGCCGCCTCGACCGGCCGCGGGCCAAGCCGCAGCCGCGAAAACCGTCGGGTGCGGACAGGCGAAACGCTCCCGCACCGGACGCGCAATCCCGCAAACCGGATTGAATGACGAGACGATAAGAGAACGATGACCGACAATCGCAACACCATCTTCGCCGTCATTCTGTCCGGCCTCGTGCTGATCCTCTGGCAGGTCTTCTACAACGGACCGCAGATGGAGAAGCAGCGGGCGCAGGCCCAGATGCAGGCCGAGCTCGCCAAGAAGCAGGCTCCCGCGCCGCAGCCCGACGGCACACCGGCCGCCACCCCGCAGCCGGGCGCGGCCGCAACCGGCAACCCCAACGTGCCGGGCGGCGCGGCGCCGGCCGCCGGGGCCGTGCTGCCCCGCGAGGCCGCGATCGCAGCCTCTCCCCGCGTCAAGATCGATACGCCGCGGCTGACCGGCAGCATCGCACTCAAGGGCGCGCGCATCGATGATCTCGCGCTGGTGCAGTACCGCGACACGGTCGATCCGACCTCGCCTGCGATCGTGCTGTTCTCGCCGTCCAACACCGCGACCCCCTATTATGCCGAGTTCGGCTGGGTCAGCGCGCCCGGCGCCAAGGCCCAGGCGCCCGACCCGAGCACGGTGTGGCAGCAGGACGGCTCCAACGCGCTGACGTCCGCGACGCCGGTCAAGCTCACCTACGACAACGGCCAGGGCCTCACCTTCCGCCGCACTATCGCGGTCGACGACCACTACCTGTTCTCGATCAAGGACGAGGTCACCAACACCGGCTCGGCACCGGCGACGCTCTATCCCTACGGCCTGATTTCCCGCCATGGCACGCCGCACGTCTCCGGCTACTACATCCTGCACGAAGGCCTGATCGGCTATCTCGGCGAAAAGGGCCTGCAGGAATACACCTACAAGAAGATCGACGACGACAAGAACGCCGAGTTCACCGTCACTGACGCCTGGATGGGGATCACCGACAAGTACTGGGCCGCGGCGCTGCTGCCGGCCAGCGACGCCCATCTGAAGGCGCGCTACCAGTCCAACCTCGTCGACAACGTTCGCCGCTACCAGACCGACTATCTGCAGGACGCGCAGACGGTCGCACCGGGCGCCACCAACACCGTCTCCACCCGGCTGTTCGCCGGCGCCAAGGAAGCCGGCGTGGTCGGCATCAACTTCCCGGTCGGCGGCCTCGGCGGCTACAACCAGAAGCTCGGGCTCAACCATTTCGATCTTCTGATCGACTGGGGCTGGTTCTACTTCCTGACCAAGCCGATGTTCCTGGCGCTCGACTTCTTCTACCGCTTCTTCGGCAATTTCGGCATCTCGATCCTGCTGGTGACCGTGCTGGTCAAGCTCTTGTTCTTCCCGCTGGCCAACAAGTCCTACGCCTCGATGGCGAAGATGAAGGCGATCCAGCCGCAGCTGCAGGCGCTCAAGGAGCGCTTCCCGGACGACCGGATGAAGCAGCAGCAGGAGATGATGGAGATCTACAAGAAGGAGAAGATCAACCCGATCGCCGGCTGTCTTCCGGTCGCGCTGCAGATCCCGGTGTTCTTCTCGCTCTACAAGGTGCTGTTCGTCACCATCGAGATGCGACACGCGCCGTTCTATGGCTGGATCAAGGACTTGTCGGCGCCGGATCCGACCAATTTGTTCACGCTGTTCGGTCTGATCCCGTTCGACCCGACCCAGTTGCCGCTGTTCGGTCACTACCTCGCGCTCGGCATCTGGCCGATCATCATGGGCATCACGATGTGGTTCCAGATGAAGCTGAACCCGACGCCGCCGGATCCGACGCAGGCGATGATCTTCAACTGGATGCCGCTGATCTTCACCTTCATGCTCGCGGGCTTCCCGGCCGGCCTCGTGATCTACTGGGCCTGGAACAACACGCTGTCGGTGCTCCAACAGGGCTTCATCATGCGCCGCAACGGCGTGAAGGTGGAGCTGTTCGACAACATCCGCGGCACGTTCAAGAAAAAGACGGCGTGACGAGTAAGGCGGCGTGAGCCACTGAAGCAACGAACCATCTACCGTCATGGCCGGGCTTGTCCCGGCCATCCACGTTTTGATATCCCGCGCAATGGGCGTGGATGCCCGGGTCAAGCCCGGGCATGACGAAGAGCGAGGGCTTGTCATGACCACCAGCCACGACACCGACGAGCGCCTGATCGAAAAAGGCCGCAAGCTGTTCGCCCAATCGTGGCGCTTCACCCACGCCTCGCCGTCGATCGAGAGCCTGCCCCCGATGGGGAGCCTCGAAGTCGCCTTCGCCGGCCGCTCCAATGTCGGCAAGTCCAGCCTGATCAACGCGCTGACCGGCCAGAACGCGCTGGCGCGCACCTCGCACACGCCGGGCCGCACCCAGGAGCTGATCTTCTTCGAGGGACCTGAATATGCGCCGCTGCGGCTGGTCGACATGCCAGGCTATGGCTACGCCGCCGCGGCGAAGACCAAGGTCGCGTCCTGGACCGAGCTCATCCACCAGTTCCTGCTCGGGCGCACATCTCTCGCCCGCGTCTATGTGCTGATCGACGCCCGCCACGGGCTGAAGGAGGTCGATCAGGAGATTCTCAAGACTCTCGACCGATCCGCGGTCAGCTATCAGCTGATCCTGACCAAGGCCGACCAGATCAAGCCGGCCGAGCTTGCGAGCCGGATCGCCGAGACCGAGGCTGCGCTCGCCAAGCACCCGGCGGCGTTCCCGCAGGTGCTGGCGACCTCGTCGCGATCCGCGACCGGCATGCCGGAACTGCGCGCGGCGATCACGCGGCTGCTGGAGGAGCGCGGCGCATGAACAGGCTGTGGCGGATGCTGATTGCGTTGGCCGGCCTGATGGGCGCCGCCGGCGTGGCGCTGGCGGCCAAGGCGGCGCATGAGCCCGACGCGTCGCGGCTCGCGACCGCCTCCACCATGCTGCTGTTCCACGCCTGCGCCGTGCTCGGCACGGTCGCGCTGGCTGAGCGTGGTGTCGTTCATCGGCGCATCGGCCTGATCGCGGCAACTGGGTTCGTGCTGGGGGCGGTGCTGTTTGCCGGCGACCTCACGATGCGACAGTTCACCGGCGACCGGCTGTTTCCGTTCGCAGCGCCGATCGGCGGTAGCCTGCAGATTGCGAGCTGGATTGCGCTCGCGGTCTGCGCGCTGTGGCCGCGGCGGGGATAACGCCCACTTTGCGCGACCGGCGGCAATCGGATAGAACCCCGCGCGATCATCCCGAGAGCCGAGATCCCCCAGACATGACCGACGCGCCCCACATCAGCCCGCTCGATCAGGCCCGCATCCTGTCGGAAGCGCTGCCGCACATGCAGGAATATGACGATGAAACCATCGTCATCAAATATGGCGGTCACGCCATGGGCGACGAGGACACCGCGAAGGCGTTCGCGCGCGACATCGTGCTGCTCGAGCAGACTGCGATCAACCCGGTGGTCGTGCATGGCGGTGGTCCGCAGATCGCGACCATGCTGAAGCGCCTCGGCATCGTCTCCGAATTCGCCGCCGGCCTGCGCATCACCGACGCCGCCACGATCGAGATCGTCGAAATGGTGCTGGCCGGCTCGATCAACAAGCAGCTGGTCGGCTACATCAACGAGGCCGGCGGCAAGGCGGTCGGCCTGTGCGGCAAGGACGGCAACATGGTGCGCGCAGTCAAGGCGACGCGCACGATGGTCGATCCGGACAGCCACATCGAGAAGGTGGTCGATCTCGGCTTCGTCGGCGAGCCCGACAAGGTCGACCTCACTTTGCTCAACCAGCTGATCGGCTACGAGCTGATCCCGGTGCTGGCGCCGCTCGCGACCTCGAAGGACGGGCAGACGTTCAACGTCAATGCCGACACCTTCGCCGGCGCCGTGGCCGGCGCGCTGAAGGCCAAGCGGCTGCTGCTGCTGACCGACGTGCCCGGCGTGCTCGACAAGTCGAAGAAGCTGATTCCGGAGCTGTCGGTGAAGGACGCCCGCAAGCTGATCGCCGACGGCACCATTTCCGGCGGCATGATTCCGAAGGTCGAGACCTGCATCTACGCGCTCGAACAGGGCGTGCAGGGCGTGGTGATCCTGGACGGCAAGGTGCCACACGCCGTGCTGCTCGAGTTGTTCACCAACCAGGGCACGGGCACGCTGATCCACAAGTGAGCAGGCGCGACCATCTCTCACCTTCATGGCCGGGCAAAAGCGCGGAGCGCGTCTTCGCACTGAGAACATCCCGGCCATCCACGTCGTGCGGCGAAGTCGGAGAGAGAGACGTGGATGCCCGGGCCTCCGCCGCGCCGAAGCGGCTTCGGCCGCGCAGGCGGGTCGAGCCCGGGCATGACGATGTGGGGATATACGGGCCTACAATGCCCCTCACGAGTCGCCTCTTCCTCGCCCTGTCGACGATCCTTCTTACCCTTCTCGTTGCGGCCTCCCCTGCCCGCGCCGACCTCAAGCTCTGCAACCGCATGAGCTACGTCGTCGAGGCCGCGATCGGCATCGACGACAAGGCGGCCACCGCCACCCGAGGCTGGTTCCGGCTCGATCCTGCGGCCTGCCGCGTGGTGCTGCAGGGCGCGCTGACCGCCGATCGCATCCTGCTGCATGCGCGCGCGCTGAGCCTGTACGGCGCCTCGCCGATCGCCGAGAACGGCAATGACCAGCTGTGCGTGGCGGCCGACAATTTCGTGATCGCGGCCGCCCGGCAGTGCCGCACCGGCCAGACACCGGCGCCGTTCACGCAGGTCACGCCGACCAAGACCGACGACGGCACGCTGATCGCCTATCTCGCCGAAAGCGCCGAATATGACGACGAGCAGGCGCGGCTCGCCGGCATCCAGCGGCTGCTCGGCATCGCCGGCTATGACGTCTCACCGATCGACGGTGTCGACGGACCGAAGACGCAAGGCGCGCTCGCGGCGTTCCTGAAGAGCCGCAGCCTGGCGTCGGACATCGTCTCGCAGCCGACCTTCTTCGCCACCATGGTGGACGCGGTGCAGACGCCGTCGCCCAACGGGCTGACCTGGTGCAACGACACTCCGCACAAGGTGATGGCGGCGGTCGCGACCGACGACGGCAGGACCGTGGTCAGCCGCGGCTGGTACCGCATCGATCCCGGCAAATGCCTGCATCCCGACATTACCGGCCAGCCGAAGAAGGTCTACAGTTTCGCCGAAGCCGTGGACGCCGACAACCGCACCATCAAGCTCAAGGACAAGCCGCTGAACTGGGGCGGGCTGGTGCAGCTGTGCACCCGTGAAAACAAGTTCGAGAGCTCCGAGCAGGGCGATTGCCCGAGCCGCGGCTTCACCGCGACAGGCTTCACGGCGGTCGACATCACCCGCAGCGGCAAGACGCTGCGGTTTGCACTGCCGTGATGGTCGTGTCGATCATGCCCGGGACGCCGCAACAAACTCCGCTGTCGTCCCCGCGAACGCGGGGACCCATAACCACCGGCCCTGGTTTGGGCCACCGGCATCAGCCACCCTGCCTCGAGATAGATCACGCGGTATGGATCCCGGATCACGCTCGCTGCCGCTCGCTTGTCCGGGACGACAGCGGAATGTGGGGCCGCGGCTCGTCGCGACCACGAGCACGCGTCACGACCATGAGCAAGGGAACGAGATGACCCAGCCCCGTGCCTTCGGCCATATCGACACCTGGGTGTTCGATCTCGACAACACACTGTATCCGCATCACGTCAATCTGTGGCAGCAGGTCGATGCGCGCATCGGCGAGTTCGTGTCGAACTGGCTGAAGGTCGATGCACCGGAGGCGCGGCGCATCCAGAAGGACTACTACCGCCGCTACGGCACGACGATGCGCGGCATGATGACCGAGCATGGCGTGCACGCCGACGACTTCCTGGCCTACGTGCACAAGATCGACCACTCGCCGCTGGAGCCGAACCCGGCGATGGGGGCGGCGATCGAGAAGCTGCCGGGGCGCAAGCTGATCCTGACCAACGGCTCGGTCGACCATGTCGACGCGGTGCTGGCGCGGCTCGGCATCGCCGGGCATTTCCACGGTGTGTTCGACATCATCGCCGCCGAGCTGACGCCGAAGCCGGCGCGCGAGACCTACGACAAATTCCTCAAGCTCCACGCTGTCGATCCGACGCGGTCCGCGATGTTCGAGGACCTCGCCCGCAACCTCGTCGTCCCCCACGACCTCGGCATGACCACGGTGCTGGTGGTGCCGGACGGCACCAAGGAGGTCGTGCGCGAGGACTGGGAGCTGTCGGGCCGCGACGACCCGCATGTCGACCATGTCACGGATGATCTGACCGGGTTCTTGCAGCGGCTGGTGACCGCATAGAACTCCCTGTCGTCCCGGACAAGCGAAGCGCCCGGCGGTCCCAGCTGGACACAGGTCTACGCACGCGAGCGCGATCCGGGACCCATACCGCGGAATCCGTCTTGGGGCACGATCACAGAGACCTTGTGCGACAACGACGTCCTGTGGGTATGGGCCCCGGATCGCGCTCGCGTGCTAAGCTGCGTCCAAAAGAGACCGCCGGGCGCTCCGCTTGTCCGGGACGACGGCTATGGGTGCCTTGACTCTCCCGGTTCAAATTCCGAAAAAGCCGCCCTGCCAGAAATATCCGTCAAAGACTGCCCGGGGGGACCATGCCCCAGGACCAAGCGAGGATCGACCGATGTCACTGTCCGCCCTGGAATCCGCCATCAACAGCGCCTTCGACGCCCGCGACGGCATCTCGACCACCACCAAGGGCGAGGTTCGCGACGCCGTGGAGAGCGCGCTGGAGCTGCTCGACAAGGGCGAGGCGCGGGTCGCCGAGCGCGGCTCGGACGGCAAATGGAGCGTGAACCAGTGGCTGAAGAAGGCCGTGCTGCTGTCGTTCCGCCTCAACGACATGAGCGTCATCCCCGGCGGCCCCGGCCAGGCGGCGTGGTGGGACAAGGTGCCCTCGAAGTTCGAGGGCTGGGGCGAGAACCGCTTCCGCGACGCCGGCTTCCGCGCCGTGCCCGGCGCGATCGTGCGTCGCTCGGCCTTCATCGCCCGGAACGTCGTGCTGATGCCGTCTTTCGTCAATCTCGGCGCCTATGTCGACGAGGCGACCATGGTCGACACCTGGTCGACGGTCGGCTCCTGCGCCCAGATCGGCAAGCGTGTGCACATCTCCGGCGGCGTCGGCATCGGCGGCGTGCTGGAGCCGCTGCAGGCAGGTCCCGTGATCATCGAGGATGACTGCTTCATCGGCGCCCGATCGGAGGTTGCCGAGGGCGTGGTCGTGCGCAAGGGCGCGGTGCTGTCGATGGGCGTGTTCCTGGGCGCCTCGACCAAGATCGTCGACCGCGAGACCGGCGAGGTGTTCGTCGGCGAGGTGCCGGAATATGCCGTCGTGGTGCCGGGCGCGCTGCCGGGCAAGCCGATGAAGAACGGCCAGATCGGCCCGTCGACCGCCTGCGCCGTCATCGTCAAGCGCGTCGACGAGCGGACCCGCTCCAAGACCTCGATCAACGAGCTGCTGCGCGACTGATTGAACCACGGCTGCCGCCGCGGCAACGAATCTCCGGACCGGCCCAAGCCATCGGTCCGGAGAATGTCCATGGACTGGACCTGGTTTCTGTTCCGCTTCCACGGCCGGATCAACCGCGCCAGGCTCTGGCTGTCGTTGCTGGTGGTCCTGTGCTGGATGGCCTTCGTCGCCGCGCTGGTGGCCGGCGCAGGCAGACTGCTGGGCGGCCCGACGGCCTTCAGCTTCAATCTGACCGACATTTTCGCGGTCCTCGACCCCGACACTTTCCGTGGCCTGACCCGCGCCGATATCGTCCCGGCCGCCTTCCACGTCATCCTCACCCCCTTGTTCGTCTGGGCGTTTGCCGCAGGCGCCATCAAGCGGCTGCATGACCGCGACAGGAGCGGCTGGTGGACGGTGCCGTTCTTCGTCGTTCCCGGGCTGATCAACCAATACGCGGAGCGCATCCCCGGCACGAACCTTCCCGCGATCGTCGGCGGCGCCGGCGCCCTGCTCTCGCTGTGGGGCTTCGTCGAATTGTACTGCCTTGCCGGCGATCCCTGGCCCAATCGCTTCGGGCCCAACCCGTTGCCGAAGGTCCGATCCAGCGAGCGCTCCGGCCGGCCAAGACCGTCCGCGCCCGCCTGGGATCAGCACAAGGAGCTGGAATTCACCCCGCACGTTGCGAGCCCGCCCCTGGCGGAAGCGGCAATTAGCAGCACTAGCCCGCCGGCAAAATAGCGTGTTAAGCGAGGGGCATGACCGATGCCCTCGCCATCACCCGCGACCTGATCCGCTGTCCCTCCGTGACGCCTGCCGACGCCGGAGCGCTCGGCGTGCTCGACGCCCTGCTGAAAGACGCGGGCTTCGCGACTCATCGCGTGACCTTCTCGGAAGCAGGCACCGCCGATATCGACAACCTCTACGCCCGCATCGGCGCCGAGGGGCCGCACATCACATTCGCCGGCCACACCGACGTGGTGCCGCCCGGTGATGAGGCGGCGTGGAGCCTCGGCGCGTTCTCCGGCGAGGTCAAGGACGGCTACATCCATGGTCGCGGCGCCGTCGACATGAAGGGCGGCATCGCCTGCAGCGTTGCAGCCGTGCTCGACTATCTGCGCAGCAACGACAGCAAGCCCCGCGCGGACGGCAAGGGCTCGATCTCGTTCCTGATCACCGGCGACGAGGAGGACGTCTCGGTCAACGGCACCGTCAAGCTGCTGAAATGGGCGGCCGAGCGCGGCGAGCGGTTCGACCATTGCGTGCTCGGCGAGCCGTCCAATCAAGAAGTCATGGGCGACTGCATCAAGATCGGCCGCCGCGGCTCGCAGTCCGGCACTCTGATCGTCGAGGGTAAGCAGGGCCATGTCGCCTATCCGCACCGCGCCTCCAATCCGGTGCCGGATATCTCCCGGCTGATCGTCGCGCTGTCGGACGAGCCGCTCGATCACGGCAGCGCGCAGTTCCAGCCGTCGAATCTCGAATTCACCACGGTCGATGTCGGCAACACCGCCGGCAACGTGATCCCGGGCCTGGCGCGGGCGAAGTTCAACATCCGCTACAATGACTGCCACACCCAGGACTCGCTGCGCGCGCTGGTCGAGGAGCGGCTGAGGGCGGCTTGTGGCAACCGCATCCGCGCCCACATCGACTGGCTGCCGTCGAACTCCAACGTGTTCCTGACCAAGTCGGGACCGTTCACCGATCTCGCGGTCGCCGCCATCGAAGAGGTCACGGGACGCAAGCCGGAGCTGTCCACCACCGGCGGCACGTCGGATGCGCGCTTCATCTCATCGTACTGCCCGGTGATCGAATTCGGCCTGGTCGGGCAGACCATGCACCAGATCGACGAGCGCGCCTCGGTCGCCGACATCGCGACCTTGACGAAGATCTATCGCGGCATTCTCGACAGGTATTTCGCCTAGGCGAGTGACCTCGGCTCAGGCCGCGGCGCGTCAATCGCCGCAGCCCCGGACATGCTCACGTCGCGCGCCGGCCCAAGTCAGGCGACTTTCACCTCCGCCAGGAACTGATCGACCTCACGGCGCAGGTCGGTGGCCTGGCCGGCGAGGATCGCAGCCGAATCGAGCAGCGAGCGCGCCGAGCCGCGGGTGTCGTCGGCGGCCGCGCTGACCAGCGCGATCGACGAGGAGACGTCGCGGGTGCCGGTCGCCGTCTGTTGCACGCTGCGGGCCATTTCCCGCGTCGTGGCGCTCTGCTGGGTGACCGCAGCGGCGACCGAACTGGTGACTCCGCTGATGCTGTTGACGACGGCAGCGATCTTCTCGATCGCCGTGACCGTGCTGCCGGTCTCGTTCTGGATCGCGGCGATCTGGCTCTCGATCTCCTCGGTGGCCTTGCTGGTCTGGGATGCGAGACTCTTCACCTCGGAAGCAACGACGGCAAAGCCCTTTCCGGCCTCGCCCGCCCGCGCCGATTCGATCGTCGCATTGAGCGCCAGCAGGTTGGTCTGCGAGGCGATCGCGCGGATCAGCTGCACGACGTCGCCGATGCGCGTCGCGCTGCCCGCAAGGGTGCGAACCTTGTCGGTGGTGTCGAGCGCCTGAGTGGTGGCATTGCCGGATTCCGATGCGGCTTCCGCGATCTGGCGGGTGATCTCCTTCATCGAGGCGTCGAGTTCCTCGGAGGCGGCCGCGACCGTGTTGACGCCGGAGGTTGCCTGCGCCGCCGCTTCGGCCACGGCCGTAGCACGCGCCGCGGTGGCATTGGCTGAGCCGTCGAGTGCCTCGGCGGACTGCTTGAGACCGCTCGCGGCATCGCTCAGCCGGCCGCACAGCGCGTCGATGATTTCGCCGAAGCGACGGGTGAGCGCCTCGATCTTCTGCCGGCGCGCTTCGCGCCGCGCCTCGGTCTCGGCGCCTTCGAGCGCCAGCCGGTCCGCGTCAGCGGACTTGTCCTTCAAGACGCCGATCGCATTGGCGAGCGTGCCGATCTCGTCGGTGCGGTCGCGATAGGCGACGTCGACATCGCGGGCGCCGTCTGCGATGCGACGGATGAGAACGGTCAGGTTGGAGAGCGGCTTGATCACGCGGGCGTTGAAGTACCAGGTGCCGAGTGCGGCGGCGACCACATTGACGAGCACCAGCACGACAGCCAGGACGAAGCGGAATTGCGAATCGGCAATGGCGACCTCGCTCTGGCGCAGCGCTTCGGTGACCGCGGCGTCGCGCAGCGGCTGGATCGTGTCGAGGGTCGGGAAAATCATGCGCAGGAACTGATCGGGATCGAGATCGAGAACCTTGCCGCGGTTCGGCACCACCTGCGACGTATAGAGTTCGCCGCCACGCGCCCAATAGCCGCTCTCGACATCCGCAAGTGCGGCGTAGATCGGCTTCTGGTCGATCTCGGTCGCCGCGACCTTCACGGCCGACCAGATCCGGTCGAGCCGCCCCTTGAACGTCGCCATCGTCTCGGCCGGTTCGCCAACCATCGGCTGACGGGTGGCGATGTAGCGCACCAGGGTCGTCGTGGCCCGCCCGGCCCAGTCGCGCAGATCCCAGCCCAGCACGGCGAGACGGGCAGCCTGGCCGACCGCCGGATTGGCGGCATTGACGCGGCGGCGGACGATGTCGATGTGGGCGCCGGTGGTTTCCTGAACCGTGAACATCTGCGGCACGTAGTCCCGCACGACGGTTTCAGGCCGCATCTGCTTCGGCTGCACGACGGCGTCGAGCGCCGCAGAGCGCAGCGAGCGCAACCTCTGCTCGATCGCATCGAGTGCGGCGAGATCCTCGCGCAACTGCGCGAGGCTGCGGGCCTTGGCCAGCGCCTCGTCGGAACCGCGCGTGTAGTTCTGCAGCGCTGCAAGCTCATCCGCGGTGGCGACGTTGGCCGAGGCCAGTCGCGGGTTGATCCAGGCCCGCTCCAGGTTCAACTTTTCCGGGAGGCGTACCATCGCGCCAAGCAGTTGCGTGTCGGCGGCGACTGCACGTGCCGTCTGAAGCGCACCCAATTGCTGCCAGGCGAACAGCAAGGTCGCGACGAGGCCGATCGCGGCCCCGAGCATAAGCGAGAGCAGGAAGACTTGGCGAATGCGCATGATGACTTCACTGGGGTGGGGACCACGGAAGCCTCAGAAAATACCGCCGACCATTCAATTATAAGTTAAGCGAGGTGCATTTGGATGGCACGAGAGTGCGATCAAAAATATCGCGGATGAGTTGCAGAGACCAATGCGCCGTGCCGCCGAACTCAGTAGTCGACTCTGACCAAATAGAGTCCCTCCGGCGGCGCGACGACGCCACAGGCGGCGCGGTTGCGCGCGGCGAGCGCGGCGGCAAGATCGTCCGCGGTCCAGCGGCCCTGCCCGACCCATACCAGCGAGCCGACCATCGAGCGCACCTGGCTGTGCAGGTAGGAGCGCGCCGAGGTGAGGATCGTCACCGCATCGCCGTCTCTGACGACGTCGAGCTGATCGAGTGTCTTCTCCGGCGATTTCGCCTGACATTCGGTGTCGCGGAACGTCGTGAAATCATGCTTGCCGATCAGGCGCTGTGCGGCCGCATGCATCGCCTCCGAATCGAGCCGCTGCGGCACGCGCCAGACACGGCCCGCCTCCAAGGCAAGATTGGAGCGGCGATTGACGATGCGGTAGCGATAGTGCCGCTTCCTGGCCGAGAACCGCGCTTCGAACGTGTCGGGCACGGTCTCGGCACCGAGCACCGCGATCGGGTTTGGCCGCAGATGGGCGTTGAGCGCGTCGCGCAATTTGTCCGGCCTGAACTCTTTTTCGATGTCGCAATGCGCGACCTGACCGGTGGCGTGAACGCCGGCGTCAGTGCGCCCCGAGCCGTGCACGCGGGTTGCTACACCGCAGGTCGCCCGCACCGCAGCCTCGAGCGCCCCCTGCACCGACGGCAGCGTCGGCTGCAGCTGCCAGCCGCAGAACGGCGTGCCGTCATATTCGATGGTGAGCTTGTAGCGGGGCATGCGGTTTGTTGCGGCCGTCATCGCCCGCGCAGGCGGGCGATCCAGTAATCACCAACGTCTCGGTTCGATCACGGACGTCTCCGCGTACTGGATACCCCGCCTGCGCGGGGTATGACAGAGGGAGAAGAGGAACGGGCTCACCCGAAGCGCAGCGCCGGCGCGACGCGCGTCCCGCGGAGAAAGTCGACAGCCTTCATCGGCGCCTTGCCGGCACGTTGCAGCTCGACGATGCGGATGGCACCGTCGCCGCAGGCGATGGTGAGCTGCTCGTCCAGAACAGTGCCGGGCGTGCCCGTCCCGGCTGCCCGCTCACAACGCAGGATCTTCAGGCGGACCGCCTCGCCGTCGAGCGTGATCTCGCTCCAGGCGCCCGGAAACGGCGACAGGCCGTGGATGTGGCGCAGCACCGCGTGGGCCGGCTTCGTCCAGTCGATCCGCGCTTCCGCCTTGTCGATCTTGGCGGCGTAGGTGACGCCGTCCTCGGCCTGCGCAGTCAGCGTGAGCCCGCCGCGCTCCAGCGCCGCCATCGCCCGCACCATCAGGTCGGCGCCGATCCGCGCCAGCCGGTCGTGCAGATCGGACGCCGTCATCGCGTCGGTGATCGCGAGGCGCTCGGCCATCGCGACATCGCCGGTATCGAGGCCAACGTCCATCTTCATGACCATGACGCCCGTCTCGGCATCACCGGCCATGACGGCCCGGTTGATCGGCGCGGCGCCGCGCCAGCGCGGCAGCAGCGAGGCGTGAAGATTGTAGCAGCCGAGCCTCGGCGCATCGAGAATGGCCTGCGGCAGGATCATGCCATAGGCGACGACGACGGCCGCATCGGCCTGATGCGCGCGGAACTCGGCCAGCGCATCCTCGGTCCTCAGCGTCTTCGGCGTGAACACGGGAATGCCGAGCCGGCGCGCCTCGGTCTCGATCGGCGTCGGCTGCAGCGCCAGGCCACGGCGGCCGCCGGGCTTCGGCGCACGCGTATACACCGCCGCGATCTCGTGGCCGTGGCCGGCGAGCTCTAGCAGGGTCGGCACGGCGAAGTCGGGCGTGCCCATGAAGATCAGACGAAGGGGCATTGACGCATTCTCGTCGTGCGAGGTCAGCCTCCCTGCGCTCGTCATGCCCGCGCTTGTCGCGGGCATCCACGTCGTTGGTCGTTCGCGGCCATCGCGTGGATGGCCGGGTCAAGCCCGGCCATGACGGAGAGAGTTGTCGATTACTCCACCGCGCGCTTGGCGGCCTTGGTGAACTTCTTCATCACGCGGTCGCGCTTGAGTTTCGACAGATAGTCGATGAACAGGACGCCGTTGAGATGATCGATCTCGTGCTGGATGCAGGTGGCATAGAGCCCTTCGGCATCCTCCTCGCGCACCCGGCCTTCGATATCGATGAAGCGGACGCGGACCCGCGCCGGCCGCTCGACCTCCTCGTAATATTCGGGGATCGACAGGCAACCCTCCTCGTAGACCGACAGCTCGTCCGACCTGGCGATGATCTCGGGATTGATGAAGACGCGCGGCTCCCGCTTGGTCTCGCCTTCCGCATCCGGCTTGGACAGATCCATGGTGATGACACGCAAGGGTTGCGCGACCTGGATCGCCGCGAGCCCGATGCCGGGCGCGTCGTACATGGTCTGGAACATGTCGTCGACCAGTTGCCGGATCTCCGGCGTGACCTTCTCGACAGGGTTGGACACCAGCCGCAACTGCTTGTCCGGCAGGATGATGATTTCGCGTAGGGACATGGCGCGCGATTTAAGCCGCGGAACCGGCGCGGTCAATGTGAGGCCGCCCGGTTAAGACTTCGCTAACCATGAATTTCAACGTCTCGTTAACCATACATCTTAACCCGACCTTAACCATAAATGTTCTCTCTTCGTTCGCGAGCTTGTGCGAATCGGATAGACGGGGGTGATGACCGCCAGTCCACCTCTCAATCCTGTCGTCGTCATGATCGGCGACCTTCCCGTCAGGGCCAGCGATGCACTGATCGGCTTCGGCGTGCTGGTGTTGCTGCTGCTCGTCATGATTGCGATTGCGGTGGCCCGTTCCGGCCGGCATGGCACTCAACTGGCCATCGCGCAGGCGGTGCGCGCCGACGAGCTCGAGCAGCGGTTCGGCGACATGATGCGGATCCAGAGCGAGGCCTCCGGGCGGGTCGACGCGATGGCGCAGCTCCTGGCCGGCCGCCAGGTGGAACTTGCGCGCAGTGTCAACGAGCGGCTCGATACGGTGACCCACCGCGTCGGCCAGTCGATGGAGCAGAGCACACGCCACACGATGGACAGCTTGCGCGTGCTGCACGAGCGCCTCGGCATCATCGACAGCGCGCATCGCGACCTGAGCGAGCTGACGACGCAGGTGACGACCCTGCGCGACGTGCTCGCCAACAAGCAGTCGCGCGGCGCCTTCGGCCAGGCCCGCATGGAGGCGATTGTCCAGGACGGGCTGCCGAAGGGCAGCTACGCCTTCCAGTACACCCTCGCCAGCGGCAAACGGCCGGACTGCGTCGTGTTCCTACCCGACACGCGACCGCTGTGCATCGATGCCAAATTCCCGCTGGAGGCGGTGACCGCGCTGCATGATGCCACGAGCGACGAGGAGAAGCGCGCCGCCGCGCAGCGGCTGCGCACGGACGTGCTGCGGCACGTCAACGACATCGCCGAGAAATACCTGGTCGTCGGCGAGACGCAGGACACCGCGCTGATGTTCGTGCCCTCGGAGTCGGTCTATGCCGAGATTCACGACGGCTTCGACGACGTGATCCAGAAGGCCTATCGCGCCCACGTCGTGCTGGTGTCGCCGTCGCTCCTGATGCTCGCGATCCAGGTCATGCAGCAGATCATGAAGGATGCACGCATCCGCGACGCCGCCGACCAGATCCGCAACGAGGTGATCCATCTCGGCGATGATCTCGGCCGCCTGCGCGAACGCGTGCTCAAGCTGCAGAAGCACTTTGGCGACGTCGGCGAGGATCTCCGGCAGATCCTGATCTCGGCCGACAAGATCGAGAAGCGCGCCGGGCGCATCGAGGAGCTCGATTTCAGCAAGCAGGATGCGCCGGTGGACTCGCCACGCATCGCGCCGGCCGCCGGCACGACGCCGGAGCTGCTTCCGCTGGCGGGGCGCGTGCAGGCGGGGGAGTAACCAAGGCGTTGTGGACGTTTACAGCTCGCAGCAAATTCGGTGTCATCGTCCGCGCAGGCGGACGATCCAGTATCCCAGAGACATCAGATGGGTCCTCGCAGCTTCTATGTCTACATTCTCGCAAGCCGCATCGGAGGCACGCTTTACATCGGTGTTACAAATGATCTGATCCGTCGTGTTGCCGAACATAAGTCAAAGCTGATC
Source organism: Bradyrhizobium ontarionense (assembly GCF_021088345.1). NCBI lineage: Bacteria > Pseudomonadati > Pseudomonadota > Alphaproteobacteria > Hyphomicrobiales > Nitrobacteraceae > Bradyrhizobium > Bradyrhizobium ontarionense. The sequence continues at coordinate 5,725,416 of NZ_CP088156.1, read as the reverse complement.
GAGAGCTTCACGGAGAAATATGACGTCGTTCGCCTCGTCTACTTCGAAGAATTCGACGATCCGGAGAACGCGATCGGACGGGAGAAGCGGCTGAAGAAATGGAATCGTGCGTGGAAGATCCGACTGATCGAGGAGAACAATCCAAATTGGGATGACCTCTATCCAGGAATTGGCGGTAGCCAGATCTAAGACCGTCATGCCCGCGCAGGCGGGCATCCAGTACGCCGCAGCGGCTATGGAGACCCGAGATGCCGGTGGTTACTGGATCGTCCGCCTTCGCGGACGATGACAGCGGGGATGGGGAGCGTTTCTTGCACAAATCTGGTAGCACATTCTCATGACCGCACCTGACACCGCCTCTGAGATCGCCACTCCGATTGCGAAGTCCGCCCCGGCTAAGCCGGCGCCCACCTGGCGCGAGAGCATCGCGGTGTATCTGCAGCCGCGCGTGCTCGTGGTGCTGTTCCTCGGCTTCTCGTCCGGACTTCCGCTCGCATTGTCCGGCTCGACCTTGCAGATCTGGATGCGCGAGCTCGGCGTCGATCTCGGCACGATCGGGCTGTTCGCCCTCGTCGGAACGCCCTACACGCTGAAATTCCTCTGGGCGCCGCTGGTCGACGCGCTGCACGTGCCGCTGCTCACCCGCGCGTTCGGACGGCGGCGCGGCTGGCTGGTGTTCGCACAGATCCTGCTGATCGCGGCTATCCTGCTGCTCGCGCTGACCGACCCCGCACGCGCGCCGTTCATGGTGGCGCTGGCCGCATTGCTGGTGGCCGCGATGTCATCGACGCAGGACATCGTGGTCGACGCCTTCCGCGTCGAGAGCCTGCCGGAGAGCGAACAGGCTGCCGGCATGGCATCTTACGTCGCCGCGTACCGCATCGGCATGCTGGTCTCGACCGCGGGCGCGCTGGTCGTGGTCAGCGCCTTCGAAAACAGCGGGTTCTCGCGGTCGACATCCTGGATGTGGGGCTATGCCGTGATGGCCGCGCTGGTGCTGATCGGCACGGTCACGGCGCTGGCCGCGACCGAGCCGGCCCAGTCGAAGCAGGCGGAAGCCGAGACGGGGGCGGATACGGCCCTTGCCCGCGTCATGCACGCGGCCGCCGGTGCGTTCGTGGAGTTCCTCAGCCGGCGCGATGCGCTTGCGGCGCTCGCCTTCGTCGTGCTGTTCAAGTTCACCGACGCCTTCTCGGGCACGATGACCGCGCCGTTCGTGATCGATCTCGGCTTCAGCAAGGTCGACTACGCCGCGATCGTGAAAGGTGTCGGCCTCGCCGCGACACTCGTCGGCGGCTTTGCCGGCGGCTTCGTCGCACGCCGCTATTCGCTCGCGACGAGCCTATGGATCGGCGGCATCGTACAGGCGCTCGCCAACCTGTCGTTCTCCTGGCTCGCGATCGTCGGCGTCAACCAATGGGCGCTGGCGCTGGCAATATCAGCAGAGAACTTCACCAGCGCGGTCGGCACCGTGATCTTCGTCGCCTATCTCTCCGCGCTGTGCCGGAACCCGCTGCATACCGCGACTCAATATGCGCTGCTGACGGCGCTCGCGGCTGTCGGCCGCACCTATCTGTCGTCAGGCGCAGGCTATGTGGCGAAGGCGACCGGCTGGCCAGCATTCTTCGTGATCTGCGTGCTGGTCGCGATTCCCAGCCTCATCCTGCTGGCCTGGCTGCAGCGGCGCGGACATTTTGCGGCGCTGGGGCCTGTAAAGGTGTAGGTCCGGAAGTCAACGGCCCAGCGGGGCCGCTGCTTCGTGCTGCTGGTCATCCGGGGGGCCACTTCCCCCGGCGTGCTGCTCGTCCGTTTGCGGACGGAATGGCGTTCGTCCCATCCAGGGCTGGACGTCCAGGTGCTGCAGCCAATCCTTGACCGTCGGAATCCAGCCCAGATCGTCCTTGACGTGCTGTTCGCCGACGGTGCGGACAGGCACGACCTTGCCGGCGCTGTTGGTCATGGTGGCGCCGAAGATCGCCTCACACAGGAAGATTCCTTCGCTGTGGTGGCGGAGCGCGCGATGGCGAACGTCAGCAAGATGCGCCTTGCTCTCGTCGAACCAATTGTGGATCGCCAAATAATCGGCCGGCTCTCCCCCAAACAAGCGGGCAGGGCGGACGGCGTGGTGATAGGGATGAGCCATGCCCCTTCCTACTCGGCAATCGTGATGTTCTGCACGGCCGGTTCGGCGTTGGGATCATCCGTGATCGTGCACGTCTCGAGATCCACCCAGAACGCTCCAAACATGGAGTATTCGCCGGTACCGAAGCTTCCGCCGAACAGCCGTGTTGCCCAATCATCGACCAACCAGCCCGACGCAAATCCCCTCAACTCAGCGAGTTTTTGATCCTTCGAGGTCGCGGTCAGAAGGCCAAATCCCGCGTCGCGCAGCCGATCATGCACGTTCATTTCGAAGAGCCGTTCTGCCAACACATTGAGGTCGATGCGATTCCCACGCTCGCTCTCATAGTGGTCGAGCCAGGAGAATCCTTCGTCGTTGCCGCCATCGTAGCGGCAGTAGGCGCGCCGTGCGCCGGCCGCTCGTAGCGGAGGAATCATGGTCGAGAGAAGCAATTGCGAACGCCGTTGATGCTCCAACTTTGCCCGGTGAAACTGCCGTTCGAACTTCCGATCGCGGCGCTGTTGCGAGGCAGCCGGGCTCCACCGACGGAAGAGACGATCGAGGATGCTCCGTCTTGGTGGCTCACCCGATACAAACGGCGGGGTGCCCTCGTCGGCTGGCGCGGGCGCGGCTACTTCGGCAGGCGCATCGAGCGAGAATTGAACCGGCTCCTTCACTCCGCCGAATTCGGGAGAAGGCAGGTAGACGAAATCGCTCGCACGCGGCGGTGCCGGCTCCGAGCCGTCCTCTGGCCACTCGATCTGCGTTTCGTCATATATGAACGGCATCATCCTCTCCCTGGGCGACACCGAAGCGAACTACGCGGATCGGCGCCGTTCGATGCTAGGAGGAGAGAGAAATTCGCGCAATCTATGATCGACTATCGTTCGACCTTCAGCGCTTCATCAGGCTCCACTTCGTCACCACCGCCTCGCTCATCTGGCCCGCGTCCTGGGCACAGGCGATCTCGTCGACCTTGACCACGATCTGCTTGCCGAGCAGGCCTTTCAGCTGCGAGGCCTGGGCATTGTTGGCGATGATCAGCTGGAACGTCTCGGGGCCGGTCTCCAGGTTGCACAACCCGCTCGGCGGCGGCAGGCGGCGGGGCTCGCTTGTGATCTGATAGGCGGCGGCAGGCTGACCGGGCTTGGCGCCGCGGACCTTGAGCACGGTGAGCTCGCCCGACAGCACGTCGCCGGCATTCAGCGGTTTGCCGGCCTTCTGCGGCGCCTCGCTTTGTTGCGCCAAGGCCAGCGGCGCCGACACGGCCACCAGAATCGCGCCCAAAGCCAGCCGTTTGCCGAATCCGCGTTTCGTCATCATTCCACTTCCGTCTGTGCTTAGAACAAAGTCCGCTGCCGCATCGCGGCCGACAGCGTTCCTTCGTCGAGATAGTCGAGCTCGCCGCCGACCGGCACGCCGTGCGCCAGTCGCGTGACCTTGACGTTCGCCTCCTGGAGGAGGTCGGTGATATAGTGCGCGGTGGTCTGTCCATCCACCGTCGCATTCAGGGCGAGGATGATCTCCTGCACCTCGGGTGCATGCGCGCGCTGCACCAGCGCATCGATGGTGAGGTCCTGCGGGCCGACGCCGTCGAGCGGCGACAAGGTGCCGCCGAGCACGTGATAGCGGCCGTTGCTGGCCTTGGCGCGCTCCAGCGCCCAGAGGTCGGCGACATCGGCGACGACGACGATCATCGCCGGATCGCGGCGCGGATCGGTGCACACCGTACAGGGGCTCTGCGTATCGATGTTGCCGCAGGTCTTGCAGACCTGGATACGCTCGATCGCGACCTGCATTGCTGACGCGAGCGGCACCATCAGCGCCTCGCGCTTCTTGATCAGATGCAGCGCGGCACGCCGCGCCGAGCGCGGCCCCAGACCGGGCAGGCGCGCAAGCAACTGGATCAGGCGTTCGATCTCGGGACCGGCGACGGCCATCAGTTCACGAATGTCATTGGTTCGGCTAGCCGAAGCCGAAGCCCGGCGGCAGGCCGAGCTTGCCGGTGATGGCCTGCATCTTCTCCTGCATCGCGGTTTCCGCCTTGCGGCGCGCGTCGCCATGCGCCGTCACCAGGAGATCCTCCAGGATCTCTGTCTCCTCCGGCTTCAGCAGCGACGGATCGATCTTGATCCCCTTCACTTCCATCTTGGCGGTCATGCGCACGGCGACGAGGCCACCGCCCGAGATGCCCTCGACCTCGACATTGCCGAGCTCCGCCTGCATCTCCTGCATTTTCGATTGCAGCTGCGCCGCCTGTTTCATCATGCCGAGAAAGTCAGCCATCGGAGCACCTCATAACCTGTCTAGAAATCATCGTTGTCGGACTCGTCTGGCGGCTCGACAGCACTGGCGTCCGATTCGGGCGGCTCGGGGGCGAGCCTGCGCACTTCGACCACCTTGGTGCCCGGGAACCGCGCCAGGATCTCCTGCACACGCGGATCGGCCTCCGCTGCCGCCTCGCGCTCGCTCTTGGCGCGCAGATTCTGCTCGCGCAAGGTCGCCTGTCCCGGCTCATTCGAAACGATCACCGTCCAGCGCCGGCCGGTCCAGTCTTCCAGCTTGCGGCCGAGGTCCGAGACAAGCGAGCGCTGCGCCGTCCGTTCCAGCGCGATCTCCAAGCGCCCTTCTTCGAAGCGGACCAGCCGCACGTCCATCTCGAGCGCGCTCTTCGTGATCAGGTCACGGTTCTTGCCGGCGAGCGCGACGAGCTCCTGGAAGCTTGCCAGGCGCAGCGCGGGCTGCTCCTGTGATGCCGGTGACGGCTGCGATGACATCGCCTGCGGGCGCATCCCGCCGCCGACCGCGGCGAGCGTCGGGCCTTGCGTGCGCGGCGCCTGCATCGGCGCCGACGTCATGACCGGCGATGCACCCGCACTCATGCTGGATGCAGGCGCAGGACGAGACGCCACGCCGCTCGTGATGATCGGTGCCCCTCCGCCGTTCTGGTCGATCATACGGATGGCTTCATCGGGCGTCGGCAGATCGGCGGCATAGGCGATCCGTACCAGCACCATTTCCGCCGCGGCGGCAGGCCGCGTCGCGCCTTGCGTCTCGGCGATGCCCTTGAGCAGCATCTGCCACATCCGCGACAGCACGCGCATCGACAGCTTGGTGGCGAAATCGCGCGCGCGCAGCCGCTCGGTCTCGCTGAAGGCGACGTTATCAGCGGTGGCCGGCACCACCTTCACGCGGGTGACGAAGTTGACGAACTCGGCGAGATCGGACAGCACGACCACCGGATCGGCGCCCACGTCGTACTGCTCGCGGAATTCCTTGAACGCGGCGGCGATGTCGCCGCTGGCGAGATGATGGAACAGGTCGATGACGCGGGTGCGGTCGGCGAGGCCGAGCATCTGCCGGACATCGTCGGCGCGAACCTCGCCGGCGCTGTGCGCAATCGCCTGATCGAGCAGCGACAGCGAATCACGCACCGAGCCTTCGGCGGCGCGCGCGATGATGCCGAGCGCCTCGGGCTCGATTGTCACGCCCTCCTTCGCCGCGATGCCGGCAAGATGCTTCATCAGGATGTCGGCCTCGACCCGGCGCAGGTCGAAGCGCTGGCAGCGCGACAGCACCGTCACCGGCACCTTGCGGATCTCGGTGGTGGCGAACACGAACTTTGCGTGCTCCGGCGGCTCCTCAAGCGTCTTCAGGAAGGCGTTGAACGCCGCCGTCGACAGCATGTGGACTTCGTCGATGATGTAGACCTTGTAGCGCGCGCTGGCCGGCGCATAGCGGACGCTGTCATTGATCTGACGGACATCGTCGACGCCGGTGTGGGAGGCGGCGTCCATCTCCAGCACATCCATGTGCCGGCTTTCCATGATCGCCTGGCAATGGGTGCCGAGCACGGGCATGTGGATGGTCGGGCCCTTCACCGAGCCGTCGGGCAGCTCGTAATTCAGGGCGCGGGCAAGGATGCGGGCGGTGGTGGTCTTGCCGACGCCGCGGACCCCCGTCAGGATCCAGGCCTGCGGAATGCGGCCGGTCTCGAACGCGTTCGAGACGGTGCGCACCACCGCTTCCTGGCCGATCAGATCTGCGAAGCTGGAAGGGCGGTATTTGCGCGCCAGCACCCGGTAGGGCTTGGCAGGAGCGCCGGCGCTGTCGGGCGGAACGGGTGGGGCGCCAGCGTCGGTCATCGAGCGATCCGCAAGTGAGCGTATTCCAGGCCGGCATCGATCGCGATCGTCGACGCAATCAGCCGGAGTGCGGTCGAGCGCCCGCCCTGCGCGGGGTCCCCGCCATCTGTGCGCGATTCGCTCGAGAAAACAGGTAGGAGACTGACGAGCGACCCGATCCGGACCTCGTTAGGGCTGCTTCCTTCCGGACCTGACCCGATTGGCGAGTGGCTCGTCCACCGCCAATCTCCCGCCGCCTATTTGGGGCCAAACGGTCCGGAAAGCAAGCGCGAGCTTCGCCGGATCAGACCACCTCCCTGCCGGGCTTGTACCCTGGCTCGGAAGGCTTTAGGTGCAATGACGCTCCCGCCGGAAGGCACGATAACGGAGCCCCGCCAGGAACCTGCCATGCCCGAATCCGCCTGGTCGCTGCATCCGCAACTTGCGAAGGACACGATCGACATCGGCGACCTGCCACTGTCGCGGGTGCTGGTGATCAAGGATGCGAATTATCCGTGGCTGCTGCTGGTGCCGCGCCGCGAGGGCGCGGTGGAGATCATCGATCTCGACGAGGTCGCGCAGGCGCAGCTGATGACCGAGACCACACGGGTGTCACGGGCGCTCAAAGAGATCACCAAGTGCGACAAGCTCAACGTCGCGGCACTCGGCAACGTGGTGCCGCAGCTTCACATCCACATTATCGCGCGCCGCACCAGTGACGTCGCGTGGCCGCGTCCGGTCTGGGGCGTCGCGCCGCCGGTGCCGCACGATGGGCAGGAGGTGCAGCATTTCATCAGCGCGATCCGGCGCAAGATCTGGCTAGGGTGAGAGATGTCGCCATTCGACTTGTTCCCTCTTGGACAGCCGGCCTTCGTCGGCCATCCGATCGATCGTGCCGCCCACCTGCGCTTCCATGACGAGAAGCTGATTGCCCTCGAAGGCAAGCCGGGCACGCGCGCCTATGTCGTTCATCGCGACTCGCTGGTGCTTGGGCGCGACGGCGACCAGCTCCGCGCACTGTTGTCGATCGACGAGGCTCTCAAGTTCGGCGCCAATCCGGGCACGATTTTCCTGGGGCTGCGCGATGGCGAGGCTGTATTCGGCATGGGCATCTCGCCGGGGGCCGTCGAGAAGCTCGCGGGTCGCGAGGACGTGTCGGTCACCGAACTGCGCGGCATCGCAATGCAGGGCGCGATCCCGCCGGATCAGCTGGCGACCATTGCGATGGCCAAGTCCATGGTCTCCTGGCATCAGCGGCACGGCTTCTGCGCCAATTGCGGCACCAAGACCGCGATGCGCGAAGGCGGCTGGAAGCGCGAATGTCCGAGCTGCAAGGCCGAGCATTTCCCCCGCACCGACCCCGTGGTGATCTCGCTGGTCGCCTTCGGCGAAAAATGCCTGCTCGGGCGTCAGAAGCAGTTTCCGCCCGGAATGTATTCGTGCCTCGCCGGTTTCGTGGAGGCGGCCGAGACGATCGAGGACGCGGTCCGTCGCGAGGTGTTCGAGGAGTCGGGAATCCGCTGCACCGATGTCGCCTATTACATGACACAACCCTGGCCCTATCCGTCGTCCCTGATGATCGGCTGCAGCGCGCGGGCGCTGAACGAGGACATCGTCATCGACCGCACCGAGCTCGAGGATGTCCGCTGGTTCAGCCGCGACGAGGCCCGACTGATGCTGCAGCGGCAACATCAGGACGGCCTCGCGGGCCCGCATCCCTTCGCCATCGCCCATCATCTGGTCGGCCGTTGGTTGAAGAATGGCGAGTAGCGGTAATTAGAGACCGCATCTTGGCATGTCGTGAGACGCGACCGGACACCCCTGGGAAGGCCTGAACGGCCCCTCCTTGCTTTGGAACGATTTTCTCTATATGAGGGTTTATAGACCTTCATATGGAACAAATTTCTCCATGACCGACGTCTCCGCCCAGAGCTCCGAAGCCAATCGCCGGCTCGACGCCATCGACCGCAAGATCCTGATGGTCCTGCAGGAGGATGCGTCCCTGTCCGTCGCCGAGATCGGCGACCGGGTCGGGCTGTCGTCGACACCGTGCTGGAAGCGCATCCAGAGGCTGGAGGCCGATGGCGTGATCCTGCGCCGGGTCGCCCTGGTCGATCAGAACAAGATCGGGCTCGGCATCTCCGTCTTCGTTTCTGTCGAGAGCGCCGACCATTCCGAGGCCTGGCTGCGGAAATTCGCCGAGGCGGTGAGCTCGATGCCGGAGGTGATGGAGTTCTACCGGATGGCGGGCGACGTCGACTACATGCTCCGCGTCGTCGTTGCCGACATGCAGAGCTACGACGTCTTCTACAAGAAGCTGATCAGCGCGGTGCCGCTCAAGAACGTCACCTCGCGCTTCGCCATGGAGAAGATCAAGTCGGTGACGGCCCTGCCGGTGCCGCCGGTCTGATCTTGAAGCCAGTTCGGACTCAGATCGTCTGGTTGTAGGCGCCGACCTCCGGATGCGTCCTCAGCACCTCATTGACGGCGTCGAACATGTCGTGCATGCGCCGGTCCGACACCGGGCTTTCGACAACGACAACCAGCTCCGGCTTGTTGGATGACGCCCGCACCAGGCCCCAGCTGCCATCTTCGACGGTGACGCGGACGCCGTTCACCGTGACGAGATCGCGGATCGGCTGTCCAGCCACCTTGCCGCCCTGCTGCTGCAGCGCCTGGAAGTGCTTCACGACCGCGTCGACCACGCCGTATTTGACCTCGTCGGCACAATGCGGCGACATCGTCGGCGACGACCAGGTCTTGGGCAGCGCGTCCTTGAGATCCGCCATCGATTTTTCCGGCGCGCGGTCGAGCATCTCACAGATCGCGATCGCCGAGACGAGGCCATCATCATAGCCGCGGCCGAACGGCTTGTTGAAGAAGAAGTGGCCCGACTTCTCGAAGCCGGCGAGCGCGCCGAGCTCGTTGGTCCGGCGCTTCATGTAGGAGTGGCCGGTCTTCCAATAGACCGTCTTGGCGCCCTGGGCCTGCAGCACCGGGTCGGTCATGAACAGGCCGGTCGATTTCACGTCGACGACGAACTGCGCATCCTTGTGGATCGCCGACATGTCGCGTGCCAGCATCACGCCGACCTTGTCGGCGAAGATCTCCTCGCCAGTGTTGTCGACCACGCCGCAGCGGTCGCCATCACCATCGAAGCCGAGGCCGACGTCGGCTTTGTGCGCGAGCACAGCGTCGCGGATGGCGTGCAGCATCTCCATGTCTTCGGGATTGGGATTGTATTTCGGGAAGGTGTGATCGAGCTCGGTATCGAGCGGGACCACCTCGCAGCCGATCGCCTCCAGCACCTGCGGCGCGAACGCGCCCGCGGTGCCGTTGCCGCAGGCTGCGACGACCTTCAGCCTGCGCTTCAGCTTGGGACGGCTGGTGAGGTCGGCGATGTAGCGCGCCGGATAATTTTCATGGAACTGATAGGAGCCGCCGCTGCCGTTCCTGAACTCGGCGTTGAGCACGATCTCCTTGAGCCGAGTCATCTCCTCAGGGCCAAAGGTCAGCGGCCGGTTGGCGCCCATCTTGACGCCGGTCCAGCCATTGTCGTTGTGCGAAGCCGTGACCATCGCCACGCAGGGCACGTCGAGATCGAACTGAGCGAAATAGGCCATCGGCGTCACGGCAAGGCCGATGTCGTGCACCTTGCAGCCGGCCGCCATCAGGCCTGAGATCAGCGCGTATTTGATCGAGGCGGAGTAGCCGCGGAAGTCGTGGCCGGTCACGATCTCCTGCTTGACGCCGCGTTCGGCGATCAGCGCACCCAGCCCCATGCCGAGCGCCTGCACCCCCATCAGGTTGATTTCCTTGTTGAACAGCCAGCGCGCGTCATATTCGCGGAAGCCGGTCGGCTTCACCATCGGCTCGGATTCGAAGGCGTAGGTGTTGGGAACCAGGACGGGCTTGGGCTTGGGGAACAACATGTAAAATGACGCCTTCTCGGAAAATCGACGACAGAGCCTTACCCAAAGTGGCATGCAAGCGGAAGGCCACCGGGCAGGTTTCGTCGAGATGCGTTAAGGCGCCCCGTCTCCCTCAGAATTGAGTCCGGAGAGCGGTCTGTAGCGGATCAATTACTGCTCGAGCACCATCTGGCCGTTGGCGTAGGCGAAGCGCTTGAGCTTGGACAGGAAGGACAGGCCGAGCAGGTTCTCCGACAGCGCCGCATCGGGCAGCACCAGCGCATCGACGTCACGGATGGTCAGTTCGCCGAGCTCGACCATGGCGAGCCTGGCCCGCGCGGCTTTCACCGTGCCGTTGGCCGTGGTCACATTGGCGGTGTATTCGCCGCGCGCGGGGCGCAGGCCGAAGCGGGCGGCCGAACTCTCGTTCAGCGCGACCATCGAGGCGCCGGTATCGACCATGAAGCTGATACGCTGGCCGTCGATGCGGCCGTCGGCCCGGAAATGCCCGCGGCGGTCGGTCGGAATGCTGAGGCTGCGACCTGCGGCGCTGGACTCCATCGTGGCGACGCGGACGGCAGGCGTTGCAGACGCCGGCGCGGGCGTCAGGCGATCGGCCAGCTGCGCCATGAAGGTGCCGAGACCCACCAGCACGGCCGCGAAGATCATGATGTTACGCATTACGCCACGCTCAACTTTGTCCTGCCGGCGATTTGACCATCAAAGCCGCCGACATACGACTGAGCCAAACCAGCTGCCGCCGCCATTTTGGCGAAAACGATGAGCGAAGCGTTAACGACAGCCCTGCGGCGGTATAATTTGCGTCAACTATGTCCCCCGTGGCTTCGCTCGGCGCGTCGGAACCGCATGCGCAGGGTCATCCGGCCAGGGATGGCGCGGGTAGCGACCGCGGAGGTCGGTGCGGACGGCGGCATAGGAGCCGCGCCAGAAACCGGGCAGATCGCGCGTGACCTGCACCGGCCGCTGTGCCGGCGATAGCAGCTCCAGCACCAGCGGCACCGCCCCCTTGGCAATCGAGGGGTGGACATCAAGCCCGAACAGCTCCTGCAGCCGGACCGCGATGGTCGGGCCCTGCTCGGCCTCGTAGTCGATCGCGAGCATGGTCCCGGTCGGCGCCTCGAAATGAGTCGGCGCCTCGCGGTCGAGCCGGGCGCGCAGATCCCACGGCAGCAACGCCATGACGGCGTCGGAAACCTCGCCGGGAGAGACATCACGCAGCGAGGTCTTGTCGGCGAGCAGCGGCACCAGCCAGTCCTCGCGCCGCTCAGCAAGGCCGGTGTCCGACAGGTCCGGCCAGCTGTCTCCCTCGGCCTTGCGCAGGAACATGACCCGGTCACGCCATTGCTTCGCCGCTTTCGACCAGGGCAACCTCTCGAGGCCGGCGGCGCAGATGCCCTCGGCAAAGATGCGCGCAGTTTCTTCGGACGGCGTCAGCGCGACCGGCGCATCGGCCATTGTGATCGCGTGCAGCTTGCGCCTGCGGCGCGCCCGCAGCGCCATCGCGTCCCGGTCGAAGCTGACCTCGTCGCGGGCTTCGATCTGAGCGGCGAAGTGGCGCTCGATGTCCTCGATCGCGAGCGCTGCCGCGAGCAGGATGCGGCCGCTCGCCGCCGTCCCGGTCAGCTCGCCGACGGCGATATAGGGCGCGCGCGCCAGCGCTGAGGTCTGCTCGACCGCGGCCCCGCGGCCATTCGCGAGCACGAAGCTCCCGTTGCCGCGGTTGCGCGCGACCCGGTCGGGGAAGGCGAACGCGAGCATCATGCCGGTCGAGATGTCCCCTCCCCCCTGCTGGGAGGACGACGACGCCACCTGCTGCGCCCAGCGCCGCGCCAGCTCACGCGCGCTCTGCGCACGTGGCGAGCGGTCGCGGCGGAACTGGTCGAGCCGCACCTCGAGATCGACGCTGTCGCCGCCAAGACCGCGCTCGGTCAGGATCGCAGCGATGTCGGCCGCTTGCGCGGCCGCTCCGTCGTCGGCCGAATCGACGATCATGCGGGCGAGCCGCGGCGGCAGCGCCAGCGCCCGCAGCCGCCGGCCCTCGTCGGTCAGGCGGCCGTCGGCATCGAGCGCACCAAGTTCGCTCAGCAGGTCCCGCGCCTCCTTCCAGGCTGGAAGCGGCGGCGGATCGAGGAAGCCGAGCGCAAAGGGATCGCTGACGCCCCATTGCGCGAGATCGAGCACCAGCGAGGACAGATCGGCGCTGAGGATTTCCGGCTGCGTATACGCCGCCAGCGAGGCGGTCTGCGGCTCGTCCCACAGACGGTAGCAGACGCCCGGCTCGGTGCGGCCGGCGCGGCCGCGGCGCTGATCGACGGCGGCGCGCGAGGCCCGCACCGTCTCCAGCCGGGTCAGGCCGATATCCGGCTCGTAGCGCGGCACACGGGCGAGGCCGGAATCCACCACGATCCGCACGCCCTCGATCGTCAGCGAGGTCTCGGCGATCGAGGTCGCCAGCACGACCTTGCGGCTGCCCTTGGGGGCGGGCGAAATCGCCCGATCCTGGACCGCGGCATCGAGCGCGCCGAACAGCGGGACGATCTCGATGGCCGCATCGTGAATGCGCTCGGTCAGCATGGTCTGCGTGCGCCGGATCTCGGCCGCGCCGGGCAGGAAGGCCAGCACGGAGCCTGAGTCGGCGCGCAGCGCGCTCGCGATCGTCTCCGCCATCTGGCGCTCGACCGGCGCGTCCGGCTTGCGGCCGACATAGCGCGTCTCCACCGGATAGGCGCGGCCCTCGCTCTCGACCACCGGCGCATCGCCGAGCAGCTTCGCCACCCGAGCACCATCGAGCGTCGCCGACATCACGAGGATCCGGAGATCCTCACGCAGGCCCTGCTGCGCATCGCGCGCCAGCGCAAGGCCCAGGTCCGCATCGAGCGAGCGCTCGTGGAATTCGTCGAACAGCACGGCGGCGACGCCGCCGAGTTCGGGGTCATCCAGAATCTGCCGGGTGAAGATGCCCTCGGTGACGACCTCGATGCGGGTCGCGCGCGAGATCTTCGAGCCGAAGCGCACGCGGTAGCCGACGGTGTCGCCGGCGCGCTCGCCCAGCGACTTGGCCATGCGCTCGGCGCTGGCGCGCGCCGCGATGCGCCGCGGCTCCAGCACGATGATCTTCCTGGTCCCGACCCAGGGCGCATCCAGCAGCGCCAGCGGCACCCGCGTCGTCTTGCCGGCGCCCGGCGGCGCCACCAGGACGGCGGTATTGCTGCGCGCGAGCGTGCCGGACAGCTCGTCCAGCACGGCGTCGATGGGCAGCGGTGTGTCGAAGCGAAGGGACAATGGTTAGGGACCAGTCATCGTCCGCGAAGGCGGACGATCCAGTAAACGCCGACCTCAGGGATCACGAGGATCGAGCGTACTGGATACCCCGCCTGCGCGGGGTATGACAATCACTCCCCGTCACGCACTCCCCATCAAGCGCCCTTCACCGGCGGCCGGCCGATGCTCTCGTAGATGAAGCCGTGCTCGGCCATCTCCTCGGGGCGATAGACGTTGCGCAGGTCGACAACGACCGGATGCGCCATCACCTCCTTCAAGCGGGCCAGGTCCATGGCGCGGTACTGCACCCACTCGGTGACCAGCACGATCGCATCGGCGCCGGTGGCGCAGACGTAGGGATCGTCGCAATATTCGATGTCGGGCAGTTCCTTCTTCGCCTGCTCGATGCCGACCGGGTCATGCGCGCGCACCTTAGCGCCCATGTCGAGCAGCCCCGTCACCAGCGGGATCGACGGCGCCTCGCGCATGTCGTCGGTCTCTGGCTTGAAGGTCAGGCCGAGCACCGCGACCGTCTTGCCGCGCAGGCTGCCGCCGACAGCCGCAGCCACCTTGCGCGCCATCGCGCGCTTGCGGTTGTCGTTGACGGCCAGCACCGATTCGACGATGCGCAGCTGCGTGTCGTAGTCCTGCGCGATCTTGATCAGCGCCCGCGTATCCTTCGGGAAGCAGGAGCCGCCGAAACCCGGACCGGCATGCAGGAACTTCGCGCCGATGCGGTTATCCAGGCCGATGCCGCGCGCGACTTCCTGCACGTCGGCGCCGACCTTCTCGGCGAGGTCCGCGACCTCGTTGATGAAGGTGATCTTGGTGGCGAGAAACGCATTGGCGGCGTATTTGATCAGCTCAGCGGTGCGGCGCTCGGTGTACATCATCGGCGCCTGGTTCAGCGACAGCGGACGGTAGATGTCGCCGAGCACCTTGCGGCCGCGCTCGTCCGAGGTCCCGACGACGATGCGATCCGGCCATTTGAAGTCGCGGATCGCCGCACCCTCGCGCAGGAATTCCGGATTGGAGGCGACGACGACATCGGCCGCCGGGTTGGTCTCGCGGATGATGCGTTCGACCTCGTCGCCGGTGCCGACCGGCACCGTCGACTTGGTCACCACCACCGTAAAACCGGTCAAGGACGCCGCGATCTCGCGCGCGGCGGCATAGACATAGGACAGGTCGGCATGCCCGTCGCCGCGCCGTGACGGCGTGCCGACCGCGATGAAGACCGCATCGGCCTCGGCGACCGGCTGCTTGAGGTCGGTGGTGAAGTCGAGCCGCTTGGCCTTCACGTTGGTCGCGACCAGCGCATCCAGCCCGGGCTCGAAGATCGGGATTTCTCCGCGATGAAGCGCGGCGATCTTGCTCTCGTCCTTGTCCACGCAGGTGACCTGGTGGCCGAAATCGGCGAAGCAGGCGCCGGACACCAGCCCCACATAGCCCGTGCCGATCATCGCAATTCGCATCGAAACCCATCCTTCGTGGTTAATACTTTTGCGTCTTAAACCATTTGCGGTCCAAGGGGAATTTAGAAAACGGCATGACGTTTGGATGACAGCAGGGAGTATTAACGGCTCTGCCCGAAGATGCGGCAGCTCCGCGCCAAAGGGGGACAGCATGACCGCAAATGGCACGCCGAAAACGGTCGGAACCGAGGCGCGCATCGACTGGGTCGACTACGCCAAGGGTATCTGCATCATCATGGTCGTGATGATGCACTCGGTGCTCGGCGTGGAGCTGGCGGCCGGCGAGACCGGCTTCATGCATGCCGTCGTGGCCTTCGCCAAGCCGTTCCGGATGCCGGACTTCTTCCTGATCTCCGGGCTTTTCCTGCCGCTCGTGATCGACCGCGACTGGCGCACCTATCTCGACCGCAAGGTGGTGCATTTCGCCTATTTCTACGTGCTGTGGGTGACGATCCAGTTCGGCTTCAAGGCCCCCGGCTTTGCCGCCGCAAGCGGCTGGCCCCATGCCGGCTATCTCTATCTCGAATCCTTCATCGAGCCGTTCGGCACGCTGTGGTTCATCTACCTGCTGCCGATCTTCTTCGTCGTCATCAAGCTGACACGCAAGGCGCCGGCGCCCGTGATCTGGGGCATCGCCGCCGGCCTCGAAATGTCGCACATCGTCACCGGCTGGACCGTGATCGACGAGTTCTGCGCCCGTTTCGTCTACATCTACTCCGGCTATCTGTTCGCGACCTACATCTTCGCGCTGTCGGATCGCGCCCGCGCGCGCCCCGCTTTCGCCATTGCCGGACTGCTCGCCTGGGCGGTGATCAACCAGGGCCTCGTCGACCTCGGCATCAGCGAATGGCCGGTCGTCTCGCTGGCGCTGGGCTATGCCGGCGCGGTCGCCATCATCATCGCCGGCACCCTGCTGGCGCGCGCGCAGCTTCTCAACGCGCTGCGCTTCTGCGGCGAGCATTCGATCGTGATCTATCTCGCCTTCTTCCTGCCGATGGCGGTGACCCGCACGGTGCTGCTGAAGACCGGCGTGATCGCCGACATCGGAACCATCTCGCTGCTCGTGACCATCGCAGGCGTGATCGGCGCGCTCCTGATCTGGCGCCTTGCGCTGCGCTTCAACGCGCAGTTCCTGTTCGAGCGGCCAATCACGTTCTGGATCGCGCCGCCGAAGCCGCGCGCCGCGCTGCAGCCGGCCGAATAGCCCGGCCATCACGGCACCAGATAGAGCGCGCCACGACTGCGGCCGCTTTCGAGATCGATATGCGCCTGGACCGCCTGCGCAAGCGGATAGGCGGTGCCATCGCCGCCGAGCTCGCCATCGGCCAGTGCGGTGAGAACGATCTCGGCGTCCCTGCGATAGTCAGCGACATCGTTCACATGGGCCATCACGCTCGGGCGTGCCAGGGACAGGCTGCGCCGAGGCCCCAGCTCCTCAACGGCAAGGTCTGGGATCGGACCGGCAGACTGACCGATGCTGGCAACCGTTCCGAACAGCCTGACGCAGGCCAGCGTTCGCGCCAGGGTGCCGCCGCCGACGCCGTCATAGGCCACGTCGACGCCGCGCCCGCCGGTCAATCGCCTGACGGCATCGACAAAGTCCGCGTCTCGCCCGACGATCAGATGATGCGCACCTGCGGCGCGCGCGACCGCCGCCTTGGCCTCCGAGCTCACCGTGCCGATGACGGTCGCGCCGCGCAGCCGGGCCAGCCGTGTCAACACCTGGCCAAGCCCGCCGGCAGCACTGTGCACCAACAGCGTCGTTCCGGGTCCGACGGCATAGGTTCGACCGAGCAGCATCGCGGCGGTGATGCCCTTCAGCAATGTCGATGCGGCGCGCGCTTCCGAAACGGAGGCGCGCAGCGGCATCGCGCGCCAGGCCGGCAGATTTCGCTCTGACGCATAGGCGCCCACCGGCGCGCCGGCATAGGCGACGCGGTCGCCGACGGACAGGCAGGTCACGTCAGCGCCCGTCGCCGTCACGACTCCCGCTCCTTCGACACCGAGAACGCGGTCCGGAAGCGGATAGAGACCGCTGCGCTGATAGATGTCGATGAAGTTCACACCGATCGCGGTCTGGCGCAGACGGATCTCATCCGGCCGCGGCGCCGGCAGCTCGACGGTTTCCAGCACCAGATTTTCTGCGCCACCCGGCGCCTTCACTCGAACGACAACGGCCATCTCCGCCTCCATGCATGTTGCCTGCATCGGGACATTGTGGTCTGCGTTATCGATCTGCGGAATTGCCCATCTTGTCTCGTCTATTGTGAATATTTGAACATGCAGATCGACTGGACCGACCTCCATCACTTCCTGATGCTCGCCCGCGAAGGCACGCTGTCGGCAGCCGCACGCGCCCTCGGCGTCGACCATGTCACGGTCGCGCGCCGCGTCGCGGCACTGGAGCGCGCAACGAGACTGAAGCTGGTCGACAGGCGCGCGCGGACCTATGCCCTGACCGAGGACGGCCGCCGCCTTGCCGCGGCCGCCGGTCCGATGGAGCAGGCCGCCTTCGCGATCGAGCGCACCGTGGTCGCATCGCGTCCGGGTCTGGCGGGCGAGGTCTCGATCAGCGCGCCACCGACGCTCGCCAACAGGATGATCGCGCCACGGCTGGTCGAGCTGCACCGTCAGCATCCGGCCATCACCATCAAGCTGATCGGCGAGAAGCGCATCGCCTCGCTCAACCGCCGGGAAGCCGACATTGCCCTGCGGCTGTCGCGTCCCGACGAACCCGGCCTGATCGCACGCAAGGTTGGTCGATTCGGCTTCAGCCTCTATGGCGCGCCTCACTATCTCAAGGAGACGCCGCAGCATGCGTTCGGATTCATCGCCTACGATGCCAGCATGGACTCGGCGCCCCAGCAGCAATGGTTGAAAGCCGTCGCCGGCCGGCGCGCGATCGTGTTCCAGACCGGCGATCTCGAGAACCAGGCCGCGGCGGCGCGTGCGGGCCTCGGCCTCGCCGCCCTGCCGCATTTTCTCGGCGACCACGATCCCGGTCTGGTCCGCTGCGACGAAGGCCGCGGGGACATCAGCCGCGATATCTGGCTCGTCGTTCATCGCGACCTCAGGCGCACGCCCCTCATTCGCGCCGTCATGGACTTCCTGGTCCGCTGCGTTGGGCCGATCTGAGGGTCGGAAAAATCCGGTGCGCACGGCGTCGTCACGGCTGTCAATACGAGCGAAAATCCCTACATTGCGGCCATGCCCAAAGCCCCCGAGAAAGCCGCCGCCACCAGCCCCGCCGCCCCTGTGCCAGCTGCCGCCAAAGGCGCGGCCAAGGAGACCGTCAAGGGGGCCGTCAAGGGCGACCATGTGTTCCTGGTCGACGGCTCGTCCTACATCTTCCGCGCCTATCACGCGCTGCCGCCGCTCAACCGCAAGTCCGACGGGCTGCAGGTCAACGCCGTGCTCGGTTTCTGCAACATGCTGTGGAAGCTGTTGCGCGACATGCCCGAGACCGACCGGCCGACGCATCTGGCCATCGTGTTCGACAAGTCCGAGGTCACGTTCCGCAACAAGATCTACGGCGACTACAAGGCGCACCGGCCGCCGGCGCCGGATGACCTGATTCCGCAATTCGCGCTGATCCGCGAGGCCGTGCACGCCTTCGATCTGCCCTGCCTGGAGCAGGGCGGCTTCGAGGCCGACGACCTGATCGCGACCTATGCAAGGCTTGCCTGCGAGCGCGGCGCCACCACCACGATCGTGTCCTCCGACAAGGACCTGATGCAGCTCGTCAACGACTGCGTCACGATGTACGACACGATGAAGGACCGCCGCATCGGCATCGCCGAGGTGATCGAGAAGTTCGGCGTGCCGCCGGAGAAGGTGGTCGAGGTGCAGGCGCTGGCCGGCGACTCCACCGACAATGTGCCGGGCGTGCCCGGCATCGGCATCAAGACCGCTGCGCAGCTGATCAACGACTACGGCGATCTCGAAGCCTTGCTGTCGCGTGCGACCGAGATCAAGCAGCCGAAGCGGCGCGAGGCGCTGATCGAGAATGCCGAAAAGGCGCGGATCTCGCGTCAGCTGGTGCTGCTCGACGACAAGGTCGCGCTCGAGGTTCCACTCGACGACCTCGCGGTGCACGAGCCGGATCCACGCAAGCTGATCGCCTTCCTCAAGGCGATGGAGTTCACCACGCTGACGCGGCGCGTCGCCGAGTATTCGCAGATCGATCCCGCCGACGTGTCGGCCGACGAGCAGCTGAAGAGTGGTGGTGGTGCAGCTCCCCCACCTGCGGGGGAGGCCGGATCGCGCAGCGATCCGGGTGGGGGCTTGCCCGCCGCAAGTGCCCCCACCCCGCCCTCCCCCGCATCCGGGGCAGTGAGACGAGGCGGCGATCCGCGCACTGACAAATCGGCCATGAGCAAGGGCACACCGGTCAGCCTCGCTGAGGCGCGCGCCGAGGCGGCCAAGACGGCGCGCATCGATCGCGACAAATATCAGACCCTCCGCAGCCTGCCCGAGCTGAACGCCTGGCTTGCCCGCGTCCATGACTTTGGCCGTGTCACCATCGAGGTCAAGGCCAGCTCGATCGATCCGATGCAGGCCAATCTGTGCGGCATCGCGCTGGCGCTGGCGCCCAACGACGCCTGCTACATCCCGCTGGCGCATCGCCAGGCCGGCGACGGCGGCGGCCTGTTCGATGCCGGGCTCGCGCCCGACCAGATCAAGGACGGCGACGCGCTCGAGGCGTTGAAGCCCATCCTGGAATCCGCCGGCATCCTGAAGGTCGGCTTCAACATCAAGTTCACGGCCGTGATGCTGGCGCAGGCCGGCATCACGCTGACCAACACTGATGACGTGCAGCTGATGAGCTACGCGCTGGACGCCGGACGGGGCTCGCAGAAGCTCGACTCGCTGGCTGAACACGTGCTCGGTCACGCCATAATCAGTGAAGGCGAGCTGATCGGCAGCGGCCGGAACAAGCTGACATTCGAGCAGGTCGCGATCGACCGCGCCACCGCGCATTCGGCCGAAGCCGCCGATGTCATTCATCGGCTGTGGCGCGTGCTGAAACCGCGGCTGGTGGCCGAGCGCATGACCGCCGTCTACGAGACGTTGGAACGGCCGCTGGTCGCCGTGCTCGCGCGCATGGAGCGGCGCGGCATCTCGATCGACCGCCAGGTGCTGTCGCGCCTGTCCGGCGATTTCGCCCAGACCGCCGCCCGCGTCGAGGCCGAGTTGCAGGACCTGGCCGGCGAGCCGATCAATGTCGGCAGCCCGAAGCAGATCGGCGACATCCTGTTCGGCAAGATGGGCCTGCCCGGCGGCAGCAAGACCAAGACCGGCGCGTGGTCGACATCCGCGTCGATTCTCGACGACCTCGCCGAGCAAGGCAACGATTTCGCGCGCAAGATCCTGGAATGGCGCCAGGTCTCCAAGCTGAAATCGACCTACACCGATGCGCTGCCGACCTACGTCAACCCGCAGACCCATCGCGTGCACACCACCTACGCGCTGGCCGCGACCACCACGGGCCGGCTGTCGTCGAACGAGCCGAATTTGCAGAACATCCCGGTGCGAACCGAGGACGGCCGCAAGATCCGCCGCGCCTTCATCGCGACGCCCGGCCACAAGCTGGTCTCGGCGGACTACTCTCAAATTGAATTGCGCCTGCTCGCCGAGATCGCCGACATTCCCGTATTGAAGCAGGCCTTCAAGGATGGGCTCGACATTCACGCCATGACGGCCTCCGAAATGTTCGGCGTGCCGATCAAGGACATGCCGAGCGAGGTCCGCCGCCGCGCCAAGGCGATCAACTTCGGCATCATCTACGGCATTTCCGCGTTCGGCCTCGCCAACCAGCTCGGCATCGCCCGCGAGGAGGCCGGGGCCTACATCAAGCGCTATTTCGAGCGCTTCCCGGGCATCCGCGCCTACATGGACGAGACCCGCGAGTTCTGCCGCAAGCACGGCTATGTCACCACGCTGTTCGGCCGCAAGTGCCACTACCCCGAGATCAAGGCGTCGAACGCCTCGGTCCGTGCCTTCAACGAGCGCGCCGCGATCAACGCGCGGCTGCAGGGCACGGCTGCCGACATCATCCGCCGCGCCATGACGCGGGTGGAGGATGCGCTCGCGCAGAAGAAGCTCTCGGCGCAGATGCTGCTGCAGGTGCATGACGAGTTGATCTTCGAGGTCCCCGACGACGAGGTCGCCGCGACCTTGCCGGTGGTGCAGCACGTGATGCAGGACGCGCCGTTCCCAGCCGTGCTGTTGTCGGTGCCGCTGCACGTCGACGCCCGCGCCGCCAACAATTGGGACGAGGCGCATTGAGCTGCGCGCACAGCCCTCTCCTCCGTCATTGCGAGCGCAGCGAAGCGATCCAGACTGCCGCCGCGGAATGATTCTGGATTGCTTCGCTGCGCTCGCAATGACGATGCGGCGAGGCTGCTTTGATGTGTCATCGCATCGCTCAGCCCAGCGCGAGGTGCCACCCTCCCCTGGAGGGGGAGGGTCGCACCGCGAAGCGGGCGAGCGGGGTGGGGTGAAGCCGCAGACGCTGGTGCGTGTGGAGACATCACCACACCCCGCCTCACATTCGCTGCACTCATGCCAGGCGACCCTCCCCTGGAGGGCAGGGCTATCGCATATGAAGATCTGAGTCGTTTCGCTCCGCTGCCTCCACGTCGTCATGCCCGGGCTCCGTCCCGGGCATCCACGTCCTTCCCAGGATGCCGAACGACGTGGATGGCCGGGACGGAGCCCGGCCATGACGGTGTGGAGGGAGCCGAACTCAAAGTTGGACCGTCACATGCGATAGCCCTGCCCTCCAGGGGAGGGTGGCAGTGTACGCCGTGGCGGGCATCGCACGCGCAATGGAAAATCCTTTTCAACTAACAAATAGCGCAAGGGATGAAACGAGGTGTGGGCACGCCTCCATGTTCTCGCGGCACGATCTGCCCAAGCGATGCATGGTGCCCGCCCTCCAGAATTCGATGAGGGCGCAGGGAAGGCCGGACCTCGACTGAGGCCCGTGGCCCGCCTGCTCAAAAAAATGCAGGCGGCAGGTACCACAGGTTCAGCCGGATGACCCGGCCCTCCCTGCGCGACGGCTTTAACGGCTGCTTCGCGTTCTCCCTGGTGCGCCGGGCTTGTTGGCCACCATCCCCACGCGAAGCGAAGCTTCGTCATGAGTTGATATCAGCATCGGGATATCAGGACCGCGCGACTTGACCGTGCATGCCCTGCTGTTCGTCCGCACGGTCAGACCATGCTGCAGCAAGACACACCCATCGCATCCCACTGCCAACGGTCCGTGACGTTCGCGAAACGCCCCTCATGCGGCAACGGGACGTGCGGAAATGTGCGGCTGATTTGCCCGACGGTGCAACATCGTCGGCCTGCGACAAAGTAACCCGACGGGCAGTTTGCGCATGGGACGCATGCGACGCTTGCGGTTGGTTGCACGTCATCCCGGGCTCGTCCCGCCTGCGCGGCCGAAGCCGCTTCGGCGCGGACAGCGCCCGGCCATGACGACGCGGAGAGAGCTGACAACGAACCATGATCCTTGTGGGCGACGCGCTGCCGCACCTCGCAGCAATCCAGCGGCGACTTTACCCTTCGTTGACCATGATGGGGATCGGCGGGCGCCGACCTGCGCGCCGGTAACACGGCTTGCAACGGGCTTGGGCAAGACTGGCGCAGGAAGCGCATGCGAGCCATCGCGTGACGTCTTCAATCATCCCGATGTTACAGCCGCGCCCGATCGCGCCGAACACGAACACGCTGGCCCGAAGAGTCCCATGACCGCGACGTCATCCGCAGCATCCAATCAGACGCGCGATCGCAATGCGCTCCTGATTCTGCTGGTTGCGCTCTGGCTCTACAACGGCCTCTATCTCGTCAGCTGGTGGCTGTCATCGCCGCAGCCGGCATTCGGCGATTTCTCCGGCCTGTGGTCGTTCGGCAAATTCGCGGCGCAGTCGGGCGCGGGGATCTACGATCCGTTCGCGCTCGCCGACTATCAGCAGAAGCTGGATCCCGGGCTCAATGGCGGCGGCTTCCCTTATCCCTATCCGCCGACCTTTCTGCTGGCGCTCATTCCGCTCGGCATGATGGCGCTGCCCTCAGCCTATGTCTGCTGGATCGCCACAACATTCGCGCTCTACGTCCTGGCGACCTTGGGACGCGAATGGCGCTCGCTATCCGGCCTCGCCCTGCTCGCCGCGCCGACGACGCTGATCAACGCGATTACCGGCCAGAACGGCTTTCTGTCGGCCGCACTCCTGATCGGCGGATTGCGCCTGCTCGCAAGCCACCCGATGACAGCCGGCGCCCTGCTCGGCCTGCTCGCCTACAAGCCGCAATTCGTGCTGCTGATGCCCATCGTCCTGCTGGCGTCACGCAATTGGCGCGCCATCCTCTCCGCGATCGCCACGACCGTGATCGTCGCCGTCATCACGAGCGCTGCGCTCGACTGGTCGATCTGGATCGAGTGGATCGCACGCTTTCCGAGCTATCAATCGCTGTTGCAGGCCAACCAGGCCAGCCTCGACCACATGATGCCGACGGTGATCGCCGGCGTGCACGCGATCGGTGCACCGATCGCGATCGGCTATGGGCTGCAGGCGCTGTTGTCCGGCGCCGTCGTTGTGCTGGTCTGGCGCGCCTGGCGGCGCGGCATGACCGATCAGGCGATCGCGCTGGTCGCGATCGGCAGCATCGTCGTCACGCCCTATGCGATGATCTACGACATGCCGATGGTCGCCGCAGGGATCGCGATCCATTGGAAGGCGCGGGTCGACGCCGGTGAGCCGATCGCAGCACTGGAGATCGGCCTGGCGATCGCGCTGTCGGCGTGTCTCCTCGCCATGATCGGACATTCCGTGCCGTTCGCAGCGGCGATCCTGCTGGTGCTGCTGCTCTCGAGCGTGGCGGGTGTGTTCAGCCGCGTTGGGCGTTCGGCACCGACGCTCAACGTCGCGCCGCCGGCTACCAGCTGACACGATGATCGACGCGTGAGATGGCGTTGCACTTCGACGTCGCGCAAAACCGGACCATTCGCACCGGGACAGGCCGTTCGCGGCACGATCGCGATCATCTTCTATTTGGCATAGGCGCCGCGATAGCGCCCGGCGCGGATGCTGGCCATGATCTCTGCTTCACGCTGCTCCTGGGCGCGCACGGCGTCCAGCAGCGCAGGCGCGATCGCCGGCGCGAATGCGACGACACCGTCGGCGTCCCCGACCACCACGTCACCCGGCGCGACGATCATGCCGCCGATCGACACCGGCACGTTGATCGCACCCGGACCGTTCTTGTAGGGGCCGCGATGATTGACGGCGCGCGCGAACACCGGGAAGCCGGAGCTCATCAGCACGCTGGAATCCCTGATGGCGCCGTCGACGACGATCCCGGCCGCGCCGCGCTGCTCGGCGATGGCGGCGATGATCTCGCCCACCAATGCCCGCGTCTCGTCGCCGCCGCCATTGACGACGATGACATCGCCCGGCTTCACGAGATCGAGCGCCCGATGGATGAAGAGGTTGTCGCCCGGCGCCGTGTTCACCGTCAGCGCGGTCCCGGCCATCGGTGCGCCCGTATAGAACGGCCGCAAACTCGCGGCCCCCGGCAACCGTTCCAGATTGTCGCTGATCACGGCGGTGGCAACGGACTTGAATGCCGCCATGATGGCGGGATCGACCGCCGTGCCGGGTTGCGTGTCTCCGTGGCTCATCCGCGCTGATCCCTCGCCCGCACTGCCCATCGCTCTCTCCCATGCCATCGCGGCACCGGATGTGACGATGCCGCTCGCGTCAAGTGATCCAGCGATGTAGGACTCGCCATGAATTCGGAAAACAGATAAATAGCGATGCTGACGCATCTCTTTTTCGAATGTCGGCATGATCACGCTGAAGCAGCTCGAGGCCTTGAACTGGATCGCGGAGCTCGGCACCTTCGAGCGTGCCGCGGCCAAGCTCAACACGACGCAATCGGCCATCTCCAAACGCATCCAGGAGCTCGAGGCCTCGGCCCGCGCGCCGCTGTTCGACCGCAGCCAGCGCGGCGCCCGTCTGACCGAGCGGGGCGAGCAGATCCTGGCGCTCGGCCGCCAGATGCTGGCGCTGCAGGACCAGATCCTGGAGCTGAAGGACGGACGGCAGGCGCCGGCCCGCCGTCTCCGCCTCGGCGCAACGGAGCTGTCGGCGCTGACATGGCTGCCGCGTCTGGTCTCGGCCATTCGCGAAGCTCATCCGGCGGTGATGATCGAGCCCGAGGTCGACACCAGCCGCAGCCTGTACGATCGGCTGATCGAAGGCAGCATCGACCTCATCGTGATCCCGGACGTGTTTTCCGATCCGGAGGTGACGTCGGTCAGGCTGGCCGAGGTCCAGAACGTCTGGACGGCGCGCCCCGGCCTGGTGCCAACGCGCCGGGCTCTCGGCTTCGACGAGCTCGGCGAGCACACGATCCTGATGCAGGGCCGCCGCTCGGGCTCCGGCCTGTTCTTCAACAAATGGCTGACGGCAAACGGCGTCTCCTTCAAGCGCGCCATTTCGATCGATAACCTGACCGCGCTGGTCGGACTCGCGGTGGCCGGCCTCGGCATCAGCTATCTGCCGCAACGCTGTTTCCGTCCGCTGTTCGAGGAGCGAAAGCTCGCCATCGTGCCGGTCAAGCCGGCGCTGCCCGCGGTGCCCTATGCGGCCATGTATCGCAACGACAGGCCCTCGGCCTTCACCGCCGCGATGGCCGAGCTGGCGCGCAGGACCTGCGACTTCGGCCGCCAGCTCCAGGGTTAGCGCGGCGCGTGATCCGGACGCCGTCAGACGCCTGTCAGGCAGCAATAATCTCTTTTTGGAATGAAACATGAAGCATTTTTATCCCTTTTCATCGTTGCCCGCGACAGCGAGGCTGGCATCGACAGCACGGGCAGTCCGCTGCGGCGTGCCAACAGGATTGCTGCGAGGAGGGGCTTCAATGCGCGTATGGGGATTTCTGCTGACGGTGGCGCTCGCTGCCAACGCTGCGAGCGCCGAAGAATTGACGGGCACGCTGCAGAAGATCAAGGAGACCAACCGGATTTCGATCGGTTTCCAGGAGTCGTCGGTGCCGTTCAGCTACCTCGACGGCAACCAGAAGCCGGTCGGCTATGCGCTCGATATCTGCGCGCGCATTGCGGATGCCGTGAAGAAGGAGCTCGGGCTGCCCAACCTCACGGTCGAAACCGTTCCGGTGACGTCCTCCAACCGCATTCCGCTGATGACCAACGGCACCATCGACCTGCTGTGCGCATCCACCACCAACAACGCCGAACGCCAGAAGCTCGTGGCCTTCGCCAACACGCACTTTCTCAGCGCCACCCGCTTTGCGGCGAAGAAGTCGCTATCGATCGACACGATCGACGACCTGAAGGGCAAGACGGCCGTCGCGATCGCCGGATCGACCAACATCGCGCAGCTGAACAAGGTCAATGTGGAACGCAAGCTCGGCATCAACATCGTTCCGGCCAAGGACCAGGCCGAGGCATTCCTGATGCTGGAGACCGATCGTGCGCAGGCCTATGTGCTCGACGACGTCCAGCTCGCGGTCGCGATCGCGCGGTCCAAGGACCCCGCGGCATACGCGATCAGCAAGGACGAGTTCTCGAAGCCGGAGCCTTTCGGCATCATGCTGCGCAAGGACGATGCGCCGTTCAAGGCCATCGCCGACCGTGTCACGGCCGAGATCTATCGGAGCCCGGAGATCGAGGCGATCTACAGGAAGTGGTTCGAATCGCCGGTGCCGCCGATCGGGATCAATTTCAATTATCCGATGCCGTCGGCCCTGCGCGCCGCATTCAAACAACCCAGCAGCAGCCCCGATCCGGACGCCTACGCGCAGAACTGAGGCCGGACGCCGCTGTCATGCAATCGGCGGAGGAACGAGCATCGGCTGCTGGAGGCAGCCGATCTCGAACCGGGACGCCTCGGCAAGGCATCCGGCCGCTGCGCGATCTCGGGGGCTTCAATCCAGCTTCGCCTCCATGCCCCGCTTCACCGCCGGCCGTGCCATCAGGGTGTCGTACCAGCGCTTGACGTTGGGGAAGTCGGCGAGATCGACCTTGTGGCGCGGATGGCGCCAGGCCCAGCCGAGGATCGCGAAATCGGTGATCGACAGCGGGCCGGCAACGAACTCATGTGACGCGAGCCGGCGGTCGAGCACGCCGTAGAGCCGAACCGTCTCGGCCATGTAGCGCTTCAGGCCGTAGGCACGGTCCTGCTCGCTATCGAGCGCGATGAAATGATGCACCTGGCCCGGCATCGGGCCGAACCCGCCCATCTGCCACATCAGCCATTCATAGACCGGGATGCGCTCGGAGAGCTGCTTCGGCAGGAATTGGCCGGTCTTCTCACCGAGATAGAGCAGGATCGCGCCCGATTCGAACACGCTGACCGGCTTGCCATCGGGGCCATCGGGATCGACGATCGCCGGGATCTTGTTGTTCGGGCTGATCGCCAGAAACGCCGGCGCCATCTGGGCGCCCTTGGTGATGTCGACGGGGACCACGCGGTAGGGCAGCCCCATCTCCTCCAGCGCGACCGAGATCTTGCGGCCGTTGGGGGTGTTCCAGGTGTGCAGCTCGATCGTCATGGGCGGTCCTTCCGGGAAATTCCTGCTTGCAGGCTGGCTCCCCCATTAGCTCGAAACTGCGCCCGCTTCCAAACGTACCGTTGTTGATGGGGCATCCTGGCGGCTGGCCTACGCGGCCCGACCCCGATAGATTGCGCCACCCAAGAATCCTGAAGACCCCCAGGGGAAAACGCCGTGTCCAAATCCGCCTCCCGCGCCCGCCTCTTCGAGATCATCCGCAGGCGCTCGTTCGGCCGTGGCGAGGTCACGCTGGCCTCCGGCCGCAAGAGCGATTTCTATTTCAACCTGAAGCCGACCATGATGGACCCGGAGGGCGCCACCCTGCTCGCCGAGCTCACCTATGAGGCGCTGAAGGACGACGGCTACGACTATATCGGCGGGCTCGAGATGGGCGCGGTGCCGCTGGCCGGCGCGATCGCCCAGATCTCCTGGATCAAGGGCCATCCGATCGCGGCCTTCTTCGTCCGCAAGAAGCCGAAGGAGCATGGCGCCAGGCTGGCGATCGAGGGCCTGACCCGGGACGAGACCCTGGCCGGCAAGCGCATCGTCGTGGTCGAGGACGTCACCACGACCGGCGGCTCGGCCATGAAGGCGGTGGAGGCGCTGCGCGAGGCCGGCGCGGAGGTGGCGCTGGTGTTCACCATGGTCGACCGCGAGGAAGGCGCCGCGGAGACCTTCGCCGAGGCCGGCCTGCCGTTCCGGGCGCTGTACAAGGCGCACGAGTTTATCTGACGCGTTTTCGTCCGGCCGCGCGCATTTTGCGACCCCGGCGCCCCGCGCGCACACGGCTCATTTACCAACGCCCGTTAAGGTTACCGCAAAGCTGATGGCGCCGTGCCTTGGGCATGGCCCGTTCGATCGCACATGATCGGAGGCGCGCGGGCTGGCCCGCGTCCGGGCAGGGCTTGCGGTGGATATCTTGGCGGTGACGGTGGGAGTGGGTGTTGCGTAGCGTGTCGTCGTTTCGGCGGGTGCCCCGCCGCGTGCTGTTCGCGACCGCGATCGGCATCGCCGTATCGGTGGCGCTGACGCCGCACATGGCCGCGGCCCAGGGCCTGTTCGATTTCCTGTTCGGCGGCTTCAACAAGCCGGCCTCGCAGCGCCAGGCGCCGCAGGGCAATTTCTTCTCCGATCCGTTCGGCAGCAATCCGCAAGCCGCACCGCAGCCGCGCGCGGCCTCCGGCGGATCCGGCGCGGCATTCTGCGTGCGCAGCTGCGACGGCCGCTATTTCCCGCTGGCGCGCGGCCTCGCCTCACCCGTCCAGATGTGCCAGGCGTTCTGCCCGGCCAGCGCGACCAAGGTCTATTTCGGCTCCAACATCGACTACGCGACCGCGGCCAATGGCGAGCGCTACGCCGATAGCGACAACGCGTTCGCCTATCGCCAGGCGCTGCGTCCCGACTGCACCTGCAATGGTCGCGATCCGGCCGGGCTGGCTCCGGTCGACCTGTCGCTCGACACCTCGCTGCGACCCGGCGACGTGGTCGCGACCAGCGACGGACTCGTCGCCTATTCGGGCCCGCGCGGCGGCAACAGCCAACCGGCCGATTTCAAACCAGTGGCGTCCTATCCCGGGTTGAACTCGGATACCCGCGCCAGGCTCAACGAGATGAAGGTCGCGCCGGTGCGTGCCGACACTGTCGGCGCCGACTTGCCACCTGCGCCCGCACCAGCCGAGGTCAATGTCAGCGTCGCGCCGCCGATAAGCATTGCGCCCAAGCCTGCCGTGAGCCGCGAGAAGCGCGCGGATGTGAATTGAGGTCTCGATAAGAGACCCTGCCCGACTCGAGATGCCGCGTTCGCGCCGTGCGCGCCCGGAATGACGGCCGAAGTCTTTAACGCCCGACGATGACGCCGATGACGTTCGGTGCGGTGAGATATTTCTCCTCGATCGCCACGCGCGCGGCCTCGCGGTTGTCCGGCGTCAGCAGACCCCGCTTCTCGGCCAGGATCATCCAGCAGAAGCCCCACCAGTCGGTCAGCATGCCCTCGTCGTCGACGAGATCATAGCCCTGCTCGGCGGCGAAGATGCGCGCCCGCGCCTCGTCGAGGCCATCGAGGAAGGTGTGGTCGGTGGCCGAGAACAGATCGTCGGAAATGTCGTCGGTCGTGTAGCCCCAGACCGACATGCAGACGGCGTTGAACGCACGGTCGATCTGATCGTCGTCGACGGCGCGTCGCCGCGCGGTCTTGTGCAGCCGCGTCAAGGTGCGCGCGAAATCGGCAATGCGGGTCAGGGCCAATGGATCGAAGGCGGTGGTGGACATGGTATCCTCGCGTGATGCGCTGATGCCGGGAGCGTCTGGCGGAGAGATCGAATCGAACCACAGATAACGATCGCTTGCTAAATTGTTCTTAATTTGTTCTTGCCGAAAAGGGAAGTGCTCATTTATCGTCGTCCCGGCCCCCGAGCCGGGACCCAGACCCACCGCAGCTGTTTGGTTTGCACGACCGATGAGCACCGAGGCCGCATGGACGGTCTACATCCTCGCCAGCGGGCATCACGGCACGCTGTACATCGGAGTGACGAATGATCTGAGACGGCGGCTGGAAGAGCATCGTGCTGGTCGAGGGTCTAAGTTTGTCAGCAAGTACAGGGTTTTTCGGCTCGTTCACGTCGAGCGCTTTGCGAGGCCGCTCGAGGCGATCGCCCGCGAGAAGCAGCTGAAGAACTGGCATCGCGATTGGAAGGTCGAGCTCATTCAAAGAGACAATCTCGATTGGAGCGACCTGTCGGGCCTCATCTTCGGCCGGTGAGTCTGGATCCCGGCTTCCGCCGGGATGACGACGGAGGACCATGTGCACATGCAGCATTATCGCCCCCGTTCCTCATCGGAACCCGGCCCGAACCTTGCATAATTTTCTATCACCGAGCTGTGCGGACCGGCCCTTCCCCGGGTTTCGATCCGCACCCAACCATCGTATGCTTTTTTCTGGTTCCACGTAGCATCACAGGTTTCCAAGGTGACAGACCACCCGCCCCAGCGCAGCTTCGCCACCTCTGGCCAGCCCGTCGACGAATTGGCGGTCGCCGAGATCAAGAGCGACGTCCTCGCCAAGCTCCGGCTTGCCATCGGCAAGGAAGCAAGCCAGGCGACGGCGCAGGACTGGTACCATGCCGCGGCGCTGACCCTGCGCGACCGCATCGTGCATCGCTGGCTGACCGCAGACAAAGAGAGCTACGACGCCGGACGCAAGCGCGTCTATTATCTCAGCCTGGAATTCCTGATCGGCCGCCTGTTCACCGACGCGCTCAACAACATGGGGCTGATGAAGGTGTTCGAGACCGCGCTCGGCGATCTCGGCGTCGGCCTGACGGATCTGCGCAAATGCGAGCCGGACGCCGCACTCGGCAATGGCGGCCTCGGGCGGCTCGCGGCCTGCTTCATGGAGAGCATGTCGACGTTGCAGATCCCGGCGATCGGCTACGGCATCCGCTATGATTTCGGCCTGTTCCGGCAGGTGATCGTCGACGGCTGGCAGCACGAATATCCGGACGTCTGGCTGTCGTTCGGCAATCCCTGGGAATTCCAGCGTCCCGAGGTGGTCTATCACGTCCATTTCGGCGGCGGCGTCGAGCACATCGACGACAAGGGCCGCGCCCGTGCCGTCTGGCATCCCGGCGAGACCGTGCAGGCCGTCGCCTACGACACGCCGATCGTCGGCTGGCGCGGCCAGCACGTCAATGCGCTCCGGCTGTGGTCGGCGCGCTCGCCCGATCCGCTGAAGCTCGACGTGTTCAACTCCGGCGACTACCTCGGCGCATCGGCCGAAGAAGCGCGTGCGGAAGCGATCTGCAAATTCCTCTATCCGAACGACGAGAGCCCGGCGGGACGCGAACTGCGGCTGCGCCAGGAATATTTCTTCGTCTCGGCCTCGCTGCAGGACCTCGTCAAGCGCCATCTCGGCTCCGACGGGCAATTGCGCAGCCTGTCGCAGAAGGCCGCGGTGCAGCTCAACGACACGCATCCGTCGCTCGCGGTCGCCGAGTTGATGCGCATCCTGGTCGATCTGCATAATTTCCGCTGGGACGAGGCCTGGAAGGTCACGGTCGCGACCCTGTCCTACACCAACCACACGCTGCTGCCGGAAGCGCTCGAGACCTGGCCGGTCGAACTGTTCGAGCGGCTGCTGCCGCGGCATCTCGAGATCATCTACCGCATCAACGCGCAGCATCTGGCGCTGGCCGAGGAGCGCGCGCCCGGCGACATCGACTATCGCGCCTCGGTGTCCCTGATCGACGAGAGGAGCGGACGCCGCGTGCGCATGGGCCAGCTCGCCTTCGTCGGCTCGCATCGCATCAACGGCGTCTCGGCGATGCATTCAGACCTGATGAAGGAGACCGTGTTCCACGATCTCAACCATCTCTATCCCGGCCGCATCACCAACAAGACCAACGGCATCACCTTCCGCCGCTGGCTCATGCTGGCCAATCCGAAGCTGACCAGCCTGTTGCAGGAAGCCTGCGGCGACGCCATCGTCGATGATCCGACCCTGCTTCCGAGCCTGGAGAGCTACGTCAGCGACAGCGCCTTCCATCAGAAGTTCCGCGCCGTGAAGCATCACAACAAGGTGCAGCTCGCGCGTCTGATCGGCGAGCGCATGAACGTGCGCCTCGATCCCGCCGCGCTGTTCGACGTGCAGATCAAGCGCATCCACGAGTACAAGCGGCAGCTGCTCAACATCATCGAGGCCGTCGCGCTATACCAGGACATGAAGGACGACCCGCAGCGCGACTGGGTGCCGCGGGTGAAAATCTTCGCCGGCAAGGCGGCGGCGAGCTACCGCTACGCCAAGCTTATCATCAAGCTGATCAACGACGTCGCCGAGGTCGTCAACAACGATGCCGCGATCGGCGGCCGGCTCAAGGTCGTGTTCCTCGCCGACTACAATGTCAGCCTGGCGGAAGCGATCATTCCCGCGGCCGACCTCTCCGAGCAGATCTCGACCGCCGGCATGGAGGCCTCCGGCACCGGCAACATGAAGCTGGCGCTGAACGGCGCCCTCACCATCGGCACGCTGGACGGCGCCAATATCGAGATCCGCGACAATGTCGGCGCCGACAACATCGCGATCTTCGGCATGGAGGCGATGGACGTGATGCTCCGGCGCAAGCAGGGCCTCGACGCCACAGATCTCATTCGCCGCTCGCCGCGGCTCGCGCGCGCCATCGATGCGATCGCCGCAGGCGCCTTCTCGCCGGGCGAGCCGGGCCGCTTCGAGCCGATCGCGCATGCGCTGCGCCATCTCGACCACTACATGGTCTCGGCCGATTTCGATTCCTACTACGAGGCCCAGCGCGGCATCGATGCACGCTGGCAGACGGTGCCTGCCTGGACGCGGGCCTCGATCCTCAACGTCGCGCGCATGGCGTGGTTCTCCTCCGACCGCACCATCCGCGAATATGCCGACGACATCTGGAACGTGCCGGTCGGTCCTATTGCGGCAACACCGGTGCATGCGCAGCGGGCGTGAAAAGGTGACAACGCTCCGTCGTCATTGCGAGCGAAGCGAAGCAATCCAGGGCAAAGTGAAAAGACTGGATTGCTTCGTCGCGAGAGCTCCTCGCAATGACGGCAGTGGTCGAGAGTAGTCAGCGCCAATGCAGCCCCGCGAATATGTCAGCCCCGACGGCCTGCTTAAGTTTCTGGTCATCTGTCCTGACGGCGATTTGACGATGGGGTTCGACGGCTGTCCCTGGCATACCCACGGCAGCACCCTGGCTGACCTGTCCGGGTTGAGCGAGACTGAAGCGACCGAGCGCCTGGTGACTGACCTCATCACGAGCGTCAGCGTCATCACCGTACAGCGTATCGGCGGCAAGATCACCGACGCGTGGATCTCGGCTGATCCAGCCGGTGATCTTGCCGGCTATCGACAATACGGTGAGCTGACCGAAACGATCGAATTTCGGCGGTGGGATGGCACGCAAGTCGAGGTGCGGACGGATCATGCTTCCTGAAAGCTCAGCTCACCTGTTCGACGACGCCACCCGCGTCACCGCCGGCGACAGCCGCTGGCAGGGCCGGACCAGCCCGGACTACTGGGCCTTCGTCGGCCCGTTCGGCGGTGCGACCGCGGCGACCGTGTTGCGCGCGCTGATCGAGCATCCGCAAATCCAGGGCGATCCGCTGGCGCTCACGGTGAACTATTGCGCGCCGATCGCGGAGGGGCCGTTCGATCTCGACGTGCGGCTGGTGAAGGCCAACCGCTCCTCGCAGCACTGGTGCGTCGAGCTGAGCCAGGGCAATGCGGACGCTGCGACGCTCGCCACCGCCGTGTTCGCCGAGCGGCGGCCGTCATGGTCGCACCAGCCGGCCGTCAAGCCCGAGGCGCCGCCGTTCGATCAGGTCAAGCGTCATCCCAATACGAACATGTCGTGGACGAAGCAATACGACTTCCGCTTCATCGAAGGACGCCCGGCCTCCGGCGCCTCACCGTCGGGCGAGCCGCACAGCAGCTATTCCCGTCTCTGGATCTCCGACCGCAGGCCGCGCAAGCTCGATGGCCTGTCGCTGCTGGCGATGTCGGATGCGTTCTTCGGCCGCGTCTTCCATGCCCGCGGCGAGCTGGTGCCGTTCGGCACAGTGTCGCTGACGACCTATTTCCACGTCAGCCGCGATGAGTTGGCCGCCGAGAACATCACGCATGTGCTCGCGACCGCGGATGCCAAGGTGTTCAACCGCAGCTATCAGGACCAGCACGGCGAGCTGTGGTCGCCGTCGGGCCGGCTGCTCGCGACGACGACGCAGATCGCGTATTTCAAGGCGTGAGACGGATGGTCGGCGCCACACTATCGGTGTCGTCCCGGCCTTGAGCCGGGACCCATAAACACCGTCCTAGATTTGGCGGAGGCTGAAGCTGCCCGCACGCCTCACTACGCTGTCCTGTGGTTATGGGTCCCGGCGTTCGCCGGGACGACAGCTGTGGATGCAGCTTAACCTCGCCCATCACGGGGAGAGGTTTGGAGACAGCTACTCCGCCGCCAGCTTCAGATCCGGCGCGGCGGCGCGGACGTCGGCGTCGACCTGGGCTTCGAACTTGGCAAAGTTCTTCTGGAACATGCCGACCAGCGCGCGCGCGGTCTTGTCGAACTCGGCCTTGTCCTTCCAGGTGTTGACCGGATCGAGGATCTCGCTCGGCACGCCCGGCAGCGCTGATGGCACCGCGAAGCCGAAATATTTGTCGGTGCGGAACTCGACGTTGCGCAAGGAGCCGTCGAGCGCCGCCGTCAGCAGCGCGCGCGTCACCTTGATCGGCATCCGCGTGCCCGTGCCATACTTGCCGCCGGTCCAACCGGTGTTGACCAGCCAGCAGTCGACATTGTGATCGGCGATCAGCTGCCGCAGCATGTTGCCGTAGACCGAGGGGTCGAGCGGCAGGAACGGCGAGCCGAAGCAGGTCGAGAACTCCGGCTGCGGCTCGTTGCCGAGGCCGCGCTCGGTGCCGGCGACCTTCGCCGTGTAGCCCGACAGGAAGTGGTACATCGCCTGCGCCGGCGACAGCTTGGCGATCGGAGGCAGCACGCCGAAGGCGTCGGCAGCGAGCATCACGACGTTCTTCGGATGCGGCGCGCGGCCGGTGCGCGAGGCGTTCGGAATGTAGTCGAGCGGATAGGCCGAGCGAGTGTTCTCGGTCTTGGAGCCGTCGTCGAAATCGGGAACGCGCGTATCCTCGTCGAGGACCACGTTCTCCAGCACCGCGCCGAACCGGCTCGACGCCGCATAGATCTGCGGCTCGGCTTCCTGCGACAGCTTGATGCACTTGGCGTAGCAGCCGCCCTCGAAGTTGAACACGCCGGACGGACCCCAGCCATGCTCGTCGTCGCCAATCAACGTGCGGTTCGGATCGGCCGACAGCGTCGTCTTGCCGGTGCCGGACAGGCCGAAGAAGATCGCGGTGTCGCCCTTCGGACCGACATTGGCCGAGCAGTGCATCGGCATCACGCCGCGTCCGGGCAGATAGTAGTTGAGCGTGGTGAACACGCTCTTCTTCATCTCACCGGCATAATAAGACCCGCCGATCAGGACGATCTTGCGGGCGAAATCGATCGCGACGACGTTCTGCGAGCGCACGCCGTGACGTTTCGGATCGGCGCGGAAGCTCGGCATGTCGATGATGGTGAGCTCCGGCACGAAGGTATCGAGCTCGATGGTCTCGGGGCGGATCAGCAAGGTGCGGATGAACAGCGAGTGCCAGGCGAGCTCGGTGAAGACGCGCGTCTTGATGCGGAAGGTCGGATCGGCGCCGCCATAGAGATCCTGCGCGAACAGGGTCCTGCTTTCGGCATGCTTGACGAAGTCCTGATACAGCGCCTCGAACTGCTCGGGCGTGATCGCCTGGTTGCCCGCCCACCACATCTTCTCGGTGGAGGCATCGCGAACCGTGAACTTGTCCTTCGGGCTACGACCGGTGAACTCGCCGGTATCCGCGCACAACGCACCATCGGAAGACAGCACCGCCTCGCCCGCCGCCAGCGAATATTGATAGAGCTGGGGAGCGCCGAGATTCCAATGCACCTGCTTGAGATTCTTTAAGCCGAACTTGTCGGCACCGAAGGCACCGTTGCGTAGACCCGTCTCTTGCACGAAAGTCCCTCCTGAGAACCCGCATCTGTTGCGCGCGAAAATTCGTGGCGCGTCGCGCGGTGACCGTTACCGTTTACATCGCCTTACCAAAGCGCGGTCGTCGACCTAATACTGATCAACGCTGGTCTTGCCAAGACGATCCGGTCGAATTGGTTATTGCCGGCAGCTGATGCGCGTAGCTCATTTTTGGCAGGCAATTGCTCATCAGAGCAGCAAACGGCACCAGGCCCGAAGCATGCTGCAGCGCAACAGATATATCAGCGCACTTCGGTTTCGCCGAGAAGCAGGAATGCCGCCCAAACCGAAGGATACGCGCTGGCCGGCGAAGATCGATCATCGAGGACGGCCAGCATGGCGCGCCGCAGCGCCTCGCTGCGACCAATCGTCGGACTGTCCTTGAGCCGGTGGAACGTATCGGTCATCAGCCGTGTCGCAGCCGCCGAATCGACGGCCCAGTGCGTCACCAGCAGTGCCCGCGCACCGGCATAGAAGAACGCCCGAGCAAGACCCGACAGCGCTTCCGCCCCAGGCCTGTCTCCTGCGATCGTGTTGCAGGCCGACAGCACGACGAAATCGGCGTTGAGCTTCAACTGCGCAACTTCGCTGGCCGTCAGGAGTCCGTCGTCGAGCGCCGACGGCACGGCCGGAAGGCTGAGTGCCAACGACGGCTCGGCGATGCCTTTGACGTCGCCGGCCACCAGGCCGTGCGTCGCGAAGTAGACGATCCTGTAATCCGTCAACGGCGCGCGCTTGACGGTCGTTTCGCTGGCATCAATGCCGAGATGAACATCCGACGGGGCGACGCCCAGATCGCCTGCGATCGCATTGAGCTCATCCGCCGTATCGGGCAGTTGCGGCAGAGCGCGCGCGAGCTGGGCGCGATCGACGCCGGCGCCGCGCCAGAAGTCGGTGTAGGCGAGCGTCGCGATGTTGCGCGCGGCCTGCTTGGCGGCGCCCGTGGGGGGCGCGCCGGTACGAGTGGGATCGAAGACGGGATCGCCGAAGCCAACCATGGCCTTGCCGCCACGGTCACCCCGCGCCGTGCCGCGCAACGCCTTGAGGCTGCCGAGCGACGGCAGCACCGAGACCGCCTGGCGGCGCAACAGCCAGGCCGCATCCCGGTAACCGGTCACGGCATCGGGAACCGCTTGCGCCGGCGGCTCCGTCACCAGCAGATGGAACGGCAGTGCGGTCAGCGCGGCTGCCGGCACGATCAGCAGACTGCGCTTGTCCTTCGTCAGCGCTTCGACCGGCGCCAGCAACGTGGTGTACAGCTCGCTGGCGACTGCGAGATCGAACAGGTCGGACCTGGCGGCGCCCTCCGTCACAGCACCGGGCGCGAGACCACGGCGAAACCGCACGACATCGCGCGCGAGCGCAGCGGCGCCGCGCGGAATCTGTTGCCAATCGAAGCCATCGCGCGTGATCGCCAGGACGAAGCAGCTGTGGTCGAGCACCGCAAACGCGACCAGCGCCTCGCCGTCGGCCAGCAGCGGCTGGATCTCGGACAAATTGAGCGGCAACGGATTCGACAGCGCGGCAAAGTCCGGAAACTCGCGCGCAAGCGCCGCTCGCAATCCGACGCGCTCGGCTGCAACCGCGGCAACGCGCGCCTTGTCGCGCTTCTCGGCGGCGAGATCGCGCTGCCGGGCAGGACGCGTCACCGCGGCGATGATGGCCTTGTCGAGCGTCTCGCTTTCGGCAGCGAGATCCTGATCCCTGCGCACGAGCTCGGCGAGCCGGTCATTGCCGGCGGCGAGCCGGACGGCAAGCTTGTCGACGGCGGACGCGGCCTGCGACTGCGCGCTGCGCTGAAGCACGTCGATCGCGCCGTCGAACGCCTTCCCCGCCGGCAGGCTGCCGTCACGTCCCGCCGCAAACAGCACCGGCAGCGCCACCTTCGGCTGCGCCTGCCCGCGCTGGACGGTGCGATCGACCAGCGGCAGCGCATCCGAGTTGCGCCCGGCAGCCTGATACAGCCCGGCGAGGTTGTTCAACGCAGCGACGGTGTCGGGATGATCGGGCCCCAGCGCATGCTCGCGGATCGAGAGCGCGCGGACGAACAGCGGCGCCGCGTCGTCATAGCGCTGCTGACGCTGCTTGAGGTCGGCGAGGTTGTTGAGCGAGCGCGCGACGTCCGGGTGGTCGGCGCCGAGCAGCGTCTCGCGAATGGCAAGGGACTGCCGGATCAGCGGCTCCGCCTCCGCGAGCCGGCCGTCGCTCTTGGTGAGCTGGCCGAGATTGTTGAGCAGGGTCGCGGCCGGCGCGCTCTCGTTGCCGACGGCCTTGCGGTAGATCGCGAGCGCGCGCTTGAACAAGGGCTCGGCGTCGCCATGGCGATCCTGACGCTCGTAGAGCGTGGCGAGATTGTTCAGCGCCTGTCCAACATCGGGATGACCGGCTCCGAACGCCTTCTCGCGGATCGACAGCGCGCGCTTGAACAGCGGCTCGGCCTCGGCGTAACGCTGCTGGCGCTGATACAGCGCCGCGAGATTGTTGAGGGCCGGCGCGATCTCCACGCTGTCGAGCCCGAGCGCCGCTTCATAAAGCGCCAGGGCGCGCTTGGAGATCGGCTCGGCCTCGGCATCGCGGCCGAGCGAGGCCTGGACCTGACCGAGATTGGTGAGCGCCGCCGCAAGCTCGCGCTTGTTGGAGGTCGCTTCGAGGCTCGCCACCATGGCCTGCGCCAGCGGCAGCGCCTCGCGGTATTTTCCGGCACTACTCAGCGCAATGATCCGCCCGCTCTCGGCGGTGAGATCGGTCTTAGCCAGGCACGGCTGCAGCAACCCGCTCGCGATCAGCGAGGTCCAAACTGCGATTGCCACGCGCTTGCAGATTCGCATGTTCGGACCTCCGCCACGACGGAGATAGGTCGCAGCGGCGCGCGGCGGCGTTCAAGCGCGCCGTCCTCGTCTTAGGCTACAGGACCTTGCAGCGTGCGCGGCGTTCACCTGTCCCGCAAGCGCGGCGAGGGAGCCCATCGCCTGCATGGCCCGAGCGCGGCTCCAACTTCAGGAGAGCCAGGCTCAAACTAATCATCACTCCTTCGCGCGCGCCTCGTCGGCGAGCCGCACCAGCATCTTGCGCAACTCGCCGGGCGAGGTCACGCGCTCGGGGAAATCCAGCCGCAATGTCTTGCCGTCAGCCGTCAGATCCAGCCCTTCGGGATCGCAGCCGCTGCAGCGCCACTCCAGAGCTTCGGCGCCGAGCAGCTTCGTCGCGTAGAGGGCGAGAGCATCGCGATGATCCGCATTCATGTGATCGACGGCGCCCTGCTCGGCAGCGAGCAGCGAGGCCGCATCGGAAACGTCGGTGAGAAACTGCTCGGGCTTGAGATCGACGATGCGGCCGAAGCCCGCGACGAGATGCGTGCCGGAGGGACGAATGAGGAAGAACGAGAAGTCGGCGAAATCGGCGTAGTCCGCGGCGGAAGGATGCGCATTGAGATACCGACGGCGCAGCGCTTCACGATTCTCGTCCGTGGCCTGCTCGGCCTTTCCCGACAGCATGATTCGCGCGCCTTCCAGCGGATCTCCCGGCGCGCGTTCATCGAGCATCAGCGACACCCGCGAATCCGCCACCACATTCTTCGTGTGCACGGCTAGACGCGAGATCAGGATGATCGGTGCGCCATCAGCGGCGGAGGCGACGTTGACGAGGGAACAATAGGGATCGCCCGAACCCGTCATCAGGGTTGCAAGTGCACCCTGCCGGCTCCGTCGCAGCAGGGAGGCGGTGACGCGGTTAGGGTTAAAGCTCGGCTGCATCGTCTTTCCCTCGTCCATCCTGTTGCAATGAAGGCCTTTTTTCGGCTAAACGGGCTGTAGACTTAGGCACGGCACAAGACTTTGCCATGGTATTTGTGGAACTCGGTCACACTTCAGCCCAGCTTGCATTGCTCGTTGACCATGTTCGAAGCCCATTTATGCGGCCCTTATCCGGATTATCGCAGTCTCGGCTAACCAGACTCTGAAAGCAGGCTCATGCCCACAATCGCCTTGGTCGATGACGACCGCAACATTCTTACATCCGTCTCGATCGCGCTCGAGGCCGAAGGCTATCGCATCATGACCTACACTGATGGTGCGTCGGCGCTCGACGGCTTTCGGACGAGTCAGCCGGATCTCGCCATCCTCGACATCAAGATGCCGCGCATGGACGGCATGGAGACATTGCGGCGGCTGCGGCAGAAGTCCGACCTGCCGGTGATCTTCCTCACCTCCAAGGACGAGGAGATCGACGAGCTGTTCGGCCTGAAGATGGGCGCGGACGACTTCATCCGCAAACCGTTCTCGCAGCGGCTGCTGGTCGAACGCGTCAAGGCCGTGCTGCGCCGCTCGCAGCCGAAGGATCCGACGGCGCTGCCGAAGGAGAACGACGCCAAGGCGCTCGATCGCGGCCTCCTGCGCATGGACCCGGAACGGCACACCTGCACCTGGAAGAACGAGCCGGTGACGCTGACCGTCACCGAGTTTCTGATTCTTCAGGCGCTCGCGCAGCGTCCGGGCGTCGTCAAGAGCCGCAATGCGCTGATGGACGCGGCCTATGACGATCAGGTCTATGTCGACGACCGCACCATCGACAGCCACATCAAGCGGCTGCGCAAGAAGTTCAAGATGGTCGACGAGGAGTTCGAGATGATCGAAACCCTCTACGGCGTCGGCTATCGCTTCAAGGAAACCTGAAGCATCGCCTGGGCGGCGTCACGTGACCTTGCGCGCTGACGTCGCGAACGGGGTTGGGCAGGATGGGCGGGCTCCGGCGCCTCTCGAGCGCAGATGCCGGAGACGGGCAGCTGGTGCGGCGAACTTGACGTTCTCATTGGAGCCGTCGCACATGCCTTGCGAACGTCGGAATCGGAGCACTCACATTGCTCGATCGAACGCATCCTGACCCAGGTCTCAGCGCCGAGGGCACCGCGGCTTCCGACGTGACCGACGGCGCAGCCGACGAGACGCCGCAGGTCTCGGGCTGGCAGCGCCCGGTGAGCTGGCTGCGCCGCGCCGGCCAGTTCCTGTTCGCGCTGTCGTTCTCGAGCCTCACCCGCCGCATCGTCTCGCTGAACATCGCCGGCCTGCTCGCGCTGGTCGCCAGCATCCTCTATTTGTCGCAGTTCCGCGCCGGCCTGATCGACGCGCGGGCGCAGAGCCTGCTGGTGCAGGCCGAGATCATCGCTGGCGCGATCGCGGCCTCGGCCACGGTGCAGACCAACACGATCACGATCGACCCCGATCGTCTGCTCGACCTCAAGCCGGGCGAGAGCTACGGCGCGCCCGACGAATATTCGCCGCTCGATTTCCCGATCAATCCGGAACGCGTTGCACCGGTGCTGCGTACGCTGATCTCGCCGACCAAGACGCGTGCGCGCATCTACGATCCCAATGGCGGCCTCCTGCTCGACAGCCGCAACCTGGAGAACGTGCTGCGCTTCGATCTGCCGCCGCCGTCCAGCGAAAAGCCGGGCCTGGTGGAGCGCGCCATGATCTCGGTGCGCACCTGGCTCAACCGCGGCGACCTGCCGCTGTATCGCGAATACGGCCCCGAGAACGGCAACGGCTACGAGGAAGTCACCGACGCGCTGAAGGGCCAGAAGCGCAGCATGGTCAGGGTCAATTCGCGCGGCGAGGTCATCGTCTCGGTCGCCGTGTCGGTGCAGCGGTCGCGCACCATCCATGGCGCGCTGATGCTGTCGACGCAAGGCGACGACATCGACCAGATGGTCACTGCAGAGCGTCTCGCGATCCTCAAGGTCGGCGGCGTCGCCTCCGCCGTGATGATCGTGCTGTCGCTGCTGCTCGCCAGCACCATCGCAGGTCCCGTGCGACGCCTCGCCGACAGCGCCGAGCGCGTCCGCCGCCGGATCAAGACGCGCGTCGAAATTCCCGATTTCACCCGTCGCCGTGACGAGATCGGCCATCTCTCCGGCGCACTGCGCGACATGACCGACGCGCTCTACAACCGGATCGAGGCGATCGAGATGTTCGCCGCCGACGTCGCCCATGAGCTCAAGAACCCGCTGACCTCGCTGCGCTCGGCGGTCGAGACCCTGCCGCTCGCGCGCAACGACAACAGCCGCAGCCGCCTGCTCGCGGTCATCGAGCACGACGTGAAGCGGCTCGACCGCCTGATCTCCGACATTTCCGACGCCAGCCGGCTCGATGCCGAGCTGCAGCGCCAGGACATGACCCTGGTCGACATGCGCCGCCTGCTGACGACGCTGACCTCGGTCGCCAACGAGACCAAGCTCGGCACCGACGTCACCGTCGAGGTGCGGTTCGAGGGCCGCGGCGCCAACGACACCTTCTCCGCGCCGGGCCACGATTCCAGGCTCGGCCAGGTCATCTCCAACCTCTTGTCGAATGCGCAATCGTTCTCGACGGCGGCGGGCAAGGTGCGCATCACCTGCCGGCGGGTGCGCTCCGAGATCGAGATCGTGGTCGACGACGACGGTCCGGGCATTCGCGAGGACGCCCTGCAGCGCATCTTCGAGCGCTTCTACACCGACCGGCCGCATCAGGGCTTCGGCCAGAATTCCGGCCTGGGGCTGTCGATCTCGAAGCAGATCATCGACGCCCATGGCGGGCGGATCTGGGCCGAGAACCGCCCCGGCCCAGTGGATGACGAAGGCAATCCGACCGTGGCCGGCGCGCGCTTCATCGTCCGGCTGCCGGCGTCGTGACCAGCGCAGCGCCGAGCATCCATGCATCAGCCGTTCGGGTGGGGGAGCTCGCTGTCCTCATCCGGGGCCCTTCCGGCTCGGGCAAATCGCGGCTCGCCTTCGATCTGATCCTGGCGGGCCGGTCCGGACAGCTGCCGCAGGCGGTCCTGGTCGGCGACGACCGTGTTCATCTCGCCACACGCGGCGGAGAAATGTGGGTCAGCCCCGCCCCTGCCCTGGCCGGCCTG
The DNA here is from genome assembly GCF_021088345.1 of Bradyrhizobium ontarionense. Lineage (NCBI taxonomy): Bacteria > Pseudomonadati > Pseudomonadota > Alphaproteobacteria > Hyphomicrobiales > Nitrobacteraceae > Bradyrhizobium > Bradyrhizobium ontarionense. The sequence continues at coordinate 5,682,419 of NZ_CP088156.1, read as the reverse complement.
ATCGAGATTCGCGGCCTTGGAATCCGCTCCTGCGACCATGTGTCAGAGGCAAAACTGGGGCTGGTGGTCGACCTGATGGCGGAGGACGCCGCCCGGCTGCCGAACGCCGAATCGCTGTTCGTTCATCTGAACGGTATTGAATTGCCACGAATACCCGTCGGACCGGGCTTTTCACCCCTCCCTCTGGTTGCAGCAGCACTGATTACCAGCATGACTTCATGTTCCGGTAATCTTTCGGACGATTGTGTGAGGCAAATTGGTAACCATATCAGCCCCACAATTGCCACCGAGTAGACCTTCGCCAGCTTCCCCTTCCGTATGCCAGAATCCGGGAGTATCGCGAACATGCCCTCTTGCGCAGGGGCTCCGGATGGTCAAAGTGGCGCGTTCGTGCGGTGCACCCAAGGCGCCCGCGAGGAGTATCCGATGATTGGCCTGGTATTGGTGACCCATGGGCGCCTCGCCGACGAGTTCCGAGCGGCGCTCGAACACGTTATGGGTCCTCAAAAACAAATCGAAGCGGTCACGATTGGCGCCGACGATGATTCCGATCTCTGTCGAAGCGACATCATCGAAGCCGTGAACCGTGTCGACACCGGTGACGGTGTCGCCATTCTCACCGACATGTTCGGCGGCACGCCGTCGAACCTTGCCATCTCCTGCATGAGCCGGCCCAAGGTCGAGGTGCTCGCGGGCATCAACCTGCCCATGCTGGTGAAGCTCGCCAAAGTGCGCGAGGAACGCTCTCTGCCCGATGCGATCGCGATGGCGCAGGAAGCCGGCCGCAAATACGTGACCATCGCCAGCCGGGTGCTCGCCGGCAAATGAGCGACGAGGACGCGCCGCAGGACCATGTCGCCGGCCCGGCCGTGCCTGCAGGTGCATTGTCCCGGGAACTGCTGATCACCAACAAGCGCGGACTGCATGCGCGCGCCTCGGCCAAGTTCGTTCAGATGGTGGAGCGCTTCCAGGCCGAGGTCTGGGTGACGCGCGGTGGCGAGACCGTCGGCGGCCGCTCGATCATGGGCCTGATGATGCTGGCGGCCGCACCGGGGACCACCATCCTGGTCTCGGCGGCCGGCCCAGAGGCGGAGGCCGCCCTGCAGGCGATCACCGATCTCGTCAACGACAAGTTCCACGAAGAGGGCGTGTAGGCGCCATCCAGTCAAACCCGTCATTCCGGACGACGCGCCCAGAGCGCGTCGATCCGGAATCTCGAGCTTGTTGTGCGAAACTGAACCCCAGCTCGAGATTCCGGGACGTATCTCCGTGACGAACGTCACGAAGATACGTCCCGGAATGACGTGCTCTGGATTATTGTCCCGGCGCCTGAATATACACCTTCCAAACGATTGCAGGGCCCGCCTGGCCGTGGAAGAAGCGCTGCGTGGTCATCACCAGCGGCTCGCCCTTGGGCGCCTCCTTGGCCATCCAGGCCTCACAGGCGGCGATGCGGTTGTCGGTGGTGTCGCAGACGCCAATGAAGCCTTCCCGTTTCAGATCGTCGAGCGAGCTGAGGCCGGAGCCCCAGGTCTCGTCCGCCGTGTAGGGCACCGTGTACGGCCGCGGATGATCGGGGCTGTAGAACGTCATCGGCGTGTTCATCTCGGAGTAGCCGGCGACCAGCGGCCAGGGCGAGCCGAACCGCGCGTGCCAGGCCCGCGTCAGCTGCACGGCCAGCTGCGACCGCGCACCATAGCCGGTGGCGCCGTTCGGATTGGCGGCCATCTCGCGCGCCGCGATCCATGGTGAGGCGGCCAGCGTGATCAGCGACAGCACCAGCCAGACGGCCGCCAGCCGCGGCAGCATGGCGCGCCGCAATCGCAGCGCGGGGATCGCGACCAGTGCCAGCGGCACCAGGAAGAACAGCGAGATGCCCCAATCGGTCTTCATATAGATCGTGAAAGCCAGCCCGCCGAGCGGCGGTCCGATCGCGACGATCGCCTGCACCAGCCAGACGTTGAGCGCCTGGCTCACATCGACGCCCGGATTGGGGCCGCGCCGCCAGTTGCGGAACGCCAAGCGCGGCGGCCAAGCCAGCACCAGCGCCGCCAGCGCGACCGGCAAGGCGAGCAGCGCGGCATTGTGGCCGATATAGCCAAGCACCAGTTCGGCAGCCCGGCCGCGATCGGACAGCGTGTAGACATCGCCTGCATAGGTGAGCGGAACGAAATCGACTCTCCAGAGCCAGACCAGATGCGGGATCATCGCGACCAGCATCGTGACGATGGCGACCCAGGGCGCGGGCGAAGCCAGGAAGCGCAGCCGCTCCGGATGCAGCAGCGCCGCCAGCCCGATGGCGCCGATCATGGTCAGCACCCAGTATTTCGTCATCAGCGCGGCGGCGCCGGCGAGGCCCAGCCAGAGGCCGGAGGCGATGCTGCGCTTCTCGAAGGCATGGAGATAGGCCAGCACCAGGAGCGGCAAGGTCAGCAGCTGGACCAGGTCGGCGTTGTATTTGAAGCCCTTGAAATTGAAGATCGGGTACAGCGCGACCATGACCACGACGAAGAACGCCCTGCGACGGTCGACCACCTTGAGGCTCGCGAACCAGCAGACGACGAGACCACTGCCTGCCACAGCCATCGCCAGCGCATACGTCGCCCAGTCCTTGACCGGGAACACCGTGAACCAGAGGCCCGCGATCCAGCCCGACAGCGGCGGATGCTTGCCGTAGCCGAGCAGAAACCGGCTGCCCCAGGCATAGGCCTCGGCGACGTCCATGTGAACGTCCTGCGCGGCCTTCAGATTGGTCAGGATCACCGTCCACAGCGCCGCATGAGCGACCGCGAACGCTAGGACGGCCCAAAACGATGTCGCAGGCGCGGTGGCGCGCGCCACCAGCCAGGCGGCTAAACGCTGCGGTCCGAGGCGGCTGCGCGGCCGGGTCGCCAGATGCGGGAGAGAGGTACTCGACATCCGCCCTCGGTAGCCTGTTTTCGGCGCACAGGAAATCAGCTTGCCGTGAAGAAAGACCCTGGAAATTCAGCAATATGGTTGCTGCTCGGGGGCTTGGGATGCTATCTGCGCGGCGATGACGACCGTCCCCATTCCCAACATCCGCAACTTCTCCATCGTCGCCCATATCGACCATGGAAAGTCCACTTTGGCCGACCGCCTGATCCAGATGACGGGCGGCCTGTCGGACCGCGAGATGGCGGGCAAGGAGCAGGTGCTCGATTCGATGGACATCGAGCGCGAGCGCGGCATCACCATCAAGGCGCAGACCGTGCGCCTGAACTACCGCGCCAAGGACGGCAAGGATTACATCTTCAACCTGATGGACACGCCCGGCCACGTCGACTTCGCCTATGAAGTCTCGCGGTCGCTGGCGGCCTGCGAAGGCTCGCTGCTGGTCGTAGACGCGAGCCAGGGCGTCGAGGCGCAGACCCTCGCCAACGTCTACCAGGCGCTCGACAACAACCACGAGATCGTCCCGGTCCTCAACAAGATCGACCTGCCGGCGGCCGAGCCGGACAAGATCAAGCAGCAGATCGAGGACGTCATCGGCATCGACGCCTCCGACGCCGTCATGATCTCGGCCAAGACCGGCCTCGGCATTCCCGACGTGCTGGAGGCGATCGTCACCCGCCTGCCGCCGCCTAAGGGCGATCGTAGCGCGACCCTGAAGGCGCTGCTGGTCGACAGCTGGTACGACGTCTATCTCGGCGTCGTCGTGCTGATCCGCGTCGTCGACGGCGTCATGAAGAAGGGTAGCCGCATCCGGATGATGGGCACGGGCGCGGCCTATGACGTCGAGCGCGTCGGCTTCTTCACGCCGAAGATGACACAGGTCGACGAGCTCGGCCCCGGCGAGATCGGCTTCATCACCGCGGCGATCAAGGAGGTGGCCGACACCCGCGTCGGCGACACCATCACCGACGACCGCAAACCCGTCACCGAGATGCTGCCGGGCTTCAAGCCCGCGATCCCCGTCGTGTTCTGCGGCCTGTTCCCGGTCGACGCCGACGATTTCGAGACTCTTCGCGCGGCGATGGGCAAGCTCCGCCTCAACGACGCGAGCTTCTCGTTCGAGATGGAGACCTCGGCCGCGCTCGGCTTCGGCTTCCGCTGCGGCTTCCTCGGGCTCTTGCACCTGGAGATCATCCAGGAGCGGCTGTCACGCGAATTCGATCTCAACCTGATCGCGACCGCGCCAAGCGTCATCTACAAGATGAAGCTGACCGACGGCGAAGAGATCGAGATCCACAACCCGGTCGACATGCCCGACGTAGTCAAGATCGCCGAGATCCAGGAGCCCTGGATCGAGGCCACGATCCTGACGCCCGACGAATATCTCGGCAGCGTGCTGAAGCTGTGCCAGGACCGCCGCGGCAATCAGAAGGAGCTCACCTACGTCGGCGCCCGCGCCATGGTGAAGTACGAGCTGCCGCTCAACGAGGTCGTGTTCGACTTCTACGACCGGCTGAAATCGGTCTCCAAGGGCTACGCCTCGTTCGACTACCACCTGACCGACTACAAGCCGGCCGACCTCGTCAAGATGCAGATCCTCGTCAACAACGAGCCGGTCGACGCGCTGTCGATGCTGGTGCACCGGACGCGTGCGGAAGGCCGCGGCCGCGCCATGGTCGAGAAGATGAAGGAGCTGATCCCGCCGCACATGTTCCAGATCCCGATCCAGGCGGCGATCGGCGGCAAGGTGATCGCGCGCGAGACCGTGCGCGCGCTGCGCAAGGACGTCACCGCCAAGTGCTACGGCGGCGACATCACGCGTAAGCGCAAGCTTCTGGAGAAGCAGAAGGAAGGCAAGAAGAAGATGCGGCAGTTCGGCAAGGTCGACATCCCGCAGGAAGCCTTCATCGCAGCCCTCAAGGTCGACAGCTGAGACGGCCGTGCCTGTCCGATCGCTGAACGTTCGGTCGACACACAGCGAGGACCGAGGACGACGCCACGCGCTCAGCGTTCTGCGCGCTGGCGCCTGTTTGGTTTGGCCGCAGAAGGCGGCTCCCTCAGACCGAGCAGCGCGTTGCGGACGATTTCAAGCGCGGGCTCATTCATCTTGTTTCGGTGTTCGATCAGCGCCAGCGTGCGCGACAGCGGCGGGCTCAGCGGCCGCACGATGAAGTCGGACTGGTGCATGGCGACCGCGATGTCCGGCACGACGGCCATGCCCAGATTGGCCGCAACCGCGCTCTTCAGCGCCTCGACAGTGCCAAGCGGCGTCGGCCCTCGTGCCGGTAACCGCCCCGACAGCCAGCCGATGACCAGCGAATAGGCCGCGCTGCTGGCCTGCTCGACCAGCAGATTGTGCTGCACGACGTAGTCGGGAGTGATCTCCTCAGGAACGCCGCGAGTCCCGGCCGGAAAGATCGCCACCATCGCCTCCGAGAATAGTGGCGTGATCTTGAGCTGCCGCTTGCTGATCGGCATATGCACGAGCGCGAGATCGACGCGGTTTTCAATCACGTCCTGGACGCCTTTTTCCGTGGGCATGTTGGTGACGACGAGATCGATCCCGGGATGGTCGAGACGCAAACTGCGAAGCAGAGGCGGCAAGCGGTAGATCATTGCCGTCAGTGTCGTTCCGACCTGCACGCGACCGGCCCAGCCTGCTCGAAAACGCTGCATCGCAGCGTCGGCATGGTCACACTCGCGGAAGATACGCCTCGTCGCTTCTACGAGCTCGACGCCGGGCGCGGTCGCGTGCGCCTGCTTGCCCAGGCGTTCGATCAGGCGCAAGCCGAAGCGTCTTTCTAGTTCGCGAATCTGCAGGCTCACCGCCGGCTGGGTCAGGTTGAGACGACGCGCCGCAGCGGAGAAGCTGCCCTGCTCGACCACCTCGAGGAGAGCTCTCAGTTGGTCGAGGTTGAGGCCACGCAATCAAAGTTCTCCTTATCAAAAGGATTGCGACAACAAATTTGCCTTCTGAGGGCAAACGTTTCAAGTTGTTGTTCGCACAAGGATTGCAATCATAATCGGAACCTCCTGAAGTCGCATCGCCCGAATGAACGACGGCGAGGCCCGGCGAACTGTCCGGAAGCCCTGAAGATCCGATCAAACAGGCCAACTTGTAATATGAGTGAAGACGAAAAGTTGAACTCCGTCGTCAGTGACATTTATGACGCAGTGCTCAATCCCGGGCTTTGGGGAGTTGCGCTGCAACGAATTGCGAGATTCGTCGGCGGCCGGCGGGACGAGCTTCGCTTCGACGATCTGGCTGCCGGGTTTGTCCTCGCGGGCCACGATATCGGCTCCGACCTCGAATACATGCTGATGCATTCGGAGCTCTATGGCGACTTCGATCCTTTCACAGCGGTATCGCTTCTCGATGTCGAAGAGGTCTTGAGTCTTCTCGAACTTACGCCTCATCGTGACGAATGCGCCCACCTCGTCTACCGGGAGAGAAGACGATCCAACGGCACAGCCACAGGGTTGATGATGGGCGCACGTCGAGACCCGCATCGGCGGGTCGACGTGAACCGAAACGACTCCGATGACGCGGTCGACGATGACATGATCGGGCGCATATCGCTCGTAGCGCCCCACGTAAGGAGGGCAATTCTCATCGCCAAGGTATTCGGCCGAAAGCTGAGCGAAGCGGCCACGTTTTCCAGCATCCTCGACCGGCTGCGGGCGGGCCTGTTCCTCATCGACCGTGACGGACGCATCGTTCACGCCAATGCCCCCGGTCGCAAAATCCTCAACGCCGACGAGGTTCTACAAATCGTCAACGGCCGGCTTGTCGCGCGCGATGTCGATGTCAACCGGACGATACAGGACGCCATCGCACGACGGGGCAACCTCGACTTCAACATGAATGTCATCTCACTTCCGCTGACGACTGAAAATCTCGAGCGTCACGTCGTCCACGTCCTGCCGCAGGGATTCGGCGGAGATTCCCACGGCGGAAGGCCCGGCAGCGTCGCGTCCGCCATTCTCGTCTGCGAGGCCCGCCTCAAGGGCCTCGCCAACGAAGACGTCATCCGGCGCGCCTATCAACTGACGCCGACCGAGCTGCGCGTTCTGCTCGCCCTGTTCGACGTCGGCGGCATCTCCGAAGTCTCGGCCTCTCTCGGCGTCTCCAAATCGACCGTCAAGACGCATGTCGCCCGTCTGTTCGCAAAAACCGGCGCCAGCCGGCAGGCTGACCTGGTCAAGCTGGTCGCCGGCTTCATGCCGATGTTCACGACATGACGAACGGCCGTTCGGGGATGCTGACGGCGATCGGCGGCCACGTGTCCCCGACGCCGAAGGCGGACGGTGGTCCCGCCAGCCGATGGCGCAGGGTGCTCTGCGGATTGAGTCGGGACCATTCGCCCTGCTCGGGTCGACTCGCCAAATTCAACAGCCGTATAATTACGGTATCCGTTCCTTAATGAAATTTTGGGACCTTTGCGCGGCAGCAAGGAATGTCCCATGTCCCGTCTCCGGTCGATCTCCGCCCGTCTGATCATCGCCCTGTCGCTCACGGTCGCCATCGCCTGCGCCGTTCTGGGCACCTTCTCGGTGCTCCAGCAACGCGCCCTGACCCGGCTGGCGCTGGAGCAGCAGCTGAAGCTGCAATTCGACAGCGTCGTCGCCGGCATCGACTACGAGGGCCGCGCCGCGCTGGCGGTGAGCTCGACGCTGGCCGCGCTGCCGCCGATCGCCGACGCCTACGTCAAGGGCGACCGCGAGGCGCTGGGCGCCCTGCTCGGCGGCGCCATGACCTCGCTGAAGGCGCAAGGGATTCCGCTGGTGAACGTGTGGGCACCGCCGGCCACCAACTTCTACCGCGTGCACGAGCCGAAAGTATTCGGCGACGACACCTCGAAGCGACGGCTCACGGTGGTGCAGGCGAACCAGACCGGCCGGCAGATCGCCGGCGTCGAGCAGAGCCGACTGTCGCTCGGCATCTTCGGCATGACGCCGATCGTCCGCGACGGCAAGGTGATCGCAACGGTCGATGTCGGCGCGGCCTTCGGCAAGGAATTCGTCGATCGTGCCAAACAGCGCTTCGGCATCGATCTCGCCGTCTACTGGATCGACAACCAGCAGCCGAAACGGCTCTCCTCCACCTTCGGCGACGATGTCGTCGCGACGCCGGACGAGGTGCTCGCAGTGTTCAAGGGCACAGCCCTGCAGCGCGACGCGACGCTGGCGGGCCGGCCCGCCGCGGTCTATGTCGGCCAGATCAGGAACTACGCCGGCGACCCGATCGCCGTGCTCGAACTGATCAAGGACACGACCGCCTATGAGGCCGCGGCCGCCGGCGCGCAGCAGCAGCTGATCATCGGCACGATCGTGATCCTGCTGCTCGCCGTCATCGTCGCGCTGTTGGTCGCGCGCGGCATCTCGCGTCCGCTGGTTGCGATCACCGCCGTCATGCGCCGGCTGTCGAGCGGCGACACCGAGGTCACCATTCCCGGCGGCCAACGCAAGGACGAACTCGGCACGATGGCGCAGGCGGTCGACGTATTCCGCCGCAACATGATCGAGACCAATTCGCTGCGCGAGGCGCAGGAGGCGACACAGCACCGCGCCGAGCGCGAGAAGCAGGCGCTGCAGCGCCAGATGGCCGACCGCTTCGAGGCCGACGTCAAGGGCGTGGTGTCCTCGGTCGCCCGCGCCACTGAAGACATGGAGCGCGTGGTCCGCGAGATCACGGCAAGCGTCAACGGCACCTCGCAGCGCGCGGCGGCTGCAGCGTCCGCCTCCGAGGAAGCCTCGAACGGCGTGTCGACCGTCGCCGCAGCGTCCGAGGAACTCGCTTCCTCGGTGACCGAGATCGGCCGTCAGGTCGCGCATTCGAGCAAAGTGGCCGACTCGGCGGTGGTCAAGGCCCGACAGACCACCGAGATGGTCGGCAGCCTTGCGGCGGCCGCCGAGAAGATCGGCGACGTGCTGCGCCTGATCGACGCGATCGCGAGCCAGACCAATCTGCTCGCCCTCAACGCCACGATCGAGGCGGCGCGCGCCGGCGAGGCCGGCCGCGGCTTCGCGGTCGTGGCCGCCGAGGTCAAGGAGCTGGCCGGCCAGACCGCGAAGGCGACGGAAGAGATCGCCGGCCAGGTCAGCTCGATCCAGGCCGCCACGTCCGACTGCGTGACCGCGATCGGCGGCATCAGCGGCACGATCCAGGAGATCAGCGGCATTGCCGCCACCATTGCCGCCGCTGTCGAGCAGCAGGGTTCGGCGACGCGCGAGATCGCGCGCAGCGTCCAGCAGGCCGCCTCCGGCACCAATGAAGTCTCGCAGAACGTCGCCGGCGCCAGCGATGCCGCCGAGCAGTCGCGTCAGCTCGCCGACCACGTCATGGTCGCCACGCGCGACCTCGGCAAGCATGCGGACGCCCTGTTCAAGAGCGTCGACACGTTCCTGGCGGGCCTGCGCAAGGCGGCCTGAGGCTCTGGGCGGCGGAGGCAAAGTCGCAATCCGCCCTGTTCGCCGCGGCTCCCGATCATGGCCGGCGTTACCGTCCTGCGTTAGTCTGCGTCCAGCTGACATTCGGAGGCAGGCATGCAGGCAACCGCTTCTCACACCAGACGGCATCGATTGCGCACGCCGACCGCGCCAGCCGCCGTCGCCGCCGTTTTTGCAGGCTATCCGCAGCGGCTGCGCCGACGACTGGAGACGCTGCGACGATTGATCCTGGATACGGCGAGGACAACGACGGGTGTCGGTACTCTGCAAGAGACCCTGAAATGGGGCCAGCCCAGCTATCTCACGACGGAAACCGGCAGCGGCAGCACCATCCGCATCGACCGGATTGAGTCAGAGCCCGATCGCTATGCGCTCTATGTCCATTGCCAGACCGACCTCATCGCGACCTTTCGCGAGCTCTATCCGGAGCTGAGCTATGGCGGCAATCGCTGCATCCTGCTCGACGCATCCGCGGACGTGCCGGAGGACGCATTGCGGCACTGCATCGCGCTGGCGCTGACCTATCATCGCCGCAAGCGCAGAGCGGCGAGCGGATAGTTGATCCCGCCGGTCAGGCGACCCGCGCTTCTCGATCGAGCGCATCCGCACCGCACTGCGCATTCAGGAGCGCGACGATCTCGACATTGGGCCTGGGACGGCTGAACAGATAGCCCTGCCCTTCATGGCAGCCTTCGGCGCGCAGGCAGCGCAGCTCCGCCTCGGTCTCGACACCCTCGGCCGTGATCGTGACGCCGAGACCCTTGCCGAGGCTGACGATCGAGCGGACGATCGCCTGGGCCTCGCGATTGGCGGCGAGACCGCGGATGAAGGACTGGTCGATCTTGATCTTGTCGAACGGAAAGCTGCGCAGATAGCTCAGGCTTGAATAGCCGGTGCCGAAATCATCCATCGAGATGCGCACGCCGAGCGCGCGCAGCGCATGCAAGGTCGCCAGCACCTGGCCGCTCTTCTCGAGCACCAGCGTCTCGGTGATCTCGAGCTCGAGCCGGCTCGGCGGCAGGCCGGACTGCTTCAGCACGTCCATCACCTGCGACAGCACGTTGCCGACGCGAAACTGCAGCGGCGACATGTTCACCGCGACACGCACCTCGTCCGGCCAATTCGCAGCATCGCTGCAGGCCTGGCGCAGCATCGAGCGACCGAGCGCGGAGATCAGGCCGGTCTCCTCGGCGATCGGAATGAACTCGGACGGCGGGATCATGCCGCGCTCCGGATGCGGCCAGCGCACCAGCGCCTCGAAGCCCGTGATGCGTCCGGTCGAGAGGTCGATCAGCGGCTGGTAATGGGGGCGTAGCACATCGCGCTGGATCGCGTCGCGCAGCTCGATCTCGAGTCTGCGCCGGCTCTGCGCCCGCGCATCCATCCCGTTTTCGAAATAGCTGAAGGTGCCGCGGGTCTCGTTCTTCGCCCGCGAGAGCGCCATGTCGGCGTTCTTCAGCAGTTTCTCGGCGTCGTCACCGTCATTTGGCGCCATTGCGATCCCGATCGTCGCGCCAATCGTCACGGAGCTGCCGTCGATCAGGTATGGGTCGGCGATCGCCTGCAGCAGCCGGCGGCAGAGCTGGGCCGCGTCATCCGGCCGCGCCAGTCCGCCCTGCACGATCGCGAACTCGTCCGAGTTGAGACGGGCGACGATGTCCTCCTGGCGCAGGATCGAGCGCAGCCGCTTGCCGACCCCGCGCAGCAGCCTGTCGCCGGCGGCATGCCCCAGCGTGTCGTTGATCGACTTGAAATTGTCGAGACCGAGCACGAGCACCGCCATCTTCTCGGAGCCGCGCCGCATCTGCGCGAGCTTGTCGTCGATCTGCTGGCGCAGCAGGTTGCGACTCGGCAGGCCGGTCAATGCATCGTGGTGGGCCAGGAAGGCCAGCCGCGCCTCGGCGCGCTTGCGCTCGGTGATGTCCATCAGCGCCAGCAGCACCGCCGGCTGATCGTTGTGGACGAGGTGGCGCGAATAGATCGCGAGATCGATCAGGGTGCCGTCGGCCCGAACGTGCTTCCACGTGCGCGCCGCCTGCTCCTCGCTGGACTGCTCGCCGGCCCAGGGCGCCTCGCTCTCATAGGCCTGCAGGTTGCGGATGCCGAGCTGCTCGAACGCGGCGCGGCTGTAGCCGTAGTGCTTGGCTGCGGCCTCGTTGACGCCGAGCACGCGCCCGTCATCCCTGGCGCAGACAATCATCGGAACCGGATTGCCGTCGAACAGCAGCCGAAACGATTCCTCACGCTGCTTCAGCTCGGTGATGTCGACGCGCAGGCCGACGATGCCGCCATCGCCGGTCAGGCGTTCCTCGATCAGGATGGTGCGGCCGCCCGACAATCTCTGCTCGTGGCGTCCTTTCGGCTGAAACAGCCTCTCGAGCCGCTCGGCGATCCATTCCTCCTCGCGGCCGGCCGCCTCGGGATAGTCGCCGCGCGCAACGCCGACGCGGATCGTGTCCCCGAGCCGTGCGCCCGGCTTGAACAGGTCCGAGCTGCGGTTGTAGATCTCGGCGTACTTCTTGTTCCAGAGGATGTAGCGGCCGTCGGAATCGAGGAACACGATGCCCTCGGGGAGGATGTCGATCGCCTCGATGAGCCGGTCATGCGCCTTCTTGGCCTCGGCGACGGCGGCCTCGGCCTCGGCGCGGGTGCGGGCGACGTCGTCAGCCACGACCAGCTTGCCGGCGTGGTGGCGGCCCAGTCTCGGGCTCGGTCTGACCGGGCAGATCGAATCACGGGCGCGGGGCGCGCGATTGAGCTTCTTGGGCTTGTTTGGCCGAACGGGCCGCATCGCGTGCCTCACTCTCCTTCTCGCGGGCAGTCTTCGGCCAAGTTTCTGAAAAAATGGTATCTTGATGCGGGAGAAGACACCTATCGGTTGCGCGAACACAGCAAAATACTCGCGTAATACGCGCATCGATATCGGCAGGGATGGCCACCCAAAAGCTGCAACACAACCAATGGTAAGTGGAGCGGGCTCCCGAACGCTGTGAAAGACGCGCATTCCGTGTAACTCGTCCGACCTTGGCGTCCATGTACCGAACAAAATCAGGCAATTGAGCCATGTTCGGCCGGTTCCACCAATTCCGCGGCAGGGTTACCGAGCGCTTAAGACCCTCAATTGCCATCCCTGCGAACCGGCGTTCGCTCGCCGAGACACGGCCTTCCATGCCGATGGACAGCCGCTAAAGTGCCCTCATGCAGGTCCGCCTGATTCTGATTGCAGTCATGAGTTCCGCCGTCATCGCCGCGGCGGCGCCGGTCCACGCGCAGGACAAAGGCAGCGTCGAGCCGAAGGCGCTGCCGCCGCTGGCCCATCCCGACGATCCCTCGACGCCGGCCAAGGAGCTGTTCGCCCGCAGGCTGTTGCCGTCGGCGCAGCCAACCAAGGTGATCGGGACCTACAATCGCGGCTGCATCGCCGGCGCCGACCGCATGCCGATCAACGGCGAGGCGTGGCAGGTGATGCGGCTGTCACGGAACCGCAATTTCGGCCACCCGGGCATGATCGCGCTGCTCAAGCGCCTGGCTGCCAGAGCCCACAAGGACGCCGGCTGGCCGGGCATTCTGGTCGGCGACATCGGCCAGCCGCGCGGCGGCCCGGCGCTGAGCGGACATGCCAGCCACCAGATCGGGCTCGATGCCGACATCTGGCTGACGCCGATGCCTGAGCACCGGCTGTCGCGTAACGAGCGCGAGGAGATGTCGGCGGTCATGATGGTGCGCCAGGATCGCCTCGACGTCGATCCGCGCGTGTTCACGAAAGGCCACGTCGCGGTGATCCGCGCGGCAGCGCAGGAACCGTCTGTCCAGCGCATCTTCGTCAATGCCGCAATCAAGAAGGCGCTGTGCCGCGATGCCAAGGGCGACCGCAGCTGGCTCACCAAGGTACGTCCCTGGTGGGGCCACGACTATCACTTCCACATTCGCATGGTCTGCCCGCCCGGAAATCCGGACTGCCATGGCCAGACCGACCAGGCCGGCGGCGACGGCTGCAGTGCGGACGATCTCGGCTACTGGTTCTCGGACGCGGTGCTGCACCCGCCGCCACCGAAGGAGCCGCCGACGCCGCCGCAGCCGGTCACGCTGGCGCAGCTGCCGCCGGCCTGCCGCGTGGTGCTGCACGCCCCGGATGCCAAGAACTGACGCGCCGGGGGCCGACGCGATTGCGAGTCGCGATCGCACGACGCCCCCGTTAGGGTGATGTCCGCTCGCGCTGTCAGCGCGACGATCGAACGGGATGACGGTCCCTCCACCCCTTGCTATTGCGGTATCAAAATGCCGCGCGCGTTGCGCGGCACAACTCTGCGAGTCCGTCATGATCCTGGTCCGTCCCGCCGCGACTGCCCTCCTCCTCACGCTGGCCGCGAGCACGGCCGCCCTCGCCGCTGAACCCAGCGGCTGCGACAAGTTCAAATGGGACATCGCGCGCGAGCGTGCAGCGTTGACTGCCGCCGACCGCCAGAGCCTCACGTGGGGCGCTGAGGTCGCGACCGTTCCCGCCACCGGGATCGTGCTCGGATTGCGCCCGGCGGCTGATGCCAAGCTGCCGACGGCGCCGGAGCGCGCCCCCAAGGACGGCACGTTCGCAGGCGTCGCGCGCTTTACGGCGGCCCCGAGGGCGGGCGTCTACACGGTCGGCCTGTCGGCCGCGGCCTGGATCGACGTCGTGCAGGATGGAAAGACCCTCAAGCCGATCGCCTTCAGCGGCGCCACCGATTGCGACGGCATCCGCAAGACCGTGAAGTACGAACTGGGATCGCAGCCCTTCGTGCTGCAGATCAGCGGCGCGCCAGAGGATGCGATCTCGGTCGCGATCCTGCCGGCGGAGTGAGGCTCAAACCCCCGCCACCGACGACCAGAAATCGGCGAGCTTGCGCTTCATCTGCTCGGTGCGCGTCAGCACCGGCGCTTCCTCCTCGTCCTCGGGCAGCCGCAGACCGACCACACTGACGCGACCGCCGGAGATCGAGCGCGCCACCAGCACGATGGTGTCGAGCGCCATGGTGGCGCCTTCCTTCGGCGCGTGGTCGAGATGGATGTCGAAATAATCAGCGAGCGTCAGCTTGTCCTCGCCCTCGCCAAGCTTGACGCCATAGATGCCGGCGACCTCGTCGAGCGTGTGCTCGGCCGAGACCATGAAGTCGCCGAGCAGATGCGGGTCGGGCGCGGCCGACGGCGGCATATCGACGAAGAAGCGGTCGAGCGACTCGGCCTTTTCCGGCGGCGCCAGCAGATAGAGGTAGTCGCCCGGCGCGATCGGCTCGGCCTCGGGCGGCGACAGGATCTGCTGGTTGCGGATCACCAGGGTCGGCTTGGACCAGGACGGGATCAGGCCCCGGCGAAAATACAGGCTCTTGGAGCGGATCGCATAGCCGACCAGCTGCTGCTCGAGCTGTCCGGGCAGATCGAGCTCGATGCGGCGTGGGCCGCGATCGGTGCGCGGCAGCGCCACGTGCAGCTTGCGCGCGGCGACGCCGAGCGTCCAGCCCTGCGCCAACAGCGAGATGATCACGACGACGAAGGCGACGTCGAAATAGAGATAAGCCTTGGACAGCCCGACCAGCATCGGGATCGAGGCCAGGAAGATCGCGACTGCGCCGCGCAGGCCGGTCCAGGCGATGAAGGCCTTCTCCCGCCAATTGAAGCGAAACGGCATCAGGCAGAGAAACACCGCGGCCGGCCGCGCGACCAGCATCAGCACCAGCGCCACCCCGATCGCCGGCACGATGCTGTCGAGCAGCCGCTGCGGCGACACCAGAAGGCCGAGCAGCACGAACATCACGATCTGCGCCAGCCAGGTCGCGGCATCGAGGAAGGTGACGACCGAATTGTGCGCGCGTGTCGGCCGGTTGCCGATGATGATGCCGGCAAGATAGACGGCGAGGAATCCGGAGCCGTGGGCGATCTGCGCCATGCCGAAGATGACGAGCGCGGCCGTCGCCACGAACGGCGCGTGCAATCCCTGCGGCAACGCCACCTTGTTGAGACCGATCACCACCAGCCGCCCGCCGACGATTCCGAACAGCGTGCCGAGCACGGCCTCGCGGAGCAGCTCGATCGCGAAATGCGAGAACGAGCCGTGGCCGACCGAGATCAGCTCGACCAGCATCAAGGTCAGGAACACCGCGAACGGATCGTTGCTGCCGGACTCTGCTTCCAGCGTCGCCCCGACGCGCGGCCGCAGCCGCAGCCCCTGGGCATGCACCAGCAGGAACACGGCCGCCGCATCGGTCGAGGCGATCACGGCGCCGACCAGCATCGCCTCGGTCCAGCCGAGGTCCAGGGCATATTTCGCGACCGGCGCGGTGATGAACGCGGTCATCAGCACGCCGATGGTGGCGAGCACCATCGATGGCGCCAGCACGGTGCGGATGCTCTGGAAACGCGTCCGCAGGCCGCCGTCGAACAGAATCAGCGCCAGGGCGACCGAGCCGACCAGATAGGTGGTACGGACGTCCTGGAATTCGATATGACCGGGGCCGGAATCACCCGCCAGCATGCCGATCACGAGGAACACCAGCAGCAGCGGCGCGCCGAAACGCAGCGCCAGCAGGCTGGACAGGATCCCGGCCATGACCAGGACCGCGCCGAGGAGGATGGCAATGCTGACGGCGTCGAGGGATGTCATGAAAAAACGTTGATGAATCCGAGTTTTACATCCTTATCGTCGCCACACTTACGCGCCAACCGGATTTGCTCATATCGCGGCGATATGCCCATTTTTCCATCCCTGCCCGCGTTCGGGGTATATTTCATCGCAATCACGCATCACGAAAACGAGCTAAATCCTACGCGTCGGGTCCCCCCGCGCCTCCATTCCTCTCCGAGACCCTGCTGATGGACCTCGACTTAAAAGACGTTCTCGAATTCCTGCAGACCGTGGCGCGCTCGATCGGCGCCGAGGTCACCTCGCCCTGGTTCTACCTTCAGCTCGGACTGGTGCTGAGCGGCGCCGGCATTGCCTTTGCGGCAAGCGCCGCGGTGCGCGCGCGCATCGACTTGACCTCGCTGGCAATGGGCTGGCCCGGCCCGCTGCGGCAGCTGCTGCGGGTCCTGCTGGAGAGCGTCGCCACGGTGGTGTTCGTGATCCTGATGCGGATCGCGCGCACCGGGATGGTGCTGTGGACCTGGCCGAGCCGCAGCTATCTGCTCGCGATCGCGCTCAAGCTCGCGCTGGCCTGGCTCGTGATCCGGCTGATCACCTCGGTGATCCGCAGCACCTTCATCGTGCAGATCGTGTCGATCTCGGCCTGGCTGGTCGCGGCGCTCAGCATCATCGGCCAGCTCGACAACGTCGTCGATGCGCTCGACTCGGTGTCGGTCGTGCTCGGCGGCCTCAGGCTGACGCCGCTGCTCGTCATCAAGCTCGGCGTGCTTCTGCTCGCAGTGCTGTGGCTGACCAACGTCGCGAGCAATTTCGTCGAAAGCCGGATCACGCGCTCGACCGACCTGACGCCGTCGATCCAGGTGCTGCTGATCAAGATGGTCCGCATGGGCCTGATGATCCTGGGCATCGCGATCGCGATCAGCGCGGTCGGCATCAACCTGTCGGCGCTCGCGATCTTCTCCGGTGCGGCCGGTGTCGGTATCGGTCTCGGCCTGCAGCGCATCGTCGCCAATTTCGTCGCCGGGATCATTCTGCTCGCCGACAAATCGGTGAAGCCGGGCGATCTCGTCACCATCGGCGACAGTTCGGGACGCATCAGCGCGATGAACACGCGCTACATCTCGGTCGCCGCCGGCGACGGCCGCGAGTTCCTGATCCCGAACGAGGATCTCGTCACGCAGAAGGTCACCAACTGGACCTATACCGACAAGAACACGCTGGTGAAGGTCAATTTCGGCACCAATTACGACGCCGATCCCAGGGTCGTCTGCAAGCTCTCCACCGACATCGCGGCCGAAATCCCCCGCACGCTGAAATCGAAGGCGCCGAACTGCCTGCTGACCGAGTTCACCGAGGCCGGCATGAAATTCTCGCTGACCTGCTGGATCGCCGACCCCGGCTACATGGACAGCGTCAAGAGCGAGGTCATGCTGTCGCTGTGGGAGGCCTTCAAGCGCGAGGGCATCCGCGTGCCCTATCCGGTGCGAGAGCTTCGTATTCGCGGCGGCGCACTCCCGGTGGAAACCACCGTCGAGGTTCCGACCGGTTAGCGGACCGGCCGTGCAGACCCGGCTTGCGCCGGCCGGCACGATCATTAAATTAGGCGGTCACCCCACGACCATTCCGGGAACGAAACAGGCCCATGAGCTACATCGAAGCCACCGACACCGCTGCGCGCAAGAACGGCCAGATCAAGCTGCATGGCGCGAGCGGCCTTGCCGCCATGCGCAAGGCCGGCGCGCTGGTGTCGAAATGCCTTGATGCGCTCACCGACATCGTCAAGCCGGGCGTCCCGACCTCCCGGATCGACGATTTCGTCCGCGACTTCGCCTTCAGCCATGGCGCCTATCCGGCGACGCTGATGTATCGCGGCTACCGCTACTCGACCTGCACGTCGATCAACCACGTGGTCTGCCACGGCATGCCGAACGACCGGCCGCTGAAGGAGGGCGACATCATCAATGTCGACGTCACCTTCATCGTCGACGGCTGGTACGGGGACTCGAGCCGCATGTATGCGATCGGTCCGATCTCGCGCAAGGCCGAGCGGCTGATCGAGGTGACCTACGAATCGATGATGCGCGGCATCGCCGCGGTGAAGCCCGGCGCCACCACCGGCGACATCGGCCACGCCATCCAGAGCTTCGTCGAGCCGCAGGGCATGAGCGTGGTACGCGATTTCTGCGGCCATGGCCTCGGCCGCCTGTTCCATGACGAGCCGAACATCATCCATGTCGGCCGCCCCGGCGAGGGCGTGCTGTTGAGGCCCGGCATGTTCTTCACGATCGAGCCGATGATCAATCTCGGCAAGCCACATGTGAAGATCCTGTCCGACGGCTGGACCGCGGTGACGCGCGACCGCTCGCTATCGGCGCAGTTCGAGCATTCGGTCGGCGTCACTGCCGACGGCTGCGAGATCTTCACGCTGTCGGAGCGTCATGGCGAGAAGCCGCTGACGCAGGTGTGAGCGGCAACGCCGGACACACTCGGCTCAGGCAAGCAGCCTGTGACGGGCGAACTGCTCAGCCGGGCTCGCGTTTCGGCAACGTCACCTCGCCACGGTGAGGCGCGCCATTCAGTAGCGAGTCGAAGACGACCACGAATCGAACCGTGCCGTCCGCGACATCCAGCACGGTGAGCCCCTCGGCCTTGCCCGCCGTCATTTTTCCTTTCACCTTCTGGCTGAGGCCCTCCAGCGTGCCGAGGTCGGCTTTCGCGTTGTTCGCCGGCTCGACGAGGTACAGCTTGTAGGACAAGTCCGAGTCCTGGGCTGGACCCGCGAGAACCAAGATGCGTCCGTCAGGCAGCGGCGCGAGGTCGCGGATGCCGCGGCCGTCCAGCTTGATGCCGACGGTATTCACCGATCTCACGGACTGATCATGTCCAGCATGGAAGAGTTCCGAGATGCTGCCGGACACCAGATAAGCATCGCCGTCCTCGGTCACCGGTGCGCGCAGGCCTAGCCACAGCGTATCGTCGATGGCGGCGATGCCCTCGATGTTCAAGCCGTTCTCTTTCGCGTCGAGATTCTTGGCGAAGAACGGCGCCACCTTGTCGGATTTCTTCAACAGATCCGACACCCGGTAGGTTGTCGTGACGTCGTTCGAATCCAGGCTGACCCGCGCGAGGATGAAGGACGACAAGTGAAACTCGCCGTGCTTGCGCGAGCAGCCATGCGACCCGACCACATAGAAATAGGAACCGGCATACGCAACGCCTTCGCCGTCGAGATCATCGAAGCTGTCGTCTTGACAGCCTCCTTCGGCAGGTTTGGGTGGCTGTCCAAGTGTCTCGGGATCAGGCCTCTTGCCGATCAGCTTTATAGTCTCGCCAACCTTGAACTTGTCCTTCCTGTCATTGAAGGTTGCGAACTGCGCCTCCCTGTTTTGGTCATTGACGAGCAGGCAGGTTCGCTTGCCGTTCTTCGGCGACAGGCAGGAAATGCCAGAGATGTCGGCGGCGGTCTTGCCGTCCTTGCCCTCGAAATCGCGTGAGACGTCCACCGGCGTGAGCTTGATCACCTTCTGCTGGTCGGCAAACTGCTGGTCGGCAAAGCACTGCTGGCCCGTCATGCAGCCGATCAGAATCAGCGCGGCGGCTGGAATTTTCGCGCGCATGGAGCGCTCCCGACATGAAATTCATTGGCCCCTGAAATCAACCCAGGCTTGCATTTTCGCCAGGAGACTGCAACGTCGTCAGGCAATATGCGCTGAACCAACCGGCAGCATGTCTGACCTTCCGGCATCGTCCGATTGTTGCCATGCCCTGGTGATTTGACTGCGGCATCAACCTTCGTCGGAGGCGCTCTTGGCGAACGCAACCCGCCGCGGCTTTCTTGGGCTCGTCTCCACGAGCGCCGCTCTGCTCGCACCCTCGGCCCGCGCGGCGTCAGAGGCCGTCACGCCATCTGCAGGCGCCGACGACGCCTGCATCCTCACGCCGCAATCCGAATCCGGCCCCTATTATCTCGACCCCAAGCTGGTGCGCGCCGACATCGCCGAGGGCCGGCCGGGCGTGCCGTTGAGCCTGCGGCTGCGCGTGATCGAGGCGGGCTCGTGCACGCCGATATCAGGCGCGCGCGTCGATATCTGGCACTGCGACGCCCGCGGCATCTACTCCGGCTATCCCGGCCAGAGCGACGATCACAAGGTCGACCAGACCGGCAAGACCTTCCTGCGCGGCACGCAAATGGCCGACAATTCGGGCTGGGCCGGCTTCAGGACCATCTATCCCGGCTGGTATGCGGGGCGCGCGACGCACGTCCACTTCAAGGTGTTCCTCGACGAGGCGACGGTGCTGACCGGACAGACCTTCTTCCCCGAAGCCCTGAACGAGTTCATCTACAGCAACGTGCCCGATTACACCGGCCGGCCGAAGCAGCGGCTCGTCATCAACGCCAATGATCGCGTCGCCACCGAGGCCGATCCCGATCACCGCGCCTATTGCGCGATCAAGGAGGAGCGCGACCATTATCTCGCGACCTTGACGCTGGCGGTGAGCCGCAAGGCGGCCGCGCCGGTCGAGATGCCCACGGGGAAGCTGCCGCCGGCGCCCTGGATCAAGGACCGGCTGGCGGCGCTGGTGCCCGGACTCAAGCGCACCCCGTTCTGATCGCCTCTATTCCGTCGACAGATAGGCCAGCGCCGCGACCGGAAGCGCGATTCCGAGCGCGGCCGCAAGCGTCCAGCCGCCATGCGCATAGGCGAAGGCGCCGATGCCCGAGCCGGCTGCACCCGCGACGAAGAACGTCGTCATGTACAGTCCGTTGAGCCGGCTGCGGTGGCCGGCGCCAAGCACGAACAGCACACGATAGCCGAGAATGAGGCTGAGCTGCGCGCCGCAATCGATCGCGATCGCCGCGACCACCAGCGTGGCAAGCGACCAGTTCGTCCCGAGCGGAAATGCCAGCGTCAGCGCGAAGCCGATGGCGCACAGCATGATCGCCGCCACCGTGGCCGGCTTCGTCCAGCCGCGATCGGCAATGCGGCCCGCCACCGGCGCCATGATCGCACCGGCGACGCCGGCCAGCGCGAACAGCGCAATGCCGGTCTGCGACATCCGGAAGTCGGGTCCCGCCAGCAGCAGCGGCGTGGTGGTCCAGAACACGCTGAAGCAGCTGAACAGCGCGGCCTGGTACAGCGCCCGGCGGCGCAGCGCCGGCGTGTCGCGATAGAGCTGCACCATGGAGCCGAGCAGCTGGCCATAGTTCAACTGCGTCTGCGGCCTGCGTGGCGGCAGGGTCAGGCGCAGCACGATGGCCAGCGTCACCATGGCCAGCGCCGACGCCGCATAAATGACGTGCCACGAGGTGTGCGCCGCGACGAAGCTCGCGACCGGCCGGGCCAGCATGATGCCGAGCATCAGGCCGGTGGTGACGTTGCCGACCGTGCGGCCGCGGATCGCCTCCGGCGCCATGTGTCCGGCATAGGGGATCAGGATCTGCACCGCGACCGAGCCAAAGCCGATCAACAGCGCCGAGACCAGGAAGGTCGACGGGCTGGTCGCCAGCGACGCGCAGGCCAATGCGACGGCGCCGACGATGACCGTCGCGATGACGAGCTTGCGGTTCTCGATGAGATCACCGAGCGGAACGACCAGCAGAAGCCCCGCGCCGTAGCCGACCTGGCTCATGGTCACGAGCAGGCCAGCCAGTTGCGGCGGCAGGCCGAGATCGGCGCTGATCGGCCCGATCAGCGGCTGGGCATAATAGATGTTGGCGACGATCAGCCCGCAGGAGAAGGCCAACAGCAGAGTGATCCAGGCCGACAGGCTGTCGGCGGAATCGGATGTCACGGTGGTCAATGCAGATATCTCCCAGGTCGGCCCCCGTCAGGCCCGGCGAGCCACCGGCAAGCGACGGCTCCGTCGCCCGATGCGCTCGCAGGTCGTGCAGGCGGAAACCTCCCAATAGACGAGGCGGGTTGGCGAGACGACGCCGCGGGCGCGGCATCCAGCGAGAACACCGATATAGGAAACGATCGCTTCCTATACAAACTCACGTCTGCGTGGGCGCGCCGGTGGGCAGGACGCCGACAAAACCGCCTGCCCTGCACCGACGATCCGATCAATCAGGCGCGGCGTCCGAACATGCGCGGCAGCAGCATCGGAACCCGCTGGCGATAACGCTGGTAGGTCTCGCCGAACTGGGCGATCAGATCGCGCTCCTCGAACTGCAGTCCGACCAGGATGTAGGCCGTCGTCATGGTCGCAAACAGCAGGTGGCCGATCGTCATCTCCGGCGTGGCCCAGAATGTCAGCAGGAAACCGAGCATCAGCGGATGCCGCACCAGGCGATACAGCAGCGGCGTCTTGAACGGCTGAGCCGGCGCCTCGGCGCCGCGCCAAGCGAAGTAGGCCTGGCGCAGGCCCGACAGATCGAAATGATCGATCATGTAGGTCGAGGCGAGAACGATCGCCCAGCCGAGCCAGTGGATGCCGATCAGCACCCCGGCGGCGAGGCCCTCGACCTGCCAGACCGGAGACGGGATGGGTCGCCACTGCCAGAACAGCAGCAGCAGGATCAGGCTGGACAGCAGCACATAGGTGCTGCGCTCGCTGGCCGCCGGAATGATGCGCATCCACCATCGTTTGAAGACCGGCCGCGCCATGACGCTGTGCTGGATCGCAAACAGCGCAAGCAGCAGCAGGTCGACCAGGATGGCCTCCACGACATTGGTCGGGTCACCCACGTCGATCGATTTGGAGGCGAGCTGGTTGTAATTGCCGACGAAGCCGACCGCCCACATGAACGAAACGAGGAAGACGGCGTAGCTCGTGATGGCGTAGAACATGATGAGGAGACGGACGAACATGACTGTTTCCCTGTTGAGCGGACGGTGGCGCTGCCGGCGAGATCGGATTCATCATCCGAGGGCACGCAGCGCGATCGGACCTGATCGCTAGCAGGCGGCCGTCCCCTGAGCGTCCCCCCGGACGCCGTCATTCCAGGTCGTGTCACGATGGTTCGGTTCAGCGTACGGACATTTGGCTTTCCGGAGATCCGCCGGGACGATCAATTGTGCCGGTTGTCGCTGCGCAAGGGGCTGGCATTGCTGGTCTATCTGGCCGAGGCCAAAGGTGCCGTCGCGCGCGAACTGGTCGCGACGATGTTCTGGCCGGACAGTTCCGAAGAGGTGGCGCGAGCGCGGTTGCGGCGGCTGTTGCACCGCCTCCAGCTCACGCTCGGCGACGGCAGCCTCACGACCGACCGGACGACGATTCGCTGGTCGGCGGCGATCGACCTGCAGGTGGAATCCGGACGGTTCGAAACGGCCTGCGATCGCGGCGATTTCGAACTGGCCTGCCGCCTCTATCCGGGTGACTTCCTCGAAGGCTTCACGCCGGGCGACTGCCCGCAGTTCGACGAGTGGGCGTTCTTTCGCCGCGAGGCCCTGCGCGGCAGGGCGATCCAGGCGCTCGAGCGCGTGGTGCACGACAGGAGTGCTGCCGGCGACCACGCGGCGGCGGCCGCCCACGCTCGCCGCCTCGTCGAGCTCGATCCTCTCAGCGAGGTCTATGGCCGCGCCCTGATCCGCAATCTGATGCTCGCGGGCGATCGCGCCGCCGCCGAGCGCCACCTCGAGGCCCTGACGCAGCGCCTTCGCGACGATCTCGACATCGCGCCCGAAGCGGAGACGCTGGCGCTTCTGAATCAAGGCGCAGCGGCGCGAAGCCAGGACCCACCGCCGACACGCTATGTCAGCGGAGACGGCGTTCATCTCGCATTCCAGACCGCCGGCGCAAGCCAGGTCGACATTCTGCTGCTGCCCGGCTTCGTGTCCCACGTCGAACGGATCTGGGAGGAGCCGCGCTGTCGGGCCTTGCTGTCCTCGCTCGCGACGATGGGCCGTCTCATTCTGTTTGATCGCCGCGGCATCGGGCTGTCCGACAGGGTTGGATTCAACCCCGGCGTCGATGCCACGGCGCGGGACATCGAGACGGTGCTCGACGCCGCCGGCAGCCGGCGCGCCGTGCTGCTCGGCGCGTCCGAAGGCGGCCCGGCCTGCATCAAATTCGCCGCCGATCGTCCCGATCGCGTCGCCGGACTGATCCTGTTCGCCTCACTGGCCAAGGGCAGCGCCACCCCCGATTATCCGCACACGCTGCAGGCCGCCCAGTACGACATCTGGCTGCAGCAGCTGGTTGCGGAATGGGGTGGACCTGCCGGCATCGAGACCTTCGCACCGAGCCTGTCCGGCGATCCCCAGGCGAGAGCCTGGTGGGCGGGCCTGCTCCGGGCCGCATCGAGTCCGGGCGCCATCAAGGGCCTGATCGAGGCTCTCAGGGATACGGACGTCCGGCATCTGCTGGGCCGGGTATTGGCGCCGACCCTGGTGCTGCACCGTCGCAATGATCGCGCCGTCCGCATCGGCGCCGGCCGGCATCTCGCCAGCCACATCCCGCGGGCGCGCTTCGTCGAGTTCGACGGCGCCGATCACTGGATCTTCGCCGGCGAGCAGCGGGAAGTCCTCGCCAGCATCGAATCATTCGTCGGCAGCCTGATGGCGTGAGCACGATCGGCCGTGGTGACCTGGCGCGCGGCGCGGCCTCGGAGGCTCACTGCGGACACTTCGAGGTTGCAAAAACGCCGCGGCGCGGCATGCTGACGCCGATGCCGGAGAAAGCCGTCCCACCGAACGATCCGCCGCCCGAGACGCCGCATTATCACGGCCATCGGCAGCGGCTACGCGAGCGCTTCCACAGCGCCGGCCCCGATGCGCTCAACGACTACGAGCTCTTGGAGATGGTGCTGTTTCCGGCGCTGCCGCGGCGCGACGTCAAGCCGCTGGCGAAGGCGCTGCTGAAGACATTCGGCTCGTTCGCGGAGGTGATCCACGCGCCGGAGCCGCGGCTGCGCGAGATCGACGGCGTCGGCGACGCCTCGGTCACGCAGCTCAAGCTGATCGCGGCCGCCGCGCACCGCATCGCCAGGGGCGAGGTGCGGCAGAAGCACGCGCTGGCGTCGTGGCAGGACGTGATCACCTATTGCCGGACCAGCATGGCGTTCGCCGACAAGGAGCAGTTCCGGCTGCTGTTTCTCGACAAGCGCAACCAGCTGATCGCCGACGAGGTGCAGCAGACCGGCACCGTCGATCATACCCCGGTCTATCCGCGCGAGGTGATCAAGCGCGCGCTGGAATTATCGGCCACCGCGATCATCCTGGTGCATAACCACCCCTCGGGCGACCCGACGCCGTCGCAGGCCGACATCCGCATGACCAAGACCATCGTCGACATCGCCAAGCCGCTCGGCATCACCGTGCACGACCACATCATCGTCGGCAAGAACGGCCATTCCAGCCTGAAGGGGTCGGGGCTGATGTGAGGCCGTTTCGCTCGAGGCACGGCGCCGGAGCTGGAGTGGTCAGGTCAGTTCTTTGAGCCCGGCGGGTGTTTCGATGAGCGCGCGATAGCGCAAGGTGGGGCCGGTCACCACCATCGGTCCGCCATCGATGTTGAGGTCTCGGTAGAGCGCCTGCACGGCGCAGGGGTCCGGATGTTCGAGCGTCAGAGACATCAGTCGCGCGCCGAGATCCGCTATCGTGGCCATCGTCCGCGGCCTTCCGCGCCGGTCGATGATTGACGGAGCCGCACCGTCGAGCGGAAGCGAACCATCATCCGGAATAGCGAAATCAAACGACGGGTCGGCCGGCGGAAGCGGCACTTTTTCTCCAACGATGTCTCCATGGGTTGCCGTGATGACATCGATCATGTCCGTTCTCGCCACCCAGCCGCGCAAGCGCCGGCCTTGCTCCCAATCGGACCGGACCCTGTTCTGGTCATCAAGACCGAACCAGCGTGGGCGGTCCGGCGAATTGGCATCCGGGTCGAGCGCTATGACTTCCAGATAGACCGTATCTCCGAGCTGGAGCAGGTGATTGTAGGTGCCCATGTACGCGTGGCGCTGTCCAAACGGAATATCGAGTCCAAGACAGTCTCGAACGTGCCGAACTCCTTCCGTCAGGCTCGGGGCGATCACAGTGATATGGTCGAGCTTGAGCATCTCACAGGACCAGCTGGCGACAGCCGCATTATGGCTCACTGTCTCGCGCTGACAACATCGGCTTGCATGTCTGGCTCAAGGCGACGCCGCTGCAAGCGCGATCAGGGCGCCAAAGACGCCGGCCGCGAGCAGCCGGATTGAAGAAGCATGCACCATCTCAAGCGAGCCCGATGATCAGAGGCACGGCCGCCAGGACCATGATCACGGCGGTGAGGCCGTGCATGCCGAAGGCGAGCTTCGCCGAGCCCTTCGCTGCGAGGATGACCAGCATATCCCCCACGGGGATGATGGCCTCCACGAGCAGAATGATGCCGACCGCGCCGGGCGAGCCCCACATCATGAACGCCAGCACGGCCAGCCCCGATACGATGTCGCGCACGCCCTTGAGGCGAAGCCACCACGCGATGTTGGCGCCGGTCTCGGAAAGCGGCAGACCGAAGCTGCGTGTCGCGGTCAAAGGGCGCGCAACATATTGGATGCCGATCGCGATGATCCCGACAGCCAGGAGAGACGCCATTCCGAGCGCAAGCCAATGCATCATGGTCTCCATTTCTAGCCGCGAATGACAATCTAGCGGCGCTAGATATCTAACCTAGCATTGCTAGATCGTCAAGCGTCGGTATGATGTGGGCCGTGCAGGTCTGGGAGATCGCGGATTGGGTGTCGCCGAGCGGAAAGGCAGGGAGCGGGCTGAGCGCGAGCATCGCATTGTCGCGGCAGCGCGCGCGATCGCGGAGCGGGACGGATGGGGTGCCGTTACAATCCGTCGCCTGGCCGAAGAAATCGAATACAGTCAGCCAGTCCTCTATTCGCATTTCGAGAACAGGGATGCGATTGTCGCGGCAGTTGCAGTCGAGGGTTTCAAGGACATCACGCTGGCTCTTCGGGAAGCGGCAGGCGAAGCGACCGGACGACGAAATGCCCTCAAGAATGTCGCCATGGCCTATCTCGCCTTTGGGCTCAGTCGTCCTGCACTCTACGAGGCCATGTTCGTCCTGCCGACGAATTTGCAGTTCGCCGAAGCTGGCACCAGACCAGAACTGCAGGCCGCCTTCGACGCGCTTGCGGCTGTCGTAACGCCGTTCTGCGCTGATGTAGAAGCCGTGACCGAGACGTTCTGGGCAGCGCTTCACGGGCTCGCAGAACTCGAACGTTCAGGCCGAATCAGGCCCACGGCGCGTGGCGAACGCATCGCGCTTATTGTCCAGGCGATCGCCGGTTCCGGAACCAGGCCGCCTGCTCGCGGCCGATAACATTCAGTTGATGGCTTCGACGCATCGTCCGACACGACCACGACGCCTGAGCCACGCGGTGTTCGTCGTCTCTCTGACTGTCGGCTACTGACCCAAAGCGAACAATATCGGTTGGTCGAATGACCGCTTTGCGCCACCAGCAGTCGTTCGATACCAAGTAAAGAAACGGTCGTCGAAAGGTACCGCTTGTGATCTGGTCAGGTGCCTCTATCAAATATCGTCAAGACCATGGGCAAGGAGATACGAGATGGCCAATACACCTTCTCCGTCAGCTTCCGCGATCCCCGCCGACGATCCCGGCCGCGCCTTGACGGTAGCCGATCCCGACGGCGCCGGCGTGCCGCATATCTCGGTGGCCGGCGGCACCTACACGGTCCTGGTGTCGGGCGCGCAGACCGCGGGACGCTATTGCCTGGTCGACATGCTGGTGCCCGCCGGCGGCGGGCCTCCGCCGCACCGCCACGACTTCGAGGAAATGTTCACGCTGCTCGAGGGCGAACTCGAGTTCACCTTTCGCGGAAAGTCGCACACGGTGCGTACGGGATCGACCGTCAACGTTCCCGCCAACGCCCCGCACGCGTTCAAAAACGTGTCCGGCAAGACGGCCCGTATGCTCTGTATGTGCACGCCGGCGGGACAGGACGAATTCTTCCTGGCGGTCGGATTTCCGGTCGAAGGCCGCACATCGCCACCGCCGAAGCCAACCCCGGAAGAGATGGCCGAGAAAGGCAAACTGATCGCGGCGCTGCTGCCGAAATATCGCACCGAGATGGTGAAGATGTGAGGCGCGCCGGACCCAGCCGATGTTTGGAATGACCGGCTTGCGCCAATAGCGGACATTCGGTGCAAGTCAGGTTTTGGCCCACAGCCGAACTCTCCGGCCCTGCCCGGTGATACCTGCTTCTGACAGAAGCAAGACATTCCTCGTATCGACGGAATGGCTCGAATCGCACGGCGTCGAGGCCTCATGGTCCCGGTCGCAGCGCCGGGGTTGCCGGCATGCTCTCCTTGAACCGATCGCGCGTTGCAAGCCACTCAATCTCGGTGAAGCATGAGCAGGGACTTGCAGATGCGCGCGGCCTCGATCGGACTTCTGTTGGGCCTTCTGGCCGTCACGCCGGCAGCCGCCTATGACGCCAACGATCCGGCCAACTGCAACGGCATCGGCTGGGACGATGCGCGGCCACTCACGGTCGCCAAGGTGAGCGGACAGGCCCGCATCAACTTCGTCAAAAGCCCTTATGACGATGACTTCAAGGCCGCAGGCTGTCCAGCCATGACCGACGCTTGCCGCAAGAAGGCGTATCTCGTCAGCGACGATCTCGTGCTGGTCGGCAAGACCAGCGGCGAGTTCACCTGTGTCAGCTACCAGGCGCCGCGCGCACGAAGCCAGAGCTGGACCACGGGATGGCTGCCGAGCGCGGCACTCACGAAGGTCGCGCCGATGGCCGCGCCGGCGCCCGCGGATTGGATCGGCAGTTGGGAGCATCCCGGCGGCGGCCTGACGATCAGGACGGCGGGTGGCGGACGGTTGAGGATCGAAGGCGACCAGGTCGTGCCGGCCGGACGCGACCTGCACAATGGATCGCTCGGCGCGACCGCAGAACCGAAGGGCGGCGTCGTTGCCTTCGTCGATGATGGGACGACGCCGTTCGAGCGGCCCAACGCGGGCGACGAGTGCCGTGTCCGTCTGCAGCGTGTTGGTCCTTCGCTGCTGGTCGAGGACAACAATGATTGCGGCGGCGCCGGCGTCAGCTTCACCGGGCTTTATCATCGCAAATGAGCACGCCGCGTCAGGCGAAGCGCCGCGCGGTGGCGACGCACAGCACGACGACGCCGGCTGTGCCGATCATCGTTGCAGACACCGGCTCGTGCAGCAGCAGGCTGGCGAAGGCGAGGCCGAGAAAAGGCTGCAGCAACTGCAGCTGGCCCACCGTCGCGGTGCCGCCGCGCGCGAGGCCGTGGTACCAGAACGCGAAGCCGATGAACATGCTGAAGACCGAGACGTAGGCCAGCCCGAGCCAGGCCGGCGCCGTGATCTCGTGTGGCGAGACCGGCAGCGTCAGGACCGACAGCAGCAGCATCAGCGGCGACGACAGCACCAGCGCCCATGAGATCACCTGCCAGCCGCCGAGCCGTCGCGTCAGCATGGCGCCTTCCGCGTAGCCAAGGCCGCAGACGATCACGGCCGCGATCATCGCGAGATCGCCGATGGGAGACGCCACGCCATCCTGCGACAAGGCAAAGCCCGAGACGGCGGCAGCGCCGAGGCCCGAGAACAGCCAGAACAGCGGCCGCGGCCGCTCGCCGCCGCGCAGCACGCCGAACAGCGCGGTCGAGAGCGGCAGCAGGCCGATGAAGACGATCGCATGGGCTGACGTGACGTGCTGGAGCGCGAGCGCGGTCAGCAGCGGAAAGCCGACGACGACGCCCAGCGACACGGTCACAAGCGAAACCAGCTCGCGCCGGCCGGGAAGCGGCTGGCGCAGCAGCGCCAGACAGAGCGCGGCAAGGGCCGCCGCGAGCGTGGCGCGTGCGCCGGTCAGGAACAGCGGCGGGAAGCCTTCGAGTGCGGCGCGGGTCGCCGGCAGCGAGCCGCTGAAGATCGTCATGCCGACGACGCCGCTGCCCCAGCCCTCGATCGATCCCTTCATGGCCGCGTCCTCCTCATGAGGTCCGCTTAGCCCGCCACGCCTTGTTACGGCAGCCACAGATCGATACAATCTGGCCAAACTGTATCAAAACAAATGGCAGTACACCTGACATCAGCGATGCCAGACCCGCGCCGCGCCGGCGCCCGAACCGCCGCCGTGATCGAAGCGATCCGGCAGCGGCTGGCGACGCGCGCGCTTGCTCCCGGCCAGCGCCTGCCGTCGATCCGCGCCTTTGCCGCAACGATGGACGTGTCGCCGGCAACGGTGGTCGAAGCCTATGACCGGCTGGCGGCCGAGGGGGTGATCCGCGCCCGGCGCGGATCCGGATTCTATGTTGCCGACATGGCGCTGCCGCCGCTCGCCCTCGTTGCGGGCGAGCCGCGCCGTCCACGCGCGGTCGATCCGTTCTGGGTGTCGCGGCAATCGCTCGATGCCGACGAGGGAACGCTGATGCCCGGCTGCGGCTGGCTTCCTGCGGACTGGATGCCGCAGGATGCGCTGCGCCGCGCGGTCCGGGCGGTCGCGCGCAGCAGCGGGCCTGCCCTGACTGACTACAGTACCGCGCGCGGATCGGGTGCGCTGCGGCGCGTGCTGCAGGGCCGCCTCGCCGGCCTCGGCATCGATGCGTTCAGCGAGCAGATCGTGCTGACGTCGTCGGGCACACAGGCGATCGACCTGATGTGCCGGATGCTGCTGCGCCCCGGCGACACCGTGCTGGTCGACGATCCCTGCTACTTCAATTTCCTGGCGCTGCTGCGCGCGCATCAGGCGCGGATCGTCAGCGTGCCGATGACGCCCAGCGGACCGGATATCGCGCAGTTCGAGACGGTGCTCGCCGCCGAGCGTCCGCGGCTCTACATCACCAATTCCGGGCTGCACAATCCGACCGGCGCGACGCTGTCGCTGCAGGCGGCGCACCGGCTGCTCAATGCCGCCGCCGCGCATGACATGCTCATCATCGAGGACGACATCTATGGCGACTTCGAGCCGGAGCCCTCGCCAAGGCTCGCCGCGCTCGACGGGCTGCAGCGGGTGATCCTGATCGGCAGCTTCTCCAAGACCCTGTCGGCGTCGGTGCGCTGCGGCTACATCGCTGCGCGGCCGGACTGGATCGAGCCTCTCATCGACCTGCAGATCGCGACCGGCTTCGGCGGCCCCGGACAATTTGCCGCAGAGACGCTGGCGCAGGTGCTGACCGGCGGCAGCTACCGCAAGCACATCGAGGAACTGCGCGCGCGTCTTTCGCGGGCGCGGCCGCGCGTGGCCGCAAGGCTGCAACGCCTGGGCGTCACGCCCTGGCTGATGCCGCGCGGCGGCTTTCATCTGTGGTGCACGCTGCCGGAGGGATGCAGGGCGATCGACGTCGCCCAGGCCGCGCTGGCGGACAACGTCGTGCTGGCGCCCGGCGACGTGTTCAGCGCGGCGCAATCGGCGGCTATGATGATGCGCTTCAACGTCGCGCATTGCGAGGATATCAGCGTCATCGCCGCGCTGGAGCGCGCGATCAATTGACCGGACGGCGCGTCTCAGCGCGCAGTCCGTCCTTCACGTCGCGGATCGGAGAAGCTTAGTAGCAGTAGCGCGGATGCACGCGGACATAGGCGCCGTCACCCCGCTGCAGGTAGCAGCCGTTGCGATAGGCGTAGTAGCCGCCACGGCGGCGCTCGCCGTCGGCCGCGATCGCAGCACCCGTCCCCGCACCGATCACGGCGCCGATCGCGGCACCGCGTCCGCCGCCGATCGCGCCTCCGAGAATCGCACCGCCGGCGCCGCCGAGGATGGCTCCGCCCAGCACGTCCTGCGCGGCAGCCTGATGCAGCGGAGCGACGACCGCAAGCGTCAGCAGCGCCGCTGCGCCCAGGCGGGCGGCAAAGGGAATCCCCAGACGTCGGATCATGGACAGGCCTCCGTTCCGAGCTTGATATCCGGCCCGGTCCGGCCGTTCTTGATGCAGATCAAGGCGACGTCAAGGCAGGAGAATCCCGGACGTCGCCACCTGACGCGTCATGCCGCAACGCGCTGAGCCGCGGTGCGATCCTCGATGATGCTGAGCAGAAACTTCGGCTCGCCCTCGCCGATCGAGATCGGAAGCCTGCGCACGACGATGTCGCGCGAACCGTTTCCGGGTGTCACGATATTGTGGGCTTGCGCCTCATCGTCGCCGCGTCCGGCGAGCTGCTCGCGCGCAGCTTCCTCGAGGATCGAGCCGGTCGGCTCGGAGAACAGCTCGCGCGGCGTGCGGCCGATGATCTCGGTGCGCGGCAGGCCGAACAGGGTTTCGGCGGCCCGATTGACGAACACGTAGCGCAGCGACTGCGCATCCTTGGCCAGCACGGCCTGCGGAATGTTTTCGAGCAGCGCCGCCAGGAAGTATTCGGCACGCGCGAGGATCCGCTCGTTGCGGCGCTGCACGGTGAAGTCCTCATGCGTCGCGATCCAGCCGCCGCCCGCCATTGGACGTTCACATACGCGGATGATGCGCCCGTCACCGAGCTCGAACTCGGTGGTGGTCGGCTTGCCGTCCTTCATGCGCTGCCTGAGCGCGGCGAGAAAGTCGGCCGGCTTCTCGCGCAGCAGGCCGAGCCTGGCGCGATGCGCCAGGATGTCGCGGACATGAGCGCCGGGCCGGGCGATCGAGGCAGGCACGCCGTAGAGCTCGCGGTACTGCTCGTTGACCACCAGAACGTAGCCGAAGCTGTCCAGCATGATCAGCGCCTGCGCCATGTTGGCGACCGCCGCATCTAGCCGCTGCTGGCTGCTGAGGGCACCCTGCTCCAGCCGGTCGCGCTCGCGCAGGACATCCGCCTGCTGCTGCTCGAATTGGAGTTCGTGCTGCTCTAATTCCTGGATACGAAACACGCCGTTCTGGAATGTCTCGACCGCATGCGCGACCCGGCCGATCTCGTCGTGCCGCCGCGCATGCGGGATCGTCAGCTTGATGCGACCCGAAGCAATGCGATCGGTGACGCGGGCGATATCCAAGAGCGGCATCAGCACACCCCGGCGCAGCGCCAACGCCGCTGCAGCGATCAGCACCACCAGCAGGACGCCGATGCCGCCGAGATAGAACGCGACCAGGCCGCGTGCGTCGGCGGCGGCGTCGAGCTCGGTCATCCGGTCGTCGTAGAGGCGCGACAGCCGCTCGAGATCCTCGTTGAGCGCGGTGCGCACGGCGCGGTTGTCGTCATTGTCGCCGAGCTCGCGCGCCGCGGACGAACCGACTGAGATCGTGCGGCGCGCCATCTCGGTGCGGAACGTCACGAACTGGTCGATCCGCTGCTTGAACGGGGCGAACAGCGACGCATCATCAACCGTCACCAGCTCCTGCCATTCCTCGACGATCTTGGTCAGTTGCCCAAGCTTCACAAGCTGCGAATCGGCATAGCGCCGCGCCGCGTTGCGGTCCGGCGACATGTAGATGCCGCGCGATTCCATCACGACGGCGTAGATCGCGGCGTTGGCGCGCTCGATGTTGCGGGATGACGCGGCCAATACCTCGAACCGGTCGTGGAACAGGCGCTGCTCGCGCAGCGCGGCCAGCGACCCCAGCGTAAACAGGGCGACGAGAACGGCGAACGCAGCGGCAGCCGCAGAGATCTTGTCGTTGAGACTGAACGACGGCAGCGACTTGGTGAACCTGCGCAACAACTCCTGCATGGCCGGCTCCCTGTATGGGCGCAACCATCAGACGCAAGATGCGTAAACAGCACGTTCCACCGGTAGAACCCCGGGGTGCAACGAAGCCTTAACCATGTTTCAAGGCCGGCGGACGACGATGTCCGGACGATCAAACGCGGCGCTCCGACGACGCGCGGTCCGCCTCACTGCCGCAGCATGATCAGCGGATTGGCGCTGTCCGGCACCAGCCGCCATTGCGCATTGTCGTCGGCTTCGAAACGCCAGGTCTCGCCGCGGTCCGACATCAGCATCATCTGGCCGTGCTCGAGCCGCCACTGCGTCGGCGCGAAGGCCGTGATCGCAGCATCGCATTTCGGCTTCACGAACACCTGAAAATTATCGTTGCCGGCGTCGTTGTTGGTGAGCACCAGACTGCAGATCGTGGCGCCGTTGCCGCGGACCATGGCCCAGTCGCCGATCATCTGGTCCATCGATTTCGCCAGCGACCGCGCCGCGGCCAGGTTCTGCAGGATGTAGACACCCTCGCCCTGGCGCAGGCCCTCGAGGATGCCGGCCTCGACCTCGGTGAAGTCGATGACGGCCTCGCCGTTGGCGGCCTGGAGGCTGACGATGTCGAGGCCCTTCACGTTCCAGCCGGCGATGTCCTTGGTGAAGGGCAGTGCCGCCGCGCAGCTCGGCTCCAGCTCGAGCTTCTGCCCGCGCGGCGCGGCGTCGGGCTTCAGGGTAACGACGCAGGTCTTGCTGCGATCGGTGGTCGCGAGCTCCCACTGCCCGATCATCGCCTTCTTCAGGCTGGTCGCGTCCTGCGCGCCAGCAGCCATGCTCGCGGCGAGCACCGACAGCAGCGCGATCGTCAGCAGGAGGGAGCGATTCATCAGCGGCCTTTCACCGGCGTTTCCGGAACGGGCGTCAGCGGCGGCTTGCCAGCGAACCAGACCTTGAGATTGTCGACCACCAGTTGATCCATCGCGTTGCGGGTTACGATGGCAGCCGAGCCGATGTGTGGCAGCAGCACGACGTTGTCCATCGCCCTGAGCTCCTCGGGCACCAACGGCTCCTTCTCGAACACGTCGAGGCCGGCGGCGAGAATGGTGCCGGACTTGAGCGCCGCGATCAGCGCCGGCTCGTCGATCACCGAGCCGCGGGCGACGTTGACGACGACGCCGCGCGGTCCGAGCGCCTTCAGCACCTCCGCATTGACGATCCTGTTGGTGCCGGCGCCGCCCGGCACGATCACGACCAGCGTATCGACGTCCTTCGCCATCGCGAGCAGGTCGGGATAGTGCTTGTTGGCGACGCCGGCGGCCGGCTTGCGCGAATGATAGACGACGGGCACCAGCGAGGCTTCGAGCCGGCGCGCGATCGCCTGGCCGATGCGGCCCATGCCGATCATGCCGACGGTGCGGTCGCGCAGCGAGCCGACGCTCAGCGGATAGGGCTTCGACGTCCACTCGCCGGAGCGCACGAAGCGGTCGGCCTTGATGAACTCGCGGCACGTGGCGATCAGCAGCCCCATGGCGACGTCGGCGACCTCCTCGGTCAGCACATCCGGCGTGTTGGTGACGATGATGCCGTGCTGGCCGGCGTGGCTGGCCGCGATGTGGTCGTAGCCGACGCCGAAGCTTGCGATCATCTCCAGCTTCGGCAACATCGCCATGACCGCGGCATCGGTCTTGACGGTGTGGAAGGTCACGGCGACGCCGCGGATCCGGCCCTTCACATCCGCCGGCAGCGCTTCGAGATCGGCCTGCGTCGTCGCATGGTGCACGTTGAAGCTGTCCGGAAAACCTTTTTCCAGGATCGGCCGCAGCGGCCCATAGATCAGAACATCGATCTTGTCAGACGAAGTGGCCGCCATCAGGTGTCCTTTCCGAGCGCGCTCTCGTGCCAGCGCCGCAAAACGAGGTGCGAAACTAGCGCCAGCAAGCCATAGATGACAATCCCGGCGACCGACAGCAGCACCAGCGCTGCGAACATGCGGGGTATGTTGAGACGATAGCCGGATTCCGCGATGCGATAGGCGAGACCCGAGCCGGCGCCGGCGCTGCCGGCCGCGATCTCGGCGACGACAGCGCCGATCAGCGACAGCCCACCTGCGATGCGCAGGCCCCCGAGAATATAGGGCAGCGCCGCGGGCAGCTTCAGATAGCGCAGCGTCTGCCAGCGCGAGGCGCTGTAGAGCTGGAACAATCCGGCGAGATTGCGGTCAACCGAGTTGAGACCGAGCGCCGTGTTGGACAGCACCGGAAAGAAGCCGACGATCCAGGCGCAGACGACGACGGCCGTCTGCTGCGGCAGATAGATCAGAAGCAGCGGCGCGATCGCGATCACGGGCGTGACCTGCAGCACCACGGCATAGGGAAACAGCGCCCATTCCAGCCATTTCGACTGGTTGAACAGCAGCGCCAGCGCGATGCCGCCGAGCGCCGCGGCAACGAAGCCTTCGAGCGTCGTGATCAAAGTGGTCAGCAGCGACTGCGCAAGGATATCCCAGTCGGCGATCAAGGTCTTCAGCACCAGCAGCGGCCCCGGCAGCACGTAGGGCTGGATGCCGTTGAGGCGCACCACCAGCTCCCACGCGGTCATCGCGGCGACGAAGACGAGCGCGGGAAAGACGAGGCTCGCGAGACGCGTGCCCGCGGCGGATGTCGCTCGCTCACGCACGCCGCTCACAGCGCATGCACTCCGGTATAGGCCGGCGCCAGCGCGTCCGACACGCTGCGACAATAGCCGGCATAAGCGGGCGAGCTGCGAAACGCGTCGTCGCGCGGTGCGCCGATATCGATCTTGATCTCGGCGCTGAGCCGGCCGGGCCGCGCCGTCATCACCAGCACGCGTTGCGACAGATAGACCGACTCGAACACCGAATGGGTGACGAACACGACGGTCATCTTCAGACTGCGCCACAGCGCCAGCAGATCATTGTTGAGACGGAAGCGCGTGATCTCGTCGAGCGCGGCGAACGGCTCGTCCATCAGCAGGACGTCCGGGCGCGTCACCAGCGCCCGCGCCAACGAGGCGCGCATCTTCATGCCGCCGGACAATTCGCGCGGAAAGGCGTCGGCAAAATCAGAGAGTCCGACCTGCGCAAGCGCCGCATCGACCCTTGGCCGTACCTCGGCGGCAGGCACATGCGCGAGCGTCAACGGCAGGCCGACGTTGTCGCGCACGCTGGTCCAGGGCATCAGGGTCGGCTCCTGGAACACGAAGCCGATGCGATGGCCGGGCCTCGTCTCCGACGCCGCCGCGGCGACCTCGAGCGCGCCGCTGCTCTGGCTTGCAAGGCCCGCGATCAGCCGCAACGCCGTCGACTTGCCGCAGCCGGACGGACCGAGCAGCGAGACGAACTCGCCCTCCGCGATCGCAAGATCGATCGGCCCCAGCGCGACAACGCCGGTGTCGTAGACCTTGGTGACGCCGCGCAGGCGCACCGCGGTCCTGACGGCGCCGCTCTCGGACAAAGGGGACGAGCTCATCTGCTGCAGGCGCCGGTCGCGCGTCTACTGCTTCGGCCTGAGATCGACGCCGACGCCCTTGTTGACGAAGCGCAGCGTATAGGACTTGCGATAGTCGATCGTCGGCTTGACCACGCCGGCCCGCACCATCTTGTCGAAGAAGCTCATGACGCGCTCGTCGGTCATGGCGCCGATGCCCTTCTCGACGCTGTCGCCGGAATCGACGATGCCGTACTCCTTCATCTTGGCGACCGAATAGGCGAGGAGATCGTCGGTCATCTCCGGGTTCATTTTCTTGATCAGCGCGTTGCCGGCCGAGTTGTCGCCGTAGATGTAGTGGTACCAGCCGACGATCGAGGCATCGACGAAGCGCTGCACCAGGTCCGGCTTGCTTTCGATCAGGTCGCGCCGCGTCTCGATCAGGGTCGAATAGGTGTTGAAGCCGTTGTCGGCGAGCAGGATCACGCCGGGCTTGAAGCCGGCGGCGCGCTCGACCGCGAACGGCTCCGAGGTGACGTAGCCCTGCATTGCGCTCTGCGCGGTGGCGATAAAGGGCTGCGGATTGAACGTGTAGGGACGCACGTTCTTCTCGGAGAACCCGTATTCCGACTTCAGCCATTGATAGTAGCTGGAAATGCCTTCCTTGGAGACGAACAGGGTCAGCGGCTTCAGCTCGTCGAGTTTGGTGATCCTGGACTCGGGGTGCGTCAGCAGCACCTGCGGGTCCTTCTGGAACATCGCCGCGATCGACACCACCGGGACGTTGTTGGCGACCGCATCGAACGACATCAGCGTGTTCGCCGCCATGAAGAACTCGATCCTGCCTGAGATCAGCAGCATGCGGTTGTTCTCGTTGGGACCGCCCGGCACGATCGTCACGTCGAGTCCGTATCGCTTGTAGGTGCCGTCGGCGACGGCCTGGAAGAAGCCGCCATGCTCCGCCTCGGCCACCCAGTTGGTGCCGAACGACACCTTGTCCAGGGTCTGGGCCGTGGCCGCCGGGACCATCGCACCCGCGACGAGCAAAGCCGCCATTAACGTTCGCGACAGAAGCCCCTGCGTCATGATTGGATTCCCCGGTTGGTCTCGCCCAAGATGCCCGTCGAGATGTTATTATCGGCGATAAGTACCCTGCCCGACGGACGAAGGAAACAGCCTGCACGATGACCTTGCCGCCCCGCGACTGGACCGAGCTGCACTGGCCCGCGATTGGAACGCCCGAGACCGCGCGCTGGATCGCGGTGCTGCCGCTCGCCGCCACCGAGCAGCACGGGCCGCATCTGCCGCTCGGCACCGACGTCTACATTGCGGAAGCCTATCTCGCCCGCGTCCGTGCGCTGCTGCCGCCCGCGCTGCCGGCAACCTTCCTGCCGGTGCAGCCGGTCGGGATCTCGACCGAGCATGTCGACTATCCGGGCACGCTGAGCTTGCCGACCGACGTGGCGCTGAGGAGCTGGCAGGCGATCGGCGAGAGCGTGGCGCGCGCCGGGATCAGGAAGCTCGTGATCGTCACCAGCCATGGCGGCAACAGCGCCGCGATGACGTTGATCGCGCAGGACCTCCGCGCCGCCCATCGCATGCTGGTGGTGACGACGTCCTGGTCGCGCTTCGGCGTGCCCGACGGCCTGTTCTCCGCCGACGAGCTGCGTCACGGCATCCATGGCGGCGCCGTCGAAACCTCGATCATGCAGGCCTGCCATCCCGCACTGGTGCGCAGCGACGCGATCGCGAATTTCGCATCATCAGGCGCTGAGATGGAGAAGAATAACCGCGTGCTGTCGACGCAGCGGCCGGCGCCGATGGCTTGGCAGACGCAGGATCTCAATCCCAGCGGCGCGGTCGGCGATGCCACCCAGGCCTCGGCAGAGAAGGGCGAGCGCGTGCTCGACCACGGCGCACGCGCGTTCTGCGCGCTGCTCGAGGACGTCGATAACTTCGACGTGAACACACTCGGCGCAGGCCCTCTGGCGGGGCGCTAGAGCGACGCCAAACCTCTCCATTTCCTTGAGAATTTTGATCGCACCGCGGTCCCCATCAGGCGATTCGAACCGAATTTGAGAAGCTCCCGTCCAATTGGCAAGCGGCCAGGAACGGCCGCTCCAACGCAGAACAGGAGCCTTCACCATGTCGATCAAGACCAAGATTGCCGCCCTCGCGCTTGCCGCGCTCGCCGTCACCGGCAGCATCGCCGCGACATCCACGCCTGCCGCCGCCCACGGCTTCCATCACGGCTGGGGTTGGGGCGTCGGAGCCGGCCTGGTCGGAGCCGCTGTCGTCGGCAGCGCCATCGCCGCCAGCAACGAGGGCCCTTATTACGGCGGCGGCTATCGCTATTGTCGCTGGGCGCCGCAGTACGACGTCTACGGCCGGTATGTCGGCCGCGTCAGGGCCTGCGGCTATTGATGCCACGGCGTTCGCCTCGCCGAGCCGCCGGTCCAAGGCCCGCTCCCCGCCTCGCCCATCCGGCACCACCTTGCTCCCCGCCCGTGACGCGGGTGTCCCATCTCCTCCCATCCGCGTCTCGAAAGCCCGCCCGGCCGCCCCGGGCGGGCCTTTCTGTTGCATGGATGTCACAGCTCCCAACCGGAAGTGGGATCGAGAGCCGCAATCTTGCTGTTGCAAATTATTTGCAATAGAAATCATCCACAAATTGCCGCATGCTGTCCACACTTCCGAACGAACATGGGCTACGCCGTAATCTTCTCGTGACTGTGCGCAGGCAATGAGGTTCTGACCTCAGTCTGTGTCGTGTGCCTTGCCTTAGGACTTTGCTGCCATGATCCGCTCGAACTGCACCAGGGAGATGACCCTGGCCGGCGCCATGATCGCCGTGCTCGGCCCGCTCGCCGTGCCCGCCGCTGCCGCCGACCTGCCCCTCAAGGCCCGGATGGCGCAGACGGTGTTCGACTGGACCGGCCTCTATGTCGGCGCCCACGCCGGCTATACTCGTGACCACGCCCAGGCGACCCTGACCGACCCGAGCGGCGTGGCCACGGCCGGCAGCCCGTTCAGCGGCCTGACCGGCGGCGTGCAGGCCGGCTACAACTGGGTCACCCGATCCGGGCTGCTGCTCGGGCTCGAGGGCGATTTCAGTTTTCCGAACTATCTCACCTCGAACCACACCGTCGCCAGGCTGGGCACGGCGCAGTCGAGCGTGGGGGAGCTGTGGGACTATGTCGCCACCGCGCGCGGCCGTGTCGGCTACGCCAATGGCGACTGGCTGGTCTATGCCACCGGCGGCCTTGCCTGGACCGGCGGCCGCTTCATCAACACCAATGCGGCCGGCGAGGACGAGAAGTTGCTGACCACCCGGCTCGGCTGGGTTGCCGGCGCCGGCATCGAGCGCGGCTTTGCGCCGCATTGGAGCTGGCGGCTCGAATACCTCTACAGCCGCTTCGAGAACGGCGGCGTCGGTTTCTCCAACGGCGCCAGCTATTCATCCGTGCTGGACTTCCAGACCTTGCGCGTCGGGCTCAACCGCAAGCTCGATTTCGCCGGCGGCAACGACCTCAAGCTCAAGAGCGATCCGTCCGATCCCGAATCGGACCGCTGGGAGATCCATGGCCAGGCCACCGTCATCGGCCAGGGCTATCCGGCCTTCCGCGCCGCCTACACCGGCACCAACAGCCTGACCCCCGCGCGCCAATTCCAGGAGACCTGGAGCAACAGCCTGTATCTCAATGCGCGGCTGTGGGACGGCGGCGAGGTCTATTACAATCCCGAGCTGCTGCAGGGCTTCGGCCTCAGCAACACCGTCGGAGCCGGCGGCTTCCCCAACGGCGAGGCACAGAAGTCGGACTTCCCCTACCCGCACTACAACACGTCGCGGCTGTTTCTGCGCCAGACCTTCGGCTTCGGCGGCGAGCAGGAAACGCTCGGCAGCGGCCAACTGCAGCTCTCCGGCAAGCAGGATATTTCGCGTCTCACGTTGCAGATCGGCAAGTTCGCCGTGCTCGACGTGTTCGACGGCAACGCCTACGCCAAGGACACCCGCAAGGACTTCATGAACTGGTCGGTGTGGGCGCCGGGCGCGTTCGACTACGCGGCCGATAAGCTCGGCCTAACCTACGGCGCCACCGCCGAGCTGAATCAGAAGAATTGGGCGCTGCGCGCCGGCTATTTCCTGATGGACGCCGTGTCGAATTCGAGCAATTTCGACATGAACGTGTTCCGTCGCGGCGAATATGTCGTCGAGCTGGAGACGCGCTATCAGCTGTTCTCGCAGCCGGGACATTTGCGCACGATCGGCTGGTTCAACAGCGTGTTCGCCGGCAGCTTCCGCGAAACGCTCGACAACCCCGCGCTCAACCTCGATATCAGCCAGACCCGCCGGGGCCGAGGCAAGTTCGGCTACGTCATAAGCTTCGACCAGGCGCTGTCGGACGATGTCGGCCTGTTCGGCCGCTGGAGCTGGAACGACGGCAAGAGCGAGATCATGGCGTTCACCGACATCGACTCCAGCCTGTCGCTCGGCACCTCCATCAGGGGCGCCCGCTGGGGCCGCCCCGACGACACGATCGGTATTGCCGGCGTCAGCAACGGCCTGTCGCGTGATCACCGCGCCTTCCTCGCCGCCGGCGGGCTCGGTCCGCTGATCGGCGATGGCGGACTGAACTATCGACGCGAAAGCATCATCGAGGCCTACTATGCCTATTCCATCAACAAATACCTGACCTTCACCGCCGACTACCAGTTCGTCAACAACCCCGCCTACAACGCCGATCGCGGCCCGGTGTCGATCTTCTCAGGGCGGTTGCACGGGGATTTCTGAGGGCGGCAGGTCGCGACGCACTGCGCACGGCAACCGATATCGCGCATTCAGTGTCGTCCCCCGCGAACGACACTGAATGTGACGCTAGCGAGGAGAACAAAGCTGGCGAGAAGAACAAGGCTGT
The DNA here is from genome assembly GCF_021088345.1 of Bradyrhizobium ontarionense. Taxonomy (NCBI): domain Bacteria; kingdom Pseudomonadati; phylum Pseudomonadota; class Alphaproteobacteria; order Hyphomicrobiales; family Nitrobacteraceae; genus Bradyrhizobium; species Bradyrhizobium ontarionense. The sequence goes on along the minus strand of NZ_CP088156.1, from coordinate 5,640,547 downwards.
CGTCCCGGGCAAGCCCGATGACGCAAAGCGTCGGCGGGCGCCGACCCGGGACCCATACCGCGTGATCTCTCGAAGGCGCTTAGAAGGAAGACGAATCTCCGCCAAACGACGGTGGTGGTCATTGGGCAAGGTGACTGCCAGCGACATCCCTCGATAACTTCCGCGGTATGGGTCCCGGGTCGGCGCCTGGGCCGCGCTGGCGCGCTGCCGAGGCTTGCCCGGGACGACAGCGGGGGAATGCACGCGGCAATTCCTCAAACGAACCAGTCTCCACTGCATACCCATGCGCTCACCGCAACGCGGCAATGGGCGGCAGCCGTCCCTATATGGTAGGACCTGTCTCCGTTCCCCGCCCCTCCGGGCACCTCACCAGGTCGAAATGCTGTCCGCCGAACTCGCGATCATTGTCGTCCTCATCGTCGTCAACGGCCTGTTGTCGATGTCCGAACTCGCGATCGTGTCGTCGCGGCCGGCCCGGCTGGCCATGCTGGCAGAGAAGGGCATATCCGGCGCGCGCCGAGCGCTCACGCTGGCGTCGGACCCGGGCCGCTTCCTGTCGACCGTCCAGATCGGCATCACCCTGGTCGGCGTCCTCTCCGGCGCCTTCTCGGGCGCCACGCTGGGCCAGCGCCTGACGAACTGGCTGCTGGAACTCGGCATGTCGGCTTCCGTCGCCGACATCGTCGGCGTCGGCCTCGTCGTCACCACCATCACCTATGCGACCCTGATCGTCGGCGAGCTGGTGCCGAAGCAGCTCGCCTTGCGCGACCCCGAGGCGGTTGCCGTCCGGGTGGCTCCGGCCATGCAGGTGCTCGCCAAGGTGTCGCTGCCGCTGGTGGTGCTGCTCGACCTCTCCGGCAAGCTGATCCTGGCGCTGCTCGGCCGCTCCGGCGACGCCGAGGAGAAAGTGTCGGAGGCGGAGATTCACCATCTGGTGCGCGAGGCCGAGACCGCGGGCGTGCTGGAGCCCGGCGAGAAGGAGATGATCGCCGGCGTGATGCGGCTCGGCGACCGTCCGGTCGGCGCCATCATGACGCCGCGCCCCGAGGTCGATGTCGTCGACCTCAACGACGATCCCAAGGTGATCCGCGAATTGCTCGCCAAGAGCCCGCATTCGCGCCTGCCCGTGTCCGACGGCGAGCGCGACCGCCCGATCGGTGTGCTGCAGGCCAAGGACATGTTGGCGGCTTACTTGCGCGACGAGACGCTGGACCTGCGCAGCCTGGTCCGCGAGGTGCCGATCATTCCCTCGACCGTCGATGCACGCGACGTGATCGCGATCCTGAAGGTCTCGCCCGTCCACATGGGGCTCGTCCACGACGAGTACGGCGCGTTCGAGGGCGTGGTGACCGCGGCGGATATCCTGGAGTCGATCGTCGGCGCGTTCTCATCGGAGCAGGGCCCGCCCGAGCCCGCCTGTGTTCGCCGCGACGACGGTTCGTTGCTCGTCTCCGGCTGGATGCAGCTCGACGAGTTCGCCGACGTGCTGGCGATCGAGGTGCCGCCGCATCGCGGCTATCACACCGTCGCCGGCCTCGTGCTGCAGCACTTCGGCAGCGTGCCGGAGGTCGGCCAGAGCTTCGAGCTCGAGGGCTGGCGCTTCGAGATCATCGACCTCGACGGCCGCCGCATCGACAAGATCCTGGCGACGAAGCTTGCCCCGGATGGCGGCGAGCCGAATGTGGGATAGTGGTGGCCCTGCTGTCGCTGCAATGACAGTGCGCCCCCTCTCCCGCTTGCGGGGGAGGGCCGGGGTGGGGGCGCCACAGCGGCAGTCTTTCCGGAGCATTCCCCCACCCGCATCGCATCTATCGATGCGATGCGACCTCCCCCGCACGCGGGGGAGGCGCACACCGAGCGAGCGGCGCGCTATTTGCTCCACTCACGATACCCATTCTCGGTTCGCCCGTCGGGCAGAGTGACGATTGCGAACACGCCGGCTGGTCGCAGATCAGCTCCGTACGAAGCCTGCGCCAAAACACTCATTTCTCCTGCACGCTCAATATGAAGCTCCCTTTCAAGAGCCTCGACCAAAAATAAATCTCTTCCGAAAATCATAAAATCAGGCTTATGCTCCCTCCCGTTCCGGTCCTGATGAGGGGCGTACGCGTCGTCACGAACGCTGGACCGGCAATGCGATGGACGTGACGGCGGCGCTGGACGAGCGCTGATGTCACGGACGGCGAAATCGTGTGGTCCCGACCTCCCGACGCTGAGGTCCGCGCAATGCGCCGACGGCGCGTTGTCGCCACGGTGGCCAGAAAGCCCGGCGCACCGGGGAGAGCACGTATAAGCCGTAACACTATCGCGCAGGGAGGGCCGGGTCATCCGGCTGAACCTGTGGTACCTGCCGCCTGCATTTTTCTCGCAGGCGGGCCACGGGCCTCAGTCGAGGTCCGACCTTCCCTGCGCCCTCACCTTGCGACGAGGGCTGAACTTCAGGCATACCCCGGACATCGGATGTCGCGGGAACGTGAAGACGTGCCCCGCGTATCCTTTGATACGCCAGCTGATACGCCGGGCCGCGGCCCGGACCACGGCAGCCGTCACTGGATATCAAACCATCACACAGCGCACTTAGGGTGCGGATTTGATCGGCTGTCAGGCCGGCTTGAACCAGCCCCATGCGCCATGACAAGGACACGTCCGGAGCCATCGGCGATGGCTGCGGACGACGAGACGAGACACGCGGATGATGCTTCAGGACCTCCGTACGACCGTGCTGCGGGAAGCCGTGCGTCCCAATATCTGGGACATTGTCGCGCTGATCATCGTGGTCGGCGCGATGGTCCTGATCGTGTATGGCGGCGAGCAGACCACACAGCCGCTATCGGCGCTGGACACCGCTCCGGTCACGCTCGATCCCGCCAACCTGCCGCTCTACGCGCTGCGGACCACGCTCCGCATGCTGCTCGCGATCGCGTGCTCGCTGGTCTTCACCTTCGTCTACGCGGCGCTGGCGGCCAAGAGCCGACGCGCCGAGATCGTACTGATCCCGCTGCTCGACATCCTGCAGTCGGTGCCCATTCTCGGCTTCCTGACCTTCACGGTCGTGTTCTTCATGAACCTGTTCCCCGGCAGGGTGCTGGGGGCCGAGCTGGCCTGCGTGTTCGCGATCTTCACCAGCCAGGCCTGGAACATGACGTTCAGCATGTACCAGTCGATGCGCAACGTGCCGAAGGATCTGGAGGATGCGACGCGCAGCTTCCACCTCTCCGGCTGGCAGCGCTTCTGGCGCCTCGACGTGCCGTTCGCGATGCCCGGCCTGATCTGGAATGCGATGATGTCGATGTCGGGCGGCTGGTTCTTCGTCGTGGCGTCGGAGGCGATCACGGTCGGCAACACCACGGTGACCCTGCCGGGCATCGGCTCCTATGTGGCGCTCGCGATCCAGCAGAAGGATCTCGCGGCGATCGGGACCGCGCTGCTGACGATGCTGCTGGTGATCACGGCCTATGATCAGTTGCTGTTCCGCCCGATCGTGGCCTGGGCCGACAAGTTCCGGTTCGAGCAGACCGCCTCTGGCAATCCGCCGAGTTCGTGGATGCTCGATTTGTTCAGGCGCACCCGCGCGCTGCGGTCGCTGTCCATTCCCTTCGCCGCGCTCAACCGCACCTTCTCCAACCTGCGCCTCAACTGGCCGCAGGCCTGGAGCGGCCCCGTCCGCCATGCGCCGCCATCACAGCTGGTCGATGGCCTCTGGCTTGCCGTCGTCATCGTCGGCTGCGCCTATGCCGGCTGGAAGACCTATCTCTACCTCTCGGCGACGCTGGCGCCGTCCGATGTCCTCACCGCCATCGGCTACGGCCTGATTACGCTCGTCCGCGTCGCTGTGCTGATCGCCCTGGCCTCGCTGATCTGGGTCCCCGTCGGCGTCTGGATCGGCCTGCGGCCGAAGCTCGCCGAGCGGCTCCAGCCGCTGGCGCAATTCCTCGCCGCATTCCCCGCCAATCTCGCCTTCCCCGTATTCGTCGTGCTGATCGTCCGCTACGGCCTCAATGCCAATGTCTGGCTGAGCCCGCTGATGATCCTGGGCACGCAGTGGTACATCCTGTTCAACGTGATCGCCGGCGCCAGCGCCTTCCCGACCGATCTGCGCGAGGCCGCCGCGAGCCTGCAGCTGACCGGCTGGCGCTGGTGGTTCAAGGTCGTGCTGCCCGGCGTCTTCCCCTATTACATCACCGGCGCCATCACCGCCTCCGGCGGCTCCTGGAACGCGGCGATCGTCGCCGAGGTCGCGAGCTGGGGCGATACACACCTGACCGCGAGCGGCCTCGGTGCCTACATCGCCGCGGCCACGGAGCGCGGCGACTTCCCGCGCGTCGTGCTCGGCATCGCGGTGATGTGCATTCTCGTCACTCTGTTCAACCGGCTGCTGTGGCGGCCGCTCTACGCCTTTGGCGAACGCCGGCTGCGGCTGGGCTGACCGGGAGAATTTGTCATGCGCGACCAGGTCAAAGACACATCGCTGATCGAGATCAGAAGCGTGAGCCGGCTGTTTCCGAAGGGCAGCGGCGAGGATCTCGTCGTGCTGGAGAAGGTGGACCTCACGATCCGTGCCGGCGAGATCGTCGGCCTGCTCGGCCGCTCCGGCTCGGGCAAATCGACGCTTCTGCGCATCATCGCCGGGCTGGTGTCGCCCTCCTCAGGCGAAGCAAAATGCCGCGGCGAGATCATCGCAGGTCCCCCTGTTGGCGTCGCGATGGTGTTCCAGTCGTTCGCGCTGTTTCCCTGGCTCACCGTGCTGCAGAATGTGGAGCTCGGCCTGGAGGCGCTCGGCATCGAGGCGGCCGAGCGGCGCAAGCGGGCGCTCGCGGCGATCGACCTGATCGGCCTCGACGGCTTCGAATCCGCGTTTCCCAAGGAGCTGTCCGGCGGCATGCGCCAGCGCGTCGGCTTCGCGCGCGCACTGGTCGTGCATCCGGACCTCCTGCTGATGGACGAGCCGTTCTCGGCACTCGACGTGCTGACGGCCGAGACACTCCGCACCGACCTCGTCGATCTCTGGACCGACGGACGGCTGCCGATCAAGTCGGTGCTGATGGTGACGCACAACATCGAGGAGGCCGTGCTGATGTGCGACCGCATCCTGGTGTTCTCCTCCAATCCCGGCCGCGTCGCCGCCGAGTTCAAGGTCGACCTGCCGCATCCGCGCAACCGGCTCGATGCGGCGTTCCGCCAGCTGGTCGACAGTCTTTATGCGCGCATGACGCAGCGGCCCGAGCCGAAGCTGCCGAGCACCGCGAGCGCCGGTGTCGGCATGGTGCTGAGCCACGTGTCATCGAACTCGATCTCAGGCCTGGTCGAGACGCTCGCCGGCGAACCCTATAATGGGCATGCCGACCTGCCGGTCCTGGCGGGCCATCTGCAGCTCGAGGTCGACGAGATCTTTCCGTTGGCCGAGGCGCTGCAGCTGCTGCGCTTCGGCCAGCTCAGCGAAGGCGATCTGACCTTGACCGAGGCCGGACGGCGGTTCGCCCATCTCGATACCGACGAACGCAAGAAGCTGTTCGCGCAGCACCTGATGGAGAACGTGCCGCTGATGGGGCTGATCCGCCGCGTACTCGACGACCGCCCCGCGCACGCCGCTCCGGCCGCGCGCTTCCGCATCGAGCTCGAGGACTACATGTCCGAGCACTATGCCGACGAGACGCTGCACACCATCGTGTCATGGGGCCGCTATGCCGAGCTGTTCGCCTATGACGAGCAGTCCGAGACCTTCAGCCTGGAGAACCCGCATTGATCCCGCACTTCGCAAGTGATGCGCGAGCTTGGAACAGGAATCATCAATGAAGCCCCTCATGCGCTTAACTCACGTCGCAGCCGTGATCGCCATATTCAGCGTGGCCGCGATGCCCGCCATGGCGGGGGATCTCGCGCTGAAGCGCGTCATGCTGTCAGCCGGCGGCGTCGCCTATCTCGAGCACGAGGCGGAGGTCACCGACAACGCCGAACTGACGCTCGATGTGCCGCTCGGCCAAGTTGACGACGTGCTCAAGTCGATCGTCGTCTATGACAATAAAGGCGGCGTCGGCAGTGCGCAGCTCGCCGGGCGCGATCCGCTCAGCCAGATATTCAACGACCTTCCGTTCGCCGCGGACACTCTTACCTCGCCGGCCGCATTGCTCAACGCCCTGCAGGGCGCGGAGATCAAGGTAGGGGCGAGCAAACCGATCGTCGGCCGGTTGCTTCAGGTGGTCCCCGAGACGGTGCAACTCGGCGACCGCGGCACCCTCACCCGCAACCGCGTCAGCGTGTTGACCAGTACCGGTCTTCAGCAGTTCATGCTCGAGGATGCCGACAGCGTGAGCTTCGTAGACCCGGCGCTGCAGGCGCAGGTCGATAAAGCGCTCAGCGAGATTGCAACGCATCGCGCCAAGGATCGCCGCCAGATCGTGCTCAAGATCCAGGGCAACGGCACGCGCACCTTGCGGGTCGGCTACGTCGTGGCAGCCTCACTGTGGAAGGCAAATTACCGCGTGACGTTGCCGCAGGACCTGAAGGCTGACAAGGCCCACCTGCAGGGCTGGGCCGTGCTGGAGAACATGAGCGGCCAGGACTGGAAGGGCGTCGAGCTGACATTGCTCTCGGGCAATCCGGTGAGCTTCCGGCAGGCAATCTATGAGGCCTATTATGTGACCCGTCCTGAGGTGCCGGTCGAGGTGCTGGGCCGCGTTCTGCCGAAACCCGACACCGGCGTCCTGGCGTCCGAACAGGCACGTTCCAACCAGGAGAAGCGATCAGCGACCGAATATCGAGATCGAACGCAAGTGTTTCACTTTGGGGGAGGAACATCATTCGGAGGAGAGCCGGCGGAAGCGCCAAAGCTCCAATATGATCGCGCTCCGAGTGCCCTGACGGGCAAATCGCCTGATGCGGACCAACAATTGATTTCCCGTGCTCTAGGCACCGCGGAAGCCGAGGAAGGCGCCACCCAGGTCTCTTTCCGCATTCCGACTGCCATCCGCATCGGCAGCGGCCAATCGGCGCTGGTGCCGATCGTCGAGCGCGATCTGCCGATCGAGCGGCTCGCCCTGCTTCAATTCTCCACCAGCACGGCGCGCCCGTTCGCCTCGCTCCGGCTGCGCAACGACACCGCGTTTGGCCTGCCGCCTGGCGTCCTCACCATCTACGAGCAAACCGGCGCAGGCATGACCTATGTCGGCGACGCCCGGCTGGCCCCGTTTCCGGTGGGTGAGAGCCGTCTGGTGAGCTACGCGGTCGATGAAAAGACCAAGGTCGCCCAAGAGACGCAGTCGACCTGGGCGATCAGCAAGGCCGCGATCGCACAGGGCGTCCTGACGCTCACGCGCACCCAGCGGCAAATGATCGTCTACCGGATCACGGCGCCGGCGACCGAGGATCGGCGGCTGATCATCGAATATCCGAAATCCGCGAATTGGACTCTGGTCGAGCCGGCCAAGGCCGAATTGACCGCATCGACCTATCGGATCACCGTCGACCTCAAGGCCGGCGAAGCAAAGACGGTGACGATCAGATTGGAAGCCCCGGTGATGGAGACATTGAGCGTCGCCAACATGGAGGGGGCTCAGATTGCCGCGGTGACCAGCACGGACAGCGTAGCTCCGGCAGTCAAGAGCGCCTTCGCGGAGCTTGCACGGCTGCGGCGTGTCGTCGACGACAAGAAGACTGTCGAGGCTGACCTTCACAGCAAGCTCGAGGCGCTGCAATCCGACCAGTCGCGCATCCGCGACAACATCGGCAAGATCGGTCCCGACAGCGCCCTGTACAAGCGCTATCTGGAGAAGCTGGCTGAGCAGGAGACACAATTCGAGACGCTGCAGGCAGCAGCCGCCAAGGCCGCGGCAGACACCCAGGCCGCGCGTGCGAGCGTGGATGCCTTCATTGCGAAAATGACGATCTGATTGGAGGCAATTCACTCCGTGGGTATGGGTCTCGGCTTACGTCTTGAGAGATGCGCACATCCTGGAAGACGTTTCGCGAGGTCCCGCGCAGACGAAGATGGCCCTCTCCCCTTGCGGTGGAGGATTGGATGGGGGCCTCGCGGACCGAGTTCGTGGAGAGTTCCCCTCACCCGGTCGCCATCTTCGACGGCATCCGACCTCTCCCCGCAAGCGGGGCGAGGTTGAAACCAGCGTACCGCAAGATGTGTGCGTGCCGCGGCGCTTGGCAGGGACGACACCCAAAATGCGGAAAATGGTCCTATCCCACCGCCGCGAACGTCTCCGCCCGCGCCATCGCCCAGGCGTCGCGGAAACGAACGTCCTGGGTGCCGTCGAGCAGCTCTCCGGGCCGCAGCGCCGGATAGAGCTTGGCGAAGGAGGCGACCTCGGTGGTCGAGGTGCGCTGCGAGAAGTGGATCGGGCGCAGGTCCTGCGGATGTTCGAGACCGGCGGCGGCCAGCAGTTCGGACAACGCATGCAGGGTGGCGTGGTGATAGTTGTAGACGCGCTCGAGCTTGTGCGGAACGACGAGCGCGCGACTGCGCGTCGGATCCTGGGTGGTGACACCGGTCGGGCAACGGTCGGTGTGGCAGCTCAACGACTGGATGCAACCCAGCGCGAACATGAAGCCGCGCGCCGAGTTGCACCAATCGGCGCCGATGGACATCGCGCGCGCCATGTCGAAGGCGGTGGCGATCTTGCCGGAGGCGCCGATCCTGATGCGATCGCGGATGTTCATCCCGACCAGCGCATTGTGCACGAAGTTGACGCCCTCGCGCATCGGCATGCCGAGATGGTCCATGAACTCCAGCGGCGCCGCACCTGTGCCGCCCTCGTTGCCGTCGACGACGATGAAGTCCGGGTAGATGCCGGTCTCCAGCATCGCCTTGCAGATCGCCAGAAACTCCCAGGGATGGCCGATGCACAGCTTGAAGCCGGCCGGCTTGCCGCCCGACAGCCGTCGCATCTCGCCGATGAACTGCATCATCCCGACAGGCGTGGAAAAGGCGCGGTGCGCCGAGGGCGAGATGCAGTCCTCGCCCATCGCGACGCCGCGGATCTTGGAAATCTCCTCCGACACTTTCGCGGCCGGCAGCACGCCGCCATGGCCGGGCTTGGCGCCCTGGCTGATCTTGAGCTCGACCATCTTGATCTGGTCGGTGGCCGCGACGCGCGCGAAGGCCTCGGGGTCGAAGCTGCCGTCGTGATGGCGGCAACCGAAATAGCCGGAGCCGACCTCCCAGATGATGTCACCGCCCATTTCGGCGTGATAGGGGCTGAAGCCGCCCTCGCCGGTGTCGTGCGCGAAGCCGCCCTTCCTGGCGCCGCCGTTGAGTGCGCGCACCGCGTTCGGACTCAGTGCGCCGAAGCTCATGGCGGAAATGTTGAAGACCGATGCCGAATAGGGTCTTGCGCAGTCGGGGCCGCCGATCACGACGCGGTATTTCTCCTCCGCGCGCGGCTTGGGCGCCACCGAGTGATGCATCCACTCGTAGCCCTCCCGATAGACATCCTCCTGGGTGCCGAACGGACGCTTGTCCAGCACCATCTTGGCGCGCTGGTAGACCACCGCACGGGTATCGCGCGAGAACGGCATGCCGTCCTTTTCGCTCTCGAAGAAATACTGCCGCATCTCCGGCCGGATCTCTTCGAGCAGAAACCGCAGATGCGCGGAGATCGGATAGTTGCGCAAGACCGCATGACTCTTCTGCACGAGATCCCGGACGCCGAGCAAGGTCAGCGCGCCGAAGATCAGCAGCGGAATCAGAACGAGATCGAAGATCTTGCGGTCATAGATGCCGAGCACGAGCAGCAGAGCCGTCGCGACGGCACAGACCGTCAGCACGATGAAGCGCGGCGAGAACGGAAGCAGCAGCGTATCCATGGGATACCTCTGGGGAGATCTTGGACGGTCGTGACCAGTGACGATACTACGGGTATCGCGAAGCAATCGTTACACAAGCTCGCGGGATCGACCATCGATGATGTCACAATGTCGATAGCCACAAACTATCGACATTGGCGCTGCGACATCAACCCGCCGGATGACCAGATCCGGCGACGGTCCAAGCACGGACCGGCGGCCTTCGATCGGGACCCGCCGGGCGACGACGCCGGTCGGCGGGGGCGCGCCTCAACCTTGCGCGAACAGCCCGGAATGGGCCTCGCGCAGCTGCCGCTTCAGGAGCTTGCCGCTCGGGTTTTTCGGCAGTGCATCGACGAAGACGACACGCTTGGGCGCCTTGAACGAGGCCAGCCTGGCGGACGCCTGCTTGAGCACGGCCTCTTCCGTCAGCTCGCAGCCGGACTTGACCACGACCATGGCCACGACGGCCTCGACCCAGCGCGGATGCGGCAGGCCGACGACGGCGACCTCGGACACTTCCGGGATCAGGTACAGCGCCTCCTCCACCTCGCGGCTCGCGACGTTCTCGCCGCCGGTCTTGATCATGTCCTTCTTGCGATCGACGATCGTGATGTAGCCTTCGTCATCGATGGTCGCGAGATCGCCGGAGTGAAACCAGTCGCCCTGGAAGGCCGCGGCGGTGCGCTCGTCATCGTGGAAGTAGCCGAGCATGAGATGCGGCGAGCGGTGCACGACTTCTCCGACCGCGCCCGGCGCGACATCATTCATGTCATCGTCCACCACGCGGGTCTCGACATTGAGAACGGCGCGGCCGCAACTGCCCGGCTTACGCAGCTGATCCTCAGGCCCCAGCATCGTCGCCAGCGGCGCGATCTCGGTCTGGCCGTAGAGGTTCCACAAGCGCACCTTCGGCAGCCGCTGCGCCAGCTCGCGCAGCACCTCGACCGGCATGATCGAGGCGCCGTAATAGCCCTTGCGCAGGGTCGATACGTCCGTGGTCTCGAACAGCGGCGAGCGCAGGATCGAGATCCAGACGGTGGGTGGCGCGAAGAACGAGCTGATGTGATATTTCGCGATCAGCGGCAGCAGATTGTCCGGCGTCGGAAACGCCGTGATGATGTTGGTGGCGCCGACATAGATCGACGGTCCAAAGAACACGTCGAGCTGCGCGCAATGATAGAGCGGCAGCGCATGCAGGGTGACGTCGTCCGCCGCGATCCCGGCATCGACGACGCAGCTGACATACTGCCAGATCACCGCGTCATGGGTCAGCATCGCGCCCTTCGGCAGCGACTCCGTGCCCGACGTGTAGACGATCTGCGCGACGTCGCTGCCGGCGAGCTCGACCTCGGGCACGGACGCGGTGCAGGACGCGAGCTCGGCGAAGTCGATCATGTCGGCCTGGCGCTCGCTCGGGCTCTCCGAGGGGAGCCAGATCAGCTGCTCGACCGACGGCGCCAGCGCCTTGGCGGCGCGCGCCACGCCGGCAAAGCCGCTGTCGGTCGCGAGCAACCGCGCCCCGGCATGCTTGAGGATGTAGGCGACCTCCTCGGGCTTCAACATGAAGTTGATCGGCACCAGAACGGCGCCGAGCCGCGCCAACGCGAAGCGCAGCGCTGCGAAGGCATGCGAGTTGCGGGCGAGGATCGCGACACGCTCGCCCCTGCCGACGCCGCGGGATGCGAGCCCTGCAGCCAAGCGGTCAGCGATGTCGTTGAATTCGGCGTAGGTCCAGCTGACATCGCCGCAGATCACGGCCGTCTTGCGGGGCGTGCGCGCCGCGCTCCGGCGCAGGAGGTCACCGAGCGTCTGCCGCCGTACGATGGAACCCATGGTCATCCCCCCTGTATTCAAGGGGATGGCCGCCTTTCAGGCGATCCAAGTCCCCTCCCTGTTTCGCGCCGGACGTTCGAGCATCCGGTCTTGCGGCTGAAAATCGCACGGCCGCTTCGGAGCTTGCAAGGAGGATATTGCCAGCAAAAAGAGCGCCTCGATTGCGCCGAGGCGCTCCGGCATCGATCTCAGAACAGGGGGAGCGGCAGATCAGCGCTCGACGAAGGCCTTCTCGATCACGAAATGACCAGGCGTGTTGCCGCTGCCTTCGAGGAAGCCTCCGGATTCGAACATGCCCTTGAGCTCGTCCAGCATCGCCGGGCTGCCGCACATCATGATGCGGTCCTTGGCGATATCCAGCGGCGGCTGGCCGAGATCGTTGAACAGCTGCTCCGAGGAGATCAGGTCCGTGATGCGACCACGGTTCCGGAACGGCTCGCGGGTGACGGTCGGGTAATAGGCGAGCTTCTCCGACAACAGCGGGCCGAACAGCTCGTCATCCCGCAGCGTCGCGACGACGCTCTCGCCATAGGCCAGCTCGGCGACCTGGCGACAGCCATGGACCAGGACGATGCTCTCGAACCGGTCATAGACGTCGGGATCCTTGATCAGGCTCACGAACGGCGCAAGGCCGGTGCCGGTCGACAGCAGCAGCAGCCGGCTGCCGGGCAGCAGGTTGTCGGGGATCAGCGTGCCCGTGGCCTTGCGGCCGACCAGGATGGTGTCGCCTTCCTTGATCTTCTGCAGCCGCGACGTCAGCGGTCCGTCCTGCACCTTGATGCTGAAGAACTCGAGCTCCTCCTCGTGATTGGCGCTCGCCATGCTGTAGGCGCGCAACAGCGGCCTGCCCTCGACCTCGAGGCCGATCATGGCGAACTGGCCATTCTGGAAACGGAAGCCCGCGTCGCGGGTCGCCTTGAAGGAGAACAGGGTGTCCGTCCAGTGCTGAACGGAAAGAACTTTCTCTTTGTAGAACGCGCTCATGATGTTCGTTTCTTCACGCAGGCTGAGATTGGAAGAAATGGATCGCGACGGTAAAAGTCGACAACTCGCTGTAAGTCTTCGGGAATTTCGCCGACTGATGTACACAAACGCAGCCGGAAATCAACCCGCTGCAATGCACAATCGATAGCGGGCAAATGCATGCCAGCCTATGCTCCATATGGCACCACCAAACTCGTTTGTACACTAACGATCTCGGCAAGATACTTGCGGCGATCGCGTTTTCACAGCACTTAAATTCCGCAAACCCTGACCAATGCCTGAGCAATGCCGACCGTCCCTCGGATCCTGATCGGTGCAATCAAGCGCTACTGCGCCGAGCGCGCGATCGCGCTCGATATCCGGGCGGACGGCTGGCTATTCGTGCTCGATCATCCCGCCGGACGCCACCTGATCTTCGGCTATGACCTTGGGCTGAACAGTGCCGTGGCGCACAGATTGGCCAGCGACAAGGCGGCGGCCGCGGAGCTGCTGGCGCTGTCAGGAGTGCCCGCGGTGCCGCATACGTTCTTCATTGCGCCTGCGTTCAGCGGGCGCGCGGAACCGCCCTGGCCTTCGATGTTCGAATTGCTCGAAGCCCATCCGCGCGGCGGCGTCGTCAAACCCAATGAAGGGACCTCCGGTCGTTCGGTCACGCGCGTGGCAACGCGGGACGAGCTGAAGCGAGCGGCCGGCGCCATCTTCGACATCGGCGTGAACGTCGCGGTCTCCCCCTTCGTGGAGATCGAGGACGAAGTCCGTGTCGTGCAGCTCGACGAGGCACCGCTGATCGTCTACCGCAAGCAGCGGCCCAGCGTGACCGGCGACGGTGAGCAATCGTTGCAGGAATTGGCGCTCGCGGCAGTGGCGCCCGTCGGTCGCGAGCGGATGCTGGCGCGCCTGCGAGCCGAGCTCAGCGTGGCCGAACTCGCGGCTGTGGTGCCCGCTGATGCGCGGCGGCTCCTCAACTGGCGGCATAATCTCGAAGCGGGCGCAACGCCGGTGCTGCTGGACAGCGGCCCGGCGCGCGATGCCTGCGTTGCGCTGGCAAGGACGGCCGCAGGGGCCATCGGCATCCGCTTCGCATCGATCGATGTGGTGCAGGTGAATGGAAGCTGGCAGGTACTGGAGATCAATTCCGGCATGGTGATGGAAGTACTCGGCAGGTTCCATCCTGATCTGGTCTATGCGGTGTACCGCACCGCGCTGGACGAGATCTTTGGGCAGCTGTGACCGTCGCCATGGCTTCGACAATCAAATCAGTTGTTCGCGCCAGGACTGTCGTCGAGCACGTGGAAGGCCTGCTCGAGCTGCGGAGAGATCGCCACGTTGAGCCGCTCCCCGGTCGGCAGACGGCCGACGAACCATTTGTTGTAGAGCGGAATCAGGTCGTGGTTGGAGCCGAGCCTGCGGAAGGCGCGCTCGACCACGGTGGTGAGCTGCGGCTCGCCCTTGCGGAACATGATTCCGTAGGGTTCGTAGGACAGGTAATCCCCGGCGACCAGGAACTTGTCCTGCGACTTGTGCCGCGCGATCAGGCCGGAGAGCAGGATGTCGTCGGTGGCGAACGCATCGACCTTGCCGTTCACCAGCATCTGGTAGGATTGCTCGTGATCGGGCGCGGTCACGACCGTGAGGCCAAGCGCGAACTTCTTGTCGACGTCGTGCATCGCGACTTCATTGGTGGTGCCTTTGGTCACCACGACGGTCTTGCCCTTGAGATCGGTCGCGGCCGAGATCGCCGAGCCCTTCGGCACCATCAGCTTGGTGCCGGCGACGAACATCAGCGGCGAGAAAGCCACCTGCTTGGCGCGTTCGGCATTGGCGGTGGTCGAGCCGCATTCGAGATCGATCTTGCCGTCCACCACCGCGGCGATGCGGTCGTCGGAGGTCACCTTGACATGCTCGATCCGCAAGGCGGGATCGTCGATCTCGGTGCCGATCTCCTCGACGATGGCTTCGCACAGCTCGAGACTATAGCCGATCGGCCGTCCCGCCTGATCCAGGAAGGAGAACGGCGGCGAGCTCTCGCGGTAGCCGAGATGGACGACATGCCGCGTCTTGATCGCGGCAAGCGTCGGCGACAAACCTTCGCCGCCTCCGCTCTGCGCCACAGCAGAGCGTGCGAAAGCGAAGGCGAGCACTGCGCCGACCGCGACCCGTGCGAAGCCTGCGCGACGGCGCATCGTCCCCTCCATCAGTGTCCGGCCATGGCCGGGACCTCGCCGGGAATCATGTCCGGCGGCACCACGTCGGACGGCCCGAGCGCATGCTCCGGCCCGAGCTCGCCTTCCCACTTCGCGACCACCGAGGTCGCAAGCGTGTTGCCGATCACGTTGGTGGCGCTGCGTCCCATGTCGAGGAAGGTGTCGATACCCATGATCATCAGCAGCCCCGCCTCCGGAATGCCGAACTGCGACAGCGTCGAGGCGATCACCACCAGTGACGCCCGCGGCACGCCAGCCACGCCCTTCGAGGTCACCATCAAGGTCGCGAGCATGGCCAGCTGGGTCCCCAGCGACATCTCGATCTTGTAGGTCTGGGCGATGAAGATGCTGGCGAACGTGCAATACATCATCGTGCCGTCGAGATTGAAGGAATAGCCGAGCGGCAGCACGAAGCTCGATATGCGCTTTGAAGCACCGAAGCGGTTCAGGCCCTCGAGCGTCTTCGGGTAGGCCGCTTCCGAGCTCGCAGTCGAGAACGCGATCATCAGCGGCTCGCGGATCAGCTTCAACAGATGGCTGTAGCGCGGCCCGATCACCACGAAGCCGACCACCACCAGGATCGCCCACAGGATCAGGAGCGACAGATAGAAGCCGCCCATGAACACGATCAGCTTCCACAGCACGCCCAGCCCGTTCTTGGCCACCGTCGCGGTGATCGCGGCCCAGACCGCGAGCGGCGCGAACAGCATGACGTAGCCCGTCACCTTCAGCATGATATGGCCGATATCGTCGATCAGCTGCAGCAGCGTCTTCGACCGCTCCGGCAGTGCGCCCATCGCAACCGAGAAGAAGACCGCGAAGATCACGATCTGCAGGATCTCGTTCTGCGCCATCGCATCCGCGATCGAGGTCGGAATCAGATGAGTCAGGAATTTCTCCACCGAGAACGCCGACACCGGCAGGCCGGTCGATTGGGTCTTGTCCGGCAGGGCTCCCGGGAAGTTCGCGCCGGGCTGCAGCAGATTGACCATCACGAGGCCGAGCAGGAGTGACACGAAGGAGGCGCTCAGGAACCATCCCATCGTCTTGGCGAAGATGCGCCCGAGCTTCGCTCCGGAGCCCATATGGGCGATGCCGCCGACCAGGGTCGCAAACACCAGCGGCGCGATGATCATCTTGATGAGCCGCAGGAACAGCATGGCGATCAGGTTGATGTCGGCGGCAAGCTCAGCCCGGCTATCCGGCATCAAATTGAAGATCAGCGTCCCCATCACGATGCCAAGCACCATCGCAATCAGGATGTATTGCGTGAACCTGTTCGACATTCCGTACCCCCAAGCAGAACTCCCGGCAGAGTTAAGTTTGGCAGATTTTGACAAGGGCGCAACATGTCGCAGCCTGTCAGGATGCGGATTTGCCGATGTTGCTGCCAGGCGCGCTGAGTCTGCAGCGCACAATCTGGGCAGGTGACTACGTAGCGCGCGAAGATCTGCATGAAGAACCGGCAATGCGGCCGGCCGGAGAGCGACGACGGGTTGGGAACACGCCGAGGGTACTGACCGGCCTTCCGGCGGCCGGGAACCGTCGCAAGGGCATTTGTCCCGGTCGGGCTGTTCCCACGACCGCAGATTCCGCTGGCGCCTTCCGCGCCGACGGATTAGGCTCCGATCCAAATTAAACAGTATACTGTCAATTGGGAGAGCGTCCTTGCGCATCGCCGTTCTCGGCGGCGGCCCTGGCGGGCTGTATTTCGCCTATCTCTGGAAGAAGCGGCATCCGGCTGCGGTGGTGGATCTGTTCGAACAGAACCCGGCCGGCGCGACCTGGGGCTTCGGCGTCGTCTTCTCCGACCAGGCTCTGGAATTCCTGCGCGCCGACGACTCCGGGACCGTGGACGCGATCGCGCCGCACATGGAGAGCTGGCGCAACATCACGCTCAACCTGCGCGGCGAGAGCGTCGAGATCGACGGCGTCGGCTTTTCCGCCATCGGCCGGCTCGAGCTGCTCAAACTGTTGCAGGCGCGCGCCGAAGGTGCCGGGGTCAATGCACGGTACGGCACGGCTATCCAGTCGCTGGATCAGCTCGCGGGCTACGACCTCGTCGTCGCCGCCGACGGGTTGAACTCGCTGGTGCGGCGCGGCTTCGAAGGCGACTTCGGCTTCTCCGTCTCCTACTCCAGCAACAAGTTCGCCTGGTACGGCACCAGCAAGACGTTCCCTACGCTGTCGCAGACATTTGTCGCGACCGAGTACGGCACCTTCAACGCGCATCATTATCGCTACGCCCCGGACATGAGCACGTTCCTGGTCGAATGCGATCGCGCCACCTGGCAGGCCTACAATTTCGCCGAAAAATCCGTCGACGAGTCCCGGTGCATCTGCGAGCAGATCTTCGCTGCCACGCTCGACGGCCACACACTGGTCTCCAACAGATCGGTCTGGCGCAACTTCCCCTGGGTCTGGAACGAGCATTGGTGGCACCGGAACATGGTGCTGATCGGCGATGCCCTGCATACCGCGCACTTCTCGATCGGCTCCGGGACGCGGCTCGCGATTGAGGACGCGATCGCGCTGGCCAAGGCGCTCGATGCCGAAAGCAAACTCTCGGATGGCCTCGCCCGTTACCAGGCCGAGCGGCAGCCGATCGTCAAGAAGTTGGTCACCGCCGCCCGCACCAGCGCCAACTGGTACGAGTCATTTCCTGCGCACATGAAGCTCGGCCTGTTAGATTTCGCCCACAGCTACATCACGCGTTCGGGGCGGATCGATGATGGCCGGCTGCGTGTAATGGCGCCGCAATTCATGGCACGCTACGAGGCGACTCGGGACATGGGAGACCGCCGATGACAACCGAGATCGCCGATCATGTGCCCAGCGACAGCGCGGGCGCCCGCGAAATCGGTTTCACCATTCCGGCCCGCTACAATGCCAGCCGCATCCTGTTCGACAACCTTTCCAACGGCAACGCCGACAGGCTCGCGCTGACCGGTCCGGCAGGCCAGCGCAGCTATGCCGAGCTCTGCGCCGAGGCTTCCCGCTGGGGCAACGGCTTTGCTTCCCTCGGACTGACGCGCGGCGACCGCGTCCTGCTGTTCCTCGACGACACGCCGGCCTATCCGGCCGCTTTCTTCGGCGCGGTGCGTGCGGGCTTCGTGCCGCTGCTGATCAACACGCTGACACCGCCGGACCTCCTGCAGTTCTATCTGGCCGATTCCGGCGCAAAGGTCGCCGTCGCAGACGCCGAATTCGCCGCGCGTTTCGACCATCAGGCCTGCGCGGATACGGCACTGCAGACGCTGATCGTCGCCAGCGGCGAGACGCCGACAACCGCCGCGCCGTCGACGGTCACGGCCGATCGATGGCTGCGAGACTTCGCCGATCAGCTTGCGGAGGCCGACACCGACCGCAACGAGATGGCATTCTGGATGTACTCGTCCGGCTCCACCGGCCGGCCGAAAGGCATCGTCCATCTGCAGCACGACATGGCGTATAGCGAGCAGGCCTTCGCCCGGAACGTGCTGCGGCTGAAGCCGGACGACATCTGCTTCTCGGTGCCGAAGATGTTCTTCGCCTACGGCTTCGGCAACGCGATCACCTTTCCATTCTCCGCCGGCGCAACGACGTTGCTGCTGCCGGGGCAACCGAAGCCGGCCGCCATCTTCGATGCGATCCGCCGCTTCCGTCCCACCGTGTTCTTCGGCCTGCCGACGCTCTACACCGCGATGACCAAGGCCGACGGCGCGAAGGAGGCGGACTTTTCGTCACTACGCCTGTCGGTCTCCGCGGCCGAGGTGCTTTCTGCTGACGTCTTCAACAGCTGGAAGAGTCTCACCGGTCTGGAGATCGTCGAAGGCCTCGGCTCGACCGAGGTGCTGCATGTTTATCTCTCCAACCGAGAGGACCTGAAAAAGCTCGGCGCGGCCGGCCTGCGCGTGCCCGGTTACGAGATTGCACTGCGTGACAGCGAGGGGCGCGAGGTCGGGACCGACGAAGAAGGCATTCTCTGGGTCCGTGGCGATTCCAACACGCCGCTCTACTGGAACCGGCCGGACAAGACCGCGGAGACCATCCGTGACGGCGGCTGGATCTATACCGGCGACCGCTTCGTGCGCGATGCCGACGGCTTCCACTTCTTCCGTGGCCGCGCCGACGATCTCGTCAAGATCTCCGGACAGTGGGTATATCCGCTCGAGGTCGAGCTCTGCCTCGCCGAGCATCCGGGCATCAGGGAATGTGCCGTGTTCGCGCACGAGCTGCCGGACCGACGGATGAGCCTGAAGGCGGTCGTGGTGACCAACGACAGGCCCGATGACGAGGCGACGATCACCAAGGCGCTGCAGGACTACGTGAAGGCGAAGCTGCTGCCCTACAAATACCCGCGCGAGATCGTCTTCATCGACGAACTGCCCAAGACCGGCACCGGCAAGATCGATCGCCAGGCGGTGATGCGGCTGTGAGCGAACACCGTCCAAACGAGGCCCACCCGCGCCTACGATCAGCCGGCCTTGCCGAGATGTTCCAGCGCATCCTCGGCGCGCAGCGGCACCCGCGAAACCTCGTTGTTGAGATCGACGAGCTGCGACAGCAACGCCATCAGCGCCTTGCGGTCGGCCGGCCTCAGCGGCGCCAGCATACGCGCCTGCGCGCGATCGACAGACGGCATGATGTTGCGCAACAGCACCCCGCCTGCCCTGGTGAGGTAGAGCAGCTTGACCCGTTTGTCGTCGGCCGAAGGCTTGCGCTCGATATGCGCCTTGGCCTCGAGCCGCTCGATCACGCTGCCCAGCGTCGAACGGTCGAAGGCGATCACGGAGGACAGCCGCGTGGCATCGATGCCCGGATGGTTCTGAATGGCAACCAGGGCGGCGTATTGCACCGGCGTCAGATCGAACTCCCTGCATTCCTCGACGAAGATCGAGACCGCGATCTGCTGCATGCGCCGGAACAGATAGCCCGGCTTGGTGTAGACCGCGTCCATCGTGATGACAGGCGGCTTACTCGGCATCGGGCTGACGCTCCGGGGCAGCATCCGCGAATGCCGGCAACGCCTTCGCTGCGGCTTCGGCCTGCAGCAGTCGCGGGAACGCCCCGACATCGACGCCGAAGCGGCGGGCATTGCCGAGCTGCGGCACCAGGCAGAGATCGGCCAGTGTCGGCGCTGCGCCGAAGCAGAACGGACCCGGCTCATGCTTGACCAGGGCCTCGCAGGCCGACAGCCCCTCGCGATTGGCCCAGCCGGCCCACGCCGTGACCTTGTCCTCGGGCAAGCCGAGCTCGCGCAGCCGCGCCAGCACCTTCAGATTCTGGACCGGATGGGTATCGCAGGCGAGCACCTGCGCAAACGCGCGGACCTGCGCGCGGCGCAGGGGATCCCGCGGCAACAGCGGCGGCTCGGGATGCGTCTCATCGAGCCATTCGATGACGGCGAGCGACTGGATGAGGACGGCGCCGGTATCGTCCTCGAGCGTCGGCACGAAGCCCTGCGGATTGAGCGCGAGATAGGCCGGCGCGCGCTGCTCGCCCTTGCGAAGATGATGCGGCAGGTGCTCGGCCTTGATGCCTTTGATGTTCAGCGCGATCCTGACGCGATAGGACGCACTGCTGCGGAAATAGCCGTGCAGCTTCATCATGGCACTCCTCCGATATGATAGCTCTGGTTGCAATTGACCGTAACGGAATTGGCAGTATACTGTCAATTACTAACGAAATTTGATCACTGGAGGCGCCTATGGCCGCAGCATCGACGCCGGAACGCGAGGCGTTCTACAAGAAGATCGACGGCGAGAACATGACCGCGCTGTGGACCGTGATGAGCGACCTCATCACACCCGAACCGAAGAGCGCCTGCCGTCCGCATCTGTGGCAATTCGCGGCCATCCGCGACTACATGGTGGAGGCCGGACGGCTGATCACCGCCAAGGAGGCCGAGCGGCGTGTGCTGATCCTGGAAAATCCGGGCTTGCGTGGACAGTCCAAGATCACGACATCGCTCTATGCCGGCATCCAGATGGTGATCCCGGGCGACGTCGCACCGGCTCATCGCCACAGCCAGTCGGCGCTGCGCTTCGTACTGGAGGGCAAAGGCGCCTTCACCACCGTCGACGGCGAGCGCACCCTGATGCAGCCGGGGGACTTCATCATCACCCCGTCGATGACCTGGCACGACCACGGCAACGAGACCTCCGAGCCGATGTTCTGGCTCGACGGTCTCGATATCCCGCTGGTTCAGTTCCTCGACGCCTCGTTCGCGGAGGGGTCGCAGGAGGATCAGCAGAAGGTGGCGCGCCCCCCGGGCGACAGCTTCGCCCGTTACGGCCATAACCTGTTGCCGGTCGACGCCAAGCGCAGCTCCAGAACGTCACCGATCTTCAACTATCCCTATGCCTATACGCGGGAAGCCCTGGAGAACGCCAGGCGGAGCGCGCAATGGGATGCCTGCCATGGATTGAAATTGAAATTCTCCAATCCCGAGACCGGCGACTTCGCGATGCCGACGATCGGCACCTTCATTCAGCTGCTGCCGAAGGGCTTTGAGGCGGCGCGCTATCGCTCCACCGACGCGACGGTGTTCACGGTGGTCGAGGGCAAGGGACGCAGCCGGATCGGCGACACGACCTTCGAATGGGGTCCGCGCGATCTGTTCGTCGTGCCGAGCTGGCAATGGGTCAGCCACGAGGCGGACGAGGATGCCGTGCTGTTCTCGTTCTCCGACCGCCCCGTACAGGAGAAGCTCGATCTGTTCCGCGAGGACCGCGGCAATGCGTGACGCGCTCAGCGCCAGTGCAGGAGGCGCGCTTCCAACATGCTGATCAGCTTGCCGACCGTGAGACCGAACAGGGACAGGATCAGGATCCCCGCCATCAACTGATCGGTCTGCATCAGGTTGCCGGCCTGCAGCACGAAGGTGCCGATGCCGGTCTCGGCGCCGATCATCTCCGCCGAGACCACCAGCATGAGGGCGACGGACGCGGTGATGCGGAATCCGGCCAGGATCGACGGCAGCGCGCCGGGCCAGATCACGCGGCGCACGATGGTCGGGAACGGCACGTCGAAGCTCTGTGCCATGCGGATCAGGTTGCGCGGCACGGCGTCGACGCCGCTATAGACCGAGATCGTCGTCGAGAAGAACACGCCGAGCGCGATCGTCGCGATCTTCGGCTGCTCGCCGATTCCGAGCCAGAGAATGAGGAGCGGCAGCACGGCGATCTTCGGGATCGGAAACAAGGCCGAGACGAAGGTGATGCCGATGCTGCGCGCGATCGGCCACAGGCCGATCGCGAAACCGACCACGATGCCGGACGCGGTGCCCAACGCCCAACCCGGCAGGATGCGCAGCAGCGAGGCCGAGACGTGCTGCCACAGCGCGCCGCTCTCGGCGAGCCGATCAAGCGCGCGCATGATCGTAAGCGGCGTCGGCAGAAACAAGGGATTGACCAGCGCGAGGCCGCCGATCAGCTGCCACAGGCCGAGCGCCGCGGCGAGCGCGAGCCAGCCGGCCCAGCGGCTCGCCGCCGGCGTGAAGCCGCCGCCACGGAACCGCACTGGCCGGGGCACGGCGTCGCCGGTGGCGTGGGCCGCTTCGGAATTCGCGCGATCAAGCATGCTGGACCTCGCGCTCGGCATCGATCGCCTCGGTTCGGATCAGCGACCACAGCTCGTTCTGCAGGTCCAACAATTGGGAGCGCGCCGCTGCGTCACCCCGGCTGCGCCGCGCCCCGGGCACGCTGACCACCTTCCGGATGCGGCCAGGGCGGCGCGACAGCACGACGATACGGTCGGCCAGCCGCACGGCCTCCTCGAGATTGTGCGTGACGTAGACTACGCCCATGGTGCCGTCGGCGAGCAGCTTGACGAAATCCTCCATCAGGAGCTCTCGGGTCTGCGAATCCAGTGCCGACAGCGGCTCGTCCATCAGCAGGATTGCAGGCCGCACCGCCAGCCCACGGGCGATCCCGACGCGCTGGCGCATACCGCCCGACAGCTGCTTGGGATAGACCGCGCGGAAGTCGACCAGCCCGGTCCGATGCAAAGCATCGTCGACGGCGGCGGCGCGCTGCGGCGTGGACAGAGACGTATGCAGGAGCGGGAAGGCGACATTCTCTGCGACGCTCGCCCAGGGCAGCAGCGCAAAATCCTGGAACACGAAGGTCACGGGATTGAGGCTGCCGTTCGGCGCAGCTCCGCGTAGCATGGCCTGACCGCCGCTCGGCTGCAGCAGCCCACCGAGGATCGACAGCAACGTGCTCTTGCCGCAGCCGGACGGACCGACGACGGCGACGACCTCGCCCGCCCCGACCGTGAACGAGACGTCGTGAAGCACCTCGAGAGCATCGAAGCGATGGCTGATATTTGCGGCGATCAGGTCCATGTCAGACGATTCCGGTGCCGTCCACGCTTTGCGTCTCTCCGATCAATCCGGCTTCACATAGTCTTTGGCGATGATCGCGGCCGCATCATAGCCCGGGTCCGCAAAGCCCTGCGACTGCAGCCATTTGATCTGGCTGTCGATGTTCTTCACGTCGAGCTTGCCGTCGGGATCGATGTAGGCGCAATTGCCAACCACCTGCTCGACCGGCAGGTTGGTGTACTTGCCGATGATCTCGAGTAGCGGCTTGGTTCGCTCGTCGATGGCGGCAGTGCCGTCCTTCACCGAGGCGAGCACGACGTCGTGATACTCGCGCTCGGCCCGCTGCAGCGAGGCAAGCAGCTTGCCGATCAGCGCGGAGTTGGCCAGGGTCTTCGGTCCGGCGAACACCCCGCTCACCTGCCAAGGCGTCTCGTCGCCGACCCAGCCGAGGTGCTTGACGGCGCCCTCCTCCATCAGCTTGCGCGCTGCGGAGACCGGCATCAGGGCGGCATCGACGGTCTCGCCCTTGATCGCGGCCGCCATGTTCGACATCGACTGCAGCGGCACGATCTTCACATCGGCGAGCTTGAAGCCGTATTTATCGGCGAGCAGGCCGAGCGAGTAATGAAAGCTGGAGCCCACCTGCGTCATCGCCACGCGTTTGCCCGCGATGTCCTTCGGCGTCTTGAGACCCGCCTCATAGGCCTTGTTGCTGGCGAAATAGCCGATCAGCGGAAAGCCTGGACGGTCACGACTCATGCCCGCGATGATCTTCAACGTTCCCTTGCCGGCGAGGTTGTAAAGTCCTGCCGTGAACGCGGTCACCCCGACATCGACATCGCCGGTCGCGGTTGCCACCGCAATGGGTTGCGCCGCGTCGAAGAACTTCAGTTCGACGTCGAGACCAGACTCGCGGAAATAGCCCTTGTCCAGCGCGATGAAGACCGGCGCTGACGATGACAGCCGTAGCACGCCGATCCGGACCTTCGCCTCGTCCGCCTGCACCGCGCTGACGGATACGAGGCTCAGAAGCGTAGCAAGGACAAGGTTCACGTATCGAAACATTGCGTTCTCCAAGCTCCGGCCATCCCCGCGGAACTGGCCCGGCGGTGACCCCGACTTGTTGCAATATTTCGAGCCGGATGTCGCGGCAAATCTTCCTGCCGGCGGCTGTCCTTAGGGGCCGGCGGCCTTGGTCGCGCCGGTCAGGAATTCTCCCCCGAACTTGCACAGCTCGCTGTCGGCTTGGCAGCTGAGGCTCGAAGACGCGTTGGTCGGATTCGCCGGGCGGCACGCGCCCCTTGCAGGGATCTTCCGGATCTCACCTTCGATCTTGAAAATGATCGCGTCGATTGGATAGACGAGGGTCTTCGCGTGCTGCCGCTGCGCCAGCCCGCCCGGGCTCGAAAAGGTGATCATCGTACCATCGAGCGTCACGAAGTAGAAACCGGTCCGCCCGTCGACATAACGGGTGTTGAGCAGAACATCCTTGCAGTCGGACGCACGGTCTCTTCCCGCGATGGTGAGCTTCCTGCACGTGCCGTGCAAAGTATCGGTGCCTTTCAGACCGTCCTCCGCATGGACCGCCGTCGCCGTCACGCAGCGCTAAGCATCAGCAGTGATAAAGACGAAAGAATCCTTTCCATTGCAATCCTCGAAAAACCGCTGTTGCTGAGTAGCTTCGCGTCGCCTGCCGCGCTGTCACCAGGGGCATTGTCTGCGGATGCGCTAGCGTGTGCGTCAGCTTGTCTCCCGGTCGGGCGCAACAGCTGATCGCCTCAGAAAGTCTTCACCTCCGGCTTCTCGCCATTCGATAGGAAAGTCGCTTCGAAGCGGCCAAGCTCGCTGTCGGCGGAGCACTCGATGAGCGAGGGACCCTTGAATGGGTTTCCATACCGGCAGCGACCCTTGGCCGCTACGCGATTGATCTTCTTGTTTGGGTATTGACCGATGATCACGAGGTCGACCGGCGCGACGTGTTTGTCGGACCCGGCCCTCTCCTCCAGATCGCCACGGTTCGAAAACGTGATCACACCACCATCGAGCAAAGTGAAATAGACCCCGGTGCGCTGATCGTCGTAATCAGTATTGAGAAGACTGCCCGTGCACTCCAGGCTGCGATCCTTGCCCGCGATGACCAGCTTCTGGCATGTCCCCTTCACGATGGCCATGCCCGTCAGGCGGGAGTCCGCGCGTCCTGAACCTGCCGATATCAAGAGCATGCCGGCGACAAGGATGGTCGTAGCCAGCACTGCTGATTTCATCGAAAGCCCCTCTCCTGGGACCGTCGGCGAAACTATGACTCAACCTGAGGTGAGAGAAATGTTCTTTTTTTCTCATTCGATTTTATCGCAATGAACGTGCTGCGGGGAATGAGATTACCGGCGCGAGCTCAAGATGTCGTCAGGCGCCGGGCAGGGCGTCACACCAAACCGCGAACGCCTGCGTCAGCTCGTCCATGACGGCCCGAGCGTTTCGGCCCGAGCGTGCAGGTACATGGAAGGCGTGATCGGCCTGCTCGATCCGATGCAAGGTCGCGCGCCGTCCGAGCCGTTGGACGACGGGTTCGAGCAGCTCCATCTCCGCGAGCTTGTCGCGCGTGCCCTGCAGGAACAGCATCGGAATTTCGACCGCATCGAGGTGATCGGCGCGTGTGACGGCTGGTTGTCCAGCCGGATGCAAGGGGAAGCCGAAGAACACGAGGCCCGTGACGCCCGGCAGCGGTGCGGCGCTTTGCGCCTGCGACGTCATTCGCGCTCCGAAGGATTTGCCGCCGGCAATCAAGCGAAGCCCCGGACAGAGCCGCGCGGCTTCCGCCACCGCCGCACGCACCGTGGCCTGGGCCACGGCGGGTGAATCAGGCCGCTTGCTGCCTTTCTCCAGGTAAGGGAACTGGAAGCGCAGCGTTGCGATGCCGCGCGCGGCAAGACTTTCGGCCGCATCGTTCATGAACACGTGCGTCATGCCGGCGCCCGCGCCGTGGGCGAACACGAAGCAGGCCCGCGCCTGCGGCGGCGCGATCAACAGCGCGGACACTGTGCCGGCGCCGTCGACCGGAATGGCGAGAGAACGCGACTGAGAAGCGGACATTGTAGCAGCTTGCGTCCGCGCCCCCCTGGAGGTCAACGTCGACCGCTCGAACTGCAAGGGCGGCGGTCAGTCGCCGCCCGCATGACCCGACCCATTTGATCGCGAGCAGCGGCGATCAGGCCGCGGTGCGGATCGTCTGCAGGAAGTCGTCGACATTGCTCTTCAGCGATGCCGCCTGCTGTTGCAGAGCGGCAGCGGCCGTGAGCGCAGCCTCCGCGCCGGCATCGGTCTGACCGGCAACCGCGCGCACGTCGCCGATCTCCTGCGTCACGGCTGCCGTGCCGTTGGCGGCCTGCTCGACGTTGCGGGCGATTTCGCTGGTCGCGGCGCCCTGCTGCTCGACCGCGGCCGCGATCGCGTTGGAGATTTCGGCGATCTCCTTCACCGTCGTACCGAACTGCGCGATCGCCCCGACCGTCTCCTCGGTGGCATTCTGGATGGTCGCGATCTGGCTCGAGATCTGCTCGGTCGCCTGCGCGGTCTGGGAGGCGAGGTTCTTGACCTCGCTGGCGACAATCGCGAAGCCTCTGCCGGCGTCGCCGGCTCGCGCCGCCTCGATCGTGGCGTTGAGGGCCAGGAGATTGGTCTGGCTCGCGATCGCCTGGATCAGCTGCACGATGGTGCCGATCCTTTCGGCCGCGCTGGACAGCCCGTTGATCAGGTCGGATGTCCGCTGCGTCTCATGCGTGGCCCTGGTCGAGACTGAAACCGAGCGCTGCACCTGACCGGAGATCTCGCGAATCGAGGCCGCGAGCTCCTGGGTCGCCGAGGCCACGGTCTGCACGTTCACCGAGGCCTGCTCGGCGCGCGTCGCCACCGCCTCCGCCAGCCCGCGGCCGCGTTCGGCGACGCGCGCAAGCTCCTTGGCACTATGACCCATCTCCGAGGCCCGGCCGCCGACGCCGGTGATGACGCCCTGCATGCCCTGCTCGAAGCGCCCGGCGAGATCGGACATCATGCGGGCGCGCTCGGCTTCCGCGGCCTCGCGCTGCGCCGCGGCATCCTGCTCCATCCTTCGGACGGCAAGCGCATTCTCGCGGAATATCTCCACGGCGCGGGCCATCCGCCCGATCTCGTCGCGCTGCTCGCCGCCGGGAATTGGCTGCTCCAGTTCGCCAGCCGCCAGCGACTGCATGCGGTCGGTCATGCTGCGGATCGGGCCCGAGACACTGGCGCCGATCAACCAGGCCAGCACCGCACCGAGCACCACCGCGCCAGCCGCCGTCACGATGACGGTCTGCCTGGTGTCCTCGACGGCCACGCCGGTTCTTGCGCCCTGCTCCGCACGCGCCGCGCCGAGCTGCTGGTTGATCCGGCCGACCTCTGAGTCGATGGTCGCGCTGGCCTTGGCGAGATCGGCCTGCTTGGCACGCAGGTCATCCGCGCCCTTGATCACCTCCTCGAGCGCGGACGCATCAGCCGTAAGCGCCTCCTTCAACGCCACAACCAGCATCTTCAACTTGGCTTCGCCGGTCGGAGCGATTTCGCTCTCAGTGGCGCCGACAGCGGCCTGCGAATTGGCCAAGGCATTCTTGGCATCCACCGCATCGGCGGTCGTCATCG
This sequence comes from Bradyrhizobium ontarionense, assembly GCF_021088345.1. Taxonomy (NCBI): domain Bacteria; kingdom Pseudomonadati; phylum Pseudomonadota; class Alphaproteobacteria; order Hyphomicrobiales; family Nitrobacteraceae; genus Bradyrhizobium; species Bradyrhizobium ontarionense. Next base: position 5,612,773 of record NZ_CP088156.1, on the reverse strand, counting down.
TCGAGCCATAGCGCATCACCGAGACACGGACGCCGTCCACCGCGGCGGCCAGGCGCAACGGCTGGAACAGACGCTCCGTGCCGGTTCGATTGGCAAGCGCGACCTGGATGCCGGCGACGTCAAGCCCGGCGGTGGCGCCATGCGCATCGGTTTTGGCCGTCGCCGCGCGCAGCCGGTCGACCGATTCGGCCGCAGCAGAGAACGAGGATCGGTAGCTGGTCAATGCAGTGCGGACGGGCGCGATGCCCTGGGCAATGGCCGGCAGCTTGCCATAGCGCTGCTCGGCCTGATCAGCGAGCCGACTGACAGTTTCGATTGCGTTCGCCGCAAGGTCCTTGTCGCCGATATTCCAGGTGCGGATGAACTTCTCGACCGCACCATTGGCGCCGAGCAACGCCGCGCGCACTTGCGACATGCCGGCATCTCCGGCTGCGCTGGTAACGAGTTCATCCACCGTGCCGCCGATACGTCCGACCTGGACCATGGCAAAGCCGCCGAGCAGCACGAGGAAGGACAGCACCAAGGCGAAGCCGCCGAAAATGCGCGGCCGGACGCCGATCCACGAGAGTGAAGATGACAGTTTCACGGAAATCCCCAAGACTTAGCGAGTTGACCGGATGGCGGCGATCAGCTCCTTGCCGAACCGCTTCTCAAATTCGGGATCGAGCGTCTTCACCGCATCGACGAAAGCCTGGCGATCGATCTTGTCGACGACCTCCATTCCCGCGGCGCGCAGCTCCTGCAGCTTTGCCTCATCGACCTGCGCCTGCCAGGTCGCTTCGGCGCCGGCCTTGGCGGCCGCCATCAACGCGTCCTGATCGGCTGGATCGAGCTGCTCGAACATGGCGCGATTGGCCACGAACGCGACCGGCGCGAAGAAATGACCTGACATGGTCAGGTACTTCTGGACTTCGAAGAAGCGGCTCGTCGAGATCGTGGTCAGCGGATTTTCCTCGCCGTCCAGTCGCCCGTCCTTCAAGGCGCCATAGACCAACGGGAAGTCCATCGGAATCACTTCGGCGCCAAGAGCCTTGAATGCCATCTTATAAGTCTCGTTGGGAATGACGCGGATCTTGAGGCCCCTGATATCCTCCGGGCTGCGGATCGGGCGCTTGGAGTTGGTGAGATTGCGAAAGCCCTGCTTGCCGAGGGCCAGCAGCACCAGCCCCTTGTCAGCGAATTTGGCGGCGATCTGTTTGCCGATCGGACCCTGCATCACCGTTTTGGCATGCGCCTCGTCGCGGAACAGAAATGGAATGTCGAACACACTCAGCTCGGAAACGACAGAGCTGACGACGCCGCCGGTCAGCACCGCCACATCCAGGGCACCCGATCGGGTCGCTGCAAGGATGATGGGCTCGCCGCCAAGCGCATTGCCCGAACGCCCATCGACGATGAAGCGATGACCTTCCGCGAGCTTCTCGCGGAATAGTTCGGGGCCGGACGCCACCGAGATCATCCGCGGCATGGCCGCGCTGTGATGTGGCACAAGCAGCGCCGCCACCGTCACTACGGCGACCCCAAGCTCTCGAATCGTCTTACTCATCTTTCCACCGTTGCGTTCAGCACCTGAAAGTACCTACCAAGAAATGGTAGGTAAGATATTAAGAGCGGTATCGCGGTGCTGCGCGCAGAAAAATATTGCTCGTCGACAAGCCAACAACCAAAGGCCCGCACGTATGGACGTGCGGGCCTCGTCGCCAAGTAGTCCCGAGATTCGGAATTGCTAATCCAAGTAGTTCCGAAATCCGGAGATCAGGCCGCGGTGCGGATCGTCTGCAGGAAGTCGTCGACATTGCTCTTCAGCGATGCCGCCTGCTGTTGCAGAGCGGCGGCGGCCGTGAGCGCAGCCTCCGCGCCGGCATCGGTCTGACCGGCAACCGCGCGCACGTCGCCGATCTCCTGCGTCACGGCTGCCGTGCCGTTGGCGGCCTGCTCGACGTTGCGGGCGATTTCGCTGGTCGCGGCGCCCTGCTGCTCGACAGCGGCCGCGATCGCGTTGGAGATTTCGGCGATCTCCTTCACCGTCGTACCGAACTGCGCGATCGCCCCGACCGTCTCCTCGGTGGCATTCTGGATGGTCGCGATCTGGCTCGAGATCTGCTCGGTCGCCTGCGCGGTCTGGGAGGCGAGGTTCTTCACCTCGCTGGCGACGATCGCAAAGCCTCTGCCGGCATCGCCGGCTCGCGCCGCCTCGATCGTGGCGTTGAGGGCCAGCAGGTTGGTCTGGCTCGCGATCGCCTGGATCAGCTGCACGATGGTGCCGATCCTCTCGGCCGCGCTGGACAGCCCGTTGATCAGGTCGGAGGTCCGCTGGGTCTCATGCGTAGCGCGGGTCGACACCGTCACCGAGCGCTGCACCTGACCGGAGATCTCGCGAATCGAGGCCGCGAGCTCCTGCGTCGCCGAGGCCACGGTCTGCACGTTCACCGAGGCCTGCTCGGCGCGGCTCGCCACCGCTTCCGCAAGTCCGCGACCACGCTCCGCGACCCGCGCGAGCTCCTTGGCGCTCTGCCCCATGTCGGTGGCACGGCCGCCGACGCCGGTGATCACGCCCTGCATGCCTTGCTCGAAGCGACCGGCCAGATCGGCCATCATCCGGGCGCGCTCGGCTTCGGAAGCCTCGCGTTGCGCCGCCGCGTCCTGCTCCATGCGGCGCACGGTCAGGGCATTGTCGCGGAACACCTCGACCGCGCGGGCCATCCGCCCGATCTCGTCGCGCTGCTCGCCGCCAGGAATCGGCTGCTCCAGTTCGCCCGCCGCCAGCGACTGCATGCGGTCGGTCATGCTGCGGATCGGACCCGAGACGCTGGCGCCGATCAGCCAGGCCAGCACGGCACCGAGCACCACCGCCCCCGCCGCCGTCACGATGACGGTCTGCCTGGTGTCCTCGACGGCCACGCCGGTTCTTGCGCCCTGCTCTGCGCGCGCCGCGCCGAGCTGCTGGTTGATGCGGCCCACCTGGACGTCGATCGCGGCGCTGGCCTTGGCGAGTTCGGCCTGCTTGGCGCGCAGGTCGGCGGCGACCTTGATCACGTCTTCGAGCGCCGCAGCATCTGCCGTGAGCGCGTCCTTCAGCGCTGCGACCAGCGCCTTCAGCTTGGGGTCATCGACACCGGCCATCTCGGCTTCCGTATCGGTGACTGCAAGCCTCGCATAGACGAAGCTGAGCCTGGCATCGTCGGCATCGCCCATCGAGAGCGAGCTTGTATATCGCATCACCGCGATGCGGACTGCATCGACGACGCTGGCAAGGCGCAGCGGATTGAGCAGCGGCTCGGCACCGGCGCGATTGGCCAGGGCGACCTGGATGCCGCCAATATTGATCCCGGCGACGGCGCCCAGTGCATCGGTCTTCCCGGTCGCCGCGCGCAGGCGGTCCACGGCGTCGGCAGCGGCGGCGAACGACGCGCGGTAGGTCGCGAGCGCGTTTCGTACCGAGCCTGCGCCCTCAGCGATCACCTTCAGCCGGCCGGATTGCTTCTCAACCTGATCGGTGAGCTCGCCGACGCCGTCGATTGCCTTGCCGGCCGCATCCTTGTCACCGACGCTCCAGGTGCGGATGAATTTTTCCACCGCGCCATTGGCGGCGAGCAACGCGGCGCGTACCTGCGTCATGCCGGCATCACCGGCCGCGCTGGCAACGAGCTCGTCCACCGTGCCGCCGATCCGCCCGACCTGGCTGATGGCGAAGCCGCCGAGCAGCACGAGGAAGCTCAGGATCAGCGCAAAGCCGCCGAAGATCCGCGGGCGGACGCCGATCCACGACATCAACGAAGAGAGTTTCATGGAATTGCCCGGCTGTTTCACGGAGTGGACCTGATGGCGGCGAGCAGCTCCTTGCCGAACCGCTTCTCGAATTCGGGATCGAGCGGCTTGACCGCATCGACGAAGGTCTTGCGGTCGAAGGATTCGATGACCTCCATGCCGCCCTTGCGCAGATCGTCGAGTTTCTGTGAATCCAGCTGGGCCTGCCAGGTGACCTCTGCAGCCGCCTTGGCGGCCGCGACCAGCGCTTCGCGGTCACTCGCATCCAGATGCTCGAACACCTCGCGGTTGGCGACGAAGGCGATCGGCGCGAAGAAATGTCCGGTGAGCGTCAGATATTTCTGAACCTCTTCGAAGCGATTGGCCGCGATGGTCGCGACGGGATTCTCCTGGCCGTCGAGACGCCCGTCCTTGAGCGCGGCATAGACCAGCGGAAAGTCCATCGGCATCACATCCGCACCCAGGGCCTTGAAGGTCATCTGGTAGACGGGGTTCGGAATCACGCGGATCTTGAGGCCCTTGACGTCGTCAACGGTGCGGACGGGCCGCTTCGAATTGGTGAGGTTGCGAAAGCCCTGCTTGCCGAGCGCCAGCAGCACCAGACCCTTGTCGGCGAATTTGGCGCCGATCGCAGCCGCAACCGGCCCTTGCGCCACCGCCTTGGCGTGCGCGGTGTCACGGAACAGGAAGGGAATGTCGAAGACACCGAGCTCGGGGACGACTGCGCTGGCGATGCCGCCGGACACCACGGCGACGTCGACGGCACCGGTCCGGGCCGCGGCCAGCACCGCCGCTTCGCTGCCGAACGCGTTGCCGCCGCGCTCGTCGACGATGAGCCGCTTGCCCGTGAGCGCCAACAGCTTCTGCCGGAATTCATCGGCCCCGATCTGCTGCGGGTTCTGAGTTTGCGAATTGAAGACCAGCGAAACCATTCGTGGTGAGGCCGCCGCCTGCAGCGATCCGGCCAGTGCGGCGACAAATACCGCGAGGCAAAATTCCCAGACATGTCTACGCATAAGGCACCGATTCCGTGACCGAGGATGCCGAAGCTAACGAAAAAGTATGGTTAAGGTCTTAAGGGTGGAATCGCCATCAGGTTCAACTCGCCGGCCAGAGCGCCGAAAGCCGCGGCGCCCCCCGCACGCCGCGGACAACAGGCCGGCCGAAGCCCGTCCGGTGTCGCCGGCTCCAAGCCGCCATGCAACTAGGTCGGCGATCGACGCATCGCCCCCGACAACAGGATTCGCTTTCCCGCGATGGACGGAACGGTGGCGAGAAGCGCATCCGCAACATCACGCGCGTGAATGGGCTTGTAGTTCGACGGGATCAGGAAGCCGATGATCCGGTTCAGTGCGCCGCCCCATTCCTCGCCGGGCCGACTCGGCTGCCCCAGCTCCGCCCGCGCGCCCACGAGCAGCGACGGCCGCGCGATGACCAGGCCCTCGAATGGGAGCTCGGTCAGCTCATCCTCGAGCTCGCCCTTTACGCGGCTGTAGAAAATCCGCGACTTGGAATCGGCTCCCATGGCGCTGACCAAGCCGACACGCTTGGCGCCGCTCGCAAGCGCGGCCTTGGCAACGGCGAGGTTCGCATCATGGTCGATGGCGCGAAAGGCGGCCTGGCTGCCGGCCACCTTGATGGTCGTCCCGAGTGCCAGGTACAGCTCGTCTGCCGGCGGCAAAGGCGGCAGCGCCGCGAAGTCCACGACATGGGCCGTCAACTTCGGGGACGCACCCGGCGGCGCCCGCCGGCCGACGACGTGCACGTGGTCCACGGCCGGGTCGTCCAGCAGGCCGCGAAGAAGCTCCCTCCCGACGAGGCCAGTGGCCCCGGCGATGATCACGGTGCGGTTCGTCATGTTCGGTCCTCGCGCGCAGCCTGCCAAGCAAGGTAAGCATCACCGCGGAGATCCGGAAGACGGCAAAGGCACGACGTCGAATGCCATGACGCCGCGCAGGGGGCATGTCCTGCGCGGCGCCGGTTCGTCATGCAGCGATGCCTCAGACGCCCTTGCGCCGCTCCGCCGCCTTGGCCATGGCCGCGGCAAGCGCACCGCCACCGGACGGTTTCTCCTCGCGGGTGGTCATACGCGCCGCCGCCGCCGGCGGCCGCGCGCTGGTCCGCTTCTCCCCCTTCGCCGGCAGCGGATCGGACAGGCGAAGCGTCAACGAGATGCGGTTGCGCGGCACGTCGACGTCCAGCACCTTGACCTTCACGACCTGGCCCGGCTTCACCACCTCGCGCGGATCGTTGATGCGCTTCTCCGACATCGCCGAAATATGGATCAGGCCGTCCTGATGCACGCCGATATCGGCGAAGGCGCCGAACGCGGCCACGTTGGTGACGGTCGCCTCCAGGATCATGCCGGGCTTGAGATGGGTGATCTTCTCGACGCCCTCCTGGAAGGTCGCGGTCTTGAACTCCGGACGCGGGTCGCGGCCGGGCTTCTCCAACTCCTTGATGATGTCGGTGACGGTCGGCACGCCGAAGCGCTCGTCGGCGAACTTCGCCGGGCTCAACGCCTTCAGCACCTTGGTCTCGCCGATCAGCGCCTTGATGTTGCTCTTCGTCGCCTCGAGGATCTTCTTCACGATCGGATAGGACTCGGGGTGCACGCCAGAGGCATCGAGCGGATTGTCGCCGTCGCGGATGCGCAGGAATCCGGCGCACTGCTCGAACGCCTTCGGCCCGAGCCGCGGCACTTCCTTCAGCTTGTCGCGCGTCGGGAACGGACCATTGGAATCGCGATGCGCGACGATGTTCTGCGCCAGGCTCTCGCCGATGCCGGAGACGCGCGCCAGCAACGGCGCGGAGGCGGTGTTGAGATCGACGCCGACCGCGTTCACGCAGTCCTCCACCGTGGCATCGAGCGCGCGCGCGAGCTCATATTGATTGAGGTCGTGCTGATACTGGCCGACGCCGATCGAGGCCGGCGGCACCTTGACCAGCTCGCCGAGCGGATCCTGCAGGCGGCGTGCGATCGACACCGCGCCGCGGATCGACACGTCGAGATTGGGGAATTCCTTGGCGGCGAATTCCGAGGCCGAATAGACCGACGCGCCGGCTTCCGACACGATCGCTTTGGTGAGCTTGAGATCCGGCTTCAGCTTCATCAGATCGTTGACCAGCTTCTCGGTCTCGCGCGACGCGGTGCCGTTGCCGATTGCGACCAGGTCGATGCCGTGCTTCACGCAGAGCTGCGCCAAGGTCAGCATGCTCTCGTTCCACTGCCGCTGCGGCTCGTGCGGATAGATCGTGGCGTGATCGACGAACTTGCCGGTGCGATCGATGACGGCGACCTTGACGCCGGTGCGGAAGCCCGGATCGAGCCCGAGCGTGGCGCGACCGCCGGCCGGCGCGGCGAGCAGCAGGTCGCGCAGGTTCGCCGAGAATACGCGCACCGCTTCCTTTTCGGCCTCCTGCCACAGCCGCATGCGGATATCGAGCGCGAGCGAGGTCTTGATGCGGGTACGCCAGGCCCAACGCACGGAGTCGGACAGGAACTGATCGGCGGGCCGGCCCTGGCGCGAGATGCCGAAGGTCACCGCGATGCGGTTCTCGTACAGCGACGGGTCCTTGGAATCCTCCGGCTCGCCATCGCCGAAATCGAGCTGCAGCACCTCTTCCTTCTCGCCGCGCAGCATCGCCAGGATGCGGTGCGACGGGAGCTTGGTGAACGGCTCGGAGAAATCGAAGTAGTCGGCGAACTTGGCGCCCTCGGTCTTCTTGCCGTGCCGCACCGACGATTTGACCGCGCCGCGGCCCCACATCTCCTCGCGCAGCGAACCGACGAGATCGGGGTGCTCGGCGAAGCGCTCGACCAGGATCGCGCGCGCGCCTTCCAGCGCCGCCTTGACGTCCTTGACCGGATTGTCGCCGTCCTTCTTGATGAAGGCCTTCGCCTCGACTTCCGGAGCCTTCATCGGATCGCCGATCAGCATGTCGGCGAGCGGCTCGAGCCCGGCTTCCTTGGCGATCTGCGCCTTGGTGCGGCGCTTCTCCTTGAACGGCAGATAGATGTCTTCGAGGCGCGCCTTGGTGTCGGCGGTGGCGAGCGCCAGCTCGATCTCCGGCGTCATCTTGCCCTGCGACTTGATGCTCTCGATGATCGCGGTGCGGCGCGCATCCATCTCGCGCAAATAACGCAGCCGCTCCTCCAAGGTGCGCAGCTGCGTGTCGTCCAGCATCCCCGTCGCTTCCTTGCGGTAGCGCGCGATGAACGGCACGGTCGAGCCGCCGTCGAGCAGGTCGATCGCAGCCTGGACCTGGGCATCCCTGACGGAGAGCTCAGCGGCGATGATGGAGGCAAAATTCGACACGGTGTTCTTCCGAGATTCGTGACGGGGGCTGATTGGATAGGAGTGCACACGCGCCAGCGCAAGCGGCAGCCGGACGCTCTGTGGGCAACCGTGACAAAAAAGACTGGTTGCGAATCATGTAAAACGCTGTCGCGACTGGCCCATCTCGTTGCACATGCGGAGCAAATCGCAGATTCTTACGAGCTGAGGATGATTCGTGCAGGCCACCGCTGCGACATATCTCGACGATCTGAATCCGGAGCAGCGCCGCGCGGTCGAGCATGGCGGCGCCTTTGCCACACCGGGCCCGCCGCTGCTGATCATCGCCGGCGCGGGTTCGGGAAAGACCAACACGCTGGCGCATCGCGTCGCGCATCTCCTCGTCAACGGCGCCGATCCGCGCCGAATCCTGTTGATGACGTTCTCGCGCCGCGCCGCCAGCGAGATGAGCCGGCGGGTCGAGCGCATCGCCCGCAAGGTGCTGGCCGGCAAGGCCGAAGCGATCACCGCCGGGCTCACCTGGGCCGGCACGTTTCACGGCCTGGGCGCGCGAATGCTGCGCGAGCATGCCGAGCGCATCGGCCTCGATCCTGTGTTCACGATCCATGATCGCGAGGATTCCGCCGACCTGATGAATTTGGTGCGGCACGAACGCGGCCTGTCCAGCACGCAGCGGCGGTTCCCGACGAAGGGCACCTGCCTTGCGATCTACTCGCGCTGCGTCAATGCCGACATGCCGCTCGACGAGGCGCTGGTGCGGCACTTTCCCTGGTGCGCGGAATGGGCGGGCGAGCTGAAGGGCCTGTTCGCGGCCTATGTCGAGGCCAAGCAGGCCAATGCCGTGCTCGATTACGACGACCTGCTGCTCTACTGGGCGCAGATGATGGCAGATGCGACAATCGCGCAGGAGATCGGCGACCGCTTCGACCACGTGCTGGTCGACGAATATCAGGACACCAATCGGCTGCAGTCGCAGATCCTGCTCGGATTGAAGCCGAATGGAGCGGGCCTCACCGTCGTCGGCGACGACGCGCAGTCGATCTACGCCTTCCGCGCCGCCACCGTGCGCAACATCCTCGATTTTCCCGATCAGTTCAGCCCGCGCGCCGACATCGTCACGCTCGACCGCAACTACCGTTCGACGCAGCCGATCCTCACTGCCGCCAACGGCGTCATCGGGCTGGCGCGCGAGCGCTTCACCAAGAACCTGTGGACGGATCGCACAAGCTCCCGCAAGCCGCAGCTCGTGACCATCAGCGACGAGGCCGACCAGGCCCGTTATGTCGTCGCGCAGGTGCTGGCGAAGCGCGAGGAAGGCATCGCGCTGAAGCAGCAGGCCGTGCTGTTCCGCACGTCCTCGCACAGCGGGCCGCTCGAGATCGAACTCACACGACGCAACATTCCATTCGTGAAGTTCGGCGGCTTGAAGTTCCTTGACGCGGCCCACGTCAAGGACGTGCTGGCCTGCTTGCGCTTCGTCGAGAATCCGCGCGACCGCATCGCCGGCTTCCGCGTGCTGCATCTGATTCCCGGCATCGGCCCGGCTTCGGCGCAGCGCCTGCTCGATGCCGTCAGCGACAGTGCCGATCCGATCGCACGTCTCTGCGAGCAGCCGGCGCCCGCGCGCGCCGGCGACGACTGGACGGCCTTCGTGCGCACGCTGCAGCAGCTGCGATACACGGACTGGCCGGCCGATATCGAGCGCGTCAGGCACTGGTATCAGCCGCATCTCGAACGCGTCCACGAGGACGCCGAGGTGCGCAGCGCAGACCTGCTGCAGCTCGAGCAGATCGCGAGCGGCTATCCCTCGCGCGAGCGGTTCCTCACTGAGCTGACGCTCGATCCCCCCGATGCGACCTCCGATCAGTCCGGCGTGCCGCTGCTCGATGAGGACTATCTGATCCTCTCCACCATCCATTCCGCCAAGGGTATGGAATGGAATTCGGTCCATGTGCTCAACGTCGTCGACGGCTGCATGCCGTCCGATCTCGGCGCCGGCACAAGCGCCGAGCTGGAGGAAGAGCGCCGGCTGCTCTATGTCGCGATGACCCGCGCCAAGGACGACCTGCATCTGCTGGTGCCGCAGCGCTTCTTCGTCCACGGCCAACCGGTGCGCGGCGATCGTCATGTCTATGCCTCGCGCACCCGCTTCATTCCCGAGGCGCTGGTGCCGCTGTTCGAGCGCACCAGCTGGCCGCGCGTGCAGCCAGGTCGGACCGTCGCCAGCCAGGGCCCGCGCATCGACTTGGGCGCCCGCATGCGCGAACGCTGGCGGTGAGCGGACGCCGCCACGGCAGCAGCGTTCGCACGGTGCTGATGGCCGCGCCCTCTCCCCTTGTGGGAGAGGGCATCACCGATACCAGCGTCGTACTCACTCGGGTGAGGGGTTTGTCTCCACAGCATCACCGCCTCTGCGGAGACAAACCCCTCACCCGGCATGATCGAGCTTTGCTCGATCATGCCACCCTCTCCCACAAGGGGAGAGGGTGCACCGAGGGCGTGGCGATTGCTCGAACACGAACTCATCATACGTCAGCCTTCGTTTCCCTCCCACTGCGCACGAAACCACGCCCGAGTCTGCCGCGTCACCGCGATATAGCCCTGCCCACGATGCGTGATCTCGCCGTCGACGATCTCATGCAGTTGCGGCAGCGCATGGAACGGCACTGACGGATAGGCGTGGTGCTCGACGTGATAGGGCATGTTCCAGGCGAGCCAGTGCACGAAACGCGTGGTGAACGTCGTGCGGGTGTTCTGGAAGGCGCTGCGGGTGTGGTCGCAGCCAACGTGTTCGGCATAGAGATAAGGCCGCAGGATCAACTGGCCCAACAGCAGCGGCAGCACCCAGACCCAAAGCAAGAGCGCGCTGTGAAGAACGAGCGAGCCGAACAACAGCAAGGCGTAGCCGGCGACGTAATAGCGCGCCTCGCGCACGATGCCGGCGCGGCGGCCGGCCGGCACCCACGGCACGGTGACCTGCCCGGTGACGGCATGCTTCAGCAGCAGCCGGAGCCGGCCGGCGACCTGCTGCAGGCCAGAATAGGCGATCGCAAGCTGCGTCTCCGAGCGCGGCTTCGGGCCGACGATCAGCTCCGGGTCCCGGTCGGGATCCTGGGTGTGGCGGTGATGCTCCCAGTGGAACAGGCCGTAATATTCGTAAGGAAGCCCGATCACGAAGCCGGAGATGGTGCCGACGGCGACGTTCAGCGCACGGCTGTCGAACGCGGTCTTGTGCGCGGTCTCGTGCACGGCCATGAACAGGAACGCCACCAGCACGCCCTGCAGCAGCATCAAGGGCAACGCCGGCAACACGCCGTAAGCCGACGCGACCAGCCAGATCAACGTGCCCATCGCGATGATCGCGCCGTAATGGCCAAGCGTGCGCAACGCGCCCTGCAGGTTCGATCGTCTGCACAGCGCCTGCAGCATCGCCGGCGTCAGCAGCTTCGGGCGGGGCGCGAACTCGTCGGTGGTCACATCGGACATGCAAAGAGCCCTGCGGTCAGCTGTTGAGAAGGGCCGACACTGCGACTTTGATGAAGTCGCGGTCGGCCGGGATGCGGATCGGATTGCCGGCACGGTGGCCGTGGATCGATGGGATCGGCCGTAGCTCGGGGGAGCCGGCGTTCACCAGCTTGGGGAGTTCGCGCTCGTTGTCGCGCCAATCGAAATAGCGGTCGGTCCGGCCGGGCATCAGCAGCATGCGTGCGGTGATCGCGCCGAGCGCGCGATCGAGATCGCCACCAAAGGCCGCGCAGTTGCTGATGTCGCCGCCCTGCCAGATCGCGATCTGCGTCAGCAGGTTGTTCGCGTCGCGATGCGCGAAGGCGGTGTCCCAGACGCCGGCGAGATAATCCTCCTGCGTGGCAAAGCCCTGCTCGCGCCAGACCTCGTCGCGATAGAACTCGTAGGACATCGCCCATCCCGCATAGATGCGCCCCATCGCCCGCAGCCCCGCCACCGGCTTCTCCACGAAGCGGCCGCCTCTGTACGCGGGATCGGCGGTCAGCGCCGCCTTCACGGAGTCGAGGAACAGATGGTTGTAGGGCGAGCAGCGCGCGCTGCCGCACACGACCGCGGCGCGCTCCACCATGTCGGGATGACAGGCAGCCCAGTGATAGGCCTGCATGCCGCCCATCGACCAGCCATAGACCAGCGCGATCCGGCTGATGCCGAACCGTTCGACCAGCAGCCGTCGCTGCACCGCGACCGCATCGTGATAGCTGATCACCGGGAACGGCGCGCCGCCGGGCAGCTCGGACGTATTCGACGGCGATGACGACAGCCCGTTGCCGAACAGGTTCGGGATGATGATGAAATAGCTGTTGGGATCGAGCGCGCCACCCGGCGCGACCAGCCATTCGGTGTCATAGTGCTGGGCACCGAACGATGTCGGATAGAGGATGACGTTGTCCTTGGCTGCATTGAGCGTGCCGTAGGTCTTGTAGGCGAGTCGCAGCGACGGGAACGTCTCGCCGGATTGCAGCCCAACATCGCCTGCCTCGAAGATCTGATAGTCGCTGTCTGAAGTCATGCACGTGATTCCGGGTGCTCAATGCGCCAAGCCTACGTGATGCGCGGCAGGCCCACACGCCCATTTTTTGGCATGGCCTGATCGCGCAAGAGGCGCGACTGGCAGTTCGGCTCGGCCGCGACGGCGCGTTCTCGCGGCCGGTTGCGCCCGAGTCTTGCCGGATGGAACACCCTCGAAAACGTGAGGGTGCAGGGAATGCCGGGTGAAGGCCTCACCCATGGCCCGCCTGCGAGAAAAATGCAGGCGGCAGGTACCACAGGTTCAGCCGATCAACCGGCATTCCCTGCGCGATGGGCTTACGGCTGCTCCGTGCTCTCCTCGGTGTCCGGGCTTGTTAGCCACCGTCGCCCGTGGGATCATCAAAACCCACCGGCTTGGCATCAGCGTCGGGATGCCGGGACCACACGGCTTGACCGTCCGCAGCAGATCGTTCGTCGGCGCGACAAGCACGCTGCGATCCACTCCGGCCACCGCCTCCCTGCCTCGCGTCTCGTGACGACCGCGCGTACGCCCCTCATCGATGAGGCAGGATGGGCGCAATAGAGCATAGTTTCTGGAAAAACGAAAGAGAAATTTTTCGGGCTCCTTCTGACCGCGGCGAGGGAGATCCAAGCTTGTGCTCCTCGTCTCTCCTCCGTCATGGCCGGGCTTGTCCCGGCCATCCACGTCGTCCGGCGGACCTGGATAGACGTGGATGCCCGGGACAAGCCCGGGCATGACGCGTCAGGAATTCGCAGGTGCCCTCGTCGCACGAGGTATGGTCGTCGCCCCAACACAGAAACCTTGTGTTTCGCCAGAGCCGCCTTGCAATCCGGTTCCGCCCCTTCCAGCTGACGAGCAGAGGCCGTATGACGGCCCGACGAAAATGGAATGAGACATGACCACAGCAATCGAATTCGGCCTGGACACGTTCGGCGACGTCACCCGCGGCGACGATGGCGCGATGGCCTCGCATGCCCAGGTGATCCGCGACGTGGTCGAGGAGGCGGTGCTGGCCGACCAGCTCGGCCTCGATTTCATCGGGCTCGGCGAGCACCACCGCGGCGACTTCGCGATCTCGGCGCCGGAGGTGGCGCTTGCGGCGATTGCGGCGCGCACCACGAAGATCAAGCTCGGCTCGGCGGTGACGGTGCTGAGCTCGGATGATCCGATCCGCGTGTTCCAGCGCTTCTCCACGCTCGACGCCGTCTCGAACGGCCGCGCCGAGGTGATCCTGGGCCGCGGCTCGTTCACCGAATCCTTCCCGCTGTTCGGCTTCGACCTGAAGGACTACGAGGCGCTGTTCGAGGAGAAGCTCGATCTGTTCGTCAGCCTGCTGCCGCAGCAGCCGCTGACCTGGCAGGGCAATCTGCGGCCGCCGCTCAAGGATCAGCTGGTCTATCCGCCGGTCGAGAAGGGCCGGCTGAAGGCCTGGATCGGCGTCGGCGGCAGCCCCGAATCGGTGGTGCGCGCCGCGCATTATGAATTGCCGCTGATGCTCGCGATCATCGGCGGCGATCCGAAACGGTTCGCGCCCTATGTCGAATTGTATCATCGGGCGCTCAAGCAGTTCGATCGCGAGGTGAAGCCGATCGGCGTGCATTCGCCGGGCTATGTCGCCGACACCGACGAGCAGGCGCGCGAGGAGCTGTGGCCGGACTACAAGACCATGCGCGACCGCATCGGCCGCGAGCGCGGCTGGCCGCCGATGGGCCGCGACGAGTTCGTGCAGGAGGCCGATCACGGCTCGCTCTATGTCGGCTCGCCCGAGACGGTGGCGCAGAAGATCGCCGCGACGATCAAGGCGCTCGGTATCTCGCGGTTCCAGCTGAAGTACTCGGCCGGCCCGCTGCCGCATGCCAAACTGATGCGGAGCATCGAGCTGTATGGCAAGGTGGTGGTGCCGCGGGTAAGGGAGTTGGTGGCGCAGACGTTGACGCCTGCGTCCTGATCGTCGGAGCCGTATTTGCCCTTTGGTAAGCCATCACTCGCGCGACACCCACTGCTGTCGTCCCGGCCTCTGCGCCGGGACCCATAGCCACCGAACGAAAATTTGCGAGGGCTGGTAACTCCAGCTCGCCCGACAACCTCCGCCGCGGAGTATGGGTCCCGGCGCGTAGGCCGGGACGACAGCGGAGGAGTGGACAGAGCACCCCTCACAATGCCGCCTTTGTCAGCACACGTCCAAAGTGCTCGGCAGCAGCAGCTCGCGCTCGCCCGCTGCCACCCGCGCAAGCTCCTCGGCCGCCCGCGCGAGCACGCCGTCCCAGGCCATCGGCCGGTCCTGCCGGAACAGCCGCATGGTCGGATACCACGGGGTGTCGGCGCGGTCGCGCAGCCAGCGCCAGTCGAGCGCGTAGGGCAACAGCACCCACACGGGGCGGCCGAGCGCGCCGGCGAGATGTGCGACCGAGGTATCGACGGAGATGACGAGGTCGAGCGCGGCGACGGCGGCTGCGGTCTCGGCGAAGTCCTTCAGCAGCGGCGCGAGATCGACGACGTCGGTGCCAAGCTCGGCGAGCGCGGGCGCATCGTCCGGCCGCGGCTCCTTCTGCAGGGAGTACAGCTGCACGCCTGGCGTCACGAGCCGCGGCAGCACGGCTTGTGCCGCCAGCGAACGCTGGCGGTCACCCT
This sequence comes from Bradyrhizobium ontarionense, assembly GCF_021088345.1. Lineage (NCBI taxonomy): Bacteria > Pseudomonadati > Pseudomonadota > Alphaproteobacteria > Hyphomicrobiales > Nitrobacteraceae > Bradyrhizobium > Bradyrhizobium ontarionense. The sequence goes on along the minus strand of NZ_CP088156.1, from coordinate 5,597,560 downwards.
TGTGCCTGGGATTGCCGGCCCAGACGACGCCGACCTTGAGCTGCGGCGCGTGTCCGAGCACGTTGCGCCAGGCGGCGACCTTGATCGGATCGGCGGCGAGATAGGGCACGTCGGCGGGGATGGTCGCGAGCGTCGTGCCGAAGATGCGCGGCAGGTCCATCAGCGGCAGTTGCAGGTCGAACGACGGCAGCGCCTCGCCGCGCGCAACCACCGTGACGCCGTCCAGGCCAAGCAGCAGCTGCGCGAGCGCCGGCTGCACCTGCAGCACAATCGCGCCGCCCATCGTCTTCACCTGCGCCACATAGCGCACGAATTGCAGCGCATCGCCGATGCCGTATTCGGCGAACAGCAGCAGCGTGCGGCCGGCAAGCGGCTCGCCGTGCCATTCCGGCGCGTCGAAGCGCGGCATGCCCGCGGAGAGATCAGGACAGTCGCGCCCCCAGCGATGCTCGGCAAAGCCGTTGACGAGGTCGCCGCACATCAGGAGGAAATGCGCGTGATTGTAGCGCGCCAGCGCATTGTCGGGCGCGAGCGCGACCGCCCGGTGCGAGGCCGCCAGCGCGGCGTCGATGTCGCCGGCGTTGCGCAGCGCCACCGCGAGATTGGCGTGGCCCTTGGCGTAGTTCGGATCAGCCGCGATCGCGCGGCGATGCGCCGCGACCGCCGCGTCGGTGTCGCCGCGCATCTCACTGATGATGCCGAGATTGGTATGTGCCGGCGCATGATCGGGCTGCAGCGCCAGCGCAAGCTTGCAGGCGGCCGTCGCGCCGTCGAGCTGGCCCGTCCCGCACAGGCAGGCGCCGAGATTGCTGAGCACGACGACATCGCCGGGATTGAGCACCGCCGCGCGGCGATAGGCCTCGACGGCCTCGGCCGGGCGGCCGGCCTCGTGCAGCGCGTGGCCGAGCAGCCGCGCGGCGTTGGCATCGCCGGGCGCGAGATCGCAGGCCTGGCGATAGTGGATCGCGGCATCGGCGAAGGCGCCCTGCCGGTACCGGATATCGCCCAGGCTCACGTGAAGGCCGGCGTCGACCGGACGGGCGGCCAGCGCCTGCAGAAAAGCGGGCACGGCCTCCTCGTACTTGGCCTGATCGACGAGGACCTGCGCCAGCGCCCGCCAGGCCTCGGGATAGGCAGCGTCGCGCTGGAGCAGGTCGCGATAGACGGCTTCGGCCTCCGGCAGGCGGCCCTGCCGGCTCAGGGCGAGCGCAAGGTTCCAGCGCACGCGCGAGAGCGCCGGATCGAGCGCCAGTGCGTGGCGGTAGGCGGCCTCCGCATCAGTGAAGTGCGCGAGCTCCAGCAGCGCGGTGCCAAGCTTGCTGTGAATCGTGGCATCGAGCGGCCTCAGGCTCGCGGCGCACGCGAAGGCATCCGCGGCGCCGTCGCGCTCGCCTTTGACGGCCAAGGCATCGCCGAGCGTCACATAGGCCGGCGCGTGGTTGGGATCGCGCGCGAACACGCGGGTCAGCAGCGCAGCACCGTCCGCCATGCGGCCGTCGGCGAAAGCGAGGATCGCGGACAGATGCAGCGCCGGAAGATGATCCGGCTGGCTGTCGAGAATGTCGCCGCACAGGGCCTGCGCCGGACCGGCCCGCCCCGCATTATAGTGATCAGCCGCCTCGATCAGCAGCCGCTCGACAGCCACAGCCCCCATGATGTCCCCACGTCCCTACACTCGGATGCAAGCTTCAACGTGCGGCTGCGCGATTTCAGGCAGGTCTTCGGGACCGATGATGCTGTTCGAGCAGCATGCGGCGTGGATCGATGAGCTGGAGCCACCACAACCCTGGCCATCGAATCGATCAGCGCCACACCAAATTGTTAGTAAGACTCACGCTGCGCGAAGCAGGACTTTTCGCGCCCATCCTGGATTGTGTGTCTTTCCGACGACAGACACTGACTAATGGACGTCGCTAACAATCCGTTAAGAATCTGAAACAATCGGTAAATAGTGACGGCGGTGGGGCAAGAAGCTGTCCACCGCCGGTGCGCGGCTGTCCCCGCCGGACTCTCACGGGGTCCGGCATCATTGCTGGTGGTGTGGGGGCACTCGAAAATGTCGTCGTCTGCGTATCTGAAGTTCTGGAAATATGCCGCTTTGGGCTCGGCGCTGCTGCCCTTCGCCGCCAAGGCCGGCGACATCCCCACCACCCCGCCGGTGAACTTCACCAACTCGAGCACCGCGACGGTCGGCTCGACCATGGTGAACGTGGTTGATTCCTACACGAACCTGATGCTGAACGATCCGACGCTCGCCAACGGCACGGGCGTCATGGAGCAGAACCTCCAGACCGTCATCCGCATGACCAATGCGCGCACCACAGCGCAGACGCTGGAGGCGATCCACGACGACCGCACCAGTCAGCAATACAGCGTGCTGAACGGCCTCGGCGTACTCACCGGCTACTTCATGACCGGCACCGGCGCCTCGGCCAGCGGCACCACGCCGAACAGCCTGACGCCGACGACCTATGCGCCGTACACGCTGCAGAACTTCCAGTCGAACATCAACTATCTGAACAGCGCGAGCTGGGGCGCCACCAGCTTCGGCAACGGCACCGCGACGCCGCTGGCGTCCGCCGTGAACTTCGTCAACAACGTCGTCCGCAACAACTCGTCGACCGAGCCGTCCAAGCGCACCTTCGAGCGCTACATGGGGTCGACCGCGCCGGTGACCAACCCGGGCGCGTTCGGCGCATCGGTGAACCAGACCACGGTGAGCCCGCTGGCGGCGGCGTTCGGCAACTACAACGCCACCACCAAGACCGGGCTGACCACGGCCGACACCGCCAACATCGTCGTTCCCACCTATTACGGCAACCTCACGATTCCCGCCGTCTACGGCAACGCCACCAACTGGGTGCGCGGCTTCACCGTGACGCAGGCGATGATCGATGCGCAGAACACGGCCAACGGCACCAGCCTGACCTATCTGACGGTGCCGAATGTCGGCGCCATCGTGAACGGCGTGCTGCAGCCGACCCAGTTCACGATCGGCGACTATGTCCCCGGCATCGGCGCCGCCTCGCGGCCCTACCGGCTCTCGACCGACGTCAACGTGCCGACGCCGCTGCTGCAGATCATCAACAGCACCAACCCCTATGCCGATGGCGGCTTCATCAGCGGCCACACCAATTCCGGCTACACGCAGGCGCTTGGGCTGGCCTTCCTGGTGCCGCAGGAATATCAGAGCCTGCTGGCGCGCGCCGCCGATCTCGGCAACAACCGCATTCTCGCCGGCATGCACTCGCCGCTCGACGTGATCGGCGGCCGCGTGTTCGCGACCGCGATCGCGGCGACCAACATCTACAACGCACTGTATGATTCCAACGGCGACCGGGTCGACTGGACCAATCCCGCCAACACCTCTGCCTACGCGGTCTATCAGGCCTACACCCAGACGCAGTCTTATATCTCGCAATCCTGCGGCACCGTCAGCGTGCAGGCCTGCATCCTGCAGGCGCAGGGCGGCGCGGCCGCGATCGCCGCGGCCTCGAAGGACGTCAATCTCTCCGGCACCGATCCGTCGAGCTACACCTACCGCATGACCTACGGCATGCAGCTCGCCGGCGTCAGCACCACCTTGCCGGAGAACGTTCCGGTGCAGGCGCAGGTGCTGCTGCTGACGCGCTTTCCGTATCTGAGCGATGCGCAGCGCACCGAGATCCTGAAGACGACGGCGCTGCCGTCCGGCTATGCGCTGCTCGACGGCAACACCTGGGACGGCTGGGGCCGCATCAACCTCTACAAGGCGGCCTATGGCTACGGCGCCTTCAACGGCGCGGTGTCGGTCGCCATGGATGCGGCGCAGGGCGGCTACAACGCCTTCGACATCTGGAGCAACGACATCTCCGGCGCGGGATCGCTGACCAAGGCAGGCTCGGGCACCTTGGTGCTCGCCGGCAACAACAGCTACAGCGGCGGCACCACGGTCAGCGGCGGCGCGCTGGTGGTTGCGGCAGGCGCCGCGGTCACGAGCCCGATCAGCGTCGGCGCCGGCGCGACCCTGAGCGGCCTCGGCACGCTCGGCGACGTCAGCGTCGCCGGCACCTTGGCGCCAGGCTATCAGGCGGTCACGGGCCTCACCGGCCAGGCCGGCAAGCTCACCGTGCTCGGCAGCCTCGCCTTCACCAGCGGCGCGACCTACGCGCTGCAGTTCACGCCGGGCAGCTTCAGCACGACCAGCGTCTCCGGCACGGCGACGCTGGCGGGACAGGTGACGGCGAGCTTCGCGAGCGGCATCTATGCGGCCGGCAGCAAGGTCGCAATCGTCTCGACCGGGTCCGGCGTCAACGGCAAGTTCTCCGGCTTCAACACGACGATCACCGGCACCACCAACGTCACCCCGACCCTCAGCTATGACGGCCAGAACGCCTATGTCGCGCTGAACCAGGCCGCGCTGCCATCGCTGCCGACGACCGGCGTCAGCGGCAACGGCCGCAAGGTCTATGATGCGCTCAACAGCGCCGTGAACAAGGGCGGCACGCTGCCGTTACAGCTGCAGTCGATCTACTTCCAGAGCGCGTCCGGGCTCGGCGCGACGTTCAACCAGATCGCCAGCCAGAGCGCGCCGGCGGGCACGCAGAGCCTCGGCCAGAGCATGACGGGCTTCCTCACCACCGTGCTCGATTTCGGCGGCAATGGACGCAACGGCGGTTTCGCCTCGAACGGCAACGGCTCGCCGATGATGGCCTATGCCGAGGCCTCGAACGGCGCCGCGGGCAAGGCCGCGAAGATCTTCACGAAGGCGATGCCGGTAGAGCCCGTCTGGGCGGTGTGGGGCTCGGCGTTCGGCGGCGGCGGCCGCACCGGCGGTGATGCCGCGGCCGGCAGCCAGGATGTTTCGTCCACGATCTATGGTCTCGCCACCGGCGCCGACTATCGGCTGGCGCCGGACCTCACGGTCGGCTTCGCGCTCGCAGGCGGCCAGACCAGCTTCAATGTCGCGCAAGGCGGCGGCTATGGCAGCTCGGATTTCATCCAGGCTGCGGCCTATGCGACCAAGCGCTTCGGCCAGGCTTACGTCTCCGGCAGCCTCGCCGCGGGCGCGCATTGGATGTCGACGACGCGCAGCCTCGCGACCGGCGCCGTCGAAACGCTGCGGGCGAGCTACACGGCGCCGACCCTGGCAGCGCGGGCCGAGACCGGCTATCGCTTCGATCTCGGCTTCGGCAGCCTAACGCCCTATGCGGCCGTGCAGCTGCAGCAGGTGTGGAGCCCGTCCTACACCGAAACCAGCTCGCTCGGCGCCGCCGGCACCGCGCTCACCTTCGCCTCGCGCGACACGACCCTGCCGCGCACCGAGCTCGGTGTCTGGGCCGACCGCCGCATCTCCGAGACGTTCCTGGTGCGTGGCCGCGCCGCCTGGGCACACGACTACAATCGCGACGCCTCGGTCACGGCGACCTTCCAGACCCTGCCAGGTGCGAGCTTCGTCACGACCGGAGCGCGGATCGCCGCGGATTCGGCGCTGCTGTCGGGCGTGGCCGAAATCGCCCTGACGTCGCATTTCACGCTGTCCGGCCAGATCGACGGCCAATTCGCGCCATCAGCCACGTCCTGGGCCGGAACGGGGCGCCTGAAATATCATTGGTAAAGTGACCGCTCGCCGTAATCGGGAGCCGCGCCCGCAAGGTCGCGGCTCTTTCTTTGCCGACATTCAGACGGCCTCAACCCGCCACGGCATTCACCAGCGCCGGCGCCTTGCGCGCGCGGTCGACGTCGGGACTGCGATAGGCCGCTTCCGGAATGGTTGCGAGCCGCGAGTCGTCAAGGCGCGGGCCGAGGCCATAGAACTGCTGGAAGCTCATGATCAGCGGCCGCCACTTGTCAGGATCGATGCGGTCCTGCGCGCCGTCCATGAGGATGGCGCCGTCGACATGAACGCGCTGCACGCGCACCTCGATGCACTGGATGTGCCCTTTCAGCAGCGCGTCATCATCGGCAATGCCGTGCACCGCTTCGACGCGCGCCTCGAGCTGGACCGGACATTGGCGGACGCGCGGCGCGGCAACGGTTTCGGAGCTGGTTGCGGTGAGGCCAGCCAGGGCAAACTTGTCCGGCTCGTGGCGATAGCCTTTGCGGAGCTTCATCGCCGGCACCGGATCCGAGCCCGTGGTCAGCGCGAGGCGATCGACCGCGGCGACGAGATCGACCGACGGCAGGTTCAGCACGCACTCGCCGGTGCGCCGCATGTTCTGCGGCGTCTTCGATCCTGCCGCGAGGCCGAGCATGCAGCGCCAGCCGAGCCAGAACGCCGACGACATCGGCGCGAGGTTGAAACTACCGTCCGCGTTGACGGTGCTGATGAGGACGACGGGCGTCCCGAAATAGAGGATGCCCGGCTCGATCGTCGTGTGCATGATTCGATACTCCAGGTGATGCATGTCGGCGGCACCGTCGCGCGCCGCGCGGACGGGGCTCCAGCCTCCGTCTCACCCTGGAAGGTTCATCGATCGGGACGACGCGCTCCACCCGATTCCCGAGCGGGAGGGACGAGCGCACGACGTCAAGACCTGGAGACGATTCGATCTGGATTAAGACTGCGCGCGCCCGAGGCGGCGGCAAATGGCGATCCCGGCATGACTCGAACATGCGACCTACGGTTTAGGAAACCGCCGCTCTATCCAGCTGAGCTACGGGACCGGAGCCTGCACCGAAGTGCACCTGCTTCGGTGCCTCCATAGCAGACCCGGCCACCGACCGGAAGCCTCTCCGGTCGGTGCCTGAACCGGACGGCCCGCCGTGGCACAACGCCGCGCGGATCTTGTGACGGGACGACGACGGGAACGCCGGTGCGTGATTCCGGTTGAGGCGGGGGCATCGGCCCGATCACAGGCCCGTTGGGAGGGGTGGTTTGACTATCCGGGAGGCAGCCAATGGTCTAAGAGAACGGCGCCGATGCGGAGCCCGGCCTTGGGATCGCCGTATTGGTCGTGCTTGAGCGCACCTCATGGCCCCGGGGCCAGCTAACCGGCGACGACACGAGATTCGCCCCAGCCCGGCACGCCTGCCCATCTCCAGCCGAGGGACACAGACAAGTCGATGCTCATCCGGTCGGTCATTTTCGGCGCGCTCGCAGGCTGCCTCCTCGTTACCACCGCCAGCCAGGCCCAGGACACCCGCAATCTGCTGGAGTCCAAGGAGTCGCTCTACAACAACATCTATGTCTATGAGCAGGCGCCCTACCGCAGCATGACCTTCGGTCACAACCGGCGCATCTATACCGAGAGCGTCTACAACACCCGCGACGAGCTCGATCTGCCGGTCGACTATACCCGCTTCATGACCGCGAGCGTGATGTACGCCAAGGACATCCGCTCGGTCCTCGAGATCGGCTTCGGCGGCGGCCGCACCGCTTGGTATCTGCACCGCTCCCTGCCTCAGGTGCAGGTGACGTCGGTCGAGCTCGATCCGACCGTGCTGGAGCTCGCCAAGAAATATTTCGGCATCAAGGAGGAGCCGAACTTCCACGTCGCCAACCGCGACGGCCGGTTGTTCGTGCAGGAATCCAAAGAACGCTACGACATCATCCTGATCGATGCCTATCGCGGGCCGTTCGTGCCGTTCCACCTGCTGACCAAGGAATTCTACCAGCTGGTCAAGGACCATCTCGCCGAAGGCGGCGTGGTGACGCAGAACGTCGAGCCGTCGACCATGCTGTTCGATGCCGCGGTCAAGACCATCCACAGCGTGTTTCCGCAGGTCGACTTCTACGAGGCCGGCGGCAACATCGTCATGGTCGCCTATCCCGGCGACGAGCGGAAGCCCGAGGATCTCGCCGCGACCGCGCAGGAGCGCGACAAGGCGTTCGGCTTCCGCTACAAGCTCGCCGACATGCTGGCGCAGCGCAAGCGCATCGACATCGACGGCGGCCAGGTGATCGACGCCAAGGCCAAGGTGCTGACCGACGATTTCGCGCCGGTCGAGGCGCTGAAGACGATCGAACGCCACAACAGGAAGCTGCCGTGAGCGAGCCGGTCCCCCGCGCAGGCGTGCTGGCGATCTATCTCTGCTCCTTCCTGGTCGGCTGCGTGCTGATGGGCTTCGAGATGCTCGGCAGCCGCTATCTCAATCCCTATTTCGGCAGCGGCATCGGCGCCTGGGCCAGCCTGATCTCGACCGTGCTGTGCGCGCTCGCAATCGGCTATTTCGCCGGCAGCGCCATCGTCGACCGCCAGCCGACGACGCGCACCATCGGCACCATGATCCTGGTTGCCGCGGCCTACATGGCGCTGGTGCCGGCGACGGCCGATGTCGTCATGGCCGACATCCTCGACACCATCGGCGACGGTCCGACGGCCACGCTGATGGCCTCGACCGCGCTGCTGCTGGTGCCGCTGACCTTGCTCGGAACATTCTCGCCGATCGCCGTCAGCCTGTTGACGCGCTCGGCCGACGAGGCGGGCCGTGTCGCCGGGCTCGTTTACGGCGTCTCCACCATCGGCAACGTCGTCGGCACGCTGGTCACGACCTTCGCGCTGATCCCGACCATCGGCTCGCGCGCGATCACCTATTATTTTGCCGTGGCGCTGGCCTGCTGCGCCGGCATCCTGTTCATTCCTGTCGGCAAGAAGACGTCCTGACATTCAATATTGAAGAGCTTGCGGATGACTGAGTTCTGGCCTCGTTGGGCCGCCACCGCGGCAATGGCCGCCCTCCTCGTGGCATTGCCGGCAGCACGGGCCGCGGAGCCCCAGATCGAGCTGTGGGACGGCCAGCGCGCCATGTCCGTCATCGCCGATCTCCTGCGCTTCACGCCGCGCGCGATGGGCGAGCCGGGACATCAGCAGACGATCGACTACATCAAGGCGGCGATGGCCAAGAGCGCCGCCGACGCCGTGATGACGCAGAGCTTCACCGCCAAGGCCGATGACGGCAAGACGATCCCGCTCACCAACATCATCGCCCGCTTCCAGGTGCAGAACCCGCGCCGCGTGATCGTGGCAACGCATTACGACAGCATCATCAAGGCCTATCGCGACGCCAAATCGCCGGACGCGCCGATGCCCGGCGCCAACAATTCGGCCTCCGCCGTCGCGCTGCTGCTGGAGACGGCGCGCGTGCTGTCGCTGTCGCCGAAGCTGGACGTCGGCATCGACATGATCTTCTTCGACGGCGAGGAGGGACCGAGATCGCTCGGCGCCGGCGACCCGACCTGGCGTGCGCTCGGCTCGCCGCATTTCGCCGCGCATCTGAAGGACTATTATCCGACGCGCAAGCCGGAGAAGGCGGTCGATTTCGACATGGTCTGCGACAAGGACCTGAAGCTGCAGCCGGAGCCGTCATCGCTGGCCTCCGCGCTGCCAGAGGTGAAGAAATTCTGGAGCCTCGGCAGCCGCATCGCGCCATCGGCGTTCTCGCCCGAGCCCACGCCCTACCCGATCAGCGACGACCACACGGCCCTGCAGCAGGCCGGCATCCCGAGCTTCCTCGTGATCGACTTCGACTACGAGCCCTATTTCAACACCACGCAGGACACGATCGAGCAGTGCTCGGCGCAGAGCCTCGAGACCGTCGGCCGCACGCTGCTGCGCTATCTCTACGCGCCCTGAGCGGTACGCTGCTGCGAGGCGCAGGCCGCACGGATCGCCGCGGCAAGGCCGTGCGGATCATCGGTGCCGATGCGACGCAGATCGTCGTTCCCGGCGCACAGCTCGACGGCGTCGAGTCCCGACACGGTATAGAAGCGTATCCCCGAGACGATGCCGACACCGAGCCCGTGCCACCAGCGATTGCGCACCACCGCAATCGCCGTGATGGCGTCGAGCGCGACGCGATGACGCCACAGGCCAGGGCCGAAGAACCAGCGCAGCTCGCCATCGCCGACTTCGACCGTCAGCGACGAGAACAGCACCGCGATCACGAGCTCGGTCACGAGCAGCGCGACCGCGACAGCGCCGTGGCCCGCATTCCACAGCAGCACCGCGCCGAGCGCGCCCGATCCGAGGCACGTCGCGATGGCCACGCCACCCCATTGCCTGTGACGGTACCACACGGCCATCTCCCCCAAACCTGACGGAGATGACTATAGCGCGCAGCATGTCACTTTCTCGCGTTTCGCGCGAAAGTCCCGTGGACATCCCGCCCCCGCGCGGCGCGATGCCGAACGGCGCGTTCGTCACGCCATGGCCGGCTCGGGCAGCCGCTGGTCGGCCGGCGCGGCAGATTTGCGCGACAACAGGCCAGGCAGCAGCGCCTCGGCGGCCTCGGCACCGGAAATGACCACGGCCTCCACACCCGCGCCGGCATTGCCGCCACCGGCGATGACGAGATTGGGGACCGGCGCCTTGGCGCCCTTCAGCCGTCCCGCCTGGGCCACGCCATAGATCGCGCCGGCGCTGGCGAGATCGTAGCGGGCATAGGTCACCGGACTGGCGTCGGTCCGGTAGACGATGTGCTGCGACAGACCGGGGATGATGGTCTCGGCGGCCGCGATCATCGCGTCGCCCAGCTGCTGCTTGCGGGCCTCGTAATCCTGCGAGCGCCGCCACGCCTTCCAGTCACCGCCGCCCTGCTGCGGAAACCAGCCCTTTGCGTCGTCGTAGGGAACAATGGTGATGATCGTCATCGTCGAATGGCCGGCGGGCGCAGCCGACGGATCGAGCTTGGACATCACCGCGAGGCCAATCCCCATCGGCGCATCGAGATGGGTCGCCGGCGCGATGTCGGGCACGAAGTCGAGCCCGACATGGACGGAGAAGCAGGAGTTGGCGGGTTCGATCGCGCGGGCGCGCTCACGAAACGATGCCGGCAGATCGGCGGGCTGCAACAGCTCGGTGAAGGTGTGCCCGAGATCGGCATTGGACACCACCGCCTGCGCACGGACCGTGCGGCCATCACCGAGCGCGACGCCGACGGCGCGGCCCTCCTCGACCAGGATGCGCGTGACCTGGGATTTCAAGTGCACCTCGCCACCATCAGCCGTGATCGCAGCGCTGAGCACGTCGGCAAGATGGCCGGAGCCACCGACCGGATAGAAGCCGCCCTTGAAATAGTAGCCGAAGATCGGGACCATCTGGGCGCAGGTCAGCCGCTCGCTGCCGTCGCCGAGATAGCCCGACAGCGCGTTGAGATAGGCGATCGGCTCGGGATCGCTGACATGCGCGGCGACGAGCTCGTCGAACGGGCGGTTCATCCAGCGGAACGCCAGCGGATGCTTTTTCGGAAACGCGAGCATTTCCTCCAGCGATTCCGGCATGCCGGGAATGCCGCTGCGGCCGTGGCCGGTCGCATACATGCTCTCGAAGATCGCGTGGATCGTATCGAACAGCCGGGTCAGCCCGTCCGCGCTGGCGGGAAAGGATTCGCAGAGCAGCCGGACATAGTCGCGCCAGTCCTCGGGCACATCGATGCGCCGGCCGGCGAGACGATAGGAATGGGCGACGCGCTTCCACTGGATCCGGTCGGCGACACCGAGCCGGCGCAGCACGCCGTCGATCGGCCCGCCGGGCCAGACGCCGGAGAAATCATGCGGCCCGGCATCGAAGCGATACAGCACCGGCCTGTTGTCGTGGTGCGCCTTGCGCAGATAGCTGTGGCAGAAGCCGCCGGGCACGACGTGGTGGTCGAACACCTTGACCTTGAGCCCGGATTCGGCGAGCAGCGCGGCGGCAGTGAGGCCGCCGATGCCGGCGCCGATCACGGCGACGTCGCAGTCGAGGTTCGCAGTCGCGGAGAACGCCGGCGCCGGCCAATGGTAGTCCTCGCGCGAGGCCCGCATGCGCTGGATCGCCTGGCGGATGGCAAAGCGCGGACCGAAGATCGAGACCACCACACCGCCGACGACGATCGCGGTCGTGACCCAGGATGCGACGCCGGCCCAGCGGCACAGGCCGAGCACGATGAAAAGGACTCCCCACAGCCCGGTCATCAGCATGTTGATCAGATAGAACTGGGGCGTCGAGGCGGTGTCGGAATAGCTGGCGCGGGAATAATCCGCGGTCCACGGACGGCCGACGACGAGCGAAGCGAAGCTGATGACGCCGAGTGCTGCGGGGCATAGCCACAACGCATTGGCCGCGGTCCAGCTCGGCGCGAGGTCGTTGGCGATCGCCAGCACCACGAACAGCACCAGGCTGCCAAGCTCGAGGATCGCGAGCTCCGATCGGGCGGCGCGCCAGAGATTGGCGGCAAGCGCCAGCGCAAGCGCCGACCACACCGCCCAGGCAGGCTGGTGCCAGGCGAGCAGCGCCCAGAACACGACAAAGGGCAGCAGAGCCAGCTTGACCGTGAGGAATATCTTCATACCAGCCTCCTCCGCGCGCGCAGCGCGACGCAATCTTTCCGTCGTCAAGATTGACCTTAGGGCCGGACCCGGAGTTCCGTCAACGATAATCTTTCCACCGTCAAGATTAGTTTCGTCAACCACGGCGGGATAATGATGGTCGAAGAATGGAGCATATCGTTCCCACGCCACAGCAAGGCGCGATTCAGGCGTGGCGCGGCCTTCGATACCCGCCCGACTGTGGCAACAGAATCACGGAACGGCGGCGCGGGGTAAAGAAAGCCGCAAATTGCGCAGCATTAAGGTAACACCCCGCCGCAAAATGGCGACAATCTCCGGTCATCTGAGGCATGGAGACGCTGAGGATTGCCGTTCGTGTACCCACTCCGCCTGCCAGTACTGGTGTTTGCTGCAATCACCTGCCTGCCCGCCATGCAACCCGGACGCGTGCACGCAGAATGGTGGAGCCGATCTCCGTCCGACTTCGAGGAATGCGCCGACTCCGCCGAGAAGTCGGCCACCAAGGAAGAGAAGACGGCTGCGCTGGCCCAGTGCAACGCGAAATTTGCCGGCAGGCGGAAACCGAACGGCGGCTACGTCTATTACGACTTCATGCAGGACCGCAGTTTCGACATCGCAGGTCCCAATCCGACGCCTGAAGAACAGAAATACATCGATCAGCAGTACACGATGTATCTCGAGCGGCAACGGCACGCCAATGTCAGCTCGACGATGATGACCCGGCCGCAGCCGCAGGAGCTGCAGCAGGCTTCGCTCAAGGACCTGTCCGCACGCGCGGCGCTCGAGCCTGCGAAACCGACGATCCCCGCATTGCCGCAGCGGCCGGCCAAGCCGCCGGCTGTGGCGCCGCAGGCCGGGCCCACCCTGCCGCCCGGCGCGACCACCGAGACGCGCGCCCGCATGAAAGCGGCGCAATGCGCCAAGGACGGCTGGCGACGCGATTCGTTCTCGTGCAACTTCCCGGTCCTCTCGGAGAAGCTCGACGAGCTGAAGCGGATGTTCACTCCAGGCCAGAGCGCTGCGGGCCAGACCGCCGCCGCCCCGCCCGCAGCGAAGACGCCCAAGCGCGCCGAGGCGAAGAACTGAGCCGGCGCGCCGCCGAATTTTCCCCATGATCGCGTTTGCCGTCTCGCGCGCATGACGGTCTTCGTCGCGTTCCTCTCAGCATCGCCACGCCGGCCCGCTTGTAACGATCGGTGCAAGGCCATAGCTTTACGCGCGTGGGGCGCAGGAGGCGGTCATGGGTCTACTCGATATCCTCAACGGCATGCAGAACGGTCCGCACGGGCCCAGTCATCCAAGCACGCAGAAGAACGGCGGCATGTCGCCGATGACCATGGCGATCCTTGCTCTGCTGGCCTGGAAGGCCGTGAAGCATTTCTCGCAAGGTGGTCAGCAGCCGAACGCGGCGCCGGCGCCCGTTCCAGCGCCGCAGCCGACCAGCAATCAAGGCGGTCCCCTCGGCGGAGCACTTGGTGGCGGCCTCGGAGGCGGGCTCGGCAACATCCTGGCCGGTGGCCTCGGCGGGCTGCTCACAGGCGGCGCGGCCGGCAGCGTGCTGTCCGGCGGGCTGGGTGATCTGCTGCATCAGCTCCAGCAGAACGGTCAGGGCGATACCGCCAACTCATGGGTCGGCAAGGGCCAGAACCAGCCGATCTCGCCGGGCGATCTCGCCAACGCGCTCGGTGCCGACCAGATCGATCAGCTCTCGGCGCAGAGCGGCCTGTCGCGTGACGAGCTTCTCAACGGACTGAGCCAGTACCTGCCGAAGGTGATCGATCAGCTGACGCCGGAGGGGCGGCTGCCGACCGAGCATGAACTGGCGGGACGGGTCTGACGATCCGCGATGACGCGACAGGAAGGACGAGACTCATGTTGCACATTCTGATCGTCGGGCTGGTCGCCGGCTTCCTCGCACGGCTGCTATCGCCAGGGCCCAACAATCCCTCCGGCTTCATCCTGACCATCGTGCTCGGCATCATCGGCGCGTTTCTCGCCACCGCCATCGGGCAGGCCATCGGGCACTACAGCCCTGACGAAGGCGCCGGCTACGTGACCGCGACCATCGGCGCGCTCCTGGTGCTGTTCGTGTGGAACAGGCTGGTCGCCAGCGGCACCATCCGCGATTTCAACCGGTAGCGGCCGCCTCGCACGTCATTGCGAGGAGCCGAAGGCGACGACGCAATCCAGACTCTTCGCCAGACTATTTGCCAAACTATTCGTTTGAGCCTGGATTGCTTCCACCTGCGCCCTTCGGGCTTCGGCGGATACGTCGCTTCGCTCGCAATGACGACGATCTCACCCGAGCAGATGCATGCCCGCATCCATGCGGACGAGCTCGCCGGTCATGTGAGCCGACGCGGGGCTTGCCAGGAACGTGACCAGCTGGGCGATGTCCTCCGCCGATGACGCGGCACGCAGCGGCACCCGCGCCACCACGGTATCCCGCACCTGCTTGGCACCGGCCTCGCCGCGTCCCTTGGTGAACCAGGGCGTATCGATATAGCCGGGACAGACCGTGTTGACGCGGATCGCGGGCGCGAGCGCGCGCGAAAGCGACAATGTCATCGTGTTCAACGCGCCCTTGCTCGCAGCATAGGCCACCGAGGAACCGCCGCCGCTGATGCCCGCCACCGACGACACGTTGACCACTGCCGAGGCGCGCAGGGTCTCCTTGGCCGCGGCTTCGAGCAGCGGCCGCGCGGCGCGGATCATCTGGAACGGACCGATCGTGTTGACCGCGAAGATGCGCTGAAAGTCCTCGGCCGACAATCCGTCAAGCTGATCATGCGGCACGTGCTTGGTGGTGCCGGCATTGTTGACCAGCACGTCCAGCCGGCCCCAGGGCGCAGCGGCGGCGACGATTTTCCGGCAATCCTCGTCGCGCGAGACGTCGCCCTGCACGACGACGACCTCAGAGCCTTCCTTAGCGCAGAGATCCGCGGTCTGCTCGGCTTCCGTCTTGCTGTTGGAATAGTTGACGACGATGCGCATGCCGGCCTTGGCCAGCAGCAACGCGGTCGCAGCCCCGAGACCGGACGCCGAACCCGTCACGATCGCGCAAAGACCCTTCGTCGGCATTCCGCTTCTCCCTATGTCTGACGTTGCAGCCTTCTTAGCCAAGTTCGCGAGCGGTGCAAATCGCACCAATCTCCGCGCCGCCAATCTCCGCACCACGGAAATCACCGCCCCCATGCGGCGGACGGACGTGGCGTTGCGACGCCGGCGCTTGTCATGACCTGCGCTTGCGCCCATCATGACGCCCAACTGTCCGCCGGCGCGCCGCATTCGCGATGAGACGGACGAGCATCAGGACGAGGAACGCTGTGGCGGACGCTGATAACATCGTGGTTGCGACCGCGGAGAAGATCTTCGCCGATCTCGCCGACCCGCAGACGATCAATCACGACAATGACGGACGCTGGAAAGCGCCGCTGTGGCAGGCGCTGAGCGAAGCCGGCCTGCCGCTCGCCTGGGTCGCCGAGGAATTCGGCGGGGCCGGTGCCGATCTCGCCGACGGCTTTGCCGTCATCAATGCGGCCGGCCGCTTTGCACTGTCGGTGCCGCTCGCCGAGACGCTGCTCGCCGGCTGGCTGCTGCAGCAGGCCAGCATCGCTTCGCCCGAGGGCGCCATGACGGTCGCACCCGCCAGCCCGAAGGACCGGATCACGCTGAATGCCGACGGCACGCTGTCGGGCCGCGCCCGGGGTATCCCATTCGCCGGGAGCGCGAAGCATATTGCCGTGGTCGCGCACGGCGCGGACTCGGTTGCGATCGCGCTGGTCGAGACGGCGCGGCTGCGCATCGATGCGGGTCTCTCGCTCGCCAATGATCCCAGCGACACCATCACCTTCGACAAGGTCGCGCCATCAGCATGCGAGCCCGCTCCGGCCGGCTTCGATGCGACGACATCGATGCTGATGGGCGGCGTCGTACGCAGCCTGCAGATCGCCGGCGCGCTCGACCAGCTGCTCGAGATCAGCGTCCGCTATGCCGGCGAGCGCGTCGCCTTCGAGAAGCCGATCGGAAAATTCCAGGCCGTGCAGCACAACCTCGCGCGGCTGGCGGGCGAAAGCGCGGCCGCGACCGCGGCCGCGACGTCGGCCGCGGACGCGATCGCTCATGCTGATGCCTTCGACGACGCCATTTTCCTCGAGGCCGCCTCGGCCAAGATCCGCTGCGCCGAAGCCGCCGAGAAGGCCGCTGCGATCGCCCACCAGGTGCACGGCGCGATCGGCTTCACCACCGAGCACATCCTGCACCGCTTCTCCCTGCGTGCGCTCGCCTGGCGCGACGATTTCGGCTCCGACAGCCATTGGGCCGTCGCGCTCGGCCGCCGCATCGCCGCACGCGGCGCCGACGAGCTGTGGCCGCTGGTCGCCTCGCGCTGAGCCGAATGAAGAGGATTGCCGATGACCGCGCTCCGTTTCGATCCGATCCGCCTGCCGAGGGAATGCGAGGAGCTGCGCAAGGAGGTGCGCGCCTTCCTCGCTGAGGAGATCGCAGCCGGCACCTTCAGCCCGTTCAAGCCGCTGCGCGAGGATGCCGACGCGCGCGAGTTCTCACGACGGGTCGGCGCGCGCGGCTGGATCGGCATGACTTGGCCGAAGCAATATGGCGGCCACGAGCGCTCGTTCCTGGAGCGCTACGTGGTGACCGAGGAGATGCGCGTCGCCAACGCACCGGTGCGGCGCTTCTTCGTCGCCGACCGCCAGAGCGGACCGGTCCTGCTGCGCTATGCGCCCGAGCACATCAAGATGGACATCCTGCCGCGCATCTGTCGCGGCGAGCTGTGCTTCGCGATCGGCATGAGCGAGCCGAACTCCGGCTCGGACCTGTTCGCGGCCAAGACGCGCGCCACCAAGACCGACGGCGGCTGGCTGATCAACGGCTCCAAGATCTGGACCACATCGGCGCACATGGCCGACTACATGATCGCGATCTTCCGCACGTCTGCGTCCACGAAGGAAAACCGCCGTCACGGCCTGACGCAGTTCCTGGTGAACATGAAGACGCCGGGCATCAGGGTGAATCCGATCGGACAGATCACCGGGCAGAAGGAGTTCAACGAAGTCGTCTTCACCGACGCCTTCGTGCCGGACGATCATCAGCTCGGCGAGATCGACGGCGCCTGGAAGCAGGCAACGTCCGAGCTCGCCTATGAACGCTCCGGGCCGGAGCGATTCCTGGAAACCTATTACGTGCTGACCGAGCTGGTGCGCGCCGTCGGCCCCGATCCCGACACCCGCAGCGCCGAGGGCATCGGCCGCCTGGTCGCGCAGCTGCATGCGATGCGCCGCATGTCGGTGTCGGTCGCCGGCATGCTGCAGGCGGGCAAGGAGCCGGTGGTGGAGGCCTCGATCGTCAAGGACGTCGGCACGGTGTGGGAGCAGCAATTGCCGCACCGGGTGCGCGACCTCGCGGCGTTCGTCGAGGAGGACGCCGGCAATCGCGAGACGCTGGAGAACCAATTGACGTTCGCGATCCGCACCGCGCCGAAGCTGACCATCCAGGGCGGCACCACCGAGGTGCTGCGCGGCATCATCGCGCGCGGGCTTGGGTTGAGGTGAGTATTGGAAGCTAACGCGGCTTGTTCGGTGCACCCTCTCCCCTTGCGGGAGAGGGTGGATCGCATGAGCGAAGCGAAATGCGAGCCGGGTGAGGGGTTCTATCGGCTGGCTGTGCTCGCGGAGAGAGACCCCTCACCCGCCTCGCTTCGCTCGGCACCCTCTCCTACAAGGGGCCCACAAGGGGAGAGGGTGTCGCGTACGAGCGGAGAGTTTGACGTTCATAGGAGACAGTCATGGCCACCACCTTCCCTGACATCGGCGTCGAGATCCACGGCCATGTCGGCCTGATCGAGATCCGCCGGCCGCCGCTCAACTTCTTCGACATTTCGCTGATCAACCAGATCGCGGACGCGCTCGAAGGTTTCGACCGCGACATCGAGATCCGCGCCTCGGTGCTGGCGGCGCAGGGCAAGGCGTTCTGCGCCGGCGCCAACTTCACCGATCCGGCGCGGCAGGCGCAGGACGCGGCCGAGGCGAAGGGCGATCCCGCCGACAGTCTCGGGGCGATCAATCATCTCTACATGCAGGCGGTGCGGATCTTCCGTTGCAAGAAGCCGGTCGTCGCGGCCGTGCACGGCGCGGCGATCGGCGGCGGGCTGGGCCTCGCCGTGTCAGCCGATTTCCGCGTCACCTGTCCGGAAGCGCGCTTCTCGGCGAATTTCACCAAGCTCGGCTTCCATCCGGGCTTCGGGCTGACGGTCACGCTGCCCGAGCTGATCGGCAAGAACAACGCCGAGCTGATGTTCTATACCAGCCGCCGCGTCACCGGCGAGGAGGCGCTCAAATTCGGCCTCGCCAATGAATGCGTGCCGCAAGACCAGGTACGATCAGCAGCGATGAAGCTCGCCGCCGAGATCGCCGAATGCGCGCCGCTCGGCCTGCTGTCGACGCGCGCGACGATGCGCGCCGGCCTCGCCGACCGCGTGATGGCCGCGACCGAGCACGAACTCGCCGAGCAGACCCGGCTGCGCGCGACCGAGGACTTCAAGGAAGGCGTCAAGGCCACCGAGGAGCGCCGGTTCGCGAACTTCAGGGGGCGGTGAGCCGGTTGGCGCCGTCGCGCAACCTCTTGCGGCAGGCTCGCTGCAAACCTCGCCCCGCTTGCGGGGACGCGACGAGCTTCGCTCGCGCTGAGAGCTCGGATTGCATCGTCAGATGCAATCCGGGTGAGGGGGTACAGGTCTAACGGCAAAGAATCCCCGTGCGTCTGCCCCTCACCCCAACCCTCGCAGCGCGAGCGAAGCTCGTCGCGGCCCCGTAAGAACGGGGAGAGGGAGCGCAGCGTCGGCTGTGGCGACACCAATCATCCAATTCACACGGCCAACTCAAGCCGCCATCGTGATCGTCACACCAGCAATCTCGAATCCATTGCCCGACACCGCATAGCCTCGCGCACGCGCAGCGTCGATGACACGCTCGACATCCGGCGTTCGGAAACTCAATCCACTCATCAGTTCGCGCTCGCCGGGCGTCACGCGAATCGCCGCATTGGGCAGGGTCAGCTGCCAACCACCATGATCGTCGGCCGCGGTCGCCACGTCGAGAATCCGTCCCCAATGCGCGGCGAGCGATGCGGGCTCGGGGCTCTGCAGCACCACCTCCGTCAACGCCGCCGTGACGTCCGTGCGGATCGCCCGTGTCCAATCCGGCCCGGCCGGCGGATAGGGGCCCAGCACATCGTCGCTGCCATCGGTGTGATTGAGCTCGATGAAGGCCGCACGGCAGTCGCGCGGATGCAGCTGCACGCCGTGATAGGGCGGATGATCGATGACATTGGCCGTACGCACGCCCATTGCATTGGCGCGAGCAGCGCGGCCATCGGGATCGTCGCAGGCGAAGATCGCCATGTAGCCGCCGCGGCCGCCGGTCTTGTCCAGGAAACGGCCGGCCGCGGTGCCCTCACGCGTCGGCGACACCACTTCGAGCAGGATCGGCCCGACCGGCAGCAGCGCGTTTTCCAGCCCGTATTTGCCGACATGCGGATCGCGGTAGCAGACCTCGAGGCCCATGATCGCGGCGATGTCCGACACGACGGGCTCGAGCTTGGGCGCGACGAGACAAATCTGGCGCAGGTGGAGATAGGCCATGGTCGCGGCTCGCAACTACCTGCCCTGGAACACCGGCGCGCGCTTCTCGACGAAGGCCTTCGCCGCCTCCTTGTGATCCTCGGTGTCGCTGCAGCGCGAGTGATGCATCGCTTCCGCGTCGAAACAGGCCTCCAGCGTCATCGTCTCGGCGTTGTTGATATTGCGCTTGATGTAGCCGAGCGTCACGCTCGGCCCCTGTGCCAGCGAGAGCGCCAACTCGCGCGCGGCAGCCTCGACCTCGGCATCGGACACGACCCTGGTCAGCATGCCCAAAGCGAGCGCCTCCCGCGCGGTGAGGACCGGCGAGGTCAGATAGAGCTCGCGCGCCTTGGCGCTGCCGAGCAGCTGGGTCAGGAAATAGGTGCCGCCGAAATCGCCCGACAGCCCGACCTTGGCGAAGGCCGTGGTGATCTTGGCCGACTCACCGGCCACCCGCAGGTCGCAGGCGAGCGCGATCGACAGGCCGGCGCCGGCGGCGGCGCCTTCGATCTGCGCCACCACCGGCTTCTGCATCTGATGCAGCAGCCGCGACACTTCCATGCGCTCGCGCAAGGTCGACACCTTGGTCTCGAACGACGGCGCGGTCTTGGCTTCGGCCATCGCCTTGACGTCGCCGCCGACGCAGAACGTGCCGCCGGCGCCCTTCAGCAATACGGCGCGCACCTCCAGGTCATTGGCCGCGCGATGCGCCGCCTCGACCAGCCCCTTGGTCATATCGCTGTTGAGCGCGTTGCGCCGCTCGGGCCGGTTCATCGTGATCGTGAGCAGGCCGGAGTCGAGATGCTGCAGGACGGTGGTGTTGGTGGTCATGGGCCGGCACTCCTTGTTGTTTCCCCGTCATTCCGGGCCGACGCGTCAGCGTCGAACCCGGAATCCCGAACTGATGGACTCACGTCGAGGTTCCGGGTTCAACGCTGCGCGTTGCCCCGGAACGACGGCTGTGCCGCGGAAGAGTCCGCGCTTGCGCACGCACGCGTCCCGGATGACGGCCTTTCGGCCGTCACTTCTTCACCAGCGGGCAGCGCGAGGCTTCCAGCGACTGGAACGCCTCGTTGCCGGGCACGGTGGCGAGCAGCTTGTAGTCGTCCGACTTCCCCTTCGACTCCGACGGCTTCTTGACCTCGAACAGATACATATCGTGCACCATGCGGCCGTCCTCGCGGATGCGGCCGCCATGAGCGAACATGTCGTCGATCGGGGTGGCGCGCATCACCTTCATGACGGCGTCCGGATCGGTGGTGCCCGCGGTCTTCACGGCCTTCAGATAATGCGAGACCGAGGAATAGACACCGGCCTGCGCCGAGGTCGGCACGCGCTTGGTGCGCGCCATGAAGCGCTTGGTGAAGGCGCGGGTGTCGTCGTTGAGGTCCCAGTAGAACGCTTCCGCGACGAGCAGTCCCTGCGCCGTCTCCAGCCCGACGCTGTCGATGTCCGAGACGAAGGCGAGCAGTGGCGACAGCTTCTGGCCACCCTTGGTGAGGCCGAACTCCGCCGCCTGCTTGACGGCATTGATGGTGTCGCCGCCGGCATTGGCAAGCCCGATGACCTTGGCCTTGGAGGCCTGCGCCTGCAGCAGGAAGGAGGAGAAGTCCGACGTGTTGAGCGGGTGGCGGACGCTGCCGAGCACCTTGCCGCCCGACTTCACGACGACGCTCGTGGTGTCCTTTTCGAGATCCTGGCCGAAGGCGTAGTCGGCCGTCAGGAAGAACCAGGTGTCGAGGCCGGACTTCACCGCCGCGAGGCCCGTCACGTTGGCCTGCGCGAAGGTGTCGAACACGTAGTGCACGGTATAGGGCCCGCAGGCTTCGTTGGACAGCCGCACGGAGCCCGGGCCGTTGAAGATGATGATCTTGTTGCGCGCCTTGGCGATCTCGCCGGCAGCGAGCGCGGTGGCGGACGCCGCGACGTCGTAGATCATCTCAACGCCCTGGTTGTCGAGCATGTCGCGGGCGATGTTGGCGGCGAGATCGGCCTTGTTGAGATGGTCGGCCGCGAGCACCTCGATCTTGCGCCCCAGCACCTCGCCGCCGAAATCCTCGACCGCCATCTTCGCCGCGGTCTCGCTGCCGGGACCGGTGATGTCGGCATAGAGGCTCGACATGTCGAGGATGCCGCCGATCTTCAACGGCGGCTTGCTCTGCGCATGCGCCGAGCCTGACGACAGCGTCAGCGCCAGAGCCAGCACGAACAACGACGACGCCGCGCCGCAGATGGTTCTGCTCATCGATATCCTCCCTGCCGGGCACGCCGCTGCATGGCGACGGCCTCGTTGATAGTTCGCATCATGGCGTACGCATCGGCATGCGGCAAGCACCGTACACGGACGATGCGGGCACGTTGTTTTCCGCTCAATGGAATGGCTGAAACGTGCAATGATGCATCATGGCGCAGGTCCCGATATTCCGCGGCACGCGATGGATCCAAGGTGCGATCCATGCGCTGATCACGTTGGCCGCGGCGGTGTCGCCGGGCCGTGCCGCGCCCTGCATGTTCGCCGAGCAGGGCGATGGACACGTCAGCGCGATCATCGATGCGCGCAGCTTCCGGCTCAGCGACGGTCGCGAGATCAGGCTCGCGGGGATCGAAGCGCCGCCACCGGAGCAGCGCGCGGCCTCGATCGACGCGCTCGGCGCGATCCTGCGCGACCGCGACGTCGTGCTGCGCGGCAACGACGACGCGCCCGACCGCTACGGCCGTCAGCGGGCCTTTGCGTGGGTGGCAGGCTCGGACCGCACGGTGCAAGGCGAGCTGCTCGCGCAGGGAGCGGCGCTCCAGGGACTGGACGTGCAGGACGGCGATTGCGCACTCAACCTGCGCGTGTCTGAGACCGAAGCACGCACGTCGCGGCGGGGCATCTGGGCAGCGGGATCCGTCATAAAAAACGCGGAAAGTCCAGACGATATTTTGGCTGCGGCCGGGCTATTTACGGTTGTCGAGGGCAAGGTGTTGTCCGTACGACAGACATCGACAACAACTTATCTCAACTTCGCTCGTAGCTGGACACGGGGCTTCGCGGTGACTATTCCAAAGCGTATGATGGTGGTATTCGAAGGTGCCGGCATCGACATCAAATCACTTGCGAATCGACCGGTTCGCGTGCGCGGATGGATCGAAGCGCACACGGGCCCGAGGATGGAACTGACGCAGCCCGCGCAGATCGAGATTTTGAGCAGTAACTGATCGTAAGGTACGTGAGTAGCGACGTGAACCTGTCTGTTCGAAGGCGCATGACGACAGTGAGCTGCGGTTCGCGGATCGCACCGATCTTGCTGTGCCTGGGGCTGGCGCTGGCCGGCTGCAGTGACATGGGCAAGCTGCAGCAGGCGACGGCACCGATGCCGACGCCGCGGCCGAAGCCGGCGATGGTCCAGACGACGCCCGCAAGTGATCGCGAGCATGAGCGCATTCTCGCAACCTATGGCGGCGCCTACGAGGACCCTCAGCTCGAAGGACTGATCAGCCGGATCGTCGACCGGCTGGTGGCCGTGTCCGACCGTCCCGATCAGGGCTACAAGGTCACGATCCTGAATTCGGGCGCGGTCAACGCCTTCGCGCTGCCGACCGGGCAGCTCTACGTGACCCGCGGCCTGATCGCGCTGGCCAACGACACCTCGGAATTGTCCTCGGTGCTGAGCCACGAGATGGCCCATGTGCTGGCGCGACACGCGGCGATCCGCGAGGACCAGGCGCGTCAGGCAGCGGTGGTGACCCGCGTCGTGTCCGACATGGGCAACGATCCGGACCTGACCGCTCTGGCGCTTGCCAAGACCAAGCTCACGATGGCGAGCTTCTCCCGCACCCAGGAGTTCGAAGCCGACGGTATCGGCGTAGGCATCTCGGCCAAGGCCAAGTTCGATCCTTACGGCGCCTCGCGCTTCCTCACCTCGATGGAGCGCAATGCCGAGCTGAAGGCCGGCAAGGTTGCGCTCGATCCGCGCGCGCAGGACTTCCTGTCATCGCATCCGGCGACGCCCGAGCGGGTGCAGAACGCGGCGGCGATCGCCAAGCAGTATGTCTCTCTCGACGCCAAGGAGCATGATCGCGAGACCTATCTGGCGGCCGTCGACAACATCGTCTACGGCGAGGACCCGAGCGAGGGCTTCGTGCGCGGCCGTCGCTTCCTGCACCCGAAGCTCGGTTTTACCTTCCAGGCGCCGGAGAACTTCACGCTCGACAACACCGCGCAGGCCGTGATCGGCGTGCGCGAGGGCGGCGCCCAGGCGATGCGCTTCGACGTGGTCCGCGTACCGGCCCAGCAGACGCTCGGCGACTACCTCAACTCCGGCTGGATGGAGAACGTCGACAAGTCGGCGACCGAGGAGCTGACGATCAACGGCTTCCCGGCGGCGTCCACGACGGCGAGCGGCGATCCCTGGCAGTTCAAGGTCTATGCGCTGCGCGTCGGCAGCGACGTCTACCGCTTCATCTTCGCATCCCGGCAGAAGTCGACCGAGAGCGAGCGCAACGCGCGGGAGACCGTGAACTCGTTCCGCCGCCTCAGCCTGGAAGAGATCCAGTCGGCGCGCCCGCTGCGCATCAAGGTGATCACGGTGCAGCCCGGCGACACCGTCGAATCCCTGGCGCATCGCATGACCGGCGTCGACCGCCCGATCGAACGCTTCCGCGTCCTGAACGGCCTCGACGCCCGCGCCCAGGTCAAGGTCCGCGACCGCGTCAAGATCGTGGTGGAGTGACGGAGCTGGAGGCGCGCCTACGGAGCGCTCCGCGACGCGACTGATAGGATTGCTCGATAGGAGCGTTTGCCGGCTACAGTGAGGCGCGCCCGATTGCTGTCGTCCCGGGCAAGCACGGCAACGCGACAGCGTCGCCGAGCGCCGACCCCGGGAGCCATACCCACAAGTGCCAATGGGCGCGACGGCTTGGAGCTCCAGCGCGCTCTCTCGCTAGTGCCTGTGGTATGGGTCCCCGCGTTCGCAGGGACGACGACGGAGCTCGGCGGGGCGCGCCCTGCCGATCGGCAGCTCCTGCACGGCGAAGGCGAATGCGCCGGGTCGAAGAAGCCGCGGCACTTCGAAGAACACCCGAACAAAAAAGCCCGACCTTGCGGCCGGGCTTTTCGTAAGCAACTAATTCGAAAACGCGCTAACGATCGATCAGGCCGCTTCGTCGGCCACGGCGGTGTCGTCGCCGTCGACATCATCGGCCTCGGCGTCGGCATCGCCCTCGGCAACCGCATCGGCCTCGGTCTTGGCACCGCGGCGCGGGCTCTTGGCGAGCTGCGTCTCGATCTCCTTGACGGCCTCGGTCTCGGTCGAGTGCTGCACGACGGCGATCTCGCGCGACAGCCGGTCGAGCGCCGCTTCATAGAGCTGGCGTTCGCTGTAGGACTGCTCGGGCTGCGACTCCGACCGATACAGATCGCGCACGACCTCGGCAATCGCGACGATGTCGCCCGAATTGATCTTCGCTTCGTACTCCTGGGCGCGACGCGACCACATCGTGCGCTTGACGCGGGCACGCCCCTTCAGGGTCTCCAGCGCCTTCTTGACCAGCGCGGGATCGGACAACTTGCGCATGCCGACATTGGCGACCTTGGCGGTCGGCACGCGCAGCGTCATCTTGTCCTTGATGAAATTGATGACGAACAGCTCGAGCTTGGCGCCCGCGATCTCCTGCTCCTCGATGGCCAGGATCTGGCCGACGCCGTGAGCCGGATAGACGACGAATTCGTTGGTCTTGAAACCCTGGCGCTGAGTGGGCAGCTTCTTCTCCTCGATGCGCGGCGCAGCAGCGGGCGCGGGTGCAGCAGCCGGCTTGGCGGCAACGGGGGGCTTGGCGACAGGGGCAGCAGCAGCAGGAACGGCCGTCTTGATAACCTTCGACGCCGCTGCCGGCTTGGCGGTGGGCTTCGCAACAGTGGTCTTGGCGGCGGGTGCTTTCGCGGCAGTCTTGGCAGTCTTTTCAGGCATTGCGCTTCTTTTGTTCTTGGTGGACTTGGCAGCCGACGCCTTCGCGGCAGCCCGAACCTCCTTCACAGGAGCCCGAGCACGGCCCTTAGAAACGCTGCGGCTCGCCGCGGCGGCTTTTTTTGTACTCTTGGAAGCACTCTTTTTACGCGTTTTCTGTGACACAGCCTGCGCGCGGAACTGCCACGCCCCTGTTTGATGTTGCGGGAACCTAAAAGGGCGGCCAAGAATATACGCATGGCCGGGTTCGGCTCTGAGATTGTGCTATATATAGCACATTTCCCGCAAAAATCAATGATTTAGAGGGCGCGAGGGCGGTATTGTGACGGATCCGCAAAGTTAGGGTTAAGTGAGGCGCACTGGATTCCGCGCCTCCTGCGCCGGACCCGCCTGCTGCAAAGCCGTCCTAGGTCGTTGTTTTGACGCTCCGATTTCGATCGGCCGCAAGCTGCGCGCGATCCCCTGAGGGCCAGCCCGGCCCCGGCTGGCCGGTCGCGATCAGTCGCCACTTCCAGGCTTGGACGAGAAAAATTTCTCGAATTTTCCCTGCTCGCCATCGTGCTCCTTGGCGTCGCCGGGCGGATCCTTCTTCTGGGTGATGTTGGGCCAGGCCTTGGCATATTCGGCATTGACGCCCAGCCACTTCTCCAACCCCGGCTCGGTGTCCGGCTTGATCGCATCGGCCGGACATTCCGGTTCACACACGCCGCAATCGATGCATTCGTCCGGATGAATGACGAGCATGTTATCGCCCTCGTAGAAGCAGTCTACCGGGCAGACCTCAACGCAATCGGTGTATTTGCATTTGATGCAGTTTTCGGTGACGACGTAAGTCATCCAGGGCTCCGGAACGGATCGACAAATCGGCTGGCTTGCACTAGCGCAGGACGTGATGTGCCGCAAGTGAAGCGGGGCCAAGAACTGAACCGCGTTTTGTGCAGGCGCAACAGGTCACGAGCGGCCGCTCTCCTCGAGGTCGTCGTATAGTCCAGACACCGACGCGGCGTCCCCGCGACGCGCGGCGAAGCCGGTGACCTTCAGCACGCGCACACTGCGATCGAGCGCGATCGTCAGCACGTCGCCGGTCTTCACGCCATGGCCCGGTGAGGTCTCGCGCGCGCCATTGACGCGGACATGCCCCTTCGAGACCAGCGCGGCGGCGCTGGTGCGGGCCTTCACGATCCGCGCATGCCACAGCCATTTGTCGAGGCGCTGCCGTTCTGACGGGGTATCGGACGTAGGCGCTGTCCTTCCAATCAGTCGCTACCGATCAATCCTTGCGGTTGTTGGCCGCGAGCTGCTCCTTGAGCGCCGCAAGCTTGGCGAACGGCGAGTTGGGATCGACCGGCCGGTCGCGATCCCTGCCACCGCCGCTCGACGCATAGGGCCGCAGCGCCGGGCCGCTGTCGCGCTTGTCGCGACCACCACCCTTGCCGAAGTCGCGGCCGCCGCGTCCCTCGCGATCGCCACCGAACTTGCCACCCTTGTTGCGATCGCGGTTCTGCTCGCGCCCCTTGGCGTCTTGATCGCGGCGGGGCCCACGGTCCTCGCGCGCCGGCGCGGCCGCAGTTGCCGCGGCCGCAGCCTCTCCGCCCTCACGCGGGCCCTTGCGGAAGTCCTTGCCGAACTCCTTGACCCGGTCGCGACGGCCTTGGCCGCGATTGCGCTCGCGCGTCTCACCCTCGGCCGGAGCCGCGCCCGTGGCCGCCTGCTCGCCGCCAGCAGCCTGCTGCCCACGCTCGTGCTGCGGGCGATGGTGCCGGTTACGCTGATGGTGCTCATGCCGGGGCCGCCGCTCCTCGGAACGGCCGCCGGGGCGCCAGACCTCGACCAGAACCGGCTCGGCAGCCGCAGCGACAACCGGCTCGGCAGCGACAGCCTCGGCACCGACAGCCTCGGGGGCGGCATCGCCCGCACTTGCGGCGTCGGCCGGTGCCGCCTCAGCGGCCTCCGGCTGCGGCGCATCAGCGGCGACAGGGTCCTCGGTAACCGGCTCTGCAGCGGTCTCAGCGGCCACAGCCTCGGCGGAGACCGCCTCCGCAGCGGCCTCGACCACGGGAGATTCGTCCGCTGGGGTCGGCGTGACGAAGTCCACGGTCGGCAGCGTCGCCAGGGTCGATACCGGCGCGGGCTCATCAGCTTCTTGCGCACCAGTCTCCGGCGCAGCGACCTGCTGCTCGGTCACATCAGCAATCGCGTCTTCCGCCACTGTCGGAACCTGCTCGCCGACCGGCTCACCAGCGGTCCCTGCGACGTCGTCGCCTGGCGCCGCATCGGCCGCCACGGCTTCGGCCGGCCCGGCCTCTGCCGGAGAGGCCTCCACCGGCTTTTCAACCGGCTTGGGCGGCAGCGGCGGCCGCTTGTCCATGCGATAGCCGAGCGCGCGCAGGATCGAGGCGAAGTCCTCGCCAGCCGAGCCGGTGAGCGAGGTCATCGCCTGGGTCACGACGAAGCCGCGGCCATCGAAGGCGCCGGCCGGCTTCTCGCCGGACGCATTCTCGCGCCAGGCCAAAGCAGGTCGAATCAGATCAGCGAGGCGCTCCAGAATGTCGACGCGCACCGCGCGCTCGCCGGCCTGCTTGTAGCCGAGCACGCGATAGGCGTCGCGCGGCAGCGCCTTGTCGACCGGGAAGGAGGTGCGGCCGGAGCTCGCCAGATGCTGCGCGCCGGTCAATGCCGACATGTCGACATTGGCCTGCTTTTCCGCCCACAGCAACGCGGCGAGCGCGCGGGCGGCAGGCTTGAGCAGCGCCGGGACGTAGATGTGATACGCACCGAAGCGGACGCCATATTTGCGCAAGGTGGCGCGCGAGGGCTGGTCGAGATCCTTCATCTCGTTGGCGATTTTGGTGCGCTCGATGACGCCGAGCGCCTCCACCAGCTGGAACGCGATGCCGCGCGCTATGCCGGTGATATCTTCGGCCTTGGAGAGCTCGAACAGCGGGCCGAGCAGCTTTTCGACATGCGTCTTCAGCCACAGATCGAGCCGCGCCTGGACCTTGTCGCGAGCCGCCCCCGTCAGCCGCTCGTCGGCGATGATGCGCAGGCGGGGATGCAGCGCGTCGTCGGCTGCGACCAGCTTGGCCACCGCGTCGCCGGTCCAGCGGATGGTGCCGTCGGCGGTGAGCACGACATGCTCGTCCGGCGCGTTGGACAGTTTCTCGGCACGCGCCTCGATCTCGCCGGCCAGGGCTTTCTGGGCCGCGGCCTGCAGGGCCTTGGCCTCGGAGCCGGCTTCAGCGGCGTCGGGCGCGAAGGTGAATCCATCCAGACGGCCGATCGCGTGCCCTTCAACGATGACTTCGCCGGTCTTGCCGATTTCCGTATTCAAAACACTGTTCTCCCGCAGGCGCCGCATCAATACACTGGTACGGCGATCAACGAAACGCTCCGTAAGCCGTTCATGAAGGGCGTCTGACAATTTATTTTCAAGCTCGCGGGTAATCCCCTGCCAATGATCGGGGTCCCGCAGCCAATCTGGCCGGTTGGCGACGAAGGTCCAGGTGCGAATTTGTGCAATCCGCCCCGACAGCGTGTCGATGTCGCCGTCGACGCGGTCGGCCTGATCGACCTGAGCTGCATACCACGCATCCGGAATCCGCCCTTTCTGCATGAGGAAGCCGAACAGCGTGGTCACGAGCTCGGCATGGGCCGCCGGCGACAGCTTGCGATAGTCCGGGATCTGGCAGGCCTCCCATAGCCGCTCGACGGCCGTGGCACCATGCGCCATGTCGCGCACCTCGGTATCGCGTGCCGCGTGATCGAGCACGCGCAGGTCCTCGGCGATCGGCGCGCGCGTCAGCACCTCATGCCCGGGCGCCAGCGCCAGCGACACCTGCAGCGCGCTGAGGCTCGAGAAATCCAGCCGTGAATTGCGCCATTGCAGCATCTTCACGGAATCGAAGGTATGGTTCTGCAGCGCGTTGACCAGCTCGGGCTCGAATGGCGCACAACGACCGGTGGTGCCGAAGGTGCCGTTGCGCGTGGCACGGCCGGCGCGACCCGCAATCTGCGCAAATTCCGACGGCGTCAGGCGGCGGAATTGATAGCCGTCATATTTGCGGTCGGATGCAAAGGCGACGTGGTCGACGTCGAGATTGAGCCCCATGCCGATTGCGTCGGTGGCGACGAGGTAGTCGACGTCGCCGTTCTGGAACATCGCCACCTGGGCATTGCGGGTGCGCGGCGACAGCGAGCCGAGCACGACGGCGGCGCCGCCGTGCTGGCGGCGGATCAGCTCGGCGATGGCGTAGACCTCGTCGGCGGAGAAGGCGACGATGGCGGTCCGCCGCGGCTGCCGCGTGATCTTGCGGTCGCCGGCGAATTCGAGCTGCGACAGCCGCGGCCGGGTCACCGTGGAGACGCCGGGCAGCAGCCGCTCGATGATCGGGCGCATGGTCGCAGCCCCAAGCAGCAGCGTCTCATCGCGGCCACGACGGTTCAGAATGCGGTCGGTGAAGACATGGCCGCGCTCGAGGTCAGCCGCGATCTGGATCTCGTCGACAGCGAGGAACGAGACGTCGAGATCCCTGGGCATCGCCTCGACGGTGGAGACCCAGTAGCGCGGATTCTTCGGCTTGATCTTCTCTTCGCCGGTGATCAGCGCCACCGTCTCCGGTCCGGTGCGGTCCAGGATCTTGTTGTAGACCTCGCGCGCGAGCAGCCGCAGCGGCAGGCCGATGATTCCGGAAGAATGCGCGAGCATGCGCTCGATCGCCAAATGAGTCTTGCCGGTGTTGGTCGGGCCGAGCACGGCGGTGACGCCGCTTCCAGGAGCGCGGTCGGAGGTGCGCTCGAAAGGCGAAGCAACCGAAGAAGACGAAAAAGCCATTCGTTAAATTTGGGTCTCGAAGCCGGCGTTGCACGCGCGCCGTTCACGCGCGATGGATGCGGAATTGTCGTGTGTCTGGAGAGGCTGCGATGCTTACCCCTGTCTCACATTGTGACGCATATAGTGCTGCTGCTTAAGCTTCGGAACGCCTTGAGAACGAATCGCGCCCGAATCGCTGACTCCATGGTCTTTCCGCTTCGTTCACCGCAACATCTCGCGCCCGGCTATTATGCTAGCACTAGATCAAGTTTTTGCGGGCTCGACAAGCAACGCTTTCGCGATGGAACCAGCAGGCCTTTTGGCGAGGTCCGAGTCGAATCAGAATCAGCGCAGAGTCAAACAGATTCGCGCGGGGGCTGACGGCGTCAACGCAGCGCGCCAGGACACCGCCATTCCGGGACGCGCGCCGCGCGAACCTGGAATCTCGATGTGAGAGACAGCTGTTCAGGACAGCAAACGTCGCATGACACGCCACGACCTCTGGATTCCAAGGTTCAGCCCTGCGGGCTGTCACGGAATGACACCGGCGGAGGCAACAGGCGACTTTATGGAATACGGCTACTGCGTCTTGGCGACGTGAGGCGTGGCCTGCGTGACGAAGGAGGTCGCCTCCAGCATTGCGGTTCCCAACGGCGTCGGGATCACCATCTTGAACGGCACCAGGACGCGCGTGCCGGCGATCGGCACGAGGAAGATTTCCATGTTGCGGGCCTGGGCCAGATATTTGATGACCGGCCGGTCCGGGATGTAGCCCGCGATCGGCGTGAAGTAGACGGCGCAGACCAGCGCCGGACCGCGATAGCCCTTGTCCGCCTTGACGTTCTCCATGCGCTTGTAGTCGAGCTTGAGCTCGTAGCGCATGCGGCCGTCGAACACCGGCGCGGCGCCACGGCAGGATTCCGGCGCGAATAACTCGCCATTGCCGGGGACGCGGACCAACGACGCCGTCATCGGATCGAGCACGCCGCGCTTGTGTGCGTCGGTGACCGGAATGCGGTTGGGATCGACCGGCGGCTCCGGCTCGATGCCGAAATCCTTCACATTCCCGTTCAGGAGATTGATGTGAATCTGCTCCGACTTCTTTCCGGCCGTGGTCGAGGCCTGATAGCTCTGCCCGACCAGCGCCCCGTTGACCACGCGGCCCTGCGCCGCGCCGCTGCCTGAGCCCTGCGAGAAGCTCTTGAGCAGGCCCGCGGTGCCGCCCTGCGCCGAGGCGCCATATTGGTCGTCGCCGATTTCGACCGCCCAAGTGCCCTTGCCGACTGGAATGCCGGCCAGGGAGGCCTCATATTGCGCGTCGAGCCTGGCCTGGGCTTGTGCGGCCCGAGGCGGCACCAGAACCAACAGGCAGAGGACAGAGCCGGCCGCAACCAGGCCGCGGGAAACGAATGAGGGAGCCGAGGTGATGGTCACGTGAGGGATGATCCTACCGATCCGCCTGCCTGCCGCGCATCGGACCAGTCCGGCGCGCCGTCCTTGCTACTTAAGCCAAAAACGCCTTCGAACAACGCGAACCGTCCGACGATGGCGGTTTGTCCAGCGCTTTGCGCCTGAACGGCACCTGGATCAGTCGCCCACGCTCCCGCTCGAACATACCGCCATTCTGGCGTGCGGGGCCGCTCGACCGGACACCCTTCATCGTGCCTGAATACGCCCTTTATATGGTCTAAACTACCGGCTATACCGTTGATTAGACGCTCGCTTTCGGCTCCGCGGCGGTTTTGGGCCGAACCTCGCAGCAGGCCCACCGCGCCGTCTGCGGGAAATCCTGCCTCCGCCGGCCACCAGGACCGCCGTTGGCAGAGGCCTTCAAAACGGTGGCCTTCAAAACCTTGACGAAAAGCCGCATCCCCCCTATACGACCGCATCTCCCAGAGAAGAGCTGGACGAGTTTTGGACCCCCGCGGCCCGCCGACACAGGCGGACGAAGGGTGCGGGGATGAGAGAGGATTTATTGCCATGTCGCGGCGCTGTGAACTGACGGCCAAGGGCCCCCAGGTTGGCCACAAGGTGAGCCACTCCAACATCAAGACCAAGCGGCGCTTCCTGCCGAACCTGTGCAACGTGACCTTCATCTCGGATGTACTCGGCCGCAACGTTCGCCTGCGGGTCTCGACCAACGCGATCAAGAGCGTCGACCACAATGGCGGTCTCGACGCCTATCTGCGCAAGGCCAACGCCGCGACGCTGTCGCCGCGCGCGCTGGAGCTGAAGCGCCAGATCGAGAAGAAGGCGGCGGACGCCGCGCCGGTCGCCAAGGCGAGCTGACACCGCTGAGTTTCAGAGATTGACGCTGGAGCCCGGCGCGTTGCGCAGGGTTGGGGCGGAGTGAGTTGACGGAACGGCCGGATCGCAGGATCCGGCCGTTCTTGTTTGCGATCACACCGGCCCACCGCGCGAGCGGAATCAGGATCCGCTCGCGCAGCAGTTCGCTCGGATGACTGCAAGTCGCGTAGGGTTTACGCGTTCGCACAGCGGTCAGTGACAACTTGCACGGCCGTCTCGGCGAGCCGGCAAAAACAACCCAGACGAACTGTCATGAGAACCGGTCTCCCCAACCTTCCCCGGATGCTCTACACTCGTCCCGGTAGCATTATCGCGGACATTCCTTTGCCATGAAGAATATTGTCATCTGCTGTGACGGCACCGGCAACGAGATCAGCGAGAACATTTCCAACGTCCTCAAGCTCTATCGCTGTCTGCGCAAGACCGACAAGACGACGCCGCAGCAGGCCGTGTGCTACGACCCCGGCGTCGGCACACTGACGCAGCCGGACAGCTGGCACCGCTTCAAGGCGAACTTCAATCTCGTGCTCGGGCTCGCCACCGGCTATGGCCTCGACGACAACGTCATCAAGGCCTACTGCTTCCTCGCCACACACTATCAGGAGGGCGACCGCATCTTCCTGTTCGGCTTCTCGCGCGGCGCCTACACCGTGCGCGTGCTGGCCGGGCTGGTCCACAAGATCGGGCTGATCTCGCCGGATCAGATCAATCTCGCCGGCTCGGGCGTGATCGCCTACAAGAAGTACTCCTCCGACAATCCGAACTCCGGGCGCGGCATCACCACTGAGGCCGAGAGCACCGAGGAAGAGGGACCGATCCCGGAGAGCCACGACGACCAGGCCGCGCAGTTCGCGCGCATCACCTCGGCGCGCTGGCCGACCATCCATTTCGTCGGCGTGTGGGATACGGTGGCGAGCGTGATCGTGCCGCGCACCGACCGGCTCCTGGCGCTGCCGAGCCTCGAGGAGCTCGCCTTCACGATCCAGAATCCGAGCGTGAAGATCTTCCGCCAGGCGGCGGCGATCGACGAGCGACGCAGCATGTTCCGCCTGAAGGCCTGGAACATGCCGCAGACCTTCACGCCCAACCGCTTCAACAAGGCGCAGGCGAGACCGCAGGACGCCAAGCAGGTGTGGTTCGCCGGCGTCCACGGCGATGTCGGAGGCGGCTATCCGGAAGCACAGTCGCCGGCCTCCAAATATCCGCTGCTCTGGATGATCGACGAGGCGGTCGAGGCCGGGCTTGCGGTCAACCCGCGCACGGTGAACCAGCTCGCCTGGGGCGTCCAGCGCAAGAACAGCCCGTTCAAATATGTGCCGCCGAGCGTCCAGGGCCCGTTGCACAATTCGATGACGCCGGTCTGGCGCCTGCTCGAATATCTGCCGAAGAGCGCGAAGTACAAGGAATGGCCGGCGCGGCAGGCGCGTTTCGGATTCTACATCCCGGATTGCGAGCCGCGCTTCATCCCCGACAACGCCTTCATTCATGAGAGCGTGCTGATGCGGATCGCGGAATCGAAGGACTACCGGCCGGTCAATCTGCCGGCGTCCTACGAGCGCGTGCCGCTGCCGGTCAAGCAGAAGACGGAGTAGCCACGCGCGCGGCGCATCGTTCGCGGCCATGCAGGACCGCCATGGCCGAGTCTCATCACGTCTCGCGCGTCGCGCCAGATCGCCGTCCGTCAGATCATCCTGAGATGGATCACGCCGTCGTCGACGTCACCGCGCTCGAACTGCTCGCGCGCGATCCGCTCGAAGGCCTTGCGGTGCTTCTGCAGGTAGTTCAGCGCCTGGTTTTTGGTGCGGAAGCTGGTGGCGAGATGACAGACTTGCCGCGAGGATCCGATCGCGAGCGCAAAGGCGATCGTCTGGCCTCCGCTCTCGGGGTCATCCTTGGCAATGCGAACGTCCGTCGCAACCTCCTTGGCCATACCAGCCTCCTCGGCGGGAACGTCGGATCTGGACGCGGAATAGCGTTCGGCAGAAGCGCGCGGGCACAGGCGCGCCGGCTCGAACTATCGGACGATCTTCTTCCGTCGCTTCGGGACCGGCGCGGCCGCGGCATCGGCGCCGGCCTTTGCATCCTCCGCCTGCTTGGCGAGTCTCAGCGCGCGCAGCCGCTCCATGTTCTTCCGGATCGCAGCCGCGCGCTGGCCCGATTCGGCCAGCGCCTTGGCGCCCTCGTCGGCCGCGACCTGTCGGCGCTGTGCCCGCGCGAGGCTTTCGGCCGAAGGCTCCGATGTTCTCTTCGCTACCATCGACTGATCCTTCCCCAGGAGGTGCAAGCTGTCGTGGAGACGCAGAAAGCCCGCTCAATCCGTGATCGAGCGGGCAAACCAGCCATTTCAGTACATCCGTGAAATGGCCCTAGGCGATCAGGCCAGCGAGAGATTTTCCGCGCTGGTCTTGCCACGCATCTTGTCGGTCTTCAGATCGAAGTTGACCTTCTGGCCTTCGGCCAAGCCGGCGAGACCAGCACGCTCGACGGCGCTGATGTGAACGAACACGTCATTGCCGCCGTCCTGCGGCTGAATGAAGCCAAAGCCCTTCTGGCCATTGAACCACTTAACGGTACCCTGCGGCATATCTTTCTCCAAAGCAATCATCGCGCGACCATCACGCGATCTCATTCAACTAAGACTGAGCGATGACTTTGGGAAATAGCCCACGGGCACATTCAGAAAGGCACAGCGGCTAATCGAACAACCGCAAGGTAGCGATTTTCTGCAAGATTACAAGGCAGAGGCTGAAATTGTTTTCGGCACGCCGTCGCGCTTCGGCCCAACAGGCTGGCAATCTCCGCCCTCAGCCCCTATGTTCATCCAACCATCGCCTTGGTGGTGACCCTGCGCCCCAGAATGCATTGATCACCGCATCCGACGACATTGCGGATGACGCGACTACGCTTTCCGTACGATGACACCGCTGCTCAGGCGGCTTTGCTGGCGTCGCTCGCCGGCCTCACTTGCCGGCCTTGCTTGCAAAGCACTCGCGCTCACGGCGCCGATTGAATTTGCCTGACGGATCTTCATCGCAGGACCAAAATAAGGAGGAAGCTTTTGCAGGTTCTTGTTCGTGACAACGACGTCGAGAAAGCGTTGCGCATCCTGAAACGGAAGATGCAGCGTGAAGGTGTGTTCCGCGAGATGAAGCGCCGCAGATCTTACGAGAAGCCGTCGGAGCGGAAGACGCGCGAGAAATCCGATGCGATCCGGCGCCATCGCAAGCTTGCGCGCAAGCAGGCCATCCGCGAGGGGCTGCTGCCCGCTCCACCCCCCAAGAAGACGCTGCTGGCGCGGCCGCGCGCAGGACTCCCGGCGACGACTCCGGCGCGCGCTGAAAGCAGCGGTCCCGCCCGCGCTTAGTCGGCTCGGCCGAACCGGCCGTTCTGATCAGTTCCCAGACTGTGATCAGGTACCAGACAAGCGTCTGCGCGATCGCTCGATCATAGACGTGCGGCGCTGTTTGACGATCCGTGCGGTGACCGCCGTCCTTTGGAGCGGAACCGCGTAGGCGCTTGTTCGGCGACGCCGCCGTCTGAAGCCTCGAGGTGGTCTACGCCACCTCGTGCCGACGTCCGGGTACCGCGGCGAGCAGCTCGCGGGTGTAGGCATGCTCGGGGTTGGCGAACAGCGCCGCAGTCGGCTTCAGCTCGACGATCTCGCCCTTCTGCATGACGGCAATGCGGTCGCAGATCTGCGCCGCCACGCGCAAGTCATGGGTGATGAACAGCATCGAAAGCCCAAGCCGCGCCTTCAGATCTTCCAGCAGCCGCAGCACCTGCGCCTGCACGGAGACGTCGAGCGCGGACACCGCCTCATCGGCGACGATGATCTCGGGCTCGAGCGCGAGCGCCCGCGCGATGCCGATGCGCTGGCGCTGCCCGCCGGAGAATTCGTGCGGATAGCGGCCGATGGCGCCGACATCGAGCCCAACCAGGCCGAGCAGCTCCTGCGCACGCTCCAGCGCCGCATCGAGGGCAACGCCGCGCGCGACCATCCCGTCGGCGATGATGCGGCCGACCTTGCGGCGCGGATTGAGCGAAGCGAACGGATCCTGGAAGATCATCTGGATGCGATGACGCTGCGCGCGTAGCGCGCGGCCTTCGAGCGCCGTGAGATCGACGTCGCCGATCCGCACGGTGCCGCGATCCGCTTCGATCAGCCGCATCACCAGCCGCGCCACCGACGACTTGCCGGAGCCGGACTCGCCGACCAGGCCGAGTGTCTCGCCCTGATGGATCGCGAAACTGACCGCCTGCGCGGCGCGCGTTTCGCGCTTCGGGCGAAACCAGCCTGTCGGCGTGATGTAGGTCTTGTCGAGGCAGATCACCTCGACCGCCTTCGGCGCCGCCTCGCGCGTTTCACGCGGCGGCGGATCGAACGACGGCACGGCCGCGAGCAGCGCCTTGGTGTAGTCGTGCTGAGGGTTGCCGAGCACGGCCTGTGCCGTGCCCTCCTCCACCACCTTGCCATGACGCAGCACCACGACCTGGTCGGCAATGTCGGTGACGACGCCGAAATCGTGGGTGATGAACATCACCGCCATGCTGTGGCTCTGCTGCAGGTTGCGGATCAGCTTGAGGATCTGTGCCTGCGTGGTGACGTCGAGCGCTGTGGTGGGCTCGTCCGCGACCAGCACCGCCGGCTCGAGTGCGAGCGCCATCGCGATCATCGCGCGCTGGCGCTGGCCGCCCGACAGCTGATGCGGATAGGCGCGGATGATGCGCTCCGGGTCGGGCAGGCCGACCTCGCGCACCAGCGCCAACGCCTTGGCGCGACGCTCCCTAGACGTCAGCAGGTCATGCGCCTCGAACACCTCCATCAGTTGGTCGCCGATCCGCATCAACGGATTGAGCGCCGTCATCGGCTCCTGGAACACCATGGCGATGCGGCGGCCGCGCAGATCGCGCCAGCCGTCTTCGTCCACGGTGAGCAGGTCGCGGCCCTCGAAGCGGATCTCGCCGCCCTCGACCTTCACCGTGTTGGGCAGCAGGCCGAGCAGCGCATGCGCGCACATCGACTTGCCGGAGCCGGACTCGCCGACCACGCAGACGATCTTGCCCGCGGTGAGATCGAACGAGACGCCATCGACCGCATGGGCGCGCTCGCCGCCCTTGGGCAGCGCGATGCGGAGGTTCTTGATTGTCACGACCGGATCGGTCATCGCTCACCTGCCCTCATGCGATAGGCGCGGGTTGAGAGCATCGTTCAATCCCTCGCCTATCAGATTGAGACCGAGCACCGACAGCAGGATCGCGACGCCGGGAAACACCGTGATCCACCAGGCCTGGCGGATGACGGTGCGGCCGGCGCCGACCATGTAGCCCCAGGAGATCAAATTGGGATCGCCGAGGCCGAGAAACGACAGCGAGGATTCCAAGAGGATCGCGGTCGCCACCATCAGCGAGGCCAGCACGATCACCGGCGACAGCGCGTTGGGCAGGATCTCGCGCCAGATGATCCAGGCATTGCTCTGTCCGGTGACGATGGCCGCCTGGACATATTCGCGGGTGCGCAGGCTCAGCACCTCGCCGCGCACGAGACGCGCGACCGGCGGCCAGCTGACGAGCCCGATGGCGGCAACAATGGAATAGATCGACGGCTGCAGGATCGCGACCAGCACGATCGCGAGCGCGAAGCTCGGAATGGTCTGGAAGAACTCGGTGAAGCGCATCAGGGCATCATCGACACGGCCGCCGAAATAGCCGGCGACGGCGCCGAGCGGCACACCGACGACCAGCGCCACGAGCGTCGAGACGAGGCCGACCAGCAGCGAGACGCGCGCGCCGAAGATCAGCCCGGCCAGCACGTCGCGCCCGAGCGCGTCGGTGCCGAGCGGCACCGTGGACAGCGTGAACGGGGCCACGAACGGCCGCTGCACCATGCGCCAGGGCGAATTGGGAAAGTAGAGCGGCCCGGCCACGGCGACCAGGATCGCGAGCACAAGAATGATGAACCCAATGCCGCCGCTCGGGCTCCGCAGCATGGTGCGCCAGAACTGCCTCATGCTGAAAACTCGATGCGCGGATCGACCAGCCGGTACACGAGGTCGGTCACGAGGTTGAAGATCAGCACCATGGCCGAGGACACCACGAACACGCCGAGCAGCAGGTTGTAGTCACGCTGGATCAGCGCGTCATACATCAGCCGGCCGATGCCGGGCCAGGCGAACACGGTCTCGGTCAGCACCGCGCCGCCGACCAGCGTGCCGGCATGGACGCCGGCCAGGGTGACGACCGGCAGCAGCGCATTGCGCAGCACGTGGCGGCGCAGGATGACGCCGTCGCGCAGGCCCTTGGCCCGCGCGGTCTTGACGAAATCGAGCCGCTTCACCTCCAGCATCGAGGCGCGGGTCATGCGGGTGTAGGTCGCCATGAAGAACAGGCCGAGCGTGGCGGCGGGCATCACCAGATGGGCGCCAACGTCGAGCGCGTGGCGCAGGCCGGTGTAGCCGGCGCCGACCGTGTCGTAGCCGAAGCTCGGCAGCCAGTCGGCCCAGACAGAGAACAAGAGGATCGCGATCAGCGCGATCCAGAACAGCGGCGTGGCGTAGAAGATCAGCGCCAGCACCGTGATCGCGGTATCGAGGAAGGTGCCGGCGAAACGCGCGGCCAGCACGCCGAACAGGATGCCGAGACCAAGCGAGATCGCGAAGGCCGTGAGCGTCAGCAGCAGCGTCGCCGGCAGCCGCTCGGCGATCAGCTTGGCGACCGGCGCCTGCTGGCGGAACGAGAAGCCGAGGTCGAGACTGGCGATGCCCTTGACGTAGATGAGCAGCTGCTCCGGCAGGGGTTTGTCCAGACCGAACTTCTCGCGCAGCTGCGCGACGAAGATCTGGTCTGAGGCGCCGGCCTCGCCGGCCATCACCACGGCAGGATCGCCCGGCGCCAGCCGGATCAGGAAGAAGTTCAGCACGATGATGGCGAGCAGGACGATAACGCCCTTCACGACGCGCTGGGCGATGAAGGAGAGCATGGAGAGCCCTTATGGTCAGCTCGGCAGGATGATGGCACGGCGGCGCGCGGCGCTCGTGCCCGCGCGCCGGATGACACCACTACTTGTCGAGCCAGGCGTCACGAAAGCCGTCGTTGACGCCGATGCCGGTGGTGATGAGGTTCTTCACCTTGCACTTGCTGATGGTCGGGAACTGCAGCTCGAGCAGCCAGGCCACCGGCACGTCCTCGGCAAGGATCTTCTGAACCTTGTCATAGGCCTCCTTGCGCTTGGCGTCCGTCGGCGCCGTGGCACCCTCGGCGAACAATCTGTCGACATCGGGGTTGGAATAGCCCTCGACGTTGTTGAACAGCTGGCCCTTGGCGATCGCCGAGGTGATGTAGTTGCGGGAGACGCCGAGCGCGGGATCGCCGTACTGATAGAGATAGGTGAAGGCGATGTCGTAGTCCCATTCCATGATCTTCTGGTTGCCGCCGGGAACGTCGGTCGCGATCGTCTCGATGTTCATGCCGACGTCCTGCAGGTTCTGCTTCACGGCCTCGCCCCAGCGCTGCCAGGTCTCGCCATAGGCGAGCGGCAGCATACGGATTTTCTCGCCGTTGTAGCCGGCCTCCTTCAGGAGCGCCTTGGCTTTCGCCGGATCGTAGGGATATTTCGGCACGTCGTCGCTGTAGAACTTGATGGTCGACACGGACGGACCGGTGGCGACCTTGCCGAGCCCGTTCCAGATCACGTCCTTGGCGAAGTCGCGATCAACGGCATACATGATCGCCTGACGCACCTTCTTGTTGGCCAGGATCGGGTTGCGGAGGTTCAGCCACATCCATGAGATCGGGCTGAAGAACTCCCATCCGGCGCCGGTGACGCAGGCGCCCGGCAGCTTGGAGACGCGCGGCACGTCGAAATTCTCGATCGAGCCGCCCGGCAGCACGTCGACCTTGCCGGTCTCGAAGGCGACCGAGCGCGCGGCGGCGTCCGGAATGATCTGCCAGTAGACTTCATCCAGGTAGGGCTTGCCCTTCTCATGGTAGTTCGGATTTTTCACCATCCGGATGAAGGAGCCCTTCTGCCATTCCTTGAACATGAAAGGGCCGGTCCCGATAGGCGTATTGTTGTTCGGATTGGTCTTGTAGTCGGTGCCCTCATACAGGTGCTTCGGCACCATCGGCATCGAGCCGACCTCGAAGATCCCGATGAACGGACCGAACGGTTCCTTCAGCGTGAACACGACGGTGAGATCGTCCGGCGCCTCGACCTTCTCGACCATGACGAGATTGTTGCGGGCGCGCGCATGCGTCTGCTTCAGCATCTCGATCGAGAACAGCACGTCGGCCGAGGTGAAGGGCTTTCCGTCGTGCCAGGTGACGCCGGGCTTG
Source organism: Bradyrhizobium ontarionense (assembly GCF_021088345.1). Taxonomy (NCBI): domain Bacteria; kingdom Pseudomonadati; phylum Pseudomonadota; class Alphaproteobacteria; order Hyphomicrobiales; family Nitrobacteraceae; genus Bradyrhizobium; species Bradyrhizobium ontarionense. The sequence continues at coordinate 5,556,281 of NZ_CP088156.1, read as the reverse complement.
AGCTTGAAGGTATAGACCTTGGCATCCGGGCTGATGGTCCAGCTTTGCGCCAGGCCCGGCAGCGGCTCGAGCTTCGGGCTGTAGCGCAGCAGGCCTTCGAAGATGTTGCCGGACACCATCTGGGTCGGACCGTTCTGGACGATCGCCAGCATCAGACCGGGCGGCTCGGGCTGGATCACCGCATTGACGACACCGCCGACCTTCGGCTCCTCCGCGTGAACGGCGGTCAGTCCGCAGCCGACGACGATACCCAGCAACACCCGTTTCAACATCATGCGACTTTCCAATGTTCAGACCTGCCGCGATGCATCAAGCGCGCCAACACGCACGATGCCATGCAGCCTCCCGATGTGACGCCTGCTTCAGGCGCATGGGCCGTTGGATCGGCCGCACGCTGCGCTGTGGAACGGGCTCCAATCGGTATGCCGGCGATGCTTTGGAAACGTCGCCAGGACCTGTGCCGACCGCGCATTGCACAGCAGTCGACGCTACTGACACAGGTCAAGCCTCCGAGGCGAAGGCTCACACAGTCCGAATTGTCGTCGCAAGATGAAAGTCGCGACAGCGACAGCCCAAAAAATGACCAAGGTCAATCAATGCCGCAGACGCGCGATCGCCCCGGCAACGATCTGCATGATCACACCGACGATCCAGCCAGCCATGATCAGCGACGTCCAGACGATATGCGGATCCTCGCGCAAGATGATGATGGCGACGGCGAAGAACGCCGTCAGCGTCGCAAGAAAGGTACCGACGGCGCTGAGGAACTCGGCTGCGTCGATCTTCTTCTCCCCGGGTGAGCCCTCGTCATGCGGATGAAAGGGAAGCTGCGGCGTGTCGATGCCGAGGTAGAAGCCCAACGCCCCGGACAGCATCATCACGACCAGGAAGCCTTGCGTGGTCAGCGACGGCACGCTGGAGCCGACATGCGCCCCGACGAAGACGCCGCAGGCGGCACCGGCCAGAGCGAGACCCGATCGCTCCAGGACGTGAGCGAACTTCCTGACGCGAAATCGCATGACTGCCCCCTGAATGTCGGATCCGCGCTCGTGCAGCCGATCTGACGCCTGAGTCCCCTCGTACCGGCAAGACCATCACTCAAGCGTCAAATCCGAAGCTCCACTCGCACGAAAATTTTAGCTAGTTTTCCCTAAGAGCCGGCATTCGCCGAAGTGCAGCCCGGAGGCAGAGCGAATGCTGGCACTGGAATACTAGGCGGCCCTGGTCAGGTCGGCATTGAGATGGCGCAACCTCGGCATCACTTCCTGCTTCAGCAGCCGCAGGGAATTGTGCCAGGCCTCCGGCTTGTGCTTGTAGTCGAAGCCAAAGACACAGAGCGTGCCGAAGCCGCCAACCTCATGCCAGATCTTCTCGATCTTCTCGGTCACCGTGGCCGGCGAACCGATGATCCAGTTGCGCTTCGCGCAATAGTCGACGGTGACGTCGGAGTCCGGCACGTCAGGCGAATGTTTCAGATAGTCCTTAAAGCCGAAATGACCGAGCAAGGGCAGGAAGTATTCGCCCATCATTCGTCCCATCATGTCGCCGGACGAAAGCCGCCAGGCCTCCTCGTCCGTCTCGGCGACGAACACTTCGCGCACGAGCCGCCAATCGCTGCGACTGGGCTTGCGCCCGGTCTTTGCGGCGCCGGCCTCGACGGAATCCCAGTGCGAGGACACGTAGGCCGGGTTGAGATTGAGGCTCATCGGGATATAGCCGCGTTCGCCCGCGAGCTTGAGCGTGTCGGAGTTCTTCGACAGCCCGGCAACGCCGATCGGCGGATGCGGCGCCTGTACCGGCTTGATGTGGGGTTTCAAGAAATCGAACATGGCTTCGGGCTTGTTCACCGTCCAATACTTGCCCTTGTACGTCCATGGCGCATCCTCGGACCACATCTTCAGGATGATCTCCAGCGCCTCGCGGGTCATCTCGCGGTTCTGACCGCTCATGCCGTCGACGTTGAACATCGCCCAGTCGCTCGGCAGACCCGAGGCGGCAATGCCGAAATTGAGACGCCCCTCGGACAGATGGTCGAGCATCGCGACGCGATTGGCAAGTTCAGCGGGATGATGATAGGGCAGCAGGAAGCCGCCGGGCCCCAATCGGATGTTCTTCGTCTCGCGGAAAGCTTGCGCCAGGATAAGGTCGGGTGCCGGGTGCGGCTCCCATGGCGCGGTATGATGCTCCCCGATCCACGCTTCCTGATAGCCGAGCTCATCGAGCCAGCGCAGGACCTGCAGGTCCCAATCGTGGCCCTCCTTCAATCCGCACTCCGGCGGATGCGACGGCATCGTGAAGTATCCGATTTCCATGGCGCTTTCCTCTCGCGTTTGTATTGCGGCGCATCTTTGCGATGCGCTCATCGTCACGCGAGACGAAACACGACCAGACGAGTCGGCAGCGCCGCACGTGGTCTGCGAAGTGTAGCACTTCGTAGGACAGCGACAACCATCGGCTGTGTCGCTGGCGGAATAATGTCGCAGGCGCGATCGCGCAGAATGCGCCTGCATTGCGACGAGATGCTGCTCAACGCCCTCCGAACGTTGTCCTGCCGAACAGCTCCTTCTGCGACGACGGCTGCGAGCGCCAATATTGCGGAGGCGCGGCGACCTGGCCGCCGAGCGCGGCGGCCGCATGCCACCCCCAGCGCGGGTCGTAGAGCATGCCGCGCGCCAACGCGACCATGTCGGCTTTCCCGGAGGCGACGATCTCTTCGGCTTGCTGGGCCTCCGTGATCAGGCCGACCGCAATGGTCGGAATGCCCGTCGCTTCCTTCACCGCCTGCGCGAACGGCACCTGGTAGCCCGGTCCGAGCTGGATCTTCTGCAACGGCGAAACGCCGCCCGAGGACACGTCGATCCAGTCAACGCCGCGGCGCTTGAGTTCCTGGGCAAAGGCGATGGTCTGCGCGAGATCCCAGCCGCCGTCGACCCAATCAGTTGCGGAGACGCGCACGCCCACCGGCTTGTCAGCCGGGAAGACTGCGCGGACTGCGTCGAACACTTCGAGCGGAAAGCGCATGCGGTTCGCGAGCGTGCCGCCATATTCATCCGTGCGATGGTTCGCGAGCGGCGAGAGGAATTGATGCAGCAGATAGCCGTGCGCACCGTGCAGTTCGAGTGCATCGATGCCGAGCCTGTTGGCGCGCTGAGCCGCATCGACGAAGGCGTCGCGGATGCGCGCGAGCCCCGCGGGGTCGAGAGGCCGTGGCGGCACTTCGCCTTCCTTTTGCGGGACGGCTGAGGGCGCGACCGCCTCCCATCCGCCTTGCTCCAGCTGGATCTGCTGACCGCCGTCCCATGGCCGATGGCTCGATCCCTTGCGGCCGGCATGTGCGAGCTGCATCGCGACGGCGGCCTTCGAATGTTTGCGGACCGAGGCCAGGATCGGCTTCAGCGCCGCTTCGGTCGCGTCGTCCCACAGGCCGAGACAACCGGGCGTGATGCGGCCGATTGGTTCCACATGCGTCGCCTCGATACAGAACATCGCGGTACCGGACAGCGCCAGGGTGTTGATGTGGGTGAAATGCCAGTCATTGGCGGCACCATTGTCGGCCGAGTACTGGCACATCGGCGAAACCACGATGCGATTGGCCAGTTCGAGACTGCGCAGCTTGATCGAAGTAAACAGGGCGCTCATGCGAATGTTCCGGGCTGGGGCGGCGTTGATCATGATGATCGGATGTCCGCAAGTGTCGACCATCGATGGGCCGTGGTCAACGCAACCGCGGCAGCGATGCTGCGGCTCAATTGACCAACGTGAACTGCAGCAGCAGGGTGCGCTGGATCAGCGAGAAATTGTCGTCCGACACCAAGGTCAGCACGGTCTCGCCCTCGGGCGTGACGTGGGCATCGATGCCTTCGAGATTGTCGATCTCCTGACCCAGGTCGGCGGCAAAGATCTCGGGACCATCGACCAACGCGTCGGGCGCGATCTCCGCGAGCGCCAGGCGGCGAATCCTGATGCCGACGCCGTTGAACAGAGAGAATTTCCGTTCCAGCACCAGCAGGTCTCCGGATGGCAGCAGCACGGCATCGCTGACGTCGAAATCGTTGCTGCGGCGGATGCTGAACTGCCCTGCAGACGGACCACCGATCAGGAACGCGAGCAGGTTGCCGTTGGCATCCAGGCCGCGCTCGGACATCGCGATCAAGGTGCCGGCGAGCGGCAGGCCCTTCGGCACGAACACCAGCGCTTCGAGCCCCTTGTTGTTGGGCAGCCGCTTGGCGGCCGGCGGCAGCGGCACGATCTCGCTGCGCGCGCCGGTCCCGCCCTTGGCGAAGTCGTAGCGCAGCAGCTGGTTGACGCGTTCGAGGCCGACATAGACGATGTCGCCGTCGCGCGCGATGGATTCGGAATCGTACCAGCCACGGGCGGTGATCGGCCGCCCATCTGGCCCGAGCAGCGGTGCCGCCTCGACATCGGCGAGCCCCACCATCTCGCGGCCGGAATAGGCGATGCGGCCGGTGAACCAGCCGCCCTTGTCGCTGATCGCAAGGAAGCGGTCGCCCCGGGCATCGAGCCGGATGCCCGACAGCCCGCCGAAGCCGGGATAGGACGAGGTCAGAGCGAGCCCGCTGCGATACTCCAGCCGGCCGAACCTGACATGCGAGCGGTCGCGCAGATCGAAGGACGGCAACGGCCGCGCCCTGACCTCGAGCCTGACCGCTGATGTGACGGAATGCTCATCGGTGGCAGCGCGGTTCCGGACGGGCGTCGGCGCCAGTTGGGCGCGAGCGGTCCTGGAGCAGGCGAACGCTGAAACTCCGCCGATGGCCAGCGCAAGAAAGCGCCGGCGGCCGGAGTTCGCATTTGGCACCATCTGTGCGGCCCCTTCCCGCCGGCCGCCCCTGCTCCGCGCGGCGCCCGCGAGACTTCGCTACGAATGCAGCTTGCGTTTCTGCCCCCGCGCAGGCTGCGGCGCCGCTTGGGTCTCCGTGAACAATTCGGCGAGCTTCTCGGTGATGGCGCCGCCGAGCTCCTCGGCGTCGACGATGGTGACCGCACGGCGATAGTAGCGCGTGACGTCGTGACCGATGCCGATCGCGATCAGCTCGACCGGCGAGCGGGTCTCGATCTCCTCGATGATGTGGCGCAGATGGCGCTCGAGATAGTTGCCCGGATTGACCGACAATGTGGAATCGTCGACCGGCGCGCCGTCCGAGATCATCATCAGGATCTTGCGCTGCTCGGGCCGGCCGAGCAGCCGCTTGTGCGCCCAGTCCAGCGCCTCGCCGTCGATGTTCTCCTTCAGCAGACCCTCGCGCATCATCAGGCCGAGATTCTTGCGCGCGCGCCGCCACGGTGCGTCGGCCGCCTTGTAGATGATATGCCTGAGGTCGTTGAGGCGGCCCGGATTGGCCGGCTTGCCGGCTGCGAGCCACGCCTCGCGGGACTGACCGCCCTTCCAGGCGCGCGTCGTGAAGCCGAGGATCTCGACCTTGACCCCGCAGCGCTCCAGCGTTCGCGCGAGAATGTCGGCACAGGTCGCGGCGACCGTGATCGGACGCCCGCGCATCGAGCCGGAATTGTCGAGCAGCAAGGTCACCACGGTGTCGCGGAAGGTCGCATCCTTCTCACGCATGAACGACAGCGGCTGATAGGGATCGATCACGACGCGCGACAGTCGCGCCGGATCGAGAACGCCTTCCTCGAGGTCGAACTCCCAGGCGCGGTTCTGCTGCGCCATCAGCCGGCGCTGCAGCCGGTTGGCAAGCCGCGCCACGATGCCCTGCAGATGCGCAAGTTGCTTGTCGAGATACGAGCGCAGACGCTCGAGCTCGTCGTGATCGCACAGATCCTCGGCCGCGATGATCTCGTCGAACTTGGGCGCGAAGGCATGATATTCGGGTCCGCGCGGCTCATTGGCACCGCCGCGGTTCGGACGCGTCGCTTCGCCCGGGGTCTCATCGTCGCCCAGCTCGCCGTCGTCGAGCGTGTCGGAGGCCGACGCCTGCGCCGCCTCCATCGCGCTCTCGGACATCTCGTCCGACGTGGTCTGCGCCTGGTCGGCGCTCATCTCCTGCGCGGCGTCGGAGTCGGGCGATCCTTCCGCGCCGGACTGTTCGTTGTCGCCGTCGCGGTTGTCGTCCTGGTCCTCGTCCTCTTCCGAATCGGCGTTGCGCTCGTCACCCAGGTCGAGCGCGGACAGGAGGTCATGGACGAGATCGCCGAACCTGGCCTGATCCTCGGTGAAGCGGCTGAGCTCATCGAGCCGCGAGCCGATCCTGTCTTCCAGAATCGGCCGCCACAGATCGACCAGCTTGCGCGCGGCATTCGGCGGCGCCATGCCGGTGAGGCGCTCGCGGACCATCATGGCCAGCGCGTCCGCCAATGGTGCGTCGGCGCGGTCGGTGATCTCGTCGTATTTGCCGCGATGGAAGTGATCATCGAGCATCGCCGTGAGGTTCTTGGCGACGCCCGCCATGCGCTGCGCGCCGATGGCCTCGACGCGCGCCTGCTCCACCGCGTCGAACACGCCGCGGGCCTGCGGATTGCCCGGGGTCAGCTTGCGATGAATCTTGGGGTCATGGCAGGCGAGCTTCAGCGCAATCGAATCGGCATGGCCGCGCACGATGGCGGCGTCGCGCTTGGTCATCTTGCGCGGCGGTTCCGGCAGCCGCGCCTTGCCCGGCGCAAGGCCGGGCCGTTCGGCCGCGAAGGACACTTCGAGCTCAGGCGCCTTCGCGATCGCGCGCAGGCACCCCGTCACCGAGCGCTTGAACGGCTCGGTCGGGGCTTCCTTGGGTCCTTGCCGGAGTTTGCTGTTGGATGTGGTCATCTGATCCCTGCGGCTGTCGTCCCGGCGAACGCCGGGACCCATAACCACCGGCGTTCATTAGTTGGCACTCGTGTTTCCCACGTGACCCGACGGGGCGCGGCGTATCGGGCCGGGCGCCAGTGCGCAATTGCGCACAAGGCCAGGACGACGCCCCGCGGTCTAGGACAGCACCACGTTGACGGCGGATTCCGGCAGCTCTGCGTTGAAGCAGCGCTGATAGAACTCCGCGACCAGCGGACGCTCCAGCTCGTCGCACTTGTTGAGGAAGGTGACGCGGAAGGCAAAGCCGACGTCACCGAAGATCTCCGAATTCTCGGCCCAGGTGATCACCGTGCGCGGGCTCATCACCGTCGACAGATCGCCGTTGGCGAATGCGTTGCGCGTCAGATCCGCCAGCCGCACCATCTTGTTGACGGTGTCGCGGCCCTGCGCGTTCCGATAGTGCTTGGCCTTGGCCAACACGATCTCGACCTCCTCGTCGTGCGCGAGATAGTTGAGCGTCGTGACGATCGACCAGCGGTCCATCTGGCCCTGGTTGATCTGCTGCGTGCCGTGATAGAGGCCGGAGGTGTCGCCGAGGCCGATCGTGTTGGCGGTGGCGAACAGGCGGAACGCCGGGTGCGGCTTGATGACCTTGTTCTGGTCGAGCAGGGTCAGCCGGCCCGAGACCTCGAGCACGCGCTGGATCACGAACATCACGTCGGGACGGCCGGCATCGTATTCGTCGAACACCAGCGCCACATTGTGCTGCAGAGCCCAGGGCAGGATGCCGTCGCGGAACTCGGTCACCTGCTTGCCGTCCCTGACCACGATGGCGTCCTTGCCGACGAGGTCGATACGGCTGATATGGCTGTCGAGGTTGACCCGCACGCAGGGCCAGTTCAGGCGTGCCGCGACCTGCTCGATATGGGTGGATTTGCCGGTACCATGGTACCCAGTGACCATCACGCGCCGGTTCTTGGCGAAGCCGGCCAGGATCGCAAGCGTGGTGGCGCGGTCGAAGCGGTAGTCGGCGTCCACTTCAGGAACATGCGGGTCGCTTGCGGAAAAGGCCGGCACCTCAAGGTCGCTGTCGATCCCGAACACCTGACGAACCGACACCTTCATGTCGGGCACACCGGCGATCTCCTGCGCATTGGTCGTAGCGGCGGTCGTCATTCATCCTCCGAGGTCACGGGCATTCCCGAAACCAGATTTCATGTTTGGCTGCGGTTGAAGGGCTTGAGCGGTAGCCTAGCAGAGAGCACGCGCGGGCAGAAGCCTAAGCCTTAATCAAAGTTCCGTTGTTATATCATCGAGATAGGCATGAGCAGCCGTTTTTGAAAGGCTGCCCTGCGAATCCCGCCACCTTTTCGCCCCACCGGAGCTGCTCAAGCTTCCCGACATGGCACTCCGGGCCGGGGTTCTTACTTATCGACAAGCTCGTTGCTCACCTTTTCAACCGCAGGAACCGCGTGGCCCATCTGCTCGACCCCCTCATTGCCTTCGTCGCGGCGCACGCGGGGCTGGCCTATCTCACCCTGTTTCTGGCCGCGCTGCTGGAGGCGGTCCCGATCATCGGATCGGTGATCCCGGGGACGACCATCATCCTGGCGCTGAGCGCGCTCATTCCGGGCGGCGAGTTGCAGCTGCAATGGGTGCTGGTCGCGGCCATTCTGGGTGCTATGCTCGGGGACGGCGGCGCGTTCTGGATCGGACATCGCAGCCAGCGCGAAATCCTCACGACCTGGCCGTTCTCAAACTATCCGCGTCTGGTGGCGCAGAGCGAAGCGTTCTTCCACCGCTTCGGCACGCTGGCGATCTTCTTCGCCCGCTTCGTAGCCCCGATCCGCGCCGTCGTGCCGATCACGGCGGGCGCGCTCGACATCCCGCCGGTCCGCTTCTACGCCGTGAACATCCCGGCCATCGCGCTGTGGGCCTGCGCCCATGTCCTGCCCGGCGTGTTTGCGGTGCAACTGCTGCACCGCTACGGCAGCATTCCTCATCACAGCCATATCGCCAAGCACACCTGGATCCTGGCGGTGGTCGCCGGCACCGTGCTGGTCTGGCTGATCCTGCGCATGGTGCGGAAGCGGCGCGAGACCCAGCTGGCGGCTGGCGCGGCCGATTAGCCCCCCAACACAGCTATAGCGCGTCCAGCAAAGCGCCACGGCCTGGCGACGGGCCGGTGTAGCGGGCGCGTGGGCGGATCAGGCGGCCATGCTGCAGCTGCTCGCAGGCATGGGCGATCCAGCCGACGCAGCGCGACATCGCGAACAGCGCCAGCTCGCTGCCGGATGGCAGCCGCAGGCTGTGCGCCAGGACGGCGAGCGCATAATCGATGTTCACGAACTCGCCGGTCGCTTCCGCGATCCGTTCGGGCACCTCGCGGGTGAATTTTCGCGGCGCGCCTGCCCGCGTCAGCGCGTCCAGCAGCGAGATCGCGCGCGGGTCGCCGCGCCTGTAGATGCCATGGCCGAACCCGGCGAAGCGCTCGCCGAGGGCCACCCGTTCCCGGATCAGCGGCGCGACGTCGCGGTCGACGAGGGTTTTCACCAGCTGCGACGCCAGCACGCCGGCGCCGCCATGCTGCGGTCCTTTCAGCGCGGCCAGCCCGGCAATGACGGCATCGTAGAGGCTGAGCCCGGTCGAGGCGGCGCAGCGGACGGTGAAGGTCGAGGCATTCAGCTCGTGGTCGGCCAGCAGCACCAGGGTGCGGCGGATCAGGTCGGAGGCATGCTTATGGTCGGGCGCCCAGGCCTGCGCGACCTGCACATGAAGCGGCTCGGCCGACGGTGGCTGGTTCAGCATCGTCGCGACGACGAGGCGGATGATGCGCGCGCCGACCAGTGCGCGGCCATCCACGGCGCGATTGAAGGCGGCGGGATCCGCATTCGCCGCCAGCGCCAGCACGGCGATGGCCCGGTCGATCGGCGCCGCACGGTGCGCCGCCTCGGCGATCAGGCACATCTCGTCCGAGACATGCGAAAGATTGTCGGGCGCGAATGGATCGATGGCAGTCACGTCCCACAACAGGGTTGCGGCATGTTCCAGCGCGTCCCGCTCGGCCAGATCGACGCAATTGACGCCGCGATAGATCGGACCGGCTTCCGTGATCGTCGACACCGCGGAATCGAACACCGGCAGGTCCGCATCGAAGCTGCGGAAGGCGCGTGGCTCCGGAGCAGGCACGCGCCGCTCCTTCAGGGTCCTGATGTCCTCAGCGCGGTAGCGATGGCTGCGCGAATCCGGCGACGGCTCGGAGCGGATCAGGCCGCGGCTGACATAGGCGTAGAGAGTCGCCGGCGAGATCGCGAGCTCAGCCGAGGCTTCACGAGCTGATAGGTAAAGCCCACTGTCTTTTTTCATATTGATCAGCCTAATCAAGATTGATCAAGTTGTCGACCGGGCGGATCCTGTCGGTGTGACACCTCACGCGAAGGAGATCCCGCCATGAATGTCCACCTCGGCAAGACCCCCGTTGGCCTCGATGGCATTGCCGCCGCCGAGACCGTGCTCAGCCACGTCGACGGCCAGCAGGGCGAGCTCATCATCGCCGGCGCCAGGGTGGCTGATCTTGCCGCCGCCAGCGGCTTTGAAGGCGTGACAGCCCGGCTGTGGAGCGCGGCCACGACGCGCAGCATCAGCGAAGCCGAGGTTCGCGCCAGCCTCGGCCTCGCCCGCCAGCGCGCCTTTGCGCGGCTGCCCGAACTGCTCGCTGCGACCTCCGGCCTGACGATCGTCGACGGCTTCCGCGCCGGTATCGCGGCGCTGCGTCCCGAAGCCGGGCTCGACGACGAAGCCGCCATCGTGGGCGCCTGTCCGGTCATTGCCGGAGCATTGGTCCAGCGCGCCCGAGGATCCGAGCCGGTCGCACCCGACCCTGACACCAGCCACGCGGCCGATACGCTGCGCATGGTCCGCGGCGATACGCCTGATCGCGGCGAGGTGGCCGCACTCGACACCTACCTCGTGACGGTCAGCGATCACGGCATGAACGCCTCGACCTTTGCGGCGCGTGTCGTTGCATCGACACAGGCCGATTTGTTTGCGGCGATCACCGCCGGCTATTGCGCGCTGACGGGGCCGCTGCATGGCGGCGCGCCGGAGCCGGTGCTGGAGATGCTGAATGCGATCGGCACGCGCGACAACATCAGGCCGTGGGTGGATGCGGCGCTGGCGCGCGGCGAGCGGCTGATGGGCTTCGGCCATCGCATCTACCGCGTGCGCGATCCGCGCGCCGACGTGCTCAAGAGCGCAATCGAGCGGCTGGCAGGCGGTGGCGCTGACCTGCCGTTCGCGAGCGAGGTGGAAGCCTATATCCGCACAGCGCTGCGGCAGAAGAATCCGGATCGCGTGCTCGACACCAATGTCGAGTTCTTCACCGCCATCCTGCTCGATGCGCTGCGGATTCCACGCCAGGCCTTCACGCCGATCTTCGCGGTGGCGCGCGCCGCCGGCTGGACCGCGCATGCCCGCGAGCAGCAGCGCACCGGCCGCCTGATCCGGCCGAGCTCGGCCTATATCGGGCCGAGACCCTGAGCAGGTGAACGAACGGCCGGTCGCCGTGCGGCAGCCTCACACGCCGCCGCGCGACCGGTCAGCCCTTCACCACGGTCTTCAGATAGTTGTACGCCTTGATGATCTCGATCAGGCGATCCTCGGTGGAGCGGTCGCCGCCATTGGCGTCGGGATGGTGCTGCTTCACCAGCGCCTTGTACTTGGCCTTGACGTCTTCCAGCGTGACGTCGGGACCGAGGCCCATGACCTGCAGCGCCTTGCGCTCGGCGTTGAAGACCTTGCGCGTCTCCGCCTTGGGAGCCGATTCAGGCCCGGGACGCCAGCTGCCGCGGCCGTTGATTTCAGCGAAGACGCTGAACGGATCCGAGGCATCACCAAGATCGCCTTCGGGAGTCCCGGTCCCGCGCTTGGCCGAGGTATTGGCGCCCATCTTCCAGGTCGGGCGATGTCCGGTCAGCGCATCCTTCTGATAGCGCGCGACCGCATCCGCGTTCATGCCCGAGAAGAAATTATAGGACTGGTTGTACTCGCGCACGTGGTCGAGACAAAAGTGCCAATATTCGCGCGCGTTCTCGCGTCCCTTGGGTGCGCGATGCGAGCCCCGGTTCGTACAGTCCGGCCATTGGCACGGCTGGACCTCTTCGCGCACCGGCTGCCGCGCAGCCTGCTTCTTGGGCTTGATGCGGATGGAGTCGAAGAATTTGGATGAATCGATCGCCATGGCGGACTTTGACTACGCAACGCCGAAAGCTTCAAGTCTTGACATTCCGAATACCTCAGGCGGAGCCCGCCGATTGACGAAAAATAATTTGATGCGTATTTCCTGAGACCATGAGAACGCGAGATGCTATCATCGAAAAGTTGAGCGAAGCTTTCTCGCCGGAAAGCCTCGAGGTTCAGGACGAATCACATCTGCACGAAGGCCATATGGGTCATCAGCCGAGCGGCGAGACCCATTTCCGCGTGTATATTGTGTCGCAGGCCTTCGCCGGCAAGAGCCGTGTCGATCGCCATCGCCTGATCAATGCCGCATTATCAGCGGAACTTGCCGGCTCCGTACATGCACTGGCATTGCACGCGAAGGCGCCCGGCGAAGCCTGACGTCAAGCAGCCTGACACCAGTTAGAACGCCGTGCCCGCGCGGCGCGGCCTCGTCTCCTCCGCTTCGCCGCGCGGTACCGGTACTATGCGAAGCGCGGTGATACGATTGCGCTCCCGGCGCAGCACGCGAAAGCGGAAGCCGTGGAACGTGAAGCTCTGCCCGCGCTCGGGGATCGAGCGCGCCTCATGGATGACAAGCCCGGCGACCGTCGTCGCCTCTTCATCAGGCAGTCCCCAATCCATCGCGCGATTGAGATCGCGGATCGGCACCGAGCCATCGACCACGACCGATCCATCCGGCTGCACGCGCACGCCCGCGACCTGCACGTCCTGCTCGTCGGAAATGTCGCCGACGATCTCCTCGAGGATGTCCTCGAGCGTGACGATGCCTTCCACCTCGCCGTACTCGTCGACCACCAGCGCGAAATGGGTCTTGCGGCGGCGGAACGCCTTGAGCTGTTCCGACACCGATCGCATCTCCGGAACGAACCAGGGCGGCAGCGCCAGCGAGGCGACATCGATGTGCGACACATCGCCTTCGGCGGCGCGGATCGCGCGCAACAGATCCTTCGCATGCAGCACGCCGATGATGTTCTCCGGCGTGTCGCGCCACAACGGGATGCGCGTATACTCCGAGGCCAGCACCTCGCGCACGAGCTCCTCCTGCGGCAGGTCCGCATTCACCATCACCATCTCGGTGCGGTGGACCATGACGTCCGACACCTGCAGCTCGCGCAGGTCGAGCAGTCCGCCCAGCATGTCGCGATCCTGCTTCTCGACCTTGCCCTCGTGATGCAGCAGATCCACGGCGCCGCGCAGACGCTCGGTCGGTGACAGCATCGGCTGGTTGGCGCCGACCTTGAAGCCGATCAGCCGCATCAACCCGCGCACGATCGCCTCGATCACGGCGAGCACGGGACCGAGCACGAGCACGGTAGCCCGCATCGGCCGCGCCACGGCCAGCGAGACGCGGTCGGGCGCGTTGATCGCGATCGTCTTCGGCAGCACTTCGGCAAAGATCACGACCAGCGCGGTCATGACGCCGGTGGCGTAGAGCACGCCGACCTCGCCGAACCACGCCGTGAAAACGCCGGTGGCCAGCGCCGAGGCGCCGATATTGGCGATGTTGTTGCCGAGCAGCAGCGCGCCGATCAGCCGTTCGCGCATGGCGACCAGGCGCGACACCACGTCCGCCTCACGGTTGCCCTGCTTGGACAGCCGCAGCATCGAGGCGCGGGAGGCGCCGGTCAGCGCGGTCTCGCTCAGCGCAAAGAACGCCGACGCGGCGAGGAGAATGATGACGACGGAGAGTGTGATCCAGTCCATGACGCCGGTGTCGCTCTGAATGGAAGCCGCCGATGATCCGCTGGCACTGCTCAACACGGCGTAAAGCCCGAAAGATCAGTTGCGGCTTCGCAGCCTGGCCTGCAGGAAGTCACGCACCCGCGCCGGATCGACGTCGTTCGCGATCACGGCGCGGCCGATCGCTTCCATCAGGATGAAGGTGAGCTTGCCGCGCTTGACCTTCTTGTCCTGCGCCATCAAGGCCAAAAGCCGATCAGCGTCGCCGATGCCCTCCTGGGCGAAGCCGGCGATGTCCTGCAGATGGGTCGGCAGACCGACCGCGGCAAGGTGACGCTCGATCCGGATGACGTCGTCGGCACCGAGCATGCCGAGCTCAGCCGAGAACTGCGCCGCCAGCATCATGCCGACCGCAACGCCCTCGCCATGGAACAGCCGGTCGGAGAAGCCGGTCACCGCCTCCAACGCGTGGCCGAAGGTGTGGCCGAGGTTGAGTAGCGCCCGATCGCCGGTCTCGCGCTCGTCGCGGGCGACGACCGCCGCCTTGGCTCGGCAGGAGGTTGCGACCGCATGTTCGCGTGCCGCCCCGCCGTTGACGATGTCGGCGTGGTTGGCTTCCAGCCAGGCGAAGAAGCTGGCATCGCCCAGCAGGCCGTATTTGGCGACCTCGGCATAGCCGGCGCGGAACTGGCGCGGCGACAGTGTATCGAGCACCGCGGTGTCGGCGATCACCAGCACCGGCTGGTGGAAGGCCCCCAACAGGTTCTTGCCCTGCGGCGAGTTGATGCCGGTCTTGCCGCCGACGGAGGAATCGACCTGGGCCAGCAGCGAGGTCGGCACCTGCACGAAATCGACGCCGCGGCGCAGAATGGCCGCAGCAAAGCCGGCGAGGTCGCCAACCACGCCGCCGCCGAGCGCAATGACGAGATCATTGCGTTCGATCCTGGCGGCAATCAGTGCCTCGCTGACCTTCTCCAGGCCCGCATAGGTCTTGGACCCCTCGCCCTCCTCGACCACGATCGTCGAGGACGGAATGCCCGCCTCCGCCAGAATGGCCTCGGTTGGCTTCAGCCAGTGCCTGGCCACGGTCCGGTCGGTTACGATCGCCGTGCGCGCGCCCGGCCGCAGGGCCGCGATCCGCTGGCCGAGCGAGGCCAGCACGCCGCGACCGATGATGATGTCATAGGCGCGCTCACCCAGCGCGACATCGACGATGATCGGATCGGAATGCTTGAGTGGTACCGTCATCGGAGCGCGCCCATCGCCTGCGGGGGATCAGGTTGAACTGGATCGGGTTGCGGCCCGGCCGGCTGCGCTTCGGCCTCCGGGGGCGAGAGGAACGCCTGCAGCGCCTCCATGCAATCCTCGACGACCCGGTCGTGCGGCACGTCGCGCGAGAAGATCGTCAGGTCGGCGAGCTGGTAGACCGGCTCACGCTCATTCAGCAGGCGCGCCACGGTGCCTTCGGGATCGGCCGTCTGCAGCAGCGGACGGTCTGCCCGGCGCCTGACCCGGCGCATGATCACATCGACATCCGCCTTCAACCATACCGAGACCGCCTTCTCGTGGATGCGTCGGCGCGTCTCCTCGCGCATGAAGGCCCCGCCGCCGGTCGCCAGCACCGCTGGGCCATTCTCCAGCAGGCGCGCGATGACCCGGGCCTCGCCATTGCGGAAATAGTCCTCGCCGCGCGATTCGAAGATTTCCGGTATGGTCATGCCGGCCGCGGTCTCGATCTCGGTGTCCGCATCGACGAAGGGCAGCCTGAGCCGCGCCGCGAGCCGGCGCCCCACGGTCGACTTGCCGACTCCCATCATGCCGACCAGCACGATCAGCCGCTTGCCGAGGCCCGCGAGAATCGCGGCCTCCGGAGCGGCAGGGCTGGATGCTGGTTGCGTGGTGTCGGTCATCAATAGGCTTCTAGCCCAGCCCCTGCTGCTTTCAAAGGCATCCTGTTCCGCTCCGACACAACCGGGGCTGCCGGCCTGCCAGACGGACTTGCAAGCCGGTGGCGAACATGTTGGATGAAACTGTTCCCTCCCCTGGTGGCCTGCGCGACCGAGATGCCCAGCCTGTTCCGCTTCCTGACCGTCATCGCCGTCATCGTCGGCGTGGTCTATGGCGCGATCTACGCGCTGGCGAATTTCGTCAATCCGAAGCCGCGCGAGATGACGGTGACGATCCCGCCGGACAAGTTCCACAAGAAATGATCTGCGTCGCTGCGGCGAACTCAAAAGCCACAGGGCATTGATTAAGATTTTTGCGATTGGCTGAGGCAGCCCGGCGCCGCGATATCGGCCAGATTTAGCTCCACCGCTCCAAGCGCCGGCGCGAATTGCTCGTACTGATTCGATCGCCTCGGACGCAGCGGATTTCTCGACATGAAGGTCAAGGCCTCGGACGCCAGGCTGATGGGCCTGTTCCTCGACATGATGGCCGCGGAACAGGGCGCCGGGCGGAATACGCTGGATGCCTATCGCCGCGACCTCACCGATCTCTCGGACTTCCTGAGCCGCAAGGGCGGCAGCGTCGCCACGGCCGACACCCAGGCGCTGCGCGACTATCTCGCCGATCTCGACACCAGGGGCTTCAAATCCTCCAGCGTGGCGCGGCGGCTGTCGGCGATGCGGCACCTGTTCCGGTTCCTGCTCAACGAGCGCATCCGGACCGACGACCCCGCCGCGATCCTGTCGGGTCCGAAGCGCGGCCGGCCGCTGCCCAAGGTGCTGTCGATCGCCGATGTCGACCGCATGCTCACCCGCGCGAAAGAGCTGGCGGAAGTCGCCGACGCCTCGCCATCGCAGCGGCTGCGGGCGCTGCGGCTGTATTGTCTGCTCGAAGTGCTCTACGCGACCGGCCTGCGCGTCTCCGAGCTGGTGGCGCTGCCGCGCACCGCAGCCCGCAACGATGCCCGCATGATCGTGGTGCGCGGCAAGGGCAACAAGGAGCGCCTGGTGCCGCTGAACCAGGCCTCGCGGCAGGCGATGGCGGACTATCTGGCCACGCTCGACACGCTCAAGCCCGAGAAGAAGGCCAGCGCCACGTTCGGCAAATGGCTGTTTCCCTCGTTCGGCGAAAGCGGCCACCTGACCCGCCAGCACTTCGCCCGCGACCTGAAGGAGCTGGCGGTCGCGAGCGGACTGCCAGCCCGGCTGGTCTCGCCGCACGTGCTGCGCCACGCCTTCGCGAGCCACCTGCTGCACAACGGCGCCGACCTGCGCATCGTGCAGACCCTGCTCGGCCATACCGACATCTCGACCACCCAGATCTACACCCATGTGGTCGAGGAGCGGCTGAAGAGCCTCGTGCGCGACCTGCACCCGCTGGCCGAGAAGTAATCCCGCCGCACACCGCGCCGAAACCAAATCCGCCGCCGCGGCGGCCCGGCCGCTTGACTTCCCAGCCGTCTGCCCCGAAAGAGCGCCATCCTGCCCGCATGTCCGGCTCCAGGCCGGGCGGCGGCGCACCGATCGAATCCTAAGCTCCTGAAGGCATTCATCTTCAGGTCCGAAGGCCGCACCGATTTCGTCTTCCAGCGCTTTTCCTTCAGCTACTCCATGCCGGACCCCATGCGCAGCTATCTCGATTTCGAAAAGCCCGTCGCCGAGCTCGATTCCAAGGTCGATGAACTCAGGGCGATGGCCGCCTCCGGCACCGATATCGGCGAGGAGGTCACCCGGATCGAGGAGAAGGCCGGCCAGGCCCTGGCCGAGCTCTACGCCACCCTGACGCCGTGGCAGAAGACCATGGTGGCCCGCCACCCGCAGCGGCCGCACTTCACCGACTTCGTCAGCGCGCTGATCACCGAGTTCACGCCGCTGGCCGGCGACCGCAAGTTCGGCGAGGATGCCGCGCTGCTCGGCGGCTTCGGCCGCTTCCGCGGCGAGCCGATCTGCGTGATGGGCCAGGAGAAGGGCGCCAGCACCGAATCCCGCCTCAAGCACAATTTCGGCATGGCCCGCCCCGAAGGCTACCGCAAGGCGGTCCGGCTGATGGAAATGGCCGAGCGCTTCGGCATTCCCGTGCTGTCGCTGGTCGATTCCGCCGGCGCCTATCCCGGCATCGGCGCCGAGGAGCGCGGCCAGGCCGAGGCGATCGCGCGCTCGACCGATGCGTGCCTGTCCCTCGGTGTGCCCAACGTTGCGATCATCACCGGCGAGGGCATGTCGGGCGGCGCGATCGCGCTGACCACCGCCAACCGCGTCCTGATGCTGGAGCACGCGATCTACAGCGTGATCTCGCCGGAAGCCGCCTCCTCGATTCTCTGGCGCGACGGCACCAAGGCCCAGGAAGCCGCCAACAGCATGAAGATCACGGCGCAGGACATGCTCCGTTTCGGCGTTGTCGACACCATCCTCAAGGAGCCGGTCGGCGGTGCCCACCGCGATCCCGCGGCAATGATCGCGGCCACCGGCGATGCCATCGCCCAGGCCTTCGAGGAGCTGAAAGGCCTCGACGGCGACGCCATCCGCAAGCAGCGCCGGCAGAAGTTCATCGAGATCGGCCGCAAGCTCGGCTGAGCGGCCCCGACGGCCGTTCCGGCCGCCCCCGCCGCTCGCGGTTTTGTGAGTCATTCCAGCGCTTTGCCAACACTATGGCCGCATTTCGGCCCACCCGGCGGGGTCTGTTGTTTAGGAGTTATTGACCACGAGGGCCTGGGCCTGGCGGCGCCATCGTGCCGCGGGTTGCGGCGCTCGGGGCCAAAGGGTACAATTTTAATCAATGGTTTGATGGCATGACGCAGGGTCGACCGGGGACCCGTCCAGCTTCCCGGCCGATCTTGAGGGTGTAGAGTGGGGTACTGCGGCATGCTGGGTTTGCGGGGAGCTTTGCTTTGATCAACCGCGCTTTCGTCCGGGTTCTCCTGACCTCGGCGGCTTTGGCCGCCGGTGCGTTGCTGACCGGTTGCAACAGCGATCAGGTCGCGCTCGCCACCAATGCCAAGGCCAATCAGCCGGTCCCGCCCAAGCTCGTTGCGACCATCGCCGAGAAGGACATGGACACGCAGTCGCCGATCCTGGTGCGCGTGTTCAAGCAGGAGGCCGAGCTCGAGGTCTGGAAGCAGGACCGCTCCGGCAAGTTCGGGCTGCTGAAGACCTACCCGATCTGCCGCTGGTCGGGTGATCTCGGACCCAAGGTCCGTGAGGGCGACCGCCAGGCGCCGGAGGGCTTCTACTCGATCAATCCGAGCCAGATGAACCCGCAATCGGCCTACTATCTCTCCTTCAACACCGGCTACCCCAACGCGTTCGACAAGGCGCTCGGACGCAGCGGCTCGCAGCTCATGGTGCATGGCGACTGCTCCTCGCGCGGCTGCTTCGCGATGACCGACGAGCAGATCGCCGAGATCTACGCGCTCGGGCGTGAGTCGTTCTTCGGCGGCCAGCGCGCCTTCCAGTTCCAGGCCTATCCGTTCCGGATGACGCCGGTGAACATGGCGCGACACCGCAACAATCCGAACATGCCGTTCTGGCGCATGATCAAGGAAGGCTACGACCAGTTCGAGGTCACGCGGCAGGAACCGAAGGTCGACTTCTGCGAGAAGAAATACGTCTTCAACGCCCAGAAGCCGCCCGGCGCGACGCGTGATCCCGTGTTCGACGCCGCCGCCAAGTGCCCGGCCTATGTCGTGCCCGACGAGATCACCTCGGCTGTGCGTGAGAAGCAGCAGGCCGACGAGGCGGAATACGCCAAGCTCGTCGCCAAGGGCACGCCGGTCGCCAAGCTCAACACCGGGATCGACGGCGGCATGAACCCCGTGTTCGCCAACCGCGTCCCCGGCGCCTCGACCGGCCTGTCCGACGCCGGCGAAGCGCCCGGCCTGTCGCTCGCCAATTTCACGCCCGTGCCGGGCACCATCCCGGGTCATGTGAACCCGCCGCGTGCGCCAGGCGCCGACGAGGTCGCTGCTGCGCCCGCCAGCGCGGCTCCGGCTCCGGCGCCGGTGGTGCCGTCGACCCGCGTCGCGGCGGTCAGCGCACCCGAGAAGCCGAGCTTCATGTCGAGCCTCGCCCGCAAGGTCGGGATCGGCGGCAATGCGGCGGCCGACACCACGGCAGCGACGGCGAAGCCCGCCGAGAGCCGGGCCGCGGAGGCCAAGCCTGCTGAGGCCAAGCCTGCGCCGAAGCCGGTCGCTGCCAAGCCGGTGGAGACCAGGCAGGCCGCCGCGCGGCCACCGTACAAGCCGGCGACCAGCGACGCGCCCGCCACCACCGCCTCGGCGCCCGTGCAGACCCAGACCGCGCTGGTCTCCGGCGCCGTCCCGGTGCTGCAGTCGAACTCGTTCGACAGCCGCTTCGCCGGGTTCAAGTAACGAGACGCGCACTGGGCGCACGAGGCGCCCTTGCTCGTTGCCAATCTATCAGGTCGCAAACGCTGCGCTCCGCGCCTTCCAGGCGATAGTAGCTCATGGCTGGGCCCCACCCTCCCCTGGAGGGGGAGGGTCGCCTCACGAGGAGCGCAGCGACGCGTGAGGCGGGGTGGGGTGATGTCTCCACACGCACTATCGCCCGTGACTTCACCCCACCCCGCTCGCCCGCTTTGCGGGCGATCGACCCTCCCCCTCCAGGGGAGGGTGGGCGCCGGACTCGTGGCGCCATCCTGATCAACAAGCTCAAGCTGCATGTGGGCATATGCGTCTGCGTTCTCGCGGCGCCCTTGGCGTCCGAGTGATGCATAGATCTCACCCTCTTAAAGCGAGGGTGCAGGGAAGGCCGGACCTCGACTGAGGCCCGTGGCCCGCCTGCGGAAAAAATGCAGGCGGCAGGAACCACAGGTCAGCCGGACGACCCGGCCCTCCCTGCGCGACGGTTTGAACGGCTGCTTCGCGATCTCCCCGGTGCGCCGGGCTTGTTGGCCACCGTCATCCACGCGACACGCGTGAGCGCATCATCGCAGACTTGACCTCAGCATCGGGAGGCCAGGACCACGCGACTTGACCGTACGGGCCAGTGTTGTTCGTCGGCGCGATCAACTCACGCTGCAAACCGGCCCGCCCATCACATCCCGCACTCCACGCTTCGTGACGATCGCGTAGCGCCCCTCGTCGATGAGGCGGGACAACGCGAGAAGACCATAGATTTCCGAAAAAGCGAAGTTGAATATTTTTGCTGACGGGACTGGACAGCCCAAATCAGCTTGAGGATGCAGGCGAAATCAGTTTTTCCGCGCAGGGCGTTTTCCGTTGGATGAGAGGCTTGGGCGCACCTGTTGCATGCGAGAAGGAAGGACCGGGTCGCCCGACGGGCAGACAAGTGACCATCACCCGCGCGAGCACCCCGCACCTGAAGTCGCCGGTTGACCGCGGGGATATCATGTAATATCGAAAGTTACATGAGGCCCAACAGCCAGCTGTCCGGCATCCTGCACGTCCTGCTCCACATGGCAGAGCATGACGGTCCGGTGACGTCCGAGGCTCTCGCATCGATGATGCAGACCAACCCGGTCGTGATCCGCAGAATCATGGCCGGCCTCCGGGACAGCGGCTATGTGCGCTCCGAGAAAGGCCATGGCGGAGGATGGACGCTCGCCTGCGATCTGAAGACCGTCACCTTGCGCGACATCCATGATTCACTGGGGTGTCCATCATTGTTCGCCATCGGCCATCGCACCGAGAATCCGGACTGCCTCGTCGAGCAGGCCGTCAACGCAGCGCTCGACACCTCCCTGCAGGCTGCAGAGACACTGCTGCTGTCCCGCCTCGGCGCAATCACGCTCGCGGCGCTGAGCGCTGATTTCCACGCCCGCCTCGAACGACGAAAGCGACCTCGCAAAGGAGACGTTTGTCATGACGGCTGAGATTGCTGACGGCGCCCAGCAGTTCATGCGCGCGTTTTCCGATCCCACGTTCGTCGCGCGCTACACGGACGGTCCGCGGCGCTTCGTGCCCGGCCTCGATGGACTGCATCGGATGACGGCGGTCCTGCTCGCCGAGCGGGCGCCCGAACATGCGAGAGTGCTCGTGCTCGGCGCAGGCGGCGG
Source organism: Bradyrhizobium ontarionense (assembly GCF_021088345.1). Lineage (NCBI taxonomy): Bacteria > Pseudomonadati > Pseudomonadota > Alphaproteobacteria > Hyphomicrobiales > Nitrobacteraceae > Bradyrhizobium > Bradyrhizobium ontarionense. Next base: position 5,534,617 of record NZ_CP088156.1, on the reverse strand, counting down.
GCTCGAGCTCAACGCATTGGCCGAAGCACACCCGTCCTGGACCTTCGTCGGCGTCGATCCGGCGCCGCAGATGTTGCGACTCGCCGAACGTACGCTCGGCGCGCGGATGAACCGGGTCGAACTGATCGAGGGCACCATCGACGATGCGCCTGCCGGCCCGTTCGACGCGGCGACATGCCTGCTGACGCTGCATTTTCTGGCAGCGCCGGAACGTTTGCGGACAGTGCGCGCCGTGCATGACCGGCTCCGTCCTGGAGCGCCTTTCGTGGTTGCGCATAGCTGCCTGCCCAATGAGCCGGTCGAGAGGTCGCTGTGGCTGGATCGTTACGCCGCCTATGCCGTGGCGTCCGGCACAGATCCGGAGCAGGCCAGGACGATGCGCGCGACCATCGATGCCAGCGTCAACATGCTGAGCCCCGAGGAGGATGAAGCCATCCTGCGCGACGGCGGCTTTCGTAACGCCTGTCCATTCTTCGCCGCGCTGACGTGGCATGGCTGGATCGGTCACGCCTGAGCGGGACGCACGACGTTCGCACAGCTCGCGGCTTCGGTTGCTACGCCACGGGCCAACGCTTCGGCCGCATCGCAGGCATGGGCGCATCACGCCCGCTCATCGTCCGGCAGAACGCGCCGGCCCAGCCGCCTGCAAGCCTGCGTGATGTCGCGCACGGAGCGCGCGGCTGACATCTGCGACAACGGCGCCGTCACCCGAGGCGAGGTGACGCAACCGAGGAGCAGAGCAATGAGCTTTTGGGATGATATCGGAGATGCAGTCAGTTCCGCCGTCGATGACGTGAAGGACGTCGCGAAGGATGTGGCGGGTGCGGTCGGCGGCGCGGCGGGCGCCGTGGTCGACACCGTGGAGCATGTGGCCGGCGATGCGGCGCATGCGGTCGGCAGCGTGGTGCACGGGCTCGGTGAGCTTGGTGGCGAGGCGCTTCACACCGTGGGCGGGATCGTTCACGCCATCGGCGACGGCGCGGCCGCGATCGGCGGCGGCATCGTTCATACGGTCGAGGACGTTGCGTCGACCGCTGTCCATGTTGGCGGCGACCTCTTCCATACCGGGGTCAACGTGGTCGGCCATCTGGCGTCAGGCGTCAGCGACCTCGCGCACGGCAATCTCGACGGCGCCATCAACGACGTGAAGCACATCGGCGGCGACATCGTCGATGGCGGACTCAAGATCGGCGGCGACGTGGCGCATGGCGCGCTCGATGTCGCCGGCGACCTCGCGCACACCGCGGTCGGCCTCGGCGAAGCCGGGCTGGAAGCCGCCGGTGCGGTCGGCCAGGGCGCGCTCGACATGGCCGGCACCGTCGTCGGCACTGCGGCCGATGTCGGCACCGATGCGCTGGATGCCGCGGGCGCCGTGGTCAAGGGTGGCTTCGATGCCGGCGTGGCGGTCGCTGACGGCGCCATCGGCGTCGTCACCGACACCGCCTCCGCAGCCGGGCACCTGATCGGCGGTCCGCTCGGTGAAGCGATCTCCGGCATCGCGCACGGCGCCGACGCGGTCGGCACCGGCATCGTCAACGGCGTCGGCCACGCCGTGGGCGAAGGTGTCGGCGGGCTGATGGAGACCGCCGGCGACATGACCCACACGGTCGGACAACAGCTGGACGCGATCGGCCACGATCTCGGCTCGCTGGTCAACGATCTCGGCCATGGCGATTTCGGCGCCGTGATCAACGACGTGTTCAAGCTGGCGCAGGACGGCCTGCGGGGCGACGGCAGCATCCAGATCGCCAATGCGGGGTCGGACGGCGGCAGCCATGGCGGGTTCTGGGACTCGATCGCGCAGGCGATCCACCAGTCGGGCGAAAACGCCCAGGGCGGCCAGGGCTCCAGCTTCAGCCCACCCGGCCCGCTGCATGGCGAAGGCTCGTCGCACAACCCGATCATCGTCGACAATTTCGGCGACCATGGCCACGCCGGCAACACCGGCATCGTTCCGCCGGCCTTCGAGCACGCCCCGGTCTCGCACGAACCGCCGCACGTCGACTACAGCCACGTCGTTCAGATGGACGACTCGCATCACTTCGCGATGCATGGCTGAGGCCGTCCGTACAACACAACCACCCTGCCGCGCACAGCGCGGCGGGGTGTCGCGTCGGGCTACTGCTGCTGAACGATCGCTGCAGGCGATACCGAGGCCTGCGCCTGGGCGCGCGGCAGATGATCGTTCATCGCCGAGAGCGCGCACAGCGCGAGCGAGCCCCAGACCGCCGCACTGAAATACAGCGACATCCAGGCGATCTCCTCCTTCCAGTGCTCGAACTCGTGGGTCACGGTCCAGCGCGTCGCGACGTCGCGCAAGCCGTCGAGCGGATGCAGCAGCGGCGTGCCGGCGGCATGCTCGAAACGCCAGCGCTTCAGATACATCGGCACGTCGACCACGACCAGGAAGGCGAGATAGCAGGCGATGCCGACGAGGCCCGCGATGAGGAGCCAGCGCACCAGTCCGTCGAACTCCGGCAGCAGCCGGCCGAGCCCGATGCCGACGAACAGGAAGGCCACTGCCCACAACGAATTCTCGATCGCGTTGTACAGGAAATTCCTGGTCAGCACCGCATACCAGGAGCAGATCTCGGCGACGACGATCAGCGGCAGGATGATGCGCGCGGCGTTGACGGCCGTGCCGGCATCGGCGATCGCGCCGAGCTGGCCCAGGATGATGGCCCATTGCGCGGCGAAGCAGACCTCGGCGATGGTCGCGACCGTGCGCCCGAGGAACACGCTCGACAGCCAGCTGTCGACCAGGCAGATGCGCTGCACGTCGGCGCGCGGCAGCACCGAGCGGAAGGCACAGCCGAATACGTAGGCCGCCGACAGCATCAGCATGGAGCTCGTATCGGAAGCCGGGCCCGGCGTACCGCTGCTGCCGCCATTCAGCTGGTGATAGAGAATGAACCAGAACACGATGTTGGCAAGGCTGACGAGCGTCAGCATGGCCCACCACAGGGTCACCGGGTTCGCCAAGGCTTGTTGCTGCGCGCGCATCGGGCACTCCAACTTTCACGTGACTGACATTCGACCGTATTAATTCCGTCACGAAACAGCAACCCGTTGCGGTGCGGAGGGGCACAAAACGCCGTGTGCCGGGCGAAGGCCCCGGGCGGGGGAAAGCCGCGCAGCAACGGAACACCGCAAACGGTCGTTCCGCGCGGCGCCTGCCGAGGGATGCGGCCCGCCGCGAGGAACTTCCGCCCCGTGCGACCGTTCATGACGCAATGCGGGCGCGAGCCGCGTCCTTCGTCGTCACAAGCCGGGAGCCTCGCATGGCCGCTGCCCACCATCTGCAGCGCGCGCCGCTGCTGATCTTCACGGTCATCATCGTCGGCCTCATGGGTCTGGCGCTGCTTACCGGCGGCGGGTGGCTCGCCGCGATCGGGGGCTCGCTCTATTACGTCATCGCGGGCGCGGCGCTGCTCATGACGGCGTGGCTGCTGTGGCAGCGGCGCGCCGCGGCGCTGTGGCTCTATGCGGCGCTGCTGCTGGGCACGATGATCTGGGCGGTCTTCGAGGTCGGACTGGATTTCTGGTCGCTGGCACCGCGTGGCGACGTGCTGGCGCCGCTCGGCGTCTGGCTGCTGCTGCCCTTCATCACGACGCATCTGGCGGGCGACATGCGCTCGGCGCGCTGGGGCCTGGTGGCGGTGCTCGCGGTCGCCATCGTCGTGCTCGGCGCCTCGCTGCGTGGCGATCGCTTCGGCACCGCCGGCAGTCTGCTGCAGGCTGCGGACGCCACCGCGGGCACCGACACGGCGCCGGCGGAGGCGCAAACCGACTGGACCGCCTACGGCGCCAGCAATTTCGGCACGCGGTTTTCGAGCCTCAAGCAGATCACCACGGACAATGTGAAGACCCTGACGCTGGCCTGGGAATTCCAGACCGGCGACCGCAAGGGTCCTGACGATCCCGACGAGTTCACCAACGAGGTGACGCCGCTCAAGATCGGCGACCTGCTCTACACCTGCTCGCCGCACCAGATCGTGTTCGCGCTCGATGCGGCCACCGGCAAGCTGCGCTGGAAGTTCGATCCTCGAATCGAGCACAACAAGAGCTTCCAGCACATGACCTGCCGCGGCGTCGCCTATCACGCGACCAGGCCGGGTGCGGTCGACATGACCGGCGCGGCGGCGCCGGACGAATGCGCCAAGCGCATCTTCCTGCCGACCAATGACGGCCGGCTGTTCGCGCTCGACGCCGACAGCGGCAGACCGTGCGAGCGCTTTGGCGATCACGGCCAGATCGACCTCAAGGCCGGCAACGAGATCACCACGCTCGGCTTCTACGAGGGCACCTCGCCGCCTGTGGTCACCGACAAGGTCGTGATCATGGCCGGCGCCGTGATCGACAACTACTCCAACAAGGTGCCTTCTGGCGCCATCCGCGGCTTCGACGTCTATACGGGCAAATTGCTGTGGGCGTTCGATCCGGGCAATCCGGATCCCAACGAGATGCCATCGGCGACACATCATTTCGCGGCGGGCTCGCCGAACGGCTGGAGCGTCGGCGCCGCCGACGAGGTGCTCGGCCTCGTCTACATCCCGCTCGGCTCGAGCTCGCCGGACATCTGGGGCGGCAACCGCACGGCAGGGGAGGAGCGCTACGATTCCGCGCTGGTGGCGCTCGACATCGCCACGGGCAGACTGCGCTGGTCGTTCCAGAACGTGCATCACGATCTCTGGGACATGGACATGCCGTCGCAGCCGAGCCTGGTCGACATGCCGGGCAAGGATGGCGTGGTGCCGGCGATCTACGTGCCGGCCAAGACCGGCAACATCTTCGTGCTCGACCGCCGCGATGGGCACTTGCTGGTCCCAGCCCCGGAGAAGCCGGTGCCGCAGGGTGCTGCGCCCGGCGACCGGCTGTCGCCGACGCAGCCGTTCTCCGATCTGAGCTTCCGTCCGCGCAAGGAGCTCACGGGCGCGCAGATGTGGGGCGCGACGATGTTCGATCAGCTCGCCTGCCGCATCATGTTCAAGCGGCTGCGCTATGAGGGGCCGTTCACGCCGCCGTCCGAGCAGGGTACCTTGGTCTTTCCCGGCGATTTCGGCATGTTCGAATGGGGCGGCATCGCCATCGATCCCGTGCGCAAGATCGCGATCGCCAATCCGCAATCGATCCCGTTCGTGTCGCGGCTGGTGCCGCGCGGCAAGGACAATCCGGCAGAGCCGAACGCGGAACATCCGCCCGGCACCGAGCTTGGCGTGCAGCCGATGTACGGCACGCCCTACGGCGTCTCGCTCGGCATCTTCCTGTCGCCGCTCGGCATCCCCTGCATGGCGCCGCCCTGGGGCAGCATGGCCGCGATCGACCTCAAGACCAACACGATCATCTGGCAGCACCGCGTCGGCACCATCCGCGACCAGGCGCCGCTGCCGTTGCCGTTCAAGCTCGGCGTGCCGATGCTCGGCGGCCCGATGGTCACCGCCGGCGGCGTCGCCTTCCTCACCGGCACGATGGACGACTACATCCGCGCCTTCGACGTCAATGACGGCCGGCTGCTGTGGCAGGACCGGCTGCCGGCCGGCGGCCAGTCGACGCCGATGACCTATGAGGCCGGCGGCAAGCAGTACGTCGTGACGGTCGATGGCGGCCACGGCTCGTTCGGCACCAAGCTCGGCGACTACGTCCGCGCCTATGCGCTGCCGGGCAACGTCGCGAGCCGGTAGGTCGGTAGCGCTTGTTCCGATACGCGCCGCAATCGCGCATCGCCGTTAGGACTTTCCTCACGATGTTTTCGATTCCGTGAACGCATCCGCCGGCCCCCGCAGACGCATTAATCAGGAGATCGCCCGACCTCGTGCATGACGAGGCTGGGCGCAGCCTCCGCGCGGATGGACGTTTCGGTAACCGCGACGACAGCGGCGATAAACCGGCGGGCACCGCGGCGCGTAGCTCGGCCGAACGATGGGGCCCCTTTTGATGTTGACGATTCTGTCCTGCCTGCCCGCCGATTACGATCTGCGCTACGTCGCCGCTGCGCTGCTGGTGTGCGTGCTCGGCTCCCTGCTGTCGATGCGGCTGCTCGCGCGGGTTCGCCGCAACGCCGGTCTGCGACGCTTCCATCTGTTGTTTCTGGCCGGGCTCGTCGCCGGCGGCACGGTCTGGACCACGCACTTCGCCGCCATTCTCGGCTATGACGCGCCGGGACAACGCTCGTTCGAACCGGGCATGACGTTCACCTCGCTCGGCCTTGCAGTGGTCTTTGCGTGGCTCGGCTTCTTCATCACGACGCGGACGCAACGCGGCCCCCAGATCGAAGCCGGCGGCGCCGTGTTCGGCTTCGGCATCGCCGCCATGCACTACACCGGCATGAACGCGCTCAATCTTCAGGGCGTGCTGACCTGGAACATGCCGATGGTGTGGCTGTCGATCGCCCTTGCCACGGGCTTCGGGGCCACAGCCACCAACCGCATCGCGCGTCCGGTGACGCGCTTCTGCAAATATGGCAGCTCGCTCGCGATGGTGCTCGCGATCCTCAGCCTGCATTTCACCGGCATGTTCGCGCTGACATTGGCGCCGATGGCGGGCACCGGCGCAGCGGTGCAGTCACTCTCGGACAGCGTCATGCTGGTCACCGTCGTCACCGGCATCGGCCTGATCATGGCGATGGCCGCCTCTGCCTATACGATCGACATGCAGGCGACACAGGAAGCGGTCGAAGGCTATCGGCAGCTGGCACTGCAGGATCCGCTCACCGGCCTGCCCAACCGCAACGGTCTCGGCCAGCGGCTGGCACCGCTCACGTCCGGCGACGGCGACGAGACCGCCCACCTGGCCGTGCTGGCAATCGACCTCGACGGCTTCAAGGACATCAACGACGCGCACGGCCGTTCTGCCGGCGATGCGGTGCTGAAGACGATCTCACAACGGATTTCCGCCACGCTGCAGCCCGGCGAATTCCTGGCGCGGATCGGCGGCGACGAGTTCGTGGCTGTCAAGAGCAGGATCTTCGCGCGCGCCGAGGTGGCGAAGTTCGCTGAGCGCATGCGCGCGCTGGTGCTCAGCCCCGTCGATTGGGAGGAGCGCAGCCTCTCGGTCGGCTGCAGCATCGGCATTGCGCTCTATCCCGATCACGGCCTCACCGCCGACGAGCTCTGCACCCGGGCTGATCTGGCGATGTATCGCGCCAAGAGTCTCGGCCAGGGCAAGATCTGCACCTACGAGACATCGATGGACGAGACCAGCCGGCGCCGCGCCGAGCTCGCGATCGACCTCAAGCGCGCCCTGGTGCGCAACGAGTTCGAGCTCCATTACCAGGTGCAGAACGACACGCAGAGTGGCGGCATCATCGGCTTCGAGGCGCTGCTGCGCTGGAACCATCCGGTGAAGGGCCGCGTGCCGCCGAACGATTTCATCCCGTTGGCCGAGCAGACCGGCGTGATCGTCGACATCGGCGACTGGGTGCTGCGCACCGCCTGCGCCACCGCGGCGAGCTGGAGCCGGCCGTTCAAGGTCGCCGTCAACGTCGCGCCGATGCAGCTCAACTACGATCTGGCGCGGCGCGTCTCCGAGGTGCTGCGCGAGACCGGGCTCGCACCCGAGCGACTCGAGATCGAGCTGACCGAGACCGGCATCATCGCCGATCGCCAGCACGCGCTGCAGGTGGTGCTGGCGCTGAAGGCGCTTGGCGTCACCGTGGCGATGGACGATTTCGGCACCGGTTACTCGTCGCTGTCGACCCTGCAGGTGTTTCCCTTCGACAAGATCAAGGTCGACAAGAGCTTCATCCAGTCGGTCGAGACCAGCGTGCACGCCGCCGCCATCGTCAAGGCGACCCTGCTGCTCGGACGCAGCCTGAACATTCCCGTGCTGGCTGAGGGCGTCGAGACCGAGCAGCACCTCGCCTTCCTGCGCAAGGAAGGCTGCACCAGCGTGCAGGGCTATCTGTTCGGCAAGCCGATGCCGCGCGAGGCGATCAGCCGGATGATCCGCGAGCTGTCAGAGGCCAAGGCGCCTGCGCCAAGCGAGCCTGCAAACAAGGCAGCGGCCGCGTGACACGCCGAGCCATCAGAACGTCCGAATGATCTTGAAATCCAGCCCATCGGCGGCGGCGAGATGCATCGCCATGCCGGCGCGGCCGTGGCGGATGGTCACGTCGCCGCGCGCGCCGGAATAGACCAGGTTGCGGCCGGCGGCGGCGAGCGGGCGCAGTGACGGCGAGCCGGCGCGGTCGGCAGCCGCCTTCAGGAAGCGCAGGCCTTCGTAGTTCGACTGTCCGACCGAACCGACCGGCGGCGCGTTAGCGCCAAACATCGCGGTATAGCGGTTCATGAAGTCGTCGTTCGCCTCAGAGCCGATACAGCTGAAATAGCCTGAGGCCGAGTACAGGTTCTCGGTGTTGTCGGCGCCGATGCCGAGCAGCACGGTCTCGTCGACCGCGCCGGCGAGCCGCAACGTCGTCGCGGCCAACCCGGACTCACCGAACGCGCGATTGAAGGTGATGCTGTCGGTGCCGATCAGCGAGATCAGCACGACGTCGGGCTTGGCCGCGCGGATGCGCGCCAGATGTGCCTCGTGGTCATCATTGCCGACGGGCACGAACTCCTCGCCGACAACCTGGCCGCCGGCCGCGGTGATGTAGGTCTTGGTGGACCGGTGCGACTGCCACGGCCAGACATAGTCGCTGCCGATCAGATACCACCGCTTCGCACCCCTGTTGTCCGCCAGCCAGTGAATGGCGGGCCGGGTCTGGCTGTGCGGCGTCTCGCCGATCGCCATCACGCCCGGCGTGCGCTCGCCGCCTTCATAGACGGGCGTGTAGACATAGGGGATGCGGCCGCGCATCAGCGGGCGGAGCGCCAGCCTGACGGCGCTGATATGGGAACCCATCACGACGTCGATGTCGTCGAACTCGAGCGCATCCCTCGCGCGCGCGACGACGTCCTCGACCGGCCCGCCGGAATCATAGAACGACAATTCGATCTCACGGCCGAGAATGCCGCCGTGGCGATTGATCTCGGACACCGCGAGCAGCGCGCTGTTGGTCGCCGCCGGGCCCCAGATGCCGGGAGAGCCGGAGAAGGTCAGGAAATTGCCGATGCGTAGTCTGTTGCGGTCGCCACGCCGCTGCACGCGGTCGGGATCGAAGGGGGCCAGTGCCGGAAAGTCGCCCCGGCGGGACGGGCTCCTGAACAGCACGGATGACGGCAGGCCGAAGCGCCCGGCCGGGACAGATCCTGTCGAGAGCACACCCACTCCTTGGCCCGCACCCGTGGTTGGCCCGACACTGTGGGCCGGCGGTCATACGCCGTCGAAATCAGCACGCGTTCAGCAAATATGCTATTCGAAAATGTTGAATGTTCAAGAATTGGGATGCATATAGATCGGGCAGCAACTGCCGGACATTCATTCAAGTCGGGACCGCAAGCGAAGTTCACCGTGGCCAAATCGCCCCATCCCAACACCCCCCTCACCGAACATCTCGCCTATCTGCTCGCGCAGGCCAACCGGGAGATCAACCGGCAGCTGGAGACGCGCCTGAGCACGGAGGGCGTGCCGGTCGAGCAATGGCGCATCCTCAAGGTTCTCTCGGACGGCGAGGGGCACTCGATGGGCGATCTTGCCGATGCGGTGCTCTTGAACCATCCGACCCTGACCAAGATGACCGACCGCATGGTGTCGGACTCGCTGGTCTACCGCCGGCAGGACGCCAACGATCGGCGCAAGGTGCTGATGTTCATCAGCGACCGCGGCAAGGCGCTGTGCAAGCGGCTGAACTCGCTGGCCGCCAGCCAGGAGGCCCACATCCTGGAGAATTACGGCGACAAGGCCACCGGCGAGCTCAAGCGGCTGCTGGAGAACCTGATCGACGCCGCCAGTTGATCGGCACGCTGCCGTAGGGTGGGCAAAGGCGCGATCGCGGTGCTTCCACACGGGATTCGGCCAACGCGCCGTGCCCACCATCCGCTGCATCGGTCTGGGACGGTGGGCACGGCGCGCGTATACACCGCAATGCGGCGCAGCCGTTTCGCAAGCGCGCCTTTGCCCACCCTAAGCATCCTGTCTGCGGCAAATGTGTCGGCTGCCCCGGCAAGCTCGGGATAGACGCAAGACGAATCCTCCATCATCTTGCTAGCTGACGATCGCGACGAACGGGCCGCACAGAGCCCGCGCGCGATCCCGGTTGGACCCTTCGTCCGGCCGGACGAGGACACGTCACAGGGAGGACAGGCCATGGGCATTCACCTGCTCGATCGCGCCATCGGCAGCGACTATCCGACATTCGCCAGCACGGCCGACATCCGTGCCTTCGAGCAGACGCCGTACAGCGAACGGATCGCCGCGCAGAGTACCTATGAGGCGCTGAAATGCGGCGCGACGGCCAATCCGGACGCGCCGGCAATCCAGTTTCTTCCCAACGCCGATCCGGCCGATACCCCGGTCGTGATCTCCTATCGCGACTTCATCGCCAGGGTGACGCAGGCCGCCAACATGTTTCATGCGCTCGGCGTCGGGCCCGACGACGTCGTCAGCTTCATGCTGCCCTTGGTGCCCGACGCCTTCGTCACGCTGTTCGGCGCCGAGGCTGCCGGCATCGCCAATCCGGTCAATCCGCTGCTGGAGCCGCACCAGATCGCCGAGATTCTGGACGCCGCCAAGACCAAGGTGCTGGTGGCGCTGGGCCCCCTGCCCGGCACCGACATCTGGCAGAAGGTCGAGAAGGTGCGCGGCAGCTGCAAGCACCTCAAGGCGATCGTGCAGGTGCATGGCGGCGGCGACCCGGCCAACGGCATCCACTCTTTCAACGACCTCATCAAACCGCAGCCGAGCGATCACCTGGTCAGCGGCCGGCAGATCAAGGCCAGCGACACCGCCGCCTATTTCCACACCGGCGGCACCACCGGCACGCCGAAGCTGGTGCGCCATAGCCATGGCAACCAAGTCTATCAGGCCTGGGGCGTCAACCTGATCCTGAAAGCGAAGCCCGGCGGCACCCTGCTGTTCGGCATGCCGCTGTTTCACGTCGGGGGATCGCTGACCCAGGCGCTGCAGACGCTGTCCGCGGGCGGCTCGCTCGTGGTGCTGTCGGGGGCCGGCTGGCGCAATCCGAATGCGGTGCGCAACATCTGGAGCCTGGTCGAACGCTTCAAGCCGGAGACGCTGTCGAGCGTGCCGACGGTGCTGGCGGCAACGCTCGCGGTGCCGCAAGGCGCGGCCGACATCTCCAGCCTGCGCTATGCCGCGGGCGGCGGCTCGGCCATTCCGGTCGCCGTCGGACAGGCGATCATGGACAAGCTGAAGCTGCCGGTCGTCGAGGTCTACGGCATGACCGAGACGGCGAGCGTGCACACCATGGCCTATCCGGACCAGCCGATCCGGCTCGGCTCGGTCGGGCTGCCGCTGCCCTATGCAAAGGTGCGCATCGTCAAGCTCGATGCCGACGGGCGCTATGAGCGCGACTGCGCAACTGATGAGATCGGCGTCGTCATCATGGCCGGGCCCGGCGTGTTCTCCGGCTATCTCGACGACGCCCACAACAAGGGCGCCTTCATCGACGGCCATTGGGTCAACTCCGGCGATCTTGGTCGGCTCGATGCCGACGGATTTCTCTGGATCACCGGCCGCGCCAAGGATCTCGTGATCCGCGGCGGCCACAACATCGATCCGGCGCCGATCGAGGAGATCCTGTTCCAGCATCCGTCGGTGGGCTTCGCCGCCGTTGTCGGCCAGCCCGACGCCTATGCCGGCGAGTTGCCGATCGGCTACGTCCAGCTCAAGCCGGGTGCCGCCGTGCAGCCCGGCGAGTTGGAGGACTGGGTGCGTGGGCGCACGCCCGAGCGCGCCGCGGTGCCGGTGCAGATCATTCCGATCGACCCGATGCCGGTGACCGGCGTCGGCAAGGTGTTCAAGCCGCAGCTGCGCTGGGACGCCGCGACGCGGGTGTTCGCGGGCGTGCTGAAGCAACTCACCGATCGCGGCATCGATTGCAGCGTCAAGGTCGGCGCGCACGGCAGCCACGGCAGCATCGCCACGGTGACCTTGCGCAACGTCCCGGCCGAGAGCCGCGAGGCGATCGAGAACGAGGTCCACACCCTGCTGGCCCCGTTCGTGATCCGGCACGAAGTGGTGATGGGGTGAGGCGCGATCCCGATTGAAGCAGCCGTCTCGGCGTTTGATCGAGACGGCTGCCTCTGGCACAATCTCTGCGAGTTTCGTCACCTCTCCGGGGATGCGCTAGATGAATGATGTTGATGTCATCATAGCGATCGACGATGCCCGGCAAGCTGACGTGCGCAACCTCCTTGAAGAGGCCAACGGATATCTGCGGTCATTATACCCCAGTCAAAACAATCATCCGATCGACGCAAACGCACTTTCGGCGCCTGGAGTCATCCTTCTCACCGCCCGCAGCGGCGGAACACTGCTCGGCTCGATCGCCTATCGCCTCGTCGGTCACGGACATGCCGAAATCAAACGACTGTTTGTGAGTGAATGTGCGCGCGCCACGGGTCTCGGACGCAGGCTGCTTATAGCGTTGGAAAGTGAGGCCCGTAGACGTGGAATCGACCGCCTCAGCCTCGAGGCAGGAATCCGTCAGCCAGCGGCCATCCGACTTTATCAAAGCTCCGGCTACGAGCCCTTCGAGCCTTTCGGTGAAAACAAGCCGGACCCGCTCAGCCTGTTCATGACCAAACGTCTATAGCGCTGATCAGCAGCAAACTGACCAGGGATCGATCGCGGTGCTATGGCCTCCGCTGCGGTGGCTTCGGCAGAGCGGGGCCGTTGCTGCCGATCACGTCGCGCAACAGATCCGGCCGGTCGGAGATGATGCCGTCGACACCGCTGTCCATCAGCCGCACCATGTCCTCCGGCTTGTTGACCGTCCACACCACGACGCTCAGCCCGAGCCCATGGGCCTCGCCGATAAGCTCCGGTGTGACGTCCGCGAAATAGGGTGACCACACCTTGCCGCCGGCGGCGTGAATCGTGCGCGGCAGCGAGCCGCCGTGATCGGCGGGATTGAAGCCGGCGGTCCAGCGCGTCGCCTCGGTCAATGACACCGTCGGGGCCTTGCCGCGCTGCAATGTCAGATACACGGTGGGAATGTTTGGCGCGCGCTGCTGCACGAGCTGCAACGTCCGCCAATCGAACGACTGGATCATGACGCGATTGCTGAATTGCTCCGCGTCGATCAGACCGAGCAGCAGGGTCACGAACCGCTCCGGGTCCGGTGCCTCGGCCGGCAGCGCGGGATCGAGCTTGGTCTCGATGTTGAGCCGCACATGATCGTCTCCTGAGCGCCGCACGAGGTCGATGACCTCCTTCAGCGTCGGAATGCGCGGCGGCGCGACGCCGGGGCCGCTCAATGCGCGTTGCTTAGGAAATTGCCTGGCGTAGTCGCTGCCAGGACGGATCTGACCGACGTCGTAGGCTTGCACCTCTGCGAGTGGCAGCTCGATCAAAGGCGGTCCGGGCGGCACGACGTAGTTTCCTGCGGCGTCGCGGGCGAGGTCGGGGTTGAGCCGCCGCTCATGCGAGACGACGAGCACGCCGTCACGTGTGACGCCGACGTCCAGCTCGAGCGTATCGACATGGAGATCCAGCGCGGTAGCGAAGGCCTGCAGCGTATTCTCCGGATGCAAGGCGCGGCCACCGCGATGCGCCTCGATATCGAAAGCCATGGCTGGGCTCCCAAGACGGAGGAATATGATTAGGCCCAGGGCGAGAGAGGGGCGCCGCATGGCGCCAGACTATCATACCCCGCGGCCCATTTCCCTTGTCTCCGCAAATCTTCTGAATTAGGCCTTTCGGCAGCGGCCGGGCGGGACACTGGCCGGTGAGGCCACGGGAGGACAGGTTTGCGCAAGCCCAAGCCGGCTCACGGCGGCGGCTGCCGTCACCGCCCCTCCCCATCGCTCCCTTCCAGCGTGCAACGGATCAAGCGTATGACCGATCTTCCCGTAATCATCGCCGGCGGCGGCATCGGCGGCCTCGCGACGGCGCTGACCTTGCAGCAGATCGGCGTACCCTGCGTCGTCTATGAGAGCGTGCGCGAGATGCGGCCGCTCGGGGTCGGCATTAACCTGCAGCCCAATGCCGTGCGCGAGCTGTACGATCTCGGCATCGGCGCCGACGATCTCGACCAGGTCGGGGTGCCGGCCCGCGAATGGGCGCTGGTCGGGCTGAACGGCAACGACATCTATTCCGAGCCGCGCGGCCTGCTCGCCGGCTACGACTGGCCGCAATACGCCGTGCACCGCGGCAAGCTGCATCTACTGCTGCACAGCCGGCTGGTCGCACGCGCTGGTGCCGCCAGCGTGCGGCTCGGCAGCCGCGTCGCCGGCTACGAGAAGAACGCGGACGGCTCAGTGACGGCCCGCATCGAGCATGCCGATGGATCGCGGTCTGAGACGCGCGGACGGCTGCTGATCGGCGCCGACGGCATCCACTCGGCCGTGCGCGCCCAAATGCATCCTGCGCAGCCGCCGATCCATTGGGGCGGCGCGGTGATGTGGCGCGGCGTGACCTGGGCAAAACCGATGCGCACCGGATCGTCTTTCGTCGGGCTCGGCACCCATCGCCACCGTGTCGTGGTCTATCCGATCTCGCATCCTGATCCCAGGACGGGGCTGGCGTTGATCAACTGGATCGCCGAAGTGACGATGGACAACACCGACGGCTGGAAGCAGACCGGCTGGTTCCGGCAGGTGCCGATCAAGGAGTTCGCCCATCACTTCGCGGGCTGGACCTATGACTGGCTCGACGTGCCCGCGCTGATCGCGGGCGCCGACGGCGCCTATGAGAACCCGATGATCGATCGCGACCCGGTGCCGACCTGGGTCGACGGCCCGGTCGCGCTGATGGGCGACGCCGCGCATGCGATGTATCCGACCGGCTCCAACGGCGCCAGCCAGGCGATCGTCGACGCCCGCGTGCTCGGCACCATGCTGCTGGCCCACGGCGTCACGCCGGCGGCGCTGTCAGCTTATGACGAGAAACTGTGCGGCCCGATCTCGCAAGTCATCCTGCGCAACCGCGGCGCCGGCCCGTTCGGCCTGTTGAACATGGTCGACGAACGCTGCGGCGGCACGTTCACTGATATTGACGAGGTCATCCCGCCCGCCGAGCGCGATGCCTTCATGGCCGGCTACAAGAAGGCGGCCGGCTTCGCCATCGAGCAGCTCAACACCGCGCCACGGACGATTGCGGAGGGCGCGAAGGTGGAGGCGGTGAAGGCCGCCTGATTCAACCCAACATATAGCTGTCGTCCCGGGCAAGTCCGGCAACGCGCAGCGTTGCAGGACGCCGACCCGGGACCCATAGCCACCGGCGGATATGAGCCGGCAAGCTGGAGCCACTGCGTGCGCCACCACGTTGCCCTGTGGTTATGGGTCCCGGCGTTCGCCGGGACGACAGTGGCGTTTGGGGAGACAGCTCGGCCAACAACGTCATTGCGAGCGTAGCGAAGCAATCCAGAGTCTTCGCGGGACTCTGGATTGCTTCGCTACGCTCGCAATGACGATGGAGAGACTGCCGCAGCCCGCGCTTACGCGTAGCGGCCGTGGCAGTGCTTGTACTTCTTGCCGGAGCCGCACGGGCAGTCCTCGTTGCGGCCGATCTTGCCCCAGCTCGAAGGATCGTTGGGGTTGCGCGCCTCGGCCGCGACGGTGGCCGCTCCGGACGACGGCACCAGCGAGACGTTGGCGAAGGCCAGTTCGTCCTCACCGGTGGTCGGGTCGGCGTGATGCGCCTGCATCGGCGGCAAGACCGGCTGCTGCTCCTCGGGCGGCACGATCTCGACCCGGATCAGCTGCGCGGTGACGGCCTCGCGCAGATGCGCGATCATGGCCTCGAACAGCGTGAAGGCCTCCGACTTGTACTCCTGCAGCGGATCGCGCTGGCCATAGCCGCGCAGGCCGATGACCTGGCGCAGGTGGTCCAGCATCACCAGATGCTCGCGCCAGAGGTGGTCGAGCGTCTGCAGCAGGATGGTCTTCTCGACGTAACGCATCACGTCGGGACCCCATTGCCCGACCTTGGCGGCCATGCGCTCGTCGACATGGGTCTCGATGCGCTTGAGCAGCTCCTCCTCGGCGATGCCCTCTTCCTTGGCCCATTCGTCGACCGGCAGCTCGACGTCGAGCACGCGCTTCAGCTCCTCCTTCAGGCCGGCCACGTCCCACTGCTCGGCATAGGCATGCTCGGGCACGTGCTTGGCGACGAGGTCGTCGATGAAGGCATGGCGCATGTCGGTGACGGTCTCGGCGACGCTGTCGTCCTGCATCAGCTCGACACGCTGGTCGAAGATCACCTTGCGCTGGTCGTTCTGGACGTTGTCGAACTTGAGGAGGTTCTTGCGGATGTCGAAGTTGCGCGCCTCGACCTTCTGCTGCGCCTTCTCCAGCGCCTTGTTGATCCAGGGATGGATGATCGCCTCGCCTTCCTTCAGCCCGAGGCGGGTCAGCATGCTGTCGAGCCGGTCGGAGCCGAAGATCCGCATCAGATCGTCTTCCAGCGACAGGAAGAATTTCGAGCGGCCGGGATCGCCCTGACGGCCGGAACGGCCGCGCAGCTGGTTGTCGATGCGGCGGGATTCGTGACGCTCGGAGCCGATGATGTAGAGGCCGCCCGGCTTGACCACGGTCTTGGCCGGCTTGGAGCCCTTGGCCGGCTCGATCTCGACGGTCTCCTCGGCCTTCAGCACGATTTCGCGGAAGCTGGCGATCTCGGCCTTGAGCTGCTCGATCTTGGTGGCCTTCTCGGCCTCGTCGGTGATGCCGGCGGTCTCCTGCTGGAGGCGCATGTCCAGCGAGCCGCCAAGCTTGATGTCGGTACCGCGGCCCGCCATGTTGGTGGCGATCGTGATCGCGCCGGGCACGCCGGCCTCCGCCACGATATACGCCTCCTGCTCGTGGAAGCGCGCGTTCAGCACCGCGAACAGTTTTGCGGGCTTGCCGGCACGGGCCGCCGCATAGAGCTTGTCGAGCGCACGCTCGCTGCCGAAATCGATCTGCTTGTAGCCGTGCTCCTTGAGATAGGCGGCCAGCACTTCCGACTTCTCGATCGACGCCGTGCCGACCAGCACCGGCTGCAGCCGCGCATTGGCGCGCTCGATCTCGGCGAGGATGGCCGCGTATTTCTCCTGCTGCGTCCGGTAGACCTCGTCGTCCTCGTCGAGACGCGCGACCGGCAGGTTGGTCGGGATCTCCAGCACTTCGAGCTTGTAGATGTCGAACAGCTCGTCGGCCTCGGTCGCGGCCGTGCCGGTCATGCCAGCGAGCTTCTTGTACATGCGGAAATAGTTCTGGAAGGTGATCGAGGCCAGCGTCTGGTTCTCGGGCTGCACCGGCTGGTGCTCCTTGGCCTCGAGCGCCTGGTGCAGGCCTTCCGAATAGCGCCGGCCCGGCATCATGCGGCCGGTGAACTCGTCGATGATGACGACCTCGCCGTCGCGGACGATGTAATCCTTGTCGCGCGTGAACAGCGTGTGGGCGCGCAGCGCCTGGTTGATGTGATGCACGACCGAGACGTTCTCGACGTCGTAGAGCGACTCGCCCTTCAACTGGCCGGCGTCGCGCAGCAGGGTCTCGATCTTCTCCATGCCGGCTTCGGTCAAGGTCACCGTGCGCTGCTTCTCGTCGACCTCGTAGTCGGTCTTGTCGAGCCGCGGCACGAAGGTGTCGATCGTGTTGTAGAACTCGGAGCGATCGTCGAGCGGGCCGGAGATGATCAGCGGCGTGCGCGCTTCGTCGATGAGAATGGAGTCCACCTCGTCGACGATCGCGAAATAGTGCCCGCGCTGGACCATGTCCTCCAGCCGGTACTTCATGTTGTCGCGCAGATAGTCGAAGCCGTATTCGTTGTTGGTGCCGTAGGTGATGTCGCAGGCATAGGCGGCCTTGCGCTCGGCATCGTCGAGGCCGTGGACGATCACGCCCGTGGTCAGGCCGAGGAAGCCGTAGATCTGGCTCATCCAGCTGGCGTCGCGGCGGGCGAGGTAATCATTCACCGTCACGACGTGGACGCCCTGGCTCGCCAGCGCGTTGAGGTAGACGGCGAGGGTCGCGACCAGGGTCTTGCCTTCGCCGGTCTTCATCTCGGCGATGTCACCCTCGTGCAGCACCATGCCGCCGATCAGCTGGACGTCGAAATGACGCTGGCCGAGGGTGCGCTTGGAAGCTTCGCGGACGGTCGCAAAGGCCGGGACCAGGAGGTCGTCGAGCGTCTTGCCCTCGGCGAGCTGCGTCCTGAACTCACCGGTGCGCGCCTTCAGCGCCTCGTCCGACAGCTTGGCCAGCTCCGGCTCCAGGGCGTTGATGGCATTGACACGGGCCTGGTAGCCCTTGACGCGACGGTCGTTGGCTGAGCCGAAGAGCTTACGGGCGAGCGCGCCGATCATACTGAAATCCTACTTCTCTGGGTCTGCGTTGCAGCCGTAACTCGTGCTTTGGGTTTGCTGTTCCCGACGTGGTGCACCGCAGCACCCGCGCCTGGCTCGAACTTCGGCGCCGGGCGGCGTCCGTCAGATGAGTGGGAGACAGGCAAACCAGGGTTCAACGGCCAAAAACGCAGCAAAATAAGCGCTATCGCCCTTGAAGCGATCGGGCAGAGATATGGCTGGGGGGGAACGTTGTCAACGGCGCCCGACGCCCGGACCGATGCGTCGAATCTGTCGCCGATTTCACGAAATTGACAGACTTTTCGCGTTGCCAAGGCAGTGCGATTGGGCGAGTGTCCCGGCCGCCCTGAGGCCTCTCCCTTCGAGCCCCGTCTTGTAAACAAGGATTTTCCATGACCACGTCGTTCCCGGTTACGAAAACCGGCCTGCGCTTCGGCTTTGCCACCGCACTCGCCGGCAGTCTCGCGTTGTCCCTGCTCGTCCTGCCCGCGCGCGCAGCCGAGGACGCCAACCCGGTGCTGGCCAAGGTGAACGGTGCCGAGATCCGCAAGAGCGACGTGGCACTGGCCGAGGAGGAGCTCGGACCGAGCCTCGCCCAGATGGACCCGGCGACCAAGGACGAGAACGTGCTGTCGTTCCTGATCGACATGAAGCTCGTCGCCAAGGCG
This sequence comes from Bradyrhizobium ontarionense, assembly GCF_021088345.1. Classification (NCBI taxonomy): domain Bacteria; kingdom Pseudomonadati; phylum Pseudomonadota; class Alphaproteobacteria; order Hyphomicrobiales; family Nitrobacteraceae; genus Bradyrhizobium; species Bradyrhizobium ontarionense. Next base: position 5,515,594 of record NZ_CP088156.1, on the reverse strand, counting down.
GCCGAGGACAAGAAGGTCGGCGACAGCGAGGACTTCAAGAAGCGCCTCGGCTTCACCCGCAACCGGCTCCTGATGGACAGCCTGCTCGCCAGCGAGGGCAAGGCCGCCACCACGGGCGACGCGATGAAGAAGGTCTATGAGGAGGCCTCCAAGCAGATCGGCGGCGAGCAGGAGGTGCACGCCCGCCACATCCTGGTCGAGACCGAGGACGAGGCCAAGGCCGTCAAGGCGGAGCTCGCCAAGGGCGCCGATTTCGCCGAGCTCGCGAAGAAGAAGTCCAAGGACCCCGGCGCCTCCGATGGCGGCGACCTCGGCTTCTTCACCAAGGAGCAGATGGTGCCGGAATTCGCCAACGTCGCCTTCGGCATGGAACCGGGCAAGATCTCCGATCCCGTGAAGACCCAGTTCGGCTGGCACGTCATCAAGGTTGAGGAGAAGCGCAACCGCAAGCCGCCGGAATTCGACCAGGTCAAGAGCCAGATCGAGACCTACGTGACCCGCAAGGCCCAGGCCGATTACGTCGGCAAGCTGCGCGAGGCCGCCAAGATCGAGCGCCTGGACAAGCCGGCCGCCGACGCCGCCAAGCCAGCAGACGCGAAGCCGGCCGAGCCGGCGAAGAAGTAAGCGGCAGCGCTCGAACGCGACGTCGTCGCGTAAGAGTCATCACAGCCGCGTCACAAAAGGTGTCGTCCCGGCCTCCGCGCCGGGACCCATACCGCGTGATGTGCGAAACAGGCACGCGGTTAGTACCAAGTGCCACGACTAAACCCTGTGGTTATGGATCCCGGCGTTCGCCGGGACGACAGCGGTGGGTGTGGAGACATCCACTCCCACAACGCCGACCGAGGTGATACAGAGCGCTTCCCGCTCATCTCTGCCGGAAGCCCTCGATGTCCTCAGCCGTTTCCCCGCTCGCCCCGACCGAAGTCCCCGACATGCCGGCGCTCGCCGGCGTCAAGCTCGCGACCGCGGCGGCCGGCATCCGCTACAAGAACCGCACCGACGTGCTGCTGGCCCTGCTCGATCCCGGCACCACCGTCGCCGGCGTGTTCACGCTGTCGAAATGCCCGTCGGCGCCGGTCGAATGGTGCCGCGCCAAGCTGAAGGGCGGCAAGGCCCGCGCGCTGGTGGTCAATTCCGGCAACGCCAATGCCTTCACCGGCAAGACCGGCAAGCAGTCGACCGCGTTGACCGCGGCGATCGCCGCCAAGGCGGTCGGCTGCAAGCAGGACGAGATCTACCTGGCCTCGACCGGCGTGATCGGCGAGCCGCTCGACGCCACCAAGTTCGACGGCGTGCTGGAGGGCCTTGCCGGCACCGCCGCCTCCGACGACTGGATGGGGGCGGCGCGCGCCATCATGACCACCGACACCTTTCCGAAGGTGGCGACCGCCACCGTCAAGCTCGGCAAGGCCAAGGTGACGATCAACGGCATGGCCAAGGGCGCCGGCATGATCGCGCCGGACATGGCGACGATGCTGTCCTTCGTCTTCACCGACGCGCCGATCACGGCAGCAGCGCTGCAGGCCCTGCTCAAGGCCGGCGTCGAGGACACATTCAACGCCGTGACGATCGACGGCGACACCTCGACCTCGGACACGCTGCTCGCCTTTGCCACCGGTGCCGCGGCGGCCAAGGGCGCGCCGAAGATCAGCCGCGCCAGCGATCCCAGGGCGAAGGCGTTCGTGAAGGCCTTCAACGCCGTGCTGGCGGATCTCGCCGAGCAGGTCGCGCGCGACGGCGAGGGCGCCCGCAAGCTGGTGGAGATCATCGTCGAGGGCGCCAAGAGCAAGCCGTCCGCCCGCAGGATCGCAATGTCGATCGCCAACTCGCCGCTGGTGAAGACCGCGATCGCCGGCGAGGACGCCAATTGGGGCCGCGTCGTGATGGCGGTCGGCAAGGCCGGCGAGCCGGCCGACCGCGACAAGCTGTCGATCTCCTTCAACGGCATCCGCGTCGCCTCCAAGGGCGCGCGCGATCCGTCCTATGACGAGGCCGAAGTGTCGGAGGCCATGAAGGCGCAGAAGGTGCAGATCAAGGTCGCACTCGGGCTCGGCAAGGGCCGCGACCGCGTGCTGACCTGCGACCTCACCAAGGAATATGTCGCGATCAACGGCGACTACAGGTCCTGATCGTTCCCGCACTCAGGATCGAGATCCCGGGTTCGGCGTCGTTCCGCCGTCCCGGGACAATGGTTGCGCTCAACTTGCGATGCGCGCGTCGGCGACCGCCTTCTTGAATAGTGCGTTCATGGCGTCGGAAATGCCCTGGGTCGGTGAGACCTCGAAATAGAACCCGTCCGATGCGCAGGCCTGCATCTTCTGCGCGATCTCGCTGTTCGGCGACGGACCGAACGGACCCTTGTTGAAGGGATCGATCCAGCTCATGTACCAGCTGTTGGTCGGCAGCTGCAGATAGGTGGTGTAGAGCACGGCAATCTTGATGCCGCGGTTCTTCAACGTGGTGCACAGCGCGGGATCGATCGGCGACTGGCAGCGATTGCCGCTGGCCTTGGGCTTGAGACACGCGGCATTGCTTTCGTCGGCGACGCCGTCGGAGACGAAGAACAGATATTTCAAGGGTGCGCCCGTGGTGCCGTCGCCCGGGGTCGAGATCTCGTTGTTGACGGCCGGGAAGACGGTGGTGAACGGCGTATCCTTGTCGGCCGTGTAGGCGTCGTTGTTGCCGTAGACACCCATCAGGTCGATATTCCCTGCGGCGCTCTTGGCGCTGGAGAGACTCGACGACAGCGAGAACAGCGCCCGCAGGCCGATCGTCTTGGACGCCGCACCGAAATCGTAGATCGCCATGCGGAACTGATTCGGATAGGTCTGAGTCTGCGTCGCCGTATCCATCAGCTTCTGGGTGGCGCTGCGCAGCACGTCGATCCGCGTGGTCACACCGAGCGTCTTGGCGAGATTGTAGTAGTTGTTCGAATCGTTGTAGTCGTGGCAGGCGAAGGCGCACTTGTCCGTGGTCGCATTGACCATCTTGGTCACGTCGTCGGGGGTCGCCGCGACGCCCATCGACGGAGAATTGTCGAGTAGCAGGTAGAAGTCGATATATTTCGGCATCGAAGCCGTCGCCTTCGACGACCCCTGCAGGGTCATGGTCTTGAACCCGACGACGTTCATGAACATCGTCGGCACGGTGGCCGAGAACGAGACCGTGGCCGTCAGCACCGAGCCGCTCTTCTTCACGTCCGGGGTCAGGCTGTTGAGCGTATAGCCGCTCGTACCGGACATGTTGCCGTTGAAGATCTTCTTGGCATCGTCATTGCCGGCGTCGATGACGCCGTCCGCGGTCATCGCGCCCGCCGCGATGAAGGCCGGCGCCGTCCTGGACACGGCGCCGACCGACGCGGCGTCCACCGCCGCCTGCAGCTTGGCGCGCATCTGGTTGGCCCGGCTGTAGTCGACACCGCAGCCGACCGCAGAGATCACCGGGACGCAGACGATGGCGAACGTCACGGCGACGTTGCCGCCGACGTCGCGGCGCAGGCGGGCCAGCAGACCGGCAAACAGACTGGATAAAATTCGCATGAAGTATGCCTAACGAACCATGAGGAGGTTACGGCGTTCGCCCATGAAAATACGCGTGAGCCGATTAAGGTTCGCTTATTTGGATCGTGGAAACACGGCTCGAAACAGCCTAGGTTAAAATTCCCCCAAGAGGCGCGTTTGGCTTTTCCAGACGGACGCGCGCCGCTGACCTCTCGAACCGACCGGATCATGCCTGACCTGAAACTCACTCTCGTGGTCGCCTGCGCGCTCGTCGACACCGACAATCGCGTGCTGCTGGCGCAGCGCCCGCCCGGCAAGTCGCTTGCAGGCCTCTGGGAGTTTCCCGGCGGCAAGCTCGAGCCCGGCGAGCGCCCGGAAGCCAGCCTGATCCGCGAGCTCGACGAGGAGCTCGGCATCACCGTGCGCGAGGCGTGCCTGGCGCCGCTGACTTTCGCGAGCCACGCCTACGAGACGTTCCACCTGCTGATGCCGCTCTACATCTGCCGGCGCTGGGAAGGCCAGGTCAGCGCGCGCGAGGGCCAACAACTCGCCTGGGTACGGCCCAACAAGCTGCGCGACTACCCGATGCCGCCGGCCGACATCCCGCTGCTGCCGCCTCTGATCGATCTGCTGATGTGACAGGCGGTGCGGCGCCCGGCGATGACGACTGTCGTTACTCGTCGCTCCCCGCGCTTGGGCCTCGCTTCACCGCCGCCTCCAGGCTCGCCTTTGCAGAACCAGGCTTCAGCGGCTTCTGCTGGCTCTCATGCGGCGCCCAGCCGGACATCCAGATGATGTCGAAGGTGGCACGGATGCGGCCGTCGGGATCGGCGAAGCGCTGCTGATAGATCTCGGCCATGCGCAGCAAGGTCGCCCGCCGGGTCGGCATGCGGCGGCGCTCGACCAGGCCATTGGTGGCGCCCATGCGCCTGAGATCCTGCATCAGCGCGAATGCATTGCCGTAGCGGACCACGATCCGGTCGACGTCGGCGACAGGCAGCGCAAATCCTGCCCGCTGCAGCAGGCCGCCGACATCGCGCAGATCGGCGAACGGTGCGACGCGCGGCGACACGCCGCCCTCGCATTCGGCTTCCGCCGCAGCGAAGCTTTGCCTGAGTTCGGTCAGCGTATCGCCGCCGATCATCGCTGCCAGCAGGAGACCATCCGGGCGCAGCGCACGGCGAACCTGCGCAAGCAGGCCGGGCAGGTCGTTGACGAACTGAAAGGCCAGCGCCGAAAGCGCGAGATCGAGCGATTGCGGTGCAAGCCGCAGCTCTTCAGCAGCGGCTTCCGGCGCCGCGAGATGCGCAAGCTGACCAACCTGCCCCGCAAGATGCGGCTTCAAGCCCGCCCCCGGCGTCCAGATATCGGCGGCGTCGACGAAGGATCGGTTCACCGCGGCGAGCCGGTCCTTGAGGTCCTCCGCCACCCGCTCCAACAGGAAAGTCTCCGGCGCACGCAAAGCCCGGCGCTGCCTGAGCGCGAGAATTGCACGATCGAACAGGACGGGGGCCGTGGCAGTCTGGGTCATGATGGCTGGGTTACGCCGCTGGCGCGAAATGAGCAATCCGCGCTTGAGCGAGCCTCGGCGCAGCGGTAGCCTCGACGCATGGACGGCATGATCGCTCCTATCGGCGCGGCGCGAATCCGGGCCGCCCTCGGCGCGCTGCGCGGCGGACTTGCCCACGCCGCCAAGCTCGCGCTCGACATCGCGCTGCCGACCTTGTGCATCTCCTGCCGCGAGCCGGTCGACGGCGAAGGCGTCTGCGCCGCCTGCTGGGGCAAATTGTCGTTCATCGAGCGGCCCTATTGCCCGAAGCTCGGCATTCCCTTCGTCTACGATCCCGGCCCGGAGCTGCTGTCCATGGAGGCGATCGCCGCACCGCCCGCCTATGCGCGGGCACGGGCCGCCGTGCGCTATGACGACGCCGCGCGCACGCTGGTGCATGCGCTGAAATATCAAGACCGCACCGATCTGGCGCCGATCATGGGGCGCTGGATGGCGCGGGCCGGGCGCGAGCTGCTCGACGGGGCCGACATGCTGGTCCCGGTGCCGCTGCACTGGCAGCGCGGCTTCAGCCGCCGCTACAACCAGTCCGGCGCACTGGCACGGGTGATCGCCCGGCACAGCGGCACCAGATTGCATGGCAGTGCCTTGCGCCGCGTGCGCGCGACCGAGCAGCAGGTCGGCCTGTCGCGCGCCCAGCGCGCCAGCAATGTGCAGGGTGCATTCCAGGTATCAGCAGACCGTCTGCAGGATGTGCAGGGGCGCTGCATCGTGCTGGTCGACGATGTCCTGACCACGGGCGCAACAGTCGATGCCTGCGCTCGCGCCTTGCTGCGGGCAAAGGCGGCCGAGGTCAGCGTGCTCGTCTTCGCCCGGGTTGTCGATGCGCCCCGCGCTCCCATATAATCCGAGGTTCCGTAACAGCTGAGCACGACATGACCGCTGCGATCGAAATCTATACGCGTCCGGGGTGCGGCTACTGCACCGCTGCCAAATCGCTCCTCACCCGCAAGAAAGTCGCCTTCACCGAGCACGATGCCGGCAAGGATCCGTCAGTCCGGCAGAAAATGTACGACCTGGTCGGACCGGGCTCGACTTTTCCGCAGATCTTCATCGGACAAACCCACATCGGCGGCTGCGACGATCTCTATGCGCTCGATCGCGAGGGCAGGCTCGACGCCATGCTGGCCGGAGACAAGGCAACAACATGAGCACGGACCGCAGCTTCGTCGCCGCAATGGTGCAGATGCGCACCTCCCTGCTGGCTGAGCCGAGCCTCGAGCAGGGCACCCGGCTGATCCGGGAAGCGGTGGCGCAAGGTGCCGAATACGTCCAGACGCCCGAAGTGAGCAACATGATGCAGCTCAACCGGACGGCACTGTTCGAGCAGCTCAAGAGCGAGGACGACGACCCCTCGCTGAAGGCCTACCGGGCCCTGGCCAAGGAGCTGAACATTCATCTCCATATCGGTTCGCTGGCCTTGCGCTTCTCGGAGGACAAGGCCGTCAACCGTTCGTTCCTGATCGGACCCGACGGCAACGTGCTGGCGAGCTACGACAAGATCCACATGTTCGACATCGACCTGCCGGGCGGCGAGAGCTATCGCGAATCCGCCAATTATCAGCCGGGCGAGTCGGCCGTGATTACCGACCTGCCCTGGGGCCGGCTGGGTCTGACCATCTGCTACGATGTCCGCTTTCCAGCGCTGTACCGGGCGCTGGCGGAAAGTGGCGCTTCCTTCATCAGCGTCCCCTCCGCCTTCACCCGCAAGACCGGCGAGGCGCATTGGCACACACTGTTGCGCGCCCGCGCCATCGAGACCGGCTGCTTCGTCTTCGCCGCCGCCCAGTGCGGGCTGCACGAGAACAAGCGCGAGACCTTCGGTCACTCGCTGATCATCGATCCCTGGGGCGAGGTGCTCTCCGAGGGCGGCGTCGAGCCGGGCGTGTTCCTGGCGCGCATCGATCCTTCACGGGTCGAAACCGTGCGCCAGACGATTCCCTCGCTGCAACACGGCCGCCGGTTCGGTATCGCCGACCCCAAGGCCGGTCCGGACCATCTGCACCTCGTACGGGGCTCGGCATGATCCGTTACGCGCTGCGCTGCGAGCGAGGTCACAGCTTCGAAAGCTGGTTCCAGAGCTCCTCGGCCTACGAATCGCAGGTCAAGCGCAAGCTCGTGGAATGCCCGACCTGCGGCTCGGCCAAGGTCGAGAAGGCGATCATGGCACCGCGCATCGTGAGCAAGAAGGGCCGCGAGGTCGCGCCCGTGCCTGCTGCGGCGCCGGCGCCAGCGCCGGAAGTGATTCCGCCGGGATCGACGTCGCTGATGATGGCGCAGGAGCGCGAGCTGCGCGCCAAGCTCAAGGAGCTGCGCGACCACATCGTCAAGAACGCCGACGATGTCGGCGAGCGCTTCCCGACCGAGGCGCGCAAGATGCACTATGGCGAGACCGAGCACCGGCCGATCTACGGCGAGGCGTCACTGCAGGAGGCGCGCGAGCTGGTCGAGGAAGGCATCGAGGTCGCGCCAATTCCCGTGCTGCCGGACGACAGGAATTGAGGCGCGGGGCTCGTCAGTCCGGGCAGCATCGGCGGCGCATTCGGAATTTTGCAGTTGGCTCCGTCATTGCGAGCGCAGCGAAGCAATCCGGGTGCCGAGGAAAGATTCTGGATTGCTTCGCTGCGCTCGCAATGACGGTTGAGATATATCGACCTGAACTGCGACGTTCCCCTGAGTGACGACATGTCCCCCATCTCCTCCTCCTGGCAGCTCTGGGCTCTCTTGTCGGCGCTGTTCGCGGCGCTGACCGCCATCTTCGCCAAGGTCGGCGTCGAGGGCATCAACTCCGATCTCGCCACCCTGATCCGCACCGCGATCGTGCTGGTGACCCTGGCGATGATCCTGTTCGCGACCGGGCAGCTCACGAGCCCTGGCCCGATCTCGGCCCGGACTTGGTTGTTCCTCACCCTGTCGGCGCTCGGCACCGGCGCCTCCTGGCTGTGCTATTTCCGGGCGCTGAAGCTCGGTCCCGCGACGCTGGTCGCTCCGATCGACAAGCTCAGCGTGGTGCTGGTGGCGCTGTTCGGCGTCGTCTTCCTCGGTGAGCGTCCGTCGCCGCAGGGCTGGATCGGCATCGCCATGATCGCGGCCGGCGCCGTGCTGATCGCGATCAAGGGCTGAGCGATCAAGGGCTGACTACACCGCGATCAGCAGAGCAACACCGGCCACGATCAGCATGATGCCGCAGACCTCACGCAGCGAGACCGGCTGCTTGAACGAATAATACGAGACGCCCTGCGCGAACAGAACCTCGATCAGCGCGAGCGTGCGGACGTTGGCGGCTGCGGTGAGCGCAAAGGCGAGAAACCAGAACTGCGAGGCGAACGCGCCGACGAAGCCGGCCATCATCGACGGCCGCCACAGCGACAGGATGCCGCGCAGGATGTCCGGCGCCCGCGCGAGCAGATACACGGTCAGGATCGCCGTCTGCACGAACAGGCCCCAGACCAGCGTATAGGACGCAGCGGTGACGAAGGAAACGCCCTCCACCGTGATGATCGCGCCACGGAAACCGACGGCCGACAACGCGAAGGCGGCGGCTGCGACCAGGCCGGTCACGGTCGGCTTCAACTCCGCAAAGCTCTTCTCGCCACCGGGCCGCAGCGCCGTGATCACGACACCAACGGTGGCGATCAGGATCGCGATCAACTTGGCGACCGAGAGCGGATCACCGAGGAAGATGAAGCCGAAGATCGCGGTCTGGATCGCCTCGGTCTTCAGATAGGCGGTCGTGACCACGAAGGAGCGGTCGGTCATCGCCAGCAGCATCAGCCCGGTCGCGATGATCTGGCTGAGCGCGCCGAGCAGCAGCCAGGGCCAGAACACGGCCGACGGCCACGGCAGGCGATCGCCGGTCGCCAGCAGCACCACCGTCAGGAACACCAGCGAGAACGGGAAGCCGAACAGGAAGCGGATGTTGGTCGCGCCCCAGGTGCCGAGCTTCGCCGTCAACGACCGCTGCATCGCGTTGCGCGCGACCTGGCCGACGGCTGCGACCAGCGTGAAGGGGATCCAGAGCGAGGTGATGGAGAGCATGGGGGTACTGCGCGACAGTGGGGCCGGCACCGTGACCAGCGCGGCGCGCCGGGTCAACAGCACAGGCCGCGGTTCAGCCGCATGTCAGGATTGCAGTAGACGTCAGGGACGGTGCAGCCCTTCTGCGGTTTGTGGTAAGCTCGCGCCACAAAGACGGTGTCGTCCCTGCGAACGCAGGGACCCATAGCCACCGGCTTCAGTTGTTTTTCGACGATCCATCCGCGTGATGGTACGGCTATGTACTACGTCTATATTCTGGCGAGCGGTCGTCACGGCACATTGTATATCGGCGTCACGAACTCGATTCAGAAGCGGCTTCAGCAGCATCGCGATGGCGAAGGCTCGCTCTTCGTGAAGAAATACGGCGTCTTTCGGCTGGTCTATGTCGAAACATATGGTGTCGCGGAAGAGGCGATCATCCGCGAGAAACAGCTGAAGCGCTGGAAACGCGACTGGAAAATCGAGCTGATCGAGCGCGATAATCTCGAATGGCGCGATCTCAGTGACCTGATCTCCTAGCGTGCCTCAAACCCCTCCCTGTGGTTATGGGTCCCTGCGTTCGCAGGGACGACACCATTTGTTAGGCAGCTTAGCGGGCTTGACCGACGACACCAGAGGGTGGAGCTGGCGAGGAGAGCAAAGCTGTCGTCCCGGGCAAGCCCGATGACGCGACGCGTCAGCGGGCGCAGACCCGGGACCCATACCGCGTGATCTGTCATGAGGCAGGCTTTACGTTGGACTTGTCGGGCAAAACACATCTGCCCGTGGTTATGGGTCCCTGCGTTCGCAGGGACGACACCATTTTTGGAGCGACATCCGGGCCGAAGCGAAAAGCGAGGCCTCGCTACACCATCTGCTCGGCGACCATCATGTAGTTCACGTCCATGTCGGGCGACAGGCTCCAGCGATCGGCGAACGGGCTGTAGACGACGCCGCTCTGCTCCGTGATGACGAGACGATTGTCGAGCAGACATTTGGTGAGCTCGTCCGGCGTGACGAACTTGTTCCACTGGTGGGTCCCGCGCGGCAGCCAGCGCAGCACATATTCCGCGCCGACGATGGCCAGCGCAAAGCTCTTCCAGTTCCGGTTCAGGGTCGACACCACCATCAATCCGCCGGGCTTCAGCAGCGCCGCGCAGCGGCCGAGAAAGGCGCTGACGTCAGTGACGTGCTCGACGACCTCCATCGCGAGCACGATATCGAAGCGTTCGCGCAGGTCCATCTCCTCGACCGTGGTACAGCGGTAGTCGATCGACAGATGACCTTTTTCGGCGTGCAGCCTGGCCGCGGCGATGTTGCTCGCCGACGGATCGACGCCGACCACCTGGGCACCCAGCCGCGTGAACGGCTCGCACAGCAGCCCTGCGCCACAGCCGATATCGAGCATCCGCAATCCCGACAGGCAGTTCAGGCTCTTGGCGTTGCGCTCGAACTTCCGGCAAGCGGCGTCGCGGATATAAGCCAGGCGCAGCGGGTTGATTTTGTGCAGGGGCGCCATCTTGCCCTTGGGGTCCCACCAAGTCTCGGACAGCTTCGAGAACTTCGCGATCTCGGCCGGATCGACGGTCGATCCTGGAGAAACAGGGGTGCTGCGGGAATCCTGAGGCATTGTCATCGCTGAATACTCAAATGATCTGACCTGACGCACCGTGATCGGCTAGCGCGCCGTGATAGCGTTGCGAAACGCCAGCGGCTCCGCGATGGTCGCAATGGTTTCCTTGCCTTCGCCCACACCCAAGATGGTGACGTCGCCGTAGTTGAGAAGCCGTCCCATGATGGTCTGGTTGACGTCGACGCTTTCGACCTTGTCGAGGGCCATTTCGAAGGTACGGCGCTTGATGAAACCGGTTTTATGGACGACGCGGCGATTGGTGACGTCGGTCTCGGTGGTCAGCCGGTGGAACCAGGCCCGGACCGTCCAATACAGCGCGACCACGGCGACGACGGCAGCGGTGGCCAGACACAGCATCGTGAGGTTGTCGTTGACGGTCATCCGCGAAAGAACGACGAGCGCGAACGCAACGATCCAGCCGCCGATGGCGGGCAGGTAGAACATCCAGTGCGCATTGGTCGAATAAAGCACCTTCTCGCCGGGTTGCAGGATCTCGTCGATGTAACGCGCCATACTCCGCCTCTACCCCACCCCTTCACCACAAGGAACCGGCTTGCCCCCGGCCGCGCCGCTATGTATACGCGCGTTTCGGCGGGCGCGCCTCCGGTTTTGCGCATGCCGGTCAACTTATCCTCCTGATGGGAATGAGCGCGTCGTCATGGGTCGCCTCGTGCTGAAATTCGGCGGCACATCCGTCGCCAACATCGATCGCATCCGCAATGTCGCCCGCCACGTAAAGCGCGAGGTCGATGCCGGTCACGAGGTCGCCGTGGTCGTCTCCGCGATGTCCGGCAAGACCAACGAGCTCGTCGCCTGGTGCACCGAAGCGTCGCCGATGCATGATGCGCGGGAATATGACGCCGTGGTGGCTTCGGGCGAGCAGGTCACGTCCGGCCTGCTTGCGATCGTGTTGCAGAGCATGGGAATCCAGGCGCGGTCCTGGCAGGGCTGGCAGATACCTATCAAGACCAGCGACGCGCATGCTTCGGCGCGAATCGTCGAGATCGACGGCGCCGAGCTGATCCATCGCTTCCAGGAGCGCAAGGAGGTCGCCGTCATCGCCGGCTTCCAGGGCATCAACCCCGCCACGAATCGAATCACCACGCTCGGCCGCGGCGGCTCCGACACCTCGGCGGTGGCGATCGCGGCCGCCATCAAGGCCGACCGCTGCGATATCTATACCGACGTCGACGGTGTCTACACGACCGATCCGCGCGTCGTGCCGAAGGCCACGCGCCTCGACAAGATCGCGTTCGAGGACATGCTGGAGCTGGCCTCGCAGGGCGCCAAGGTGCTGCAGGTCCGGTCGGTGGAACTGGGCATGGTGCACAACATGCCGATCTTCGTCCGCTCCAGCTTCGACAAGCCCGAGGATATCGACCCGTACGCCAACCAGCCGCCGGGGACGCTGATCTGCAGCGAGGAACAAATCATGGAAAATCACGTCGTGACCGGTATCGCCTTCTCCAAGGACGAGGCCCAGATCTCGGTGCGCCAGATCGAGGACAAACCGGGGATCGCTGCCTCGATCTTCGGACCGCTGGCGGATGCCAACATCAACGTCGACATGATCGTCCAGAACGTCTCCGAGGACGGCAAGACCACCGATCTCACCTTCACCGTGCCGGCCACCGACTACAATCGGGCGCGCGAGACGATCGCCGCTGCCAAGGACAAGATCGGCTACCAGCGCTTGGATACCGCGACCGATGTTGCCAAGGTCTCGGTCATCGGCTCCGGCATGCGCAGCCATGCCGGGGTGGCCGCCCAGGGCTTCGCTGCGCTGGCCGCGCGCAACATCAACATTCGCGCGATCACAACGTCGGAGATCAAGTTCTCTGTCCTGATCGACGCCGCCTATACGGAGCTTGCGGTCCGCACGCTGCATACGCTCTACGGGCTGGACCAGGCCTAGAAAATCCTTCTCCTCGGCCACACATGTCCCATTATGTGACAGCGGAAAGTGGTCCGGAGGCATCGAAAGCCGTTGACGCCGCCATCGGTGGCAGGCGTTTTGCTTGGCAAAACAAGCCTCAATTCGCTATACGCCTCGCAGGATGGCTGCCGCGAACTGTGCTCCAGTGATGGTTGTTCTGATTCGGACCGGCACTCTGTGCGTGCGATAGTGCCGAATCAAGAAAGCTGTTCGATGTCGCGAGGTTAGCGCCAGATCTCGGCTGTCGCCGGGCTGGCCCAGGAAGGGGGATTGTGCCACATGCGAAGCACGTCGGGAGGCCCCCGCGTCCTGCTCAGACGGCTTCGCGAGACCATGGCGGAGCAGGTCTCGGCACAGGAGCGGCTCGACAAGATCGTGGTGCTGATCGCGGCCAACATGGTCGCAGAGGTCTGCTCGGTCTATGTGCTGCGCGTCGACAACACGCTTGAGCTCTACGCCACCGAAGGTCTGAACCGCGACGCCGTGCACATGACCGTGCTGAGCGCGCATGAGGGCCTCGTCGGTCTCGTCGCCAGCGAGGCGACCCCGCTCAACCTGAGCGACGCGCAAAGCCACCCTGCCTTCTCGTATCGCCCTGAAACGGGTGAAGAGATCTACCACTCCTTCCTCGGCGTGCCGATCCTGCGCGCCGGCAACACGCTCGGCGTGCTGGTGGTGCAGAACCGCGCCAAGCGCACCTATGTCGAGGAAGAGGTCGAGGCGCTGCAGACCACGGCGATGGTCCTCGCCGAGATGATCGCCTCCGGCGAGCTCGCGGCGCTGGCCCAGCCAGGCGCCGAGCCGGCCGCGCGGCACTCGATCCACAAGACCGGGACGGTACTGTCCGACGGCATCGCGCTCGGCCACGTCGTGCTCCATGAGCCGCGCGTTGTCATCAACAACTACATCGCCGAGGACCTGCCGAAGGAAATCAAGCGGCTCGACGCCGCGCTGGTCAAGCTGCGCGCCGACCTCGACCGCATGCTGGAGCGCGGCGACGTCGCCGACGGCGGCGAACACCGCGACGTGCTCGAAGCCTACCGCATGTTCGCCAACGACCAGGGCTGGTCGCACAAGCTGCACGAGGCGGTGGCGACGGGCCTCACTGCGGAGGCCGCCGTCGAGCGCGTGCAGTCCGACACCCGCGCCCGCATGCTGCGCTCGACCGACCCCTATTTGCGCGAGCGGCTGCATGACCTCGAGGATCTCGGCTACCGGCTGCTGCGCCAGCTGGTCGGCCAGGACCACGCGCCGAGCCGTGAGCACATGCCCGACAATGCGATCCTGATCGCGCGCGCGATGGGTCCGGCGGCGCTGCTCGACTATGACCGCAAGCGGCTGCGCGGGCTCGTGCTCGAGGAAGGCACGGCCAACTCGCACGTGGCGATCGTGGCGCGCGCGCTCGGCATCCCCGCGGTCGGTGAGGTGCCGAACGCGCCGGGCATCGCCGATCCCGGCGACGCCATCATCGTCGACGGCACCTCGGGCTCGATCTATGTGCGACCGTCGACGGAGATCGAATCCGCCTATGCCGAGCGGGTCCGCTTCCGCGCCCGCCGCCAGGCGCAATATGGCGAGTTGCGCAACAAGGCCTGCGTCACCAAGGACGGCCAGCCGATCGAGCTGATGATCAATGCCGGTCTGGTGATCGACCTGCCGCATATCGAGGACACCGGCAGCGCCGGCATCGGCCTGTTCCGCACCGAGCTGCAGTTCATGGTCTCGGCGAGCCTGCCACGCTCGAGCGACCAGCTCGCGCTGTATCGCACCGTGCTCGACGCCGCCGGCAACAGGCCCGTCACCTTCCGCACGCTCGACATCGGCGGCGACAAGGCCCTGCCCTACATGGAGACCGTGATCGAGGAGAACCCGGCGCTGGGCTGGCGCGCGATCCGGCTCGGCCTCGACCGTCCGGGTCTGCTGCGCGGCCAGATCCGGGCGCTGTTGCGCGCCGGCGGCGGCCGCTCGCTGCGCATCATGTTCCCGATGATCTCGGAAGTCGCCGAGTTCGACACCGCGAAGGCCATCGTCGAGCGCGAGCTGACCTACTTGCGCCAGCACGGCCACACGCTGCCGGCGCGGGTCGACGTCGGCACCATGCTGGAAGTCCCCGCGCTGCTCTATCAGCTCGACGAGCTGCTTTCGAAGGTCGACTTCATCTCGGTCGGATCAAACGACCTGTTCCAGTTCCTGTTCGCGGTCGATCGCGGCAACGCCAAAGTGTCCGAGCGCTTCGATACGTTGTCATCGCCCATCATGCGCGCGCTGCGCGACATCGTGAGCAAGGCCAAGGCGGCCAAGAAATCGGTGTCACTGTGCGGCGAGATGGCCTCGAAGCCGATCGGCGCACTGGCCCTGATCGCGCTCGGCTACCGCTCGCTGTCGCTGTCGGCCACGGCGCATGGCCCGGTGAAGGCCATGATCCTCGAGCTCGACGCCGCAAAGGCAGAGACGAAGATGGCTGAATGGCTGGCCGCGCCGGCCGGCAGTTTCTCGATGCGGCAGAAGCTGACCGAATTCGCCGAGAGCGAAGGCCTCGCGCTGTAGCGGGCCGGCTGCGTCACGCCTCTCCCGTCCCTACCGTTCGCCATTAGATCAGATTGCAAGAATGTCGTCGCTTCCCGAAGCCAAACTGGATGTTCTGCTCGCGCACCACGCCTCGCTGGAGGCGGAGCTGCTCGGCCAGGTCAATTCCGACCGCTACGTGCAGATCACCCGCGAGCTCGCCGAGCTCAATCCGCTGATCGAGGCCGTCAAGGCCTATCGCGCCGGCGTGAAGGAGCTTGCCGACACCGAGGCGCTGATCGCCGACGCAGCCAGCGATGCCGAGATGCGCAGCATGGCGGAGGCCGAGCGCGACACGCTGATCGAGCGCCGCGCGGGGCTGGAGCAGCAGATTCGCGTCGCGCTGCTGCCCAAGGATGCGATGGACGATCGCAACGTCGTGCTCGAAATCCGCGCCGGCACCGGCGGCGACGAGGCCTCTTTGTTCGCGGGCGACCTGTTCCGCATGTACGAGCGCTTCGCCGCCCTGCAGGGCTGGAAGGTCGAGGTGATCTCGGCCTCCGAGGGTACCGTGGGCGGCTACAAGGAGATCATCGCCGAGGTGCAGGGCCGCGGCGCCTTCGCCAAGCTCAAATTCGAATCCGGCGTGCATCGTGTGCAGCGGGTGCCCGATACCGAGACGCAGGGGCGCATCCATACGTCGGCCGCGACCGTCGCCGTGCTGCCCGAGGTCGAGGACGTCGACGTCGACATCAAGGACGACGACCTGCGCATCGAGACGATGCGCGCGCAAGGCGCCGGCGGCCAGCACGTCAACAAGACCGAATCGGCGATCCGCATCACCCACATCCCGACCGGCATCGTCGTGATGATGCAGGACAGCCGCTCACAGCATAAGAACCGCGCCTCGGCCATGAACATCCTGCGCTCGCGCATCTACGACGCCGAGCAGCAGAAGCTGGACGCCGCACGCTCGGCCGAGCGCAAGGAGAAGGTCGGCTCCGGCGACCGCTCGGAGCGCATCCGCACCTACAATTTCCCGCAAGGGCGCGTCACCGACCACCGCATCAATCTCACCCTCTACAAACTGCCGCAGGTGATTGCCGGCGAGGCGCTGGGCGAGCTGATCGACGCGTTGACGACCGAACATCAGGCGGCCCAGCTCGCCGCCCAAGGCGCGGCGGCGTGAGCAAGGCGCACGCAGTGTGCGCTGCGATGCGACACTGCCTCAACGTGGGCAATCTCGTCCCGGCAAACGCCGGGACCCATAACCACAGCCGTTCGTGGTATTCTCAGACGGCAACTCCGACCGCCCTCGTCGCGACGTCGCGGCGTAAGGATCCCCGCTTTCGCGGAGATGACGCGTGGATGGGGCGTTGGCGATGAGCGAGGTCATCGCCGGGGCAACCATCGACTCAGCCCGCCGCGCGCTCGCGGCGCGCTTCGCCGCCGCGGCCCTTGACTCGCCCGAGCTCGATGCACGGCTGCTGGTCGGCCACGCGCTCCAGCTCGATCTGACCGGTCTCGTCACGCATGGCAGCCGCGCGCTCTCTCCTGAAGAAGCGCAGCATCTGGAGACGCTGGCCGAGCGCCGGCTCGCGGGTGAGCCGGTCGCACGCATTCTCGGCCTGAAAGAGTTCTGGGGCCTGCCGCTGCGGCTGTCGGCGGACACGCTGGTGCCGCGCCCCGACACCGAGACCGTGGTCGCGCTGGCGCTGGATCATCTGGCGGTCGGCGGCGACCTGAAGCGGCCCCTGCGGATCGCCGATCTCGGCACCGGCTCCGGCGCAATCCTTCTCGCGCTTCTGTCGGAATTGCCGCGGGCGTTCGGCGTCGGCACCGACGTCAGCATCGCTGCGCTCCGGACGGCGGGAGAGAATGCGCGCGCCCTCGGGCTTGGCGATCGTGCGAGCTTCGTCGCCTGCTCCTATGCGACCGCGCTGTCGGCGTCGTTCGACCTAATCGTGTCCAACCCGCCCTACATCGCGTCGACGGAGATTGATAGTCTCGCGATCGACGTGCGCGTCCATGACCCACTCCGCGCCCTGGACGGTGGCCGTGACGGTCTCGACGCCTACCGCGCACTGATCCCGCAGGCAGCGAGCCTGCTTCGGCCCGGCGGCGCGCTGATCGTGGAGGTGGGGCTCGGCCAAAGCGGTGACGTCGCAATGCTGATGACACAGGCCGGGCTGGCGACCGATTCGTCGGCGATAAGCGCCGATCTTGCCGGAATCCCGAGGGCCGTCCTGGCCCTAAAAAAGGTCCAGTAAAGGCTGGCAGAGACAGAAAAAGGTCTTGGAATATCGTCCGGGAGCGACTACGTTCCGCGTACAGCATCGGTGCAGGCCCCGCTGAGCGGTATTCACGGAAGACCGCCACGGACAGATGCCAGAGAGCCGCGCCGGGCGATTGGTTCCAGAACGCAGATCTGTTGAGCGCGAGAGCCGGATGGCTGCGCTGCCCGCGACTGCAAAGCGAACGAAAGCCTGACTTTGCACTTGAGGTCTTACGCTAAAGCAAACTGGGTCTGTCGTGGCGCGCACGTCGCCGTGGCCGGCTGAATGACGTGGTTCGCCGGCCTTGATGGGCTGGTGGGTGGGGAACGCGTGTTGAACGCGCTTTTGTCGAGAGAATCGGCTGTCGATCACATCGGCATGGGTCGGATTGCAACGTTTGGACCGCGCGCGAGACGCCCGGTCCAGGCGGAGGTATTTCAATACGGTATCGGTATTCCGATGACAATCAGTGCTCCTAACGCAGGGTTGGAATAAAGGCAGGACATGAGAAACGGTCAGAACAACAAGCGGATGCGCAACCGGAATAGCGGCGGCAATAACAATAATAATAATAACCGGCGCGGCCAGAACCCGCTGACCAGGGTGTTCGAGTCCAACGGACCGGACATCAAGATCCGCGGCACCGCCTCTCATGTGGCCGAGAAATATGTCCAACTCGCCCGCGACGCGCGCTCCTCGGGCGACCCCGTTGCCGCCGAGAACTACTACCAGCACGCCGAGCACTATTTTCGCCTGATTGCCGCCGCCCAGGAGCAGTTCCGCCAGAACCAGCCGCAGCCGCGCAACACCGACGATCTCACGGTCGACGACCTCGAGGACGACGGCGAAAGCTTCTCGAATTTCGGCCAGGAGCCTGGCTTCGTCCCCGCCCAGCAGCCGCCTCAGCCTCAGCCTTTCATGCGCGACCGCGAAGGTGGTGGGCAGCGTGAGCGTGGCGACAATCAGCCGTTTCAGCGCGATCAGCAGCCACGTGAGCCCCGCGAGCATCGTGAGCCCCGTGAGCAGCGCGAGCCCCGTGAGCATCGGGAGCCCCGTGAGCAGCGGGAGCCCCGTGAGCAGCGCGAGCCGCGTGAACCACGTGAGCATCGCGAGCGTCCGCAGCCCCAATATCAGCCGCAACCGCAACCGCAGCCTGTGATCGCGGATAGCGGCGTCGATCGTCTGCCGTCCTTCATCACGGGTCCGCAGCCGCAGATCGCCAGTGTGCCAGCTGCGTTCGAGGGCGGTGGCGAACGCTATCCGCGCCGCCGCCGGCGCCCGAATGGTCCACGTTCGGAAGCCGCGGCCGCGCCGGCACCCAGCGAGGACCTCAATCCCGGCGAATAGCTGACCTCATGGTTTGAAGGCGAAGCGGGTGGGCGTCGAGCTCGCCCGCTTTTTCTTCGAGCGAATCAGAGGCCCGCCTCATCCCTCGTGCGGTGCCCGACTGGCCCCCGTGCTGGACGGAGACGGCGCCAGCACCGGTTCCAGCCGCGGGATCAGCCTGATGCGCTCGCGGCGCGCGGGGATCACGCGGTAGACCTGCTTGGTGGCCTCGACGATGTGAACGCCTGCGAACGGCAACGACAGCGCCGCGCCGACCCGCTCCCAAGCCATCGCCGATTTCAGAAACCAGCCGCCGACCGGCGGCATGAACAGCGCCTCGCCCCAGGCGGTCGGCGTGAACCAAGTCTGCCGCAGCAATTGCGTAATCTGCGAGCGCGAATAGGGCCGGCCGTGACCGAACGGTGTATTGTCGGTCCGCGTCCAAACGCCGCGGCGGTTCGGAATCACGATGATCACGCGTCCCGCCGGCGCCAGCACCCGCCAGACTTCCCGCAGCAGTCCGGCCGGATCGTCGGACATCTCGAGGGCATGGACGATCAGGATCCGGTCGACCGCCGAATCCGGCAGCGGCAGCGAGAATTCGTCCACCAGCGAGGCCAGCGTCGGCCGCGCCGTCGGCCATTTCAGCACCCCCTGCGCGGCCGGCATGAAGGCGATGCAGCGCTCCGAATCCTCACGAAACAAGCCGAGATAGGGTGTGGGATAGCCGATCCCGAGCACGCGCTGCCCGGTCGCGCGCGGCCAGCGTGCGCGGATGCCGCGGTTGATCAGCAGCCGCGCGACGATCCCCAGGCGACCCGAATAGAAGTTGCGCAGATCGATCACGTCCATGACGTCAATGTACCATGCGGGCGCGAGCTGCCGCGCGCCGAATATTGCGTTGCGCCTGCAGCGTTAACGCCATATCTCTGGCCGCCGGAGATGCAGGAGACCGCCCGCAGCGCCGCGCCAGGCTCCCGTCTCTCACGACATTCCGACATCGCGAACCGCACGATCGTGCCTCGCCCGGTACAGCCGACGGAGACATCATGGCCGCCGACATCCGCGTCTTCACCTGCCTGTCCGACAATTTCGGTTATCTCGTTCATGACCCCGCGACGGGCGCCACCGCCTCCATCGACGCACCCGAAGCCGGTCCGATCGTCCGACAGCTCGAGGCTGCGGGCTGGAGACTGACCGACATCCTGATCACGCATCATCATCACGACCATGTCGGCGGCGTCGCCGAACTGAAAGAACGATATGGCTGCCGGGTCGTGGCGCCCCATGACAGGACGTCAGCGATTGCCGACGTCGATCTGCGCGTGGCGCATGGCGACGTGGTCAAGATCGGCGAACTGCTCGCGCGCGTGCTCGAAACTCCGGGTCATACGCTCGACCACGTCTCTTACGTGCTCGATGCCGACAAGGCCGTGTTCGCGGCCGATACGCTGTTCTCGATCGGTTGCGGCCGCGTATTCGAGGGCACCTATCCAATGATGTGGGATTCGCTTCTGAAGCTGCGGGCGCTGCCGGACGATTTCCAGCTCTATTGCGGCCACGAATATACCGCTTCGAACGTCAAGTTCGCCCTCACCGTCGATCCGGACAACGAAGCGCTCAAGGCGCGCGCCGACGAGGTGACCCGGCTCCGTGCCGCCAATCTGCCGACCATCCCCTGTCTGCTCGGCGATGAGAAGAAGGCCAACGTGTTCCTGCGCGCCGACGATCCTGCCGTTGCGGTCCGGCTGCGCATGAAGGGCGCCAGCGCCGAGCAGGTGTTCGGCGAATTGCGCGAGCGCAAGAACAAATCGTAAGGCTGAAAACGACGATGACCGCACTCTCGGCCGCAGACATCATCGCGCGTCTCGGTTTGCAGCCGCACCCGGAGGGCGGACATTTTCGCGAGACGTTTCGCGATCCGGCCACCGACGCGAACGGAAGAGCCGCATCGACGCTGATCTATTTCCTGCTCGCCCGCGGCGAGCGGTCGCACTGGCACAAAGTTGACGCGGTCGAGATCTGGCACTTCCATGCCGGAGCGCCTCTGACCTTGCGGATCGCAGGCGAGCAACAGCCGGCGCAAACGACCATGCTGGGCATCGACCTCGCGTCGGGCCAGCAGCCGCAGGCAGTCGTGCCGGCGCATGCCTGGCAGTCGGCCGAGAGCACCGGCGACTGGACCCTGGTCGGCTGCACGGTCGCACCGGGGTTCACATTTGCGGGGTTCGAGCTCGCGCCCCGCGGATGGGAGCCGCCGATTTGAACCAATGCGCGACCGTTAGGTTGATAGGCAGCCGCAGGCGAACTCGACATTCCCCCAACCGGGAATGGATGAACCGAGATCGCGACTGGACCGCTCGCTACAGCTGAAACGCGTCACGCCATAGGCCTACGCGCTCGCGGCGGCCACCTTGGCGCCGGACGCTTCGGCGAAGCGCTGATGTTCCTTGGCCAGGAATCCGGCTATCGCATCGGCAGGCATCGGCTGAGCGAAGTAATAGCCCTGGATGTAGTCGGCGCCCAGACGCCGCAGGCAGTCGAGCTGCTCCTTGGTCTCGACACCCTCGACGACACAGGCGATCTCCATGTCTGCGCACAGGCCGGTCAGCGACTTGATGATCTTGTGGCTGATCGGATTGGCGTTGACGTCGCTCACGAAGCTGCGGTCGACCTTGAGCTTGTCGAGCGGCAACCGATGGACGTGGCTGAGCGACGAATAGCCGGTGCCGAAATCGTCCAGCGAGATGCCGCAACCTAGCGCCTTCAGCGCGGCGATCGATTGCTCGGCGCGGACGAAGTCGAACGTCACGGCGGTTTCCGTGATCTCGAATTCGATGCGGCGGGGTGGCACGCCGCTGGCGTTGATGACCGCGATCAGCGGCAGGATGCCGTCGGGAGAGCAAATGTCGTGCGCGGATAGATTGAACGACATCCGGATGTCCTCCGGCCAGGTCCGCGAGACCGCCAGCGCCTTGACCAGCAAGACGCGGGTGAGGCTGCGGATGACACCGATGCGCTCGGCCGCCGGGATGAAGATGGCCGGCGACACCAGGCCCAGCTTGGGGCTGCGCCAGCGTGCCAGCACCTCGAAACCGGTGGTGCGGGCATTCACGGCGTCCATGATCGGCTGGAACACCAAGTCCATCTCGGACTCGAAATCCGCCGCGTGCAACAGATGCTCGATCACGCTTCGGCTGCGGATCTCCGCCTCGAGCTCGCTCGAGAAGATGATGGCCTGACCGCGCGCGCGGCGCTTGGCGTGGTAGAGCGCATAGTCAGCGCATTCATAGAGCGCTTCCGCGGCAGTGGCGGAGCGCGGGTAGAGCGCGAACCCCGTCGAGCACGACAGACCGGTATGCGCGGTGTCGAGTTCGTAAGGGAGCTTGATGCGCTCGGTAATCTGCCGCCCAAGCGCGAGAAGATCGTCGTCTGACGGGTTGCCGACGACGAGCAGCCCGAACTCGTCGCCGCCGAGCCGCGCAAGATGCACCTGGCCGCCAACGCTCTCGCAGACTTCCCTGATCCGGCGCGCCGCCTCGATCAGCACGCGATCACCAACACTGTGCCCATAGGTGTCGTTGATCGGCTTGAAGCCGTCGAGATCGATGATGCCGACGGCGAGCCTCGTCCCATCCCGCCCGGCCTCGGTGAACGCATGCGTGAGCTCCGAGAAGAAGCGGCGCCGGTTGGGAAGATCGGTCAGCGAATCCAGATTGGCGAGCCGGAAGTTCTCATCCGAAAGCGCCTGGGTCGCGGCCTGCTCGGCCAGCAGAGATTTCCGGCTGGCGACCAGCGCGGCAAAATCGCGATAGTAGATGAACAGCACCGTGACCATGGCCCCGGACACCAGCAGCTGATTGACCGCGATCGCCCGCAAGGCGTGGACACCGGTCGCCAGGAAGAAGATCACATAGGGCACGATGACCACCAGGGTCACGATCAGCGCGGCCGAGCGCAGATGCATCAGACAGAAGATGATGCCGATGACGGTGACCGCCATGTAGAATGCGACCTGCCCCTTGGCGAACGGATCGCCATAGGGAAACAGCGCGAACGACCAGACGACGAACAGCGCTCCGATCGGTCCGGCGATTCGATTCGTGACACGCAGGTTGTGAAGCACCTCGGCGTCACTGTTGGCGGACTCGCCCTGTCGTAACCACCACAGCATGCGAACGCCGGTAATCGTCGACAGCAGCGCCGGCACCGAAATCGTCAGCCAAGTCGGCGCCAGCGGCAGGAACGTGAAGGCGAGCGCCAGGCTGTTGGTGATGAGAATGAAATAAAGCAGCGGCACCTGTTTGGAGAACGCCTGGAACTGCGCGCGCGTCAGCTCGGGACTGTCAGCGGGAACGCGAAACAACTCCCCCGCGCGGGCCATGTAACGTCTCACGTCCGGCATCGCCGCCCCGTTGTCACTACCATTCGGCGAAAAGTCTCGCGCACGACGGGTAAAGGCCGGGTTAGGTGCAGATAGCGCCGAATTCGGATCGGCGGTTGTAAACTACCGGTAAGCGGGCCTTCCGTGCTCCGGATTAAATCGGCATCAAGGATAACCGCCGGAACCAGGGTTGGTACCGGGCGGAGTTTGCCGGGTGCAGGCGCAGTCAGCGGCGACGCAGCCGAAACATGTCCTTGGCCGCGACCAGGCCGCCGCCCGCGATCAGGAGCGCCGCGAGCGCGATGTTGGCGCTCGGACTGGCAAAGCCTGCGAGGATCA
The DNA here is from genome assembly GCF_021088345.1 of Bradyrhizobium ontarionense. Taxonomy (NCBI): domain Bacteria; kingdom Pseudomonadati; phylum Pseudomonadota; class Alphaproteobacteria; order Hyphomicrobiales; family Nitrobacteraceae; genus Bradyrhizobium; species Bradyrhizobium ontarionense. Next base: position 5,492,108 of record NZ_CP088156.1, on the reverse strand, counting down.
GGAACGCCGTCGACAGCAATGGCGTCGCGTACGACGCCGCCCCGAGCACGCGAATGTCGCCGCGCTTCATGCCGATATCCCAGGCATAGAAGGCGGCGCCGACGGGACCGATGCCCAGCCCGATGATGGCAAGCCATTGGGTCGTGCTGTCCGGCCACACCGTCACCTCGACTGCGGCGTGGACCAGGCTGGCGAGCAACGAGGTCGCGAGACAGAAGCCGGCGACCGCATCCGTCGGCACCGCTTTCAGGCGGCGTGACAGCACCGAGTAGATCGCCCACACGAAGGCCGCGACGAACGCTGCAGCGAGCCCCGGCAGTTGGCTCGCGTCGAAGCTTGCGCCGTTGCCGACAAACAGCAGCACGGTGCCGGCAAGCCCGAGCGCGGCCCCGACCACGTGATGGATCGCCAGCCGCTCATTGGGCAGGAAGGCAGAAAACAGCACGATGAGCAGCGGCCAGAGGTAGTTCAACAGTCCGGCTTCCGCAGGCGGCGCAAAGCGCAGCGCCAGGAAGTACAGCGCGTGGTAACCGAACAGACCGCCGACTCCGACGGCCCAGGCCCGCGCCGGCTGCCGTAGGGCTTTCAGCGCCTCTGGCCGGCCGATCCAGGTCAGAAGACCCACCGCGCCACCGATAGCAAAGGTCATGGCCGCAAGCTGGAAGGCCGGGATGGTGCCGGTCGCGACCGTCATCACGGCGAGCAGCGACCACATCAGGATCGCCGTGAGTCCGATCAGGGTCGCGGTGCGCTGGGACATCAGGCAGTGGGCTCCGTCACAGCCGCTTCGTGGCGGCCGTCCACGCCTGTGCTCGTGTCGAGCAGCCTCAAAGACGTGGATGCCCGCGACGAGCGCGGGCATCACGTGTCTTTTGCCGGAGATGGCGTCCGGAGGCAACGCCGCCGGGGTGGATCACACCATGTACTGACCGCCGTTGACCGAGAGGGTCGAGCCGGTGATCGCGCCGGCCTCGTCGGCCGCGAGGAACACGACGGCGCGCGCGATCTCTTCCGGCTCGCCGAGGCGGCCGACCGGAATCAGCGGGAGGATGGACTTCTCGAGGACGTCCTTCGGTACGGCCTGCACCATTTCCGTGTTGATGTAGCCGGGGCAGATCACGTTGACGGTGATGCCGGCCTTGGCAGTCTCGAGCGCCAACGCCTTGGTGAAGCCAATGTCGCCCGCCTTCGCGGCGGAGTAGTTGACCTGACCGAACTGGCCCTTCTGCCCGTTGATCGAGGAGATGTTGACGATGCGACCGAACTTGCGCGCGCGCATGCCCTCGATGACTGGACGCGTCATGTTGAACAGCGAGCCGAGATTGGTGTTGATGACGGCGCTCCATTGTTCGAGCGACATCTTGTGGAACGCGGTGTCGCGGGTGATGCCCGCGTTGTTGACCAGCACGTCGACCGGGCCGAGATCGGCTTCGACCTTCTTGATCCCCTCCGCGCAGGCCTCGAACGAGCTGACGTCCCATTTGTAGACGGGGATGTCGGTCTCGCCCTTGAACTTCTCCGCAGCGGCATCGTTGCCGCCGTAATTCGCTGCGACCTTGTATCCCGCGGCCTTCAGCGCCTTGCTGATCGCCGCTCCGATACCGCGCGTTCCCCCCGTCACCAACGCCACACGTGCCATGTCGAATCCTTCCCTCGATGACTGATCGCACGACAACCTCTGGATGCTGCCGTGCATTCCGTTGTTATTGGATCATGGTCGTCCGCACGACAATCACCTTGCCGCCGAGACGTCCATGTTCGTTCAACTCCATTTTTTTAGTGGTCGATTATGCGACGTGTTTGACGGACATCAAGAACAAAACGCCCGGCGAAATCGCCGGGCGTTGATCTTTAGTTGAGGCCGATACGATTGCGAAGGCTGAACGGTTCGCAATCACTGCCGAGTTTTTAGTCGCGTGCGACGCACAGTGCGATGCCCATGCCGCCGCCGATGCACAGCGTCGCAAGGCCCTTCTTGGCGTCACGCTTCTGCATCTCATGCAGCAGAGTGACAAGCACGCGCGCACCAGATGCGCCGATCGGATGGCCGATCGCGATCGCGCCGCCGTTCACGTTGACCTTGGCGGGATCCCAGCCGAGATCCTTGTTGACGGCACAGGCCTGTGCCGCAAACGCCTCGTTGGCCTCGATGAGGTCGAGGTCGGCAATATTCCAGCCGGCCTTCTTCAGGGCCGTGCGCGAGGCCGGGATCGGTCCGGTACCCATGACCTTGGGATCGACGCCGGCCTGGCCCCAGGAGACGATCCGCGCAAGCGGCATCCTGCCTTCCTTGGCCGCCTGCTTTGCGGTCATCAGCACGACCGCTGCGGCACCGTCGTTGATGCCCGACGCGTTGCCGGCCGTGACCGTGCCGTCCTTCTCGAAGGCGGCACGCAGCTTGGCCATCGCATCGATCGTGGCGCCGTGGCGGGGATATTCGTCGGTGTCAACGACGACGTCGCCCTTGCGGCTCTTGATCGTGACGGGGACGATCTCGTCCTTGAACCTGCCGGCCTTCTGGGCCGCTTCGGCCTTGTTCTGCGACGCAACCGCGAACTCGTCCTGCTGCGCACGCGTGATCTGATATTGCTTCGCAACGTTCTCGGCCGTGTTGCCCATGTGATAGCCGTTGAAGGCATCCCACAGGCCGTCCTTGATCATCGTATCGACCAGGTCGAGCGAGCCCATCTTGACGCCGGCACGCAGATATTGCGCGTGCGCGGCCATGCTCATCGATTCCTGACCGCCGGCGACCACGATGTCGGAGTCGCCGTTGACGAGCGCTTGATAGCCGAGAGCCACGGAGCGCAGACCCGAGCCGCACAACTGGTTGATGCCCCAAGCAGGGCTTTCCACCGGAATGCCAGCCGCGATCGAGGCCTGGCGCGCCGGGTTCTGGCCCTGCGCTGCGGTCAGGATTTGCCCCATGATGACCTCGGAGACGCGGCCCGGCTCGACGCCGGCACGTTCCAACGCAGTCTTGATGGCGATAGCGCCGAGCTCGTGAGCCGGAACACTGGCAAAGGCACCGTTGAAGCTTCCAACCGGGGTGCGAGCGGCGCTGACGATGACGACATCGTCTGACATGGGCATCTCCTGAGGTTCTTGATCTTGGGCGTGAAAGCGAGGGCTTGAGAGCTTGGAGGTATTTGATGCGAAAGCGAATAATTCAGTTCACGGTTGTGCCGGCCGTCCGCAAGCCCCGGATTGGCGAGTGCGCAACCTTCGCCCGTCATCCTGTTAACGTCGTTGCGACATGTCAATTGGCGGCATCAGCAATTGCTGCTGCAGCGCATTCAAAATGAGGCGCTTGGCCGTTTCATGAGCAAGATTTCTGCTGCCGGATTAACCGTTCCGCACAAAACCGTAGCCGAACTCGCTCGAAAGTGATTACGTTATTGCATTGCGTAGGTCTTCGCCCCGCGGCAACGCCGTTGGGTTCCCTGTTCTCGGTTTGCATGTGTGAGCTCCATGGCGAAATCTGACCAACCCACGACAATCAAGAAATACGCGAACCGGCGGCTCTACAATACCGGGACGAGTACATACGTGACCCTCGAAGACTTGGCCTCGATGGTTAAGAACGGCGAGGATTTCCTGGTTTACGACGCCAAGACTGGCGACGACATCACTCGATCCGTGCTGGCGCAGATCATCTTCGAGCAGGAGAACAAGGCCGGCCAGAACCTGCTGCCCACCACCTTCCTCCGCCAGCTGATCCGCTTCTATGGCGACAGCATGCAAATGGTGGTTCCGAAATACCTGGAGCAGTCGATCGACACGCTGACCCGGGAGCAGGAAAAGTTCCGCAAGCAGATGACCGACACCTTCAGCGGGACGCCGTTCGCGCCGCTCGAAGAGCACGTGCGCCGCAACATGGAGCTGTTCCAGCAGACCTTCTCGATGTTCAAGCCGTTCTCGCCGACGCGCCCCGACGACAAGGCGCCGGAGCCGGCCGTACCGGACGACAACATCGACGACCTGCGCCGTCAGATGAAGGACATGCAGGAGCGGCTCGACCGCATGTCCGAGCCCAAGAAGGACGAGCAAGGCTGAGACCCGCGCAGCGCGGGGCGCTTGTGCAGCGCACGAGCCGTCGCGCTTTGCCGTTCTAAGCTGGCGGGCGATCAGCCCGCCGCCGGCAATGCGGTCTCGCCGATTTCGGCCCACGGCCGATCGATCGAAGCCAGGCCGATCAGCCGTCCCTGGATGTAATCGCACCCCCAGTCGCGCAGCAGCGCGACGGATTCCTCGTCCTGGACCCACTCCGCGACCGTCTTGATCTGCAGCCGCCGCGCCAGCTCGACCAGGGTCTGCACAAAGGCGCGATCGTCCGCCGAACGCGCGAGCTTCTGGACGAAAGCGCCGTCGATCTTGACGATATCGACGCCGAGCTTGCGCAGGTTGCGGAACGAGGTGTGCCCGGCGCCGAAATCGTCGATCGCGATCCGGCTGCCCAGATCCTTCAGCCGCGTCACGAAGCCGCGGAGATCATCGATGTCCTGGATCTCCACCGTCTCGGTGATCTCGACGATCAGACGTTCGGCGACGCCGGAATGCGCGCGCATCATGGACTCGATCGAAGCCCACCAATCCGGATCCATCGTGGTCTCCGGGGAGATGTTGAGGCTTAGGGTCACTCCCGGCGCGCTCGCGAGTTCGGCGACGACGAGCTCAAGAATGCGGTGATCGACCAGACGGATCAGACCCAGACGCTCGGCGACCGGCACGATGTCCGGCGCCAGGATGGCGCGACCGTCGTCCTGCTGCATCCGCACCAGGCATTCATAGAAGGCAGGCTCACGCGTCTGCGCATGGACGACCGGCTCGAACGCCGTAACGATGCGCCGCTCGTTGAGCGCGGTGACGATCTCGTCGGTGACCCGGATGTTGACCTTGCGCTGCGCATCACGCTCGACGTTCGGCCGCCACGTCGAGAACGATCCGATACGGCGCCGCTTGGCGGCCTCCAGCGTTTCGTGGGCGCGATTGATCGCCTCCTCGACCGACCGCGCATGGCGCGGGATACTGACCGCGCCGATCGTCGCGGTGACAGCGACCGGGCCGGACTTCGTCGGCACCACATCGTCGCGGACGGCGGCGAGGAAACGCTCCGCGGCGACCGTCATGTCGTCCATCGTGCAGCTCTTCAGGATCAGCCCGAACTTGTTGCCCGAGAACCGGCCGAGGGTGTCGGCGCCGCGCAGCCGGGCGCGGATACGCTGCGCGATCTCCAGGACGACACCATCGGCGACGTCGAAGCCGAACGCGTCGTTGATACGCGCGAGATGGTCGATGCCGATCAGCATGAAGGCGCAGGAGAAGCGGAAGCGCTGCGACTCCTCGATCACCTCCGCGAGCGTCGCCAGCAGATGCGTGCGGTTCAATTCGCCGGTCAGCGGATCGTGGCGCGACAGCTCGAGCAGCTGCTCGTCGCGGGCGTGGCGCTCATTGTTGATCCGCAGGATGCCTTGAGCACGCGACGGGCGCCCGTCCGGACCGGCGAACCAGCATCCGGTCTCCTCGACCCAGATCAGCGGCGCACCGGCGTGGGTCCGCACGCCATATTCGATGCGGTAGGGCGTACCACCATCCCCGTGCAGCGGCGCGGCCTGCCACATCACCTCGGAGCGGACCTTGCGGTCCGGTTCGATCAGCTTGCCGAATTCCGTCCCGTTGCAGAGCTGCGGCAGCGGAACGTCCGGAAACACCGCGCCCACGTGATCGCTCCAGACGATGACGTCGCTCGCGATATCCCATACGAAGGCGGCTTGGCCCAGCGACGCCAGGATCATCGAGGTCTGCGGCAAATCGGATGTCAAGATCGCCTCGTTTCGGGACAAGCCGGTGCGACCCGGCGTCGATTTGGGTACGGCCGACACCTACCCGCGCGAGCGGCGGCCGCGAACTTCGCGAATCAGACTACGCATCTCTGGTTAACGGAGAGCATGCCGATGCGACGGGCGAGCGTCGGAGCCGCGTCAACCATGTTTCGACCAGGGAGGAACAGTCGCGCGCGGGCGGCATCTTCCTTGCGAGATCGAATTGCGAAAGGCCCGGGCGTCCCATAACGTGACAATCGCGCCGGGTGTGGTGGGACGATGTTAACGATCGATCAGGACGACGGCTCGCGCAAGTCGGATGAGACCTCCCGTTCCGTTGTGCTGGTACACACCGGCGGGAGCTATGACCGCCGCGCGCCGCTCGCTCGCGCGGCCCGTCCCGACGCCAGCTTCGTCACGCATCTGATCGCGACCGCGGCCCAGCTGCCGCAGACCCGCACCATCAGGCGTGCCGCGCCCGCCGTTGCCCAGTCAGCCTATGCGGCGCGGCTGCAGCCGGTCGCGAATGTCGGTGGCAAGACCCGGCAGGTGATTTGAAGCGCAGCAAGCGGGTCGCCCTGCCCCTTCAGGGCTTGAGCGGCTCCGACGTCTTTGGCAGCTCCGGCGAGGACGGGCCCGGGACGGGCGCAGAATGCACCTCCGGAACTGCGACGGTCGGCTCAGCGGTTGACGCCGCGGCGGACGGCCGTGGCCCGGAGCGATCGAGCAGCACCGATTCGGCGACCGAAGCCGCCGCCGGCACGGCATCAGCAGGCTCTTCGACAGGAGGGGCGGCGGGAGCGGCAGCAACATCCGGCTCCAGCATCTCCGCCCTGGCCGGCTCCTCGATCGGCTCGGGCGTGGGGTCGGAGGGGGTCTCTCCGGCAGGCGGCGGTGCCAGCGTGGCAGCAGGCGCCGCAACGACGGCGCGGGCGCGGCGCTTGGTGCGAAGCGAAATGCCGCCGAAGAAATCCACCATCGCCAGCAGCGTCAGCAGCAGGAAGGTCGAGTTGCCGAACTTCGGCCACATCACGAATTCGGCCGCGGCGCCGCCGAACACCAGCAGCGAGAGCAGGTGGTCGGTCAGGTATTTGCCGTTCGGCTTCGCGGCCTTGATGACCTCGAGCAGCAGCAGCAGCACGCCGAGCGCCAGCAGCATGTCGCCGAGCGACACCGTCCAGACCTCGCCGGACGGAAGCTGAAGGCGCAGCAGCGTCTCGCTGAAGGCCACCCCGGGCATCAGAAAGACGATCATGTTGTAGATCGCCAGCGGGATCAGCAGCAGCGGGAAACCGACCATGGACATCGGCTAAAGCCTTGGATGGCGCTGGCGATTGCTCGGCGCGAGATCAAATGGTCCGAAGATATTTCAGCGAGAAGGGATCACGCCGAACTCATGCGCAACGGCCCCCGCGAATCAAATCGCACGGGACCGATCTCAACCCCATCAATGGCCGAATTCGGGCCGCCTCGAAAGCGGCCTTTTCAAATCTGCCCTGCGGACGATCAGGCGTCTTTCTTCTTCAGGACCTGGCGGCCCTTGTACATGCCGGTCTTCAGGTCCAGGTGGTGCGGACGACGCAGCTCGCCGGAGTCCTTGTCTTCGACATAGGTCGGCTTCTTGATGGCGTCAGCCGAGCGGCGCATGCCGCGGCGCGACGGCGAGGTTTTTCTTCTGGGGACGGCCATATCGGTATCCTCTAGGGTATTTTGTAAGGCATCGTCCGCAAAGGACGGCTGCAGCCATGCAGCTGGCGAGCCGGGATGCCGATCAAGGCCGCGCTTATAGAGGAAGGGGTGCGGTAAGGCTAGGGCCCTCCGGGGCAATTTTGGCCAAAAATCGTGCCTGCCATCGTCAATATCGCCCTCAATGTCGCTCGCCCCAGCAGGTCTGCAGGCCCGATGCCTGCGCGCGCACCATGTAGGTGGCGGACAGCCGGCGGACGCCGGGGCCCGGATTTCGGGCACTGCGCCGGGCGGGGTTCGGCAGGATCGAGGCCATCAGCGCCGCCTCGCGCGGACCGAGGCCGGCGGCCGAGCGGCCGAACGCGTAATTCGCCCCGGCTTCGACCCCGAACTGCCCGGATGGGCCGAGTTCGGCGATGTTGAGATAGATCTCCAGGATCCGCCGCTTGCTGAGCACCGCGTCGATCCACAGCGCCAGCGGCAGCTCCAGCGCCTTGCGGACGAAGCTGCGGCCCGGCCACAGGAACAGGTTCTTGGCGACCTGCTGGGTAATGGTGGAGCCGCCGCGGGTCACCTCGCCATCCTCGGCATCGTCCATCACCTCGCGCAGCGCGCCCCAGTCGATGCCATGATGGCTGCAGAATTTGGCGTCCTCCGCCGCGACCACCGAGCGTGGCAAATAGGGCGACGTCGCCGAGAGGTCGATCCAGTGCCGCTCGACGGGCCGGCCGATCAGCGACCGCCACATCATGAGCGTCGAGACCGGATGACCCATGGCATAGAACGGCGTCAGCACATACGGCACGAGCAGCACCAGCAGGACGATCAGGAGGATGGTTCTGACGGTACGCAAGGGCAGGCTTCGCTCGGGTTGGACCACCGCAGGGGCCGACAATTCGCCCGGATTATCCGACATCTCCGCGAGCTTTCCTGCTTTTTTCCGTCCTTGCGGCCGAAAGCCGCCGCTTTCCCCGCAATTGACGAAGTCGCCGCCATCAACGATTGTCCGGCGAATTTCGCCCCCTGGAGCTCTTCTTAAATGACTGCGACGGCCCTCACCGACTTCACCCAACGCCTGGACAAGACCGCGGAAGAGACCGAAGCCCTGCTCGGCGAGCTCCTCGGCGATGCGCCGATGGCCGACGAGATCGCCCGGCCGAAGCGGCTGATCGAGTCGATGCGCTATTCGAGCCTCGGCGGCGGCAAGCGGCTGCGCCCCTTCCTGGTGGTCGAGAGCGCCGCCGTGTTCGGCGTGCCCCGCAAGGGCGCGCTGATGGCGGGCGCGGCGCTGGAATGCATCCACTGCTACTCGCTGATCCATGACGACCTGCCGGCGATGGACAATTCCGACCTGCGCCGCGGCCGCCCCACCCTGCACAAGGCCTATGACGACGCCACCGCCATTCTCGCCGGCGATGCGCTGCTCACCATCGCCTTCGACATCATCACCCGCGACGAGATCCATCCCGACGCCGGTGTGCGCCTGGCGCTGACCCGGGCGCTGGCCCGCTGCGCCGGTGTCGGCGGCATGGCCGGCGGCCAGATCCTCGACCTCGCCGGCGAGGGCCGGTTCGGCGACCGCGACCCGGTCGATGTCGCCCGGGTGCAGCAGATGAAGACCGGCGCCCTGCTCCGCTTCGGCTGCATCGCCGGCGCCCTGCTCGGCCAGGCTGCGCCGGCCGAGTACCAGGCGCTGGACGATTACGGCCGCGCGCTCGGCGAGGCTTTCCAGATCGCCGACGACCTGCTCGACGTCGAGGGCGACGCCGCCACGCTCGGCAAGCCGGCCGGCGCCGACGCCGAGCTCGGCAAGACCACCTTCGTCACCCAGCTCGGCATCGAGGGCGCCAAGCAGCGCGTGCGCGACCTCCTGGCCCGAGGCGACGCCGCGCTGTCGATCTTCGGCGCCAAGGGCGACGTGCTGCGCGCTGCCGCCCACTTCGTCGCCGAACGCAAGAGCTGAGGCGAGGCGTTGGCCGCAGTCCATCCCGACGATCCGGACCTTGCCCGCTTCACGCGGCTGCCGGCCCCGCTTCGCGTTGTCTATGCGCGCCCACGCACCTTCGTCGCGCTGGGCATCGCGATCGTCGCCTTCTTTCTGCTGCCGTCGGCGCTGCGGCTGATCACGCGGCTGCTGCTCGGCTGGGACATCTTCACCACGATCTACCTCGTGCTGGTCGCGGTGATGATGCTGCGTTGCGAGCACCAGCACATCCGCCGCAAGGCGATCATGCAGGATGACGGTCGCTTCGTGATCCTGCTGGTCACCGCGCTCGGCGCCTTCGCCAGCATCGCCGCGATCGTGCTCGAGCTCGGCGCCTCCAAACGCGACGCCCCGGCGCTGACGCTGGCGCTGCTCACCGTCTCGCTGTCCTGGGCCGCGGTGCACGCGACCTTCGCCCTGCACTACGCCCATGACTATTATCGGGGCGCCAAGCCGGGCGGGCTGCAGTTTCCGAGCGGCGACAAGGACGAGCACGCCGACTACTGGGACTTCGTCTACTTCTCCTTCATCATCGGCATGACCGCCCAGGTCTCCGACGTCGGCATCACCGACAAGATCATCCGCCGCACCGCGACCGTGCACGGCATCATCTCGTTCATCTACAACACCGCGCTCGTCGCCCTGATGGTCAACATCGCCGCGAGCGCGATCTCGTCCTGATTGAGATCATGATGCGATTCCACCAAACCGCATCATGACCTCATCTGCTTGTTTGAGCATGATCTTTTCGGAAAACCGGTTTCCACTTTTCCGGATCATGCTCTAGTTGCACACCTCGACGCTGGCGTTGTTGCCCGGGCCGCCACCGCCGCGATATTCGAGACGGCAGCCGGGCCTGACCGCGCGGCACAGATAGGCATCGCAGTAGATCTGGCCGGTCGACTTGGCCGGCCGAGCGGCCTGGGTCTGCGGCTTGGCAAAGCTCGGCGCCGCGCCGACGCCAATCCCAAGTCCGCCGACACCGATCCCCGCGCCGACGCCAACGCCCGCGCCAGGATTGGGCAGCGGCAGGCTGGGCTCGGCTCGGGCGCGACGACGCGACGGCACGTCCTCCTCGTCCTGCCCGCGCTTGGCAACCGGCTTCTTCTCCCGCCGCTTCTCGCACTCGTTGTCGTCGTTGACGAACGATCCCTCGGCACAGACGATGCGGCTGCAGCGGTCGCCATCCGACTTGTAGCCTTGCTGGCAGACCAGCGGGCACACCCGCGCCTGCTTGAGCTTGATCGCCTGCAGCGCATCCGCCGACGCGGCCTGGGTGTCGAGCCTGGTGCCGGCATAGCGGTTGAATTGCGACAGCGACCGGCGCGAGGCCGAGCCCCAATCGCCGTCGGCATCCTCGGTCAGGCAGCCGACGCGGCGCAGCTCCAGCTGCACCGACTTGGCGAGGTCGGCCGGCTGTGCCGCCGGGCTGAGCGAGGCCACCTGCGGTCCCTTATCCGGGGCGGCCGCCGGCGCGCTCGGCGAGGTTGCCGCGCGCGGATTGTCGACGGCCGCGACCTGCTGCTCGGCACGCTTCTTCTCGGCCTCGGCCGCCTGCTGCTGCGCCAATTGATTGGCCTTCTCGGCCGCGAGGCGCGCCTGCTCGGCCGCTTTTGCTTCGGCCTCCGCCTTGACGAGCGTGTCCTTGCGCGCGCCCTCGGCGACGAGGCGGGCCCGCTCGGCCTCAGTCACGCGCGCCTTCTCCGCCGCCGCGTTGCGATTGTCCTCGGCGGTCAGCTTTTCGAGCTGCAGCTTGGCGAGGCTCGCGTAGAAACCATCCGGGTATTGAGCCAGGAACGCGTTGAGCGCGCCCTTGTTGCCGACCTGCATCGCGAGCTCGTAATCGCGCCGCATGTCTGCCTGCGGGTTCGCAACCGGTGCGACTGGCATCTGCGTGACGACGCGGGGCACGCCCGGCACCAGCGGCATGTCCTCACCGCCGAGCGAACCATAGACGAACGGCTCCTGGCGGTTGCCGGTCGCCTTTAACACCTCGTCGCGCACGAAGCCGAACGCCTTGCGGACGTCGAGGCCGGGGGTCGCGATGTGACGCGACAGCGCCAGCGTGAACGGGCTGTTCTTGCCGTCGCCGTCCTGCGCGGTCGAGCCGGCCTTGGCAGAATAGGCCACCAGCGTGTTGGGGCTGGTCGGCTCGACCTTGGCGAGGCCGCGGCCGAGGCTGCGGGTCGCCACCGTCCGCTGCATGTTCCGCGTGAACGGATTGTCGCGGCAGGCGTCGAGAATGACCAGCCGCAGCTTCTTGGCGGGCTCGACGGCCACCAGGATGCGGTCGAGCGACAGCGTCTCGTCATAAACATCGGTATCGCGCTCGAGCCGGGCATCGATCGGGATCAAATAGTTTGCCCCTTCGACCTCCATGCCGTGGCCGGCATAATAGACCACGGCGATGTCGGCATCGCGCGCGGCGTCGGCGAAATCGCGCAGCGCCCGCCGGGTCTCCCGGGCGGTGAGGTCGCGGCGGTAATCGACGACGTCGAAGCCCGCATTCTTGAAGGTTGCGGTCATCACCGCGCCGTCATTGGCCGGGTTCGTGAGCGGCGGCACGTTCTGATAGGCGGAGTTGCCGATGACGAGCGCCACCCGCTTCTCGGCGAGCGCCGGATGGCCGGCCAGCAGCAGCGCTGCCGCCAGGATGTAACCGCCCAATCGAACTGACCAAGACATCGTACCTACCCCATAGCCCTGGGAGACCTGCTGGCTCTGCCTATCAGATTGCAAGCCGTTCGGCTTGTGACCGGGATCACGCAGATGTATTCCCGTTCCAGCCGGCTTCAGCCACTATAGTTCTGTCGCTGGCGCGTCGACCGCAGTTCATGGCTTGCCAAGCCCGGTTTTGCATCGAAAATGCGATCGTTGTTTGTCCGGGTTCCCAGGGAGTTGGCCGTGAGCACAGACCGTTCCACCGTCGAGGCCGTCGTGCAGGGCTACTTCGATGCGCTCTACGAGGGCGATGCCGACAAGCTCGGCGCGGTCTTTCACCCCAGCGCCGACCTGCGCTGGGTCGAGAACGGCGACCTCAAGATCCTGACCGTGCCCGACTGGCTGGCCTGGGTGCGCAAGCGCCCCTCCGCGAAGGGCGAAGGCAAGGCGCGCGAGGACGTCATCGTGACCATCGACCGTTCGGACGACAAGACCGCCTTCATCAAGGTGCGCTGCCAGCTGCCGCCGCGCTATTTCACCGATTATCTGGTGGCGATGCGGCTGAGCGACGGGTGGCAGATCGTCTCCAAGTCCTACCGCTACGACCTCAGGGACTGAGACCGGCGCAGCGACGCCCGGCCCGCCCCGATGGAAGCTCATTTTCAGATATTCCTGATCCTGCTGGCGGTGCTGGCAGGAACCGCCCTGATCGCGCGGCGCGCCAACCTCGCGCCGGCGATCCTGCTGATGCTTGCCGGCATCGCGCTCGCCTTCGTGCCGACCATGCCGGCCTTCGCGCTGCCGCCCGAGCTCGTGCTGCTGGTGGTGCTGCCGCCGCTGATCTATTCCTCCAGCGTCGCGATGAGCTGGCGCGAGTTCAAGCGCAATCTGCGGCCGATCGTGCTGCTGGCGGTCGGCTGCGTGCTCTTCACCGCTTTTGCAGTGGCGACGGCGACCCACTATCTTCTCGGCCTCCCCTGGAGCATCGGCTTCCTGCTCGGCGCCATCGTCGCGCCGCCCGACGTGGTGGCGCCGCTCGCGATCGCTCGCCGGCTGCATCTGCCGCGCCGGGTGATGGTGATCCTCGAAGGCGAAGGCCTCGCCAATGACGCCACCGCGCTGATCCTTTATCGCTTCGCGGTCGCCGCGATCACCACCGGCGCGTTTTCCCTTCCCGTCGCCGCAGGCGAGTTCGCAGCGATCGTGGTCGGCGAGATCGCCTTCGGCATCGGCGTCGGCTGGCTGATGCTTCGCGCCCGTCACTATTCGCGCGACCCGCAGGTCGAGATCACATTGTCGGTGCTGACGCCCTATCTGGCGTTCTGGATCCCCGAGCATGTCGGCGGCTCCGGCGTGATCGCGACCGTGGCCTGCGGCCTCTACATGAGCTGGAACGGCCCGCTGTGGATCTCCTCGGCGACCCGTCTGCAGGGCGTCTTCTTCTGGGACCTCATGGTCTATCTGATCGAGGGCATGCTGTTCCTGCTGACCGGCTTCCAGATGCGGCTGATCTACGAGAAGTCGAAGATTTTTCCGCTCGATGAGATCATGATCGCAACCGCTTTGGTGCTCGCCATCGTCGTCATCGCGCGCTTCGCCTGGACCTTTCCGGCGACGATCCTGCCGCGTTTGCTGAGCAGTTCGCTGCGCGCCCGCGATCCGCTGCCGCCGTGGCGGCAGACCTTCATCATCGGCTTCACCGGCGTGCGCGGCACGGTCTCGCTCGCGACAGCGCTGGCGCTGCCGCTGACGCTTTCGACCGGCGCTGCGTTTCCCTATCGCGACCAGATTCTGTTCATCGCCTTCGGCGTGATCTTCTTCACCCTGATCGGCCTCGGCCTGACCCTGCCGGCCGTCGTTCGCTGGCTCGGGCTCGGCAACCAGGGCCGCGCCGAGCATCAGCGCGAGCACGAGCAGGAGATCGCGGCCCGGCGCGAGGCCCTCGACAGCGCCCTGCGCTCGCTGGAGACGATGACCAACGACCGCGAGCTGTCGGACGAGGTGGTGCGCTTGCTGCGGGCACGCCATGAGGTGCGGACCAATCAGCTCCCGGAGGGTCTCAAGCCTGACGACAACGACGCGTCCGCCCTCGGCATCGAACTGACGCGCGAACTGATCACGGTGGAACGAAAATTCATCCACGTAATGCTGCGCGACGGCAAGATCACCGATGAGACCCGCCGCCGCATCGAGCGCGATCTCGACCTGGAGGAAGCAAGCCTCGCCAACCGGTCGTATGGCGAACTGCCGTTGTAGGAGATGAGAGCTGGTGACGGAGTTGTCGGACGCGATGGTGCGGCAAATGCCGTCATTGCGAGCGTAGCGCACAGCGAAGCAATCCCGAATCCTTGCACGGCCCTGGATCGCTTCGCTGCGCTCGCGATGACGGAGAAGGAGCAGCGCGTATCCCTCCACAATCATCGCCCATGATCCTCTCCGCCGTCATCGCCCGCGCAGTGTTCAGCCCGGGGACATGGCTGACAGGTGTTCGGAGACATGGTTGACACGTCAAAATCGGCTCGATTCGTCAAGCAAAGGGGCGAGCGATGCCGTGGCGAGAGGTGTCTGTCATGGACCAACGACGAGAGTTTGTGATGCTTGCCAAGCAGGAGGGAGTGAACCGGCGGAAGCTGTGCCGGCAGTTCGGCATCAGCGCTCAGACCGGCTACAAGTGGATCCAGCGGCATGATGCCGGCGATACAACGCTGGCGGATCGGTCGCGGCGGCCTCATCGCAGTCCGGAGCGCACCGCAGCTGCGACTGAGCAGCAGATTGTCGCATTGCGCGATGCTCACCCAGCCTGGGGAGCGCGCAAGCTCGCGCGTCGTCTCGATCGCGACGGGCAAGCCGTTCCCGCGATATCGACGGTGCACAATATCCTGTGCCGTTACGATCGGGTGACGGAGCCTGCGGGCACGCCTGGGCAGCCCTACAAACGGTTCGAGAAGGATGCGCCCAATCAGCTTTGGCAAATGGACTTCAAGGGGCACAGCGCGCTGGAGAACGGCGTGTCCTGTCATCCGCTGACGGCGTTGGACGACCACTCGCGCTTTTCCTTGTGCCTGGCAGCTTGTGACAACGAACGAGGCTCGACGGTACGAGGACATCTGGAGACGACGTTCCACCGCTACGGACTGCCGGATGCGATGTTCGTCGACAACGGCGGCCCCTGGGGCTTCACCCTTGAAGATCCCTGGACCACGCTGACAGTATGGCTTCTGAAGCTCGGTATCCGAACGATCCACAGCCGCCCCTACCATCCCCAGAGCCGGGGCAAGAACGAACGCTTCCATCGCACCCTGAAGGCCGAGGTCTTTGCCTTCAGGCGCTACCGCGACCTTGACGATGTCCAGCGGGCACTCGACGAATGGCGAGCCGTCTACAATCTCGACCGGCCGCACGAGGCGTTGGACTTCGATGTGCCGGCAAGCCGCTATCGACCCAGCCAGCGCACGATGCCGGATCGCCTTCCAACGGTGGAGTACGACGAGGGCGAGGTCGTCCGTTCCGTTTCTACGACGAAGGCCTACGTCAGCTTCAAGGGACGTCTCTGGAAAGTGCCGCAAGCCTTTCGTGGCGAGCGGCTCGCCATTCGCCCGCTCAGTAGCGACGGGAAGTTCGGAATATTCTTTGCCGCAAATCAGATCGCAGCCATCGATTTGCGCGACCCGAAAAGTGTCAACTATGTCTCCGAACAGGTGTAAGCTATGTGCCCGGTCTGAACAGCAGGCGGGCGATCCAGTATTCCACCGGCGGCGCGGCTCAATCACCGCGGCCGCGGCGTACTGGATCACCCGCCTGCGCGGGTGATGACACCGAGAATGCCGGGCACGCACGCCGCGATCGCTGACATCGGTCATGAGTTCATGATCTCGCGGCACGGTCTGCCCGAGTTATGAGGAGCTCGTCGCCCTCTCCAATCGGAGGGCGCAGGGAAGGCCGGGCCTCGGCTGAGGCCCGTGGCCCGCCTGCGGAAAAAATGCAGGCGGCAGGAACCACAGGTTCAGCCGGAACGACCCAGCCTTCCCTGCGCAATGGTTTTAACGGCTGCTTCGCACTCTCCCCGGGGACCGGGCTTTGTTGCCCCCGTCACTGGCGATCATCGGCCAGCTTGGCATCAGCATCGGGATGTCAGGACCATGCGACTTGACCGTCCGCGCCATGGCGTTCGTCCGTGAAGCCCGTTGGGCTCACTGCGCCACATCGCGTCCACCGCATCCCGCCTCCACGTTCGTGACGACCGCGAAGCGCCCCTCTCAGCGAGGCGGGACGTGCGGAAAGATCGACCTGATTTGCCCGACGGCACAAGCCTGATGAGGTGCGACATGGTAACGCGACGGGCAAAACCGGGATGTCGCGATAGCGATCTGAAATGAGGCGCGGGACGCATCCACACCCTCATGGCCGGCCTTGACGGGTAACTCATTGGCAAGCGGACCTGCCGCTGCCGGACCTCGTGCCCCCGCCTTCACCGCTCGATCATCCAGCGCGTCACCGCCTGGTGGTAGTTCATCGGGCCGGGCACGGTCTTGTAGGTCTTCAGGTAGCGGAAGCCGGCCTTCTGCAGGGCGCGGTTGGGGGCGATGTTGTAGGCGTGCGGTTCGCAGAACAGCTGCTGGAGCTGCAGCCGCTCGAAATACAGATCGATGCTGCGGCGGACGCATTCGGTGCCGATGCCGCGGCCACGCAGCTCCGGCTCGGTGACGTGCAGATGCATGTGGGCGCGGTTGCCGAACACGATGCGGTCGCAGGTGGAGAAGCCGACCGGCCGATCGTCGAGCCGCCAGATCATCAAGAGCGCCGCGCGCTCGGCCAACGGCGTCGCGTAGAGCGTCTTGAACAGATTGCTCCAGACCGGCCGTGTCGGCATCCGCGTCGGATCGATGCCCATGAGATCGAGCTGCTCGACGCTCGACGCATAGAAGTAGTCGATGACCATCCCGGTCTCGTCGAGAGTCATTTCACGGATGTCGAGATCCATCGAGGCGTCCTCTTCAGCAGGCCTCAAGGTGCTGATCATGCGGGCAGCAGTGGGGCGGCGCCGTCCTGATGAGGTCAACCGCAACACCGCCGCGCGACACGGCGGCGGCGCGTTGCGGCCGATCCGCGGGTGAAAATTTCAGACTGAGGCGCGCGGCACAAGCAGCCGACGGTTGCAGGGTCAGCTGTCGCCCTCACGACAGCCAGATTGGACATGAGATCGAGCCGCGGGCTCTTTCTCGAGCTCTCCCCGGCTGCGACAGGGCAATCGCATATGACGATCGGTGTTATGCGCCCGCCTGCTTCCACATCGTCATGGCCGGGCTTGTCCCGGCCATCCACGTCGTTCGGCATCCTGGGAAGGACGTGGATGCCCGGGACAAGCCCGGGCATGACGGAGTAACGAATGGGCAGGCATTCTCGCCGCGATTGCAAGCACCGCGCGATCAGCCCGGGGCGCAGAAGGCGCCACCGGTTCCAATCAACCGCGGAGCCCCATTACTCCGCCGCGGTCACGCTCTCCGCGGCCTTGGCGGCGCTGCCGTAGCGCTGGTCGATGTAGTCGATGACCAGCGCCTTGAAGTCGGTAGCGATGGACGGCCCGCGCAGGGTGCGGAACTTCTTGCCGTCGACGAAGACGGGCGCAGCCGGCGCCTCGCCGGTGCCGGGCAGGGAGATGCCGATATTGGCGTGCTTGGATTCGCCGGGGCCGTTGACGATGCAGCCCATGACCGCGACGTTGAGCGCTTCCACGCCGGGATATTGCGTCTTCCAGGCCGGCATCTCCTCGCGGATGAAATCCTGGATCGAGCGCGCCAGCTCCTGGAACGTGGTCGAGGTGGTGCGGCCGCAGCCCGGGCAGGCCGCAACCAGCGGCACGAAGGTGCGGAAGCCCATGGTCTGCAGCAGCTCCTGCGCGACCTGCACCTCGAGCGTGCGGTCGCCGCCGGGCTCCGGCGTCAGCGAGATGCGGATGGTGTCGCCGATACCCTGCTGCAGCAGGATGCCGAGCGCAGCCGAGGACGCGACGATGCCCTTGGAGCCCATGCCGGCCTCGGTGAGGCCGAGATGGATGGCGTAGTCGGAGCGCGCGGCGAGATCCTCGTAGACCGCGATCAGGTCCTGCACGGCCGAGACCTTGGCCGACAGGATGATGCGGTCCTTCGGCATGCCGAGCTCCTCGGCCCGCGCCGCCGAGAGCAGCGCCGACTGCACCATCGCCTCACGCATCACCGCGCGCGCATCGCGCGGCGTCGCGGAGGCGGCGTTCTCGTCCATCAGCTTGGAGAGCAGCTCCTGGTCGAGCGAGCCCCAATTGGCGCCGATGCGCACCGGCTTGCCGTATTTGTTGGCGAGCTCGATGATGGTCGAGAACTGGGTGTCGCGCTTGTCCTTGAAGCCGACATTGCCGGGATTGATGCGGTATTTCGCCAGCGCTTCGGCGCAGGCCGGATAGTCGGTCAGCAGCTTGTGGCCGATGTAGTGGAAGTCGCCGATCAGCGGCGTGGTTATGCCGCGCTTGTCGAGCTGCTCGCGGATGTGCGGGACGGCCGCGGCGGCCTCCTCGCGATCGACCGTGATGCGCACCATCTCGGACCCGGCGCGCGCCAGCGCTGCGACCTGGGCCACCGTGCCGTCGATATCGGCGGTGTCGGTGTTGGTCATCGACTGCACCACGATCGGCGCCCCGCCGCCGACGGCGACGTTGCCGACCATGACTTGCGTGGTCTGGTGCCGGGGAGCAGGTCCGGCGATATCGTTCTGAGACAGGATCTCGGGCTTGTCGGATGTAGGCTTCATGGGGCCTCGGATATCAGGTTTTGGTGACATTCAGCAATGGATCAGTCGGCCGGGCGGCGGCTGGGTTCGGGCGGTTTACGAGAAAAAGCCCAATGATCACAAGCACCGCGGCAAAGCCAAAAGCCAGCGTCAGGGCGTCATGCAGGATGAAATAGCTCGCCACCACCCCGAATAAAGGGGTGATGAAGGTAAATGCCGACAATTTGCTGGCCGAATAGGCCTTGATCAGCGCGAACCAGATCGTGAACGTGGTCCCGACCACCCAGATCGACTGGTAGGCCATCAGCCCGATCACGAACGGGCTCGGAACCTGGCCGAGCCGCTCGCCGGCGATCAGGGCCGCCAGCGCCATGATCGGCACCGAGACCGCGACCTGGTAGCCCAATGCCCGCTCCGGAGCGATGAAGCGCAGGCGGCTGCCTTTGACGAACACGGTGGTCACGCCCCACAGCAGGCCGCCGCCGACCACCAGGAGATCGCCGAGCAGAACCTTGCCGTCGACATTGGCCTGGGGAATACCGATCGCCAGCGCCACGCCAGTGAAGCTGAGCGCCAGGCCGCCCCATTGCGCAGGCCCCATCCGCTCGCCGAGGAAGCGGAACGAGCCGAGCGCGACGAAGAATGGCGCGGTATACAGGAACACGACGGCGCGCGAGGCCGAGGTCAGCAGCAGGCCCTGATAGATCAGCACGAATTCCAGGCCGAACAGCGCTCCCGCCACCAGCCCGAGCGTCAGCGTGCCGTCGCGCTCGAACATCTTGACGCCGCGGAACTGGGCGAAGATCAGCAGCACCGGGAGCGCACCGAGCGAACGGAAAGTGGCCTGCAGCAGCGGCGAAATTTCCGGCAGCGCCAGCTTCACCGCGATCTGGTTGAAGGCCCAGGACAGGCAGAGCACGAGGATGACGGCGATCGCGCCCGGGCCGAGCGGCCGGGTCGCGGCGGATGGCGATGACGTTGCGGACATTTGCTCCCGGCAGACGTTTATTATCGAGGTGGCCGAACGGTTATCGCCCTCACGCCGCCGCCTGGCAATGCGCACAGGTGCCGGTGATCTCGACCACCGAAAGCTTCGGCGTGAAGCCCGATGCAGCAGCGGCCACCTTCAGGCTCTCCGCGATCGGCGCTGCGGGAACCTCGCCGACCGCACCGCACCGCTCACAAATCAGGAACGCCACCAGCGCGGTCTGCTCGTGGTCGTGCGCGCAGGCGAGGAAGGCGTTGCGGCTTTCGATGCGGTGCACCAGGCCGTTGGCCATCAGGAACTCGAGCGCGCGATAGACCGTGATCGGCGCCGGCCGCGACGCCACCCTGGCGAGTTCCTCGATGATCTCATAAGCCCCGAGCGGCCGGTGGCTCGACAGCAGCGCCTGCAGCACCTGGCGGCGCAACGGCGTGAATTTCTGGCCGCGCTGGGCGCAGACGCGCTCGGCATGGGTGATCGCATCCGCCGCGCAGCGACCATGATCATGGTCTGGCGCCGGGAAGGTGGGCTTGGCAAGGGTCATTACGGACAATCTAGCATTTCAGGTCCGCCGCGCCAAAGCCCGTAGCCGAGCTATGCGTCTCCGTTGGAGCGGGTCCGCACCAGGGCACCATCAAAAATTCATAAGCTTGCTTATTATATTCTAGGCTCATTAGGACCGAAGGTCAGTTCCCTCAGCTCGAATCGAGATCAGCATGGCCGGTGCGCCCGTGGACTTCCTGTTTACGCTCGGCGAGCTGCAGCGCCTGGTGCGCGGCTATGCCGACAAGGAGGCCGCACGCTTCGGCATGACCCGTGCGCAATGGGCCGTGCTGGCAAAGGTCGAGCGCCGCGAGGGAATGAAGCAGTCGGAACTCGCCGAGCTGATGGAGATGCAGCCGATCACGTTGACGCGACTGATCGACAAGCTCGCCGACGCCGGCCTGATCGAGCGCCGCGGCGACGACAGCGACCGCCGCGTCAACCGGCTCTATCTGAAGAAGGCCGCGCGGCCGCTGCTCGCCAAGCTCGCCGTGCTGCGCGCCGAGCTGACCGACACCGCGCTTCAAGGCATCAGCCCGGCCGAGGCCGAGCGGCTGATGACCCACCTCGAAACCATCAAAGAAAACATCAGAAACGCCCTGCAGTCGCTGTGCGACGAGCAGCGAAAGGAGCCGCGCTATGGCTGAGCCAGCCCTGAAAATGGCCCCGGAACAGAAGGCCAGCCCCGACGCTGCCACGGCGGCCGCGAAGCCCGCACGCCCCGGCTTCCTGCGCCGCTACCGCCGCACGCTGCTGCTGGTCGTGCTGCCGGTCATCGCCGCGATCGGCGGCGTCGCCCTCTATCTCAACGGCGGCCGCTACGTGACCACCGACGACGCCTATGTCGGCGCCCAGAAGGTGCTGATCACGCCCGACATCTCCGGCAAGATCGTCAAGATCGTCGTCACGGAAGGCCAGCAGGTGCAGAAGGGCGACGAGCTGTTCGAGATCGATCCGGTGCCCTATCGCCTCGCCGTCGACCAGGCCAAGGCGGCGCTGGAGCAGGCGCGCACCAGCTACGACAACCTGACCGCCAACATCAAGATCTACGGCCAAATGCTCGACCTTGCCAATCAGGGCATCGATCTGAAGCAGAAGGATGTGGAGCGCAAGCAGACGCTGGCCAAGAACAATTTCGGCTCGCAGCTCGACCTCGACAACGCCGCCAACGCCCTGGTCACGGCGAGTGCACAGGCCCAGTTCATCAAGCAGCAGCTTTCAAATGCGCGGACCCAGTTGCTCGGCAATCCCGAGCTGCCGCTGGAGCAGTTCCCGCCTTACGTCCAGGCCAAGGCCAAGCTCGACGACACCCAGCGCGACCTCGACCACACGACGTTGCGCGCGCCGATGCCGGGTGTCGCCACGCAAGTCGACCAGATCCAGCTCGGCCGCTTCGTCACCGCGGGCACGCCGGTGTTCGCGGTGATCGACATCGCCAATCCCTGGGTCGACGCCAATCCGAAGGAGAGCGACTTCACCTATGTCGCTGTCGGCCAGCCGGTCGAGCTCGACGTCGACGCCTTCCCCAACCACCGCTTCAAGGGCACGATCGGCTCGCTGTCGCCGGGCACCGGCGCGCAGTTCGCGATCCTGCCGCCGCAGAATGCCAGCGGCAATTTCGTCAAGGTGGTGCAGCGCGTGCCCGTCAGAATCTATTTCGACAAGACCGACAAATATGTCGCGAAGCTGAAGGCCGGCATGAGCGTCAACGTCGCGATCGACACCGGCCATCAGCGCACGCTCGCCGGCCTGCTCGGATCAGCGCATGCGGCTGACAAGGACGAGTAGCACGCCATGACCGCGTCTGCCGCCTCATCGTCCGCCGTTCCCGGATTTCGGCGCAACATGGTGACGATCTGCGCCATGACGGCGACGATCATGCAGGCGCTCGACACCACCATCGCCAACGTCGCTTTGCCCTACATGCAGGGCACGCTGTCGGCCTCGCAGGACCAGATCAACTGGGTGCTGACGTCCTACATCGTGGCGGCCGCGATCATGACCGCGCCGGTCGGCTGGATCGCCAACCGCTTCGGCCGCAAGCGCACCTTCATCGTCTGCTCCGCCGGCTTCACCATCGCCTCGGTGATGTGCGGGCTCGCCCAGGACATCACCCAGATGGTGCTGTTCCGGCTGCTGCAGGGCGTGTTCGGCGCCGCGCTGGTGCCGCTGTCGCAGGCCGTGATGCTCGATTCCTACGCGCTGCACGAGCGGGCCAAGGCGATGGCGATCTGGGGCATGGGCGTGATGCTCGGCCCGATCATGGGCCCGTCGCTCGGCGCCTGGCTCACCGAGAGCTATTCCTGGCACTGGGTGTTCTTCGTCAATCTGCCATTCGGCGCCGTCACCGTGCTCGGTCTGATCGCCTTCATGGAGGAGACCAAGCCGAACGCTGCGCTCACCTTCGACTGGTTCGGATTCGCGGCGCTCGCGATCGGCATCGGCTCGCTGCAGATCGCGCTCGACCGCGGTGAGGACCAAGGCTGGCTCGAGAGCAACGAGATCATCATCGAGTTCATCGTCGCCGGCTTAGGCTTCTACTACTTCCTGGCGCACTCGCTGACCACGCAGCGGCCGTTCATCCAGTTCGCGCTGTTCAAGGATCGCAACTTTGTCGGCGGATGCGTGTTCATGACCGTGATGGGGCTGGTGCTGTTCTCGACCATGGCACTCTCCTCGCCCTATCTGCAGAACGTGATCGGCTACCCCATCATCACCGCCGGCGTGCTCCTGGCGACGCGCGGCTGCGGCACCTTCGTCGCGATGATGCTGGTCGGGCGAATGCTGCGCTATATCGAGGCGCGCACGCTGATCATCGTCGGCCTGGCGCTGACCGCACTATCGCTGTTCCAGATGACCGCGTGGACCGACCAGACCGGCGTGCCCGAGATCATCGCCATCAGCATCATGCAGGGGTTTGGCTTCGGCCTCGTATTCGTGCCGCTGTCGACGGTGGCGTTCCTCACTTTGCCCGGCGAGTTGCGGACCGATGGAACCTCGATGCTGACCCTGGTGCGTAATGTCGCCAGCTCGATCGGCATCTCCATTGCGATCGCGCAGCTGACCGAGGGAACGCGGCGCAACCACGCCATCCTGGTCGAGCACATCAACCCGTTCAATCACGCGCTACAGATGCCCAATGTCGCGGGCCTGTTGAACCTGTCGACCGACGCCGGCCGCGCAATGGCGGATGCGATGGTGATGGTCCAGGCGCAGATCCTCGCCTTCTCGCACGACTACCAGCTGGTGATGGTTTTCATCCTGGTGTCGATCCCGCTCGCCGTCATGATCGGATCGACCCGGACGGCGCTGCGCGCGCAGGCGGCACCGGCGGATCATGCCGTGATCGAGTAGGTGCGGTCGCGGCGCATTCGCTGCGACGGAACGCCGTGCGGCGATCCGACACGCGACTGCCGGGATAGCGAAAAGGTGACCGGCGCGTGATGCATTTTTAACGCAAATCCGGCGCGCTTGAGGCTATCGTCGGCTCACCCCACTCGGTTCTCTGCGTATGAGTTGCGCGCAGAGACTGCACCTCATGGGCGCCCCACTCATGATGTGCCGGGCGGGGGCGGTGGCTCCTCCAGCGCCGCCCCCAGCCCCCGGGGGTCTTCCCCAGATCCGCGAGCTATGATGACGGCGCCGAGACCGGCAGCGGTTCGATCTTCGCAGCACCTGCAGCGCCCTTCGCCTCCGCCTTCGGCAGGATCACGCCCGTCAGCGTCTGCACCGGGTCATCGCCCGGCTTGAAGCCCGACTGCACCAGGATCTCGTCGATCAAGGGCTTCAGCGCATGCACGCGCAAGAGCTCGCCGGCGAGGCCTTCGCCGAAGCCGACATTGCCGCCGCTGCCGCCATTGCCGTTGCCGCCGAACGCGCCGCCGGTGTGCAGGATGCGGACGTCCTTCAGGTTGGCGATCGGCTTCACCATCTCGCCGAGCGCCGCCGGCATCGTCGCGATGCGCTGCTTGGCGAGTTCGAAATCGATCACGTTGCTGCCGAGCTTGTTCTGGGCCTCGTTCTTCATCAGGATCACGGCCGCTTCCGCCTCGCCGATCTGGCGCACGCCGACCGCCTTGATCTTGTTGGCCTCGGCTTCCGCTTCGGCGAGCGTCTTGGCCGCCGCGCCGCGATCGACCGCCGCACGCTTTTCGGCTTCCGCCGCGACCGTAATGCCGGTGGAGCGCTGCTCGGCTTCCTTGCGCGCCGCCATGACCGCGGTCTGACGTTCGCGGTCGGCGATCTCGATGGCGCGCGCGGTCGTCACCTTTTCCTCCGCGGATACGGCCAGCGCCTCGGCCGCCTTGGCCACCGCCCGGGCCTCCGACGTCTCCTTGCTCTTGGTCGCGATCTGGATGTCGTTGTCCTGGGTCGCGATCTGGATCTCGCGGTCGGCGTCGGTCTTGCGCCGGTTGATCGCCAGACTCGATTCGATCGCGGCGGTCTCGCGCACCTTCAGCGCTTCCGCCTCGCGCTGGGCGATCTTCTGCTGCGCCTCGATGCGGGCGTTCTCCTCGGTCTGCCACGCCGTCTGCGTCGCGCTCGCCACCTCGGCGCGGGTGCTCGCGGTCTTGTTGGCGATGTCGCGCTCCTGGCTGAGCTCGGCCTCCTTCTTGGTACGCTCGATCTCGAGCGTCTGCTGCCTGGCCTGCAGATCCTTCTGCGCGATCGCAACCTCGTTGTCGCGCACGATCGCGTTGCGATCGCGCCGCCGCGTCTCGGTCACCGTCTTCAACAGCGTAAGGCCTTCGGCGTCGAAGAAATTTTCCGCGTTGAAGAAGGAAATATCGGTCTGGTCGAGCTTGGTCAGCGACACCGATTCCAGCTCCAGGCCGTTCGACTGTACGTCGGCCTCGACCGCCGCCTGCACGTGCTTGACGAAATCGGACCGCTTCTCCTGCAGGTCCATGAGCTCCATCGTCGCCGCGACCGAGCGCAGGCCGTCGACGAATTTGGCCTCGACCTGGTCGCGCAGTAATTCGGCGTTGTTGGTGACGGCGCCGAGCGTCTGCGCTGCGAGCGCGATCGAATCGACGTCGGGCTTCACGCGCACGTAGAACTCGGCGTCGATGTCGACGCGCATGCGATCCTTGGTGATCAGCGAATCCTTCTTCGAGCGTTCGACGCGCAGCCGCAAGGTCTTCAGGTTCACGCGGGCGATCGAGTGGAAGATCGGCAGCACCACGGCGCCGCCGTCGAGCACGACCTTCTTGCCGCCGAGGCCGGTGCGCACGAAGGCCTCGTCGCGGGTGGAGCGATGGTAGAGCACGGCAAAGACGGTCCCGAGCACGACCAGCAAGGCGACGCCGACCGTGGCGGGGAGAACGAGATCGATCATGATGAGATCACTTTCTGGACAAACGATCCGGTTGTGACGGAGTGAGCTCGTCGGCTGCGGCGATTGCCACGAAGCGGCCGCCCTTGCGGTCGACGAGAAGAACGGATGCGCCCTCGGGCAGCGGCGGCGAGTCCGGTGCCGCCGAGGCCGTCACGGTGTGCCAGTTGCCATGGATGTCCCTGACGCGGACGCGCCCGGGCAGGCCCTGGTCGAGCGGGCCGACCGCGACCTCGCCGGTGCGGCCGACGAGATCGGAGAGACCGACCGCATAGCTCTCGTCCTGCGGGATCAGCCGCGCTGCATAGCGCGTCGAGCTGCGCAACAGCGGCACGGTTACGATCGCGGCGAGCACGCCCGCGGCCGACGGCGGCAGCGCCGCCGCGATCAGCCGCGCGACATCCTGGATGAGGAAGCCTAGCATCGAGAAGATGCCGAGCGCGAGCAGGATGCAGATCATCAGCGGCACGCCGCCGACATTGATCCAGGACAGCACGTGGCTGATTGAGCCTCCGTTGCCGTCATGGCCGAGATCGACGGTCTGGCCGAGCAGCTCGCTGATCGACAGGCCGATGAGCATCGAGCCGACCTCGACGCCGCCGACCAGGACGATCATCATGGCGGCCACGGCGAAAGGCCGCACCTCCGGTTGCATGAAATGGTCGACGATGTTCATGGGCTGACGCCCCCGGCCCGGTTCAGTTCTGCGACTTCAGCCGCGCCAATCGCTCGGCGATGTCCTTGTCGCGCTGCAGCTTCGACAATTCGTCGATGTCGGGTGACGGCGTGATGCCCTCCGGCACGCCGGTCGCGCGGGCGATGACGCGGGACGCACGCGCCGCCTTGGCGAGGCCGGCATCGCCGCCCTTGCGCGCGGTGGCGACCGGATGCGCCACGGCCGCTTCGCTGCGTTCGAGCTCGGCGAGACGTGTCTGCGCATCCTGCAGGCTCGACAGAACAGCGCGCAAGGTCGTCAGCACCGCATCGATCCGCTCGGCATTCTCGTCGATCGCACGGGACAGCACCTCGAACTGCGCTTCGAGATCCATCTGCCGGGCGATGCCGGCGCGGGCGAGATCGTCGCGGCTCTCAGAAATGGCGATGCGGATCTGCTCGGCCAGCACCGTGGTCTCGCGCTCGATCTCGGCGCGGCGCGCGTTGAGCCGATACTCCTCGGCACGCGCGTGGGACAGGCTGTCGCGCGCCTCGCGCTCGGCCTGCTCGATCTCGCGGATCGCCTGCTTGACCAGCGCGACCCGGTTCTTGTCCTCGGCCTTCTCGATGGCGCCATAGGCGATGCCGGCGATGAGTCGCCCGGCGCGTGACAGGAGCGTGTCGGGGGCCGGCGCGTGTTCGGCGAGCATGACGTGGTCCTTTCCTGGGCTGAGATTGGGATGCGAGCTGGCGCTGACGCCGAAGTGGATTTCGAAGTCGCCTTTATCGGTGCGCACCAGTTGCGCCGGCGTCGCGTGGGTCCAGCCGGCGGCGTAGCCGGTGACCTCGAACGGAATCGTGAAACGGCCGAGCGCGGTGCCGAGGGACAGCGTGCCGGCGTCCCTGACATTCACCAAACGGTCATCGAGCGGCAGCCGCGGGTTCGCTGCGGCGCGGAAGGCCGTGCGATCGCGCAGGCCGAGCGTGACGAGCCGCGACGGCAGCCGGGTCGCTTTCCGGATCGGCTCATAGGCATGGCCATGCAGCGCGACGAGATTGGCGCCGATCCCTTTCGCTGCTGCGATCGCGTCGAGCATGTCCATCATCCGGGCATAGTCGGCGAAGGTCGACTCGATCGCCGCTCGCGCTTCGGGAGCGAGGAGCAGCCGGTACCGGAGAGTCCTATCGTAGTGGGATAAACCCATGGGGAACATGAAAGCACGGATTTCGTGCTTTTGCAATTGCCCGGGGAACCCAGGGGAGCACCACGTTTCCGTGACCACGCCGAACGCCATGCACATGCGGTTATGTCGCGCCGAGCCTGCTGGACGTTTGACGGCCAGCGAACAATCTCTGGTGATCGTTAAGAGGACTGGTCGCGGCGGCGCCAAATGCGCAGCAGTGGCGTGCAACGTCGCTGCGAACTCGCGAGGCACGTGCAGTCGCCTAACGGACGCAGTGGCCGATCAAAGCAGGGCTATCGCATATGAGGATCGGGCTTTGGCCAGATCTCTCACGCCGTCATGGCGGGGCTTGCCCCGGGATGACGAGTAACTACTCAGCGCGATCGCTCGTCGCCACCGTGGAAGAATGGCTCTGCTACTTGATCGGCGCCCGCGGCAGCACGGTGTCGCCGGCTTCCATCCGGTAGACGTGATCGAGCGAGTACCACGGCGCGGTGACGTCGGCGTCCATCGGGTGCGGCTCATCGTGCCGGATGAAATTGCCGAGCAGCGCTTTCGTCACGCCGAACTGCACGTCGCTGTCGATGTGCGGGTCGTTGGGGTCGTAGACCTGTGAGATCAGCACCTTGAAGCCTTGCTTGACGATCAGCGCATGCAGATGCGCGGGGCGGAATGGGTGGCGATGCTGCGCCTTCAGCAGCCGGCCGACCACGCCGTCGGTCGGAATGGGATAGCCGACCATCATCACCGAGCGAAACCAGAAGCGGCCGTCGGCATCGGTTAAGAGCTTGCCGCGCAGGTTCATGTCGGCCTGATCGGGGTCCTGGTTCTCGTAGTAGCCGACCGGCGAGGCGTGCCAGACGTCGACCTCGGCGCCTGCGATCGGCGCACCCTGGGGATCGACCACGCGTCCGTGCACGAACAGCGCCGGGCCCGGCGTTGCCGAGCGCACGATCGAGCCGCCGTTCTCGGTGCGCGGCGAGTTCAGCCGCCAGAACGGGCCGAGCAACGATTGCGCCGTCTCGGTGTTGCCGCCATCGCCATTGTTGAGCAAGCAGACCAGCGGCGAGACGCCGAGCGAGCCGGCCATCAGCACGACCTCGTTGTGGGTGTCGTTGGTGCGCTGGCCGAGCTCGGCGATAACAGCGGCGGCCTCGCGGAATTCGGCCTCGGTCAGCCTGACGTCGCGCACGAAGCCGTGCAGGTGCTTGACGAGAGAGACCATGATCTCGCGCAGCCGCGGATTGGTGGTCTGCTCCATCACCGCCAGCACGGCCGGCGTGACGTCCTGTTCGCGGGAGATGGTCATGGCGATGCTCCAGGCAGCTTCCCCTCATGGTGAGGAGGCGCGAAGCGCCGTCTCGAACCATGAGGCCACTGCGGGGCCTCATCCTTCGAGACGCCCGCCAAGGGGGCGGGCTCCTCAGGATGAGGAGTGATGTCAGTTGATCTTCTCGATCGCCAGCGCGACGCCCTGGCCGACGCCGACGCACATGGTGGCGAGCGCGCGCTTGCCGCCGCGCACTTCCAGCCCGTGCACCGCGGTCAGCGCCAGGCGGGCGCCGCTCATGCCGAGGGGATGGCCGAGCGCGATGGCGCCGCCATGCGGATTGACGAAATCGGCATCGTCGGCGACGCCGAGCTGGCGCAGGCAGGCGATGCCCTGGGAGGCGAACGCTTCGTTCAGCTCGATCAGGTCGAAATCGGTGATCTTGAGGCCGAGCCGCTCCATCAGCTTGCGCGTCGCCGGCACCGGGCCGATGCCCATGATGCGCGGCGGCACGGCGGCGGAGGCGAGGCCGAGCACGCGCGCGCGCGGCGTCAGGCCGTGCTTCTTCACCGCGGCTTCAGAAGCCAGGATCATCGCAGCGGCGCCGTCGTTCACGCCAGAGGCGTTACCGGCGGTGACGGTGCCGGGATTGCGCACGATCGGCTTCAGCTTGGCGAGAGCTTCCAGTGTGGTCTCGGGGCGCGGATGCTCGTCCTTGTCGACGGTCACAGGTCCGGCCTTGCCGCCGGGCACGGACACCGGCGTGATCTCGACGGCGAAATAGCCCGAGGCGATCGCCTTGCCGGCGCGCTCCTGGGAGCGGATCGCGAACGCGTCCTGATCGGCGCGCGACACCTGGAATTCCTCGGCAACGTTCTCGCCCGTCTCCGGCATCGAATCGACGCCGTACTGCTGCTTCATCAGCGGGTTGATGAAGCGCCAGCCGATCGTAGTGTCGAAGATCTCGGCCGAGCGCGAGAACGCCTCGGTCGCCTTGCCCTGCACGAACGGCGCACGGGTCATCGATTCGACGCCGCCGGCGATCGCGAGATCGACCTCACCGGCGCGGATCGCGCGGCCCGCGGCGCCGACCGCGTCGAGGCCGGAGGCGCAGAGCCGGTTCAAAGTCTGGCCGGGAATGGAATCGGGAAGACCTGCGAGCAGGATCGCCATGCGGGCGACGTTGCGGTTGTCCTCGCCGGCCTGGTTGGCGCAGCCGAAGAACACCTCGTCGACCGCGGCCCAGTCGAGGTTCGGATGTTTGGCTTTCAGCGCCTTGAGCGGGGTCGCCGCGAGATCATCGGCGCGCACCTTGGCGAGCGAGCCGCCGAAGCGGCCGATCGGGGTCCGCACCGCATCACAAATATAGACGTCTCGCATCGCTCTCTCCCGGGATCTCAATGTTTCTGGTCGATGTTGACGGCGGTTTTAGGAGTGCGCCGGGGGCAGGTCAAATGACGGGCGCGCGGGGTGGTATGCGTGGAGAATGGCGTAAACGTGCCGTTTCGACGGGGTTGGTGCGCCCCCTCCCCCGCTTGCGGGGGAGGGCTGGGGTGGGGGCCAGCCCCAAGCGAGAATCTTCGTGCGGAGTGACTTCCCCCACCCGCATAGCATCTTCGATGCGACCTCCCCGCGCGCGCGGGGGAGGTGCAAAAGCCGCCACCGTCCCAGATTTGCTGCAGACCCCGCCTCAAATCTCGCCGTCATTCCGGGGCGGCGCGCGACAGCGCGGCGAGCCCGGAATCCATTGGGCTTCACGACCCGCCGCACGATGGATTCCGGGCTCGTGCTGCGCAGGCCTCGGAATGACGAAGGGAGAGACCTGCGATGATCTCGGGCGGACCCCATCCGGGAGGTTTTGCCAACGTGGAAAACCGGGACATCGCCTGCAAAGCGGTAGGACCGTCCGGGCAAATTGGCTAGTTTCC
Organism: Bradyrhizobium ontarionense; assembly: GCF_021088345.1. NCBI lineage: Bacteria > Pseudomonadati > Pseudomonadota > Alphaproteobacteria > Hyphomicrobiales > Nitrobacteraceae > Bradyrhizobium > Bradyrhizobium ontarionense. The sequence goes on along the minus strand of NZ_CP088156.1, from coordinate 5,461,297 downwards.
GCGCCATGACGATCCAGCAGCCTATCCCCGCTTCGGTTCCGCCCGATGCCGCGCCCGCCGAGGCGCCGGCCAAGCTCACGCCGATGATGGAGCAATATCTCGAGATCAAGGCGGCCCATCCGGGACTGATGCTGTTCTACCGGATGGGCGATTTCTACGAGCTGTTCTTCGAGGACGCGGAAGTGGCCTCGAAGGCGCTCGGCATCGTCTTGACCAAGCGCGGCAAGCATCTGGGCCAGGACATTCCGATGTGCGGCGTGCCGGTCGAGCGCTCCGAGGACTATCTGCACCGGCTGATCGCGCAGGGCATACGCGTCGCCGTCTGCGAGCAGATGGAGGATCCGGCCGCGGCCCGCGCGCGCGGCAACAAGAGCGTGGTCAAGCGCGGCGTGGTGCGCGTGGTGACGCCGGGCACGCTGACGGAAGACAACCTGCTCGATGCGCGCGCCAACAATTATCTGTTGTCGATCGCGCGCAGCCGCGGCTCGTCCGGCGGCGACCGGCTGGGGCTCGCCTGGATCGACATCTCGACTTCCGACTTCATCGTCACTGAATGCGCGTTCGCCGAGCTCACCGCGACGCTGGCGCGCATCAATCCGAACGAGGTGATCATCTCGGACGCGCTCTATTCGGACGCGGCGTTCGAGCCGGTGCTGCGCGAGCTCGCCGCGGTCACACCGCTGACGCGCGATGTGTTCGACGGCGCGACCGCCGAGCGAAGGCTGTGCGACTATTTCGCGGTCGCCACCATGGACGGGCTCGCCGTGCTGTCGCGGCTGGAAGCGACGGCCGCCGCCGCCTGCGTCACCTATGTCGAGCGCACGCAAGTCGGCCAGCGCCCGCCGCTGGCCCCTCCCGCGCGCGAGGCGACCGGCAGCACGATGGCGATCGATCCGGCGACCCGCGCCAATCTCGAACTGACGCGCACGCTCGCCGGCGAGCGACGAGGCTCGCTGCTCGACGCGATCGACTGCACCGTGACCTCGGCCGGCTCGCGGCTGCTGGCGCAGCGGCTCGCCGCGCCGTTGACGGAAGCGGCGCAGATCGGGCGCCGCCTGGATGCGGTCGCCACCTTCGTCGCCGATGGCGCCGCGCGGGAGGACATCCGCTCGATCCTGCGCGGCGCGCCCGACATGACCCGGGCGATGGCGCGGCTCTCGGTCGGCCGTGGTGGCCCACGTGATCTCGCGGCCTTGCGCGACGGCATCCTCGCCGCCGACCAGGCGATGGCGCGGTTGTCCGCGCTCGACCAGCCGCCGCAGGAAGTCGCATCCGTGATGACGGCGCTGGCGAGGCCTGCGCGTGCGCTGGCGGACGAATTCGCCCGCGCGCTCGACGAGCAGCTGCCGCTGATCAAGCGCGACGGCGGCTTCGTCCGCGCCGGCTACGATGCGACGCTCGACGAGACGCGCAATCTGCGCGACGCCTCCCGCCTCGTCGTCGCCTCGATGCAGGCGCGCTACGCCGACCAGACCGGCGTGAAGGCGCTCAAGATCCGGCACAACAACGTGCTCGGCTATTTCGTCGAGGTCACCGCGCAGCACGGCGACAAGCTGATGTCGGCGCCGCTCAACGCGACATTCATTCATCGCCAGACGCTCGCCGGCCAGGTGCGCTTCACGACATCAGAGCTCGGCGAGATCGAGGCCAAGATCGCCAATGCCGGCGAGCGCGCGCTCAACCTGGAGCTCGAGATCTTCGATCGCCTGTGCGGACAGGCGCTTGCGATCGGCGACGATCTGCGTGCCGCAGCCCACGGCTTTGCGATGCTCGATGTCGCAACCGCACTGGCCAAGCTCGCGGTGGACGACAACTACGTCAGGCCGGAGGTCGACGGCTCGCTCGGCTTTGCCATCGAGGGCGGCTGCCATCCCGTGGTCGAGCAGGCGCTCAGGCGCGAAGGCCAGCCGTTCATCGCCAATTCCTGCGATCTGTCGCCGACGCCGGGACACAAGAGCGGCCAGCTGTGGCTGCTCACCGGTCCGAACATGGCCGGCAAATCGACCTTCCTGCGCCAGAACGCGCTGATCGCGTTGCTGGCACAGATCGGCAGCTTCGTGCCGGCGAGCCGCGCCCGCATCGGCATCGTCGACCGGCTGTTCTCGCGCGTCGGCGCCGCTGATGATCTCGCGCGCGGACGCTCGACCTTCATGGTCGAGATGGTCGAGACCGCGGCGATCCTCAACCAGGCCGGCGAGCGCGCGCTCGTCATCCTCGACGAGATCGGACGCGGCACCGCGACCTTCGACGGTCTGTCGATCGCGTGGGCCGCGATCGAGCATCTGCATGAGAGCAACCGCTGCCGCACTTTGTTCGCGACGCATTACCACGAGCTGACGGCGCTCGCAGCCAAGCTGCCGCGGCTGTTCAACGCCACGGTGCGGGTCAAGGAATGGCAGGGCGACGTCGTGTTCCTGCACGAGGTGCTGCCGGGCTCCGCCGATCGCTCTTACGGCATCCAGGTCGCGAAGCTTGCCGGCCTGCCGCCGGCCGTGATCAGCCGCGCCAAATCGGTGCTGGCCAAGCTGGAAGCGCAGGACCGCGGCCAGAGCGCGCGCGTTCTGGTCGACGATCTGCCGCTGTTCGCGGTGCCCTCGCGCGCGGCGATCGAGCCCACGATGTCAAAGGAAGCGAAAGAGCTGATCGCCGCGGTGAAGGCGCTGCATCCGGACGAGATGACCCCGCGCGAGGCCATGGACGCGCTGTATGCGCTGAAGACGAAGTTGGGCAAGAGTTAGTTTGTGTCTCCGTCATTCCGGGGCGCGCGTCAGCGCGAGCCCGGAATCCATCTCACGACAGCGCATGCGGCCAAATGGATTCCGGGCTCGCCGCCTTCGGCGTCGCCCCGGAATGACACTGAGTGTGGTGCGGCGGAGTCGCTCAAAATGCGCCTGTCATTGCGAGGCGCACTTGCGCCGACGGCGTCCGCCGAAGCCCATTGGGCGTAGGCGGAAGCAATCCAGAGTCCTGGCCCCGCCCCTGGATTGCGTCGCTTCGCTCGCAATGACGGCTGAGACCTACAGAATTCGTAGGGTGGGCAAAGACGCGAAGCGTCGTGCCCACCATTTGCGTCGCGCGATGGGAGTCGGTGGGCACGCTTCGCTTTGCCCACCCTACGCAATCTGCTGCTTTGCGACTTTCCGCCGCCCCATCCACCACAGACCGAGATTCCAGCCGACACAGGTCGCGAGTGCGCCGCTGAGGCCGAAGGCGGCGCCGAGGTGCAGGCTGCCGAGATGCAGCACGACGACGGCAAGCGAGAAGCCGATCAGGCCGTAGGCGCCATTGGCCAGCACGGCCGCGGTTGCCGGGCCGCCGATGCGCGGCTGCAGGATCAGCATCATCGAGGTGAACACGATCGGAAACAGCGCCAGCATCCCGGAGACGCCGGGGCCGGCCCAACCGGACACCGAGGTCACGGTGGCCACGAGCGCCGCCACCAGCGAGGCGCGCAGCGGCACGTCGTACCAGCGCCTGGTGATCAGCGGCATCTTCGCGTGGCGATAGCGCTGCAGCAGCGGCAGGCAGATCGCGAAGGTCACGACGTTGGCGACGATGCCCATCGCGAGCGTCCACTGCACGCTCTTGATCAATGACGCCAGGCCTAGCCACACCGCAACCGCCGTGGCGCTCGCCACCAGCACGCTGTGGCGCTGCGCCAGCACGGCATAAGCGAGGCTGAGAAAGATGGTCGCGGCGTTGATCGGCAGGCTGGTCAACGCGCCCTCCGCGATGAAGGCCGCGTCATGATCGAGCGCCAGGAACACGTAGGTCGGCCCCGCCGAGATCGGCAGGGTCGCGACCAGCGCACCGATCACGGGACCCGTGCGCTCGGCGATCATCGAGGCCGACACCACGAACGAGGCGGCAATCGCCATGCGCAGGGCCAGCAGCAGCAGGAAGGCGGGATCGAGGGACATCAGCTCATGCGGCGCGGGCGGTGTGCTCCCTCCCCCGCCTGCGGGGGAGGGTCGGGGTGGGGGCGCGGCTCGGGTGGTGTTGACGTACGCGCCGAGTGGAGAGAATTCTCCCACCCGCCTCGCACCTCCGATGCGAGGCGACCTCCCCCGCACGCGGGGGAGGCGCGGACTGAGCAAGCCTCAACAGCTTGTCATCGTCAGCGGCAGGGCGAAAGCAACTATACCCGCTTCATGCTTACCGCGGTCTTCGGGCCGTTCTTGATGGTCTGATAGACCACGCAATAGCGCTCGGTGAGCTTCAGCAGCAGGTCGAGCTTGTCCTGTGGCGCATCGGTATCCACCTCGAAGCGCAGGCGGATCTCCTCGAAGCCGACAGAGGCCTCCTTGTCGACGCCGAGCGTGCCGCGGAAATCGAGATCGCCCTCGGCGTAGACATGCCCGCTCTTCAGCGGCACCTCGACCGCGGTTGCGACCGACTTCAAGGTGACGCCGGCGCAGGCGACCAGCGCTTCCAGCAACATGTCGCCGGAGCAGAGCTCGAGGCCGGAGCCGCCGGTGGCCGGATGCAGGCCGGCGACCGCAAGCGCGCGGCCGGTTTCGAGCTTGCAGGTCAGGCCATCGCCGCCGACCTCGCCCTTGGCCTTCAACGTGATCACGGCAGCGGAAGGATCAGCCTTGTAGCGCTCCTTGATCGGCGCCTGCATGGCGCGCAGCTCTGCAGCATCCATTTGTCGTTCTCTCCCGGATTCATTTGCCGGAGAGATGTACCGGGCGACAGCGCCGCTGTCACCACCACAGGCCGCCGCTGGCGTCACGCCTGCCCTGCGCATCAGGCATCGTCCGGTCGAGCGAGCGGTCCAACGCGGTCAGCACGTGGCGCTTGAACTGGTCGAACAGCGGCGCATTGCGGTCGCGCGGCCGCGACAGGTTGACCGTGATCTCCTCGAACAGGCGGCCGGGATGCGGCCGCATCACCAGCACGCGGTCGGCCAGCACCACCGCTTCCTCGACGTCGTGCGTGACCAGAACGAGCGTCGGGCGCGTGTCGGCCCACAGATCCAGCAGATGGTCCTGCAGGTCCTTGCGGGTGAAGGCATCGAGCGCCGAGAACGGCTCGTCGAGCAGCAGCACCTCGGGCTGCGCCACCAAAGCGCGGGCGATCGCGATCCGCTGCGCCTGCCCGCCGGACAATTCGCGCGGCCAGACCTTGGCCTTCTCAGTGAGGCCGACCCGGGCGAGCGCGCGCGCGACACGGTCGCGGCGCTCCGCGGCCGAAAGCTCGGCGAGGCCGAAGCCGATATTGTCGGCGACCGACAGCCACGGCAGCAGCCGCGGCTCCTGGAAGATGATGCCGACTTTGGGATGCGGCGCAATGATCGCCCCGCCGTCGAGCGTGACAGTGCCGGCGCTGGCGCGATCGAGCCCGGCGACGGCGCGCAGCAGCGTCGACTTGCCGCAGCCGGAGCCACCGATGATGGCGATGATCTCGCCGAGCTGGATCTCGGCCGAGAACCGCTCCAGCGCGTGAACGCCGTTGGGATAGACCTTGGTGACGGATGCGAGCTGCAGCATCAGGCGGCTCCGCTCTGGCGTGCAAAGCTGTCCTGCCAGCGGAGCAGCGGCGCGGTGGCGGTCTCGAGCAGCCAGTCGGTGGCCTTGCCGATGATGGCGAAGATCACGATCGCGGCGACGATCTGCGCCGGCTTGCCGAGCTGCTGGCCGTCGATCAGGAGATAGCCGAGCCCCTCGGAGGCGCCCATGAACTCGGCGGCGACGACGAACATCCAGCCCAGGCCAAGGCCGACGCGCAGCGAAACGACATAGGCCGGCAGCACGGCCGGCAACAGGATGCGACGGATCATGGCCGGCCCCGACAGGCGGAAGATGCGGCCGACCTCGACGATCTTGCGGTCGACCGACAGGATCGCGCCGGTCAGCCCGAGATAGACCGGAAAGAACACGCCGACCGCGATCAGCGCCACCTTCGAGGTCTCGAAGATGCCGAGCCAGAGGATGAACAGCGGCACCCAGGCGATCGACGGGATCGCGCGCAATGCCTGGATGGTCGGATCGACCAGCCGGCGCGCGACGCCCCAATAGCCGCAGATGCCGCCGAGCAAGGTGCCGGCGACGACGCCGAGGCCGAAGCCGACCCCGACCCGGGTCAGGGTGGTGGCGATGTGGCGGGTGAGCTCGCCGGAGCGGGCGAGCTCGGCGATGGTGGTGAAGACCTTCGACGGCGGCGGCACCAGGCGGCCGTTCGACCAGCCGGCCCAGACGGCAAGCTCCCAGGCCAGCGCCAGCGACAACGGCAGCAGCAGCCCGAGCAGCGGCCGCGCCAGGCGCGTGAGCCGTGGCGCGCGGGCGGTCTGGGGTGTGGCGGCAGCCGGCGCCTGCAATTCGACGGTCATGGTCATAGTGAGAACAGTGTCTCGCGCGGGATTGCAAGGCGTGGCGATGCTGCGGTTGGTGCGAGGGTGGCCAAGAGCGACGCCAAGACACCGGTGTCGTCCCGGCCTCCGCGCCGCGACCCATACTCCGCGGGCGGTCGTTGCGAGACGAGTTGCCGCTCCAGCGTGCTCAACAACAGGCTTCGCGGAGTATGGGTCCCGGATCGGCGCCCGCCAACGCTGGCGCGTTGGCAGGCTTGTCCGGGACGACACCGTTGTTTTGTCTAGAGCAGTGGTCGTGTCTGCTACATGCAGTTCTTCGTGCGTTCTAATTCGTCGGCAGCGGCACCTGGTCGTCGATCAGCGCATCCAACGTCGCCTTGACGTCGACCTTGGCGTCGACGACGCCGGCCTGCTGCAGCGCCAGGCCGGCGGCGAGGATCGACTCGCGCTGGGCTGCGCCGATGCGGCTGTGGGTCAGCTCGGTGCGCTCCTTGAGCTGCTTGTCGACGACGGTCTCCGGCAGCTTGGTGACGGTGATGAAGGTCTTCTTCAGATCGTCGTAATTGGCCAGCGCATCCTTGCGGGCGACTTCATACGTCGCCAGCACGCGGCGGACGATGTCGGGATTGTCCTTCAGGAACTGCTCGCGCACGTTGAGGATGCCCCAGGTGTTGGCGTCGGCCTTGCGGTAGAACAGCCTGGCACCCTCCTCGACCTCCGCCTGCGCCATCATCGGATCGAGCCCGGCCCAGGCATCGACGTCGCCGCGGATCAAGGCGGCCTTGCCGTCGGCATGCTGCAGCAGCACCGGCGTAATGTCCTTGTCGGTGAGGCCGGCTGACAGCAGCGCCCGCACCAGGAAGATGTGCGGATCGGTGCCGCGGGTCACGGCGACGCGCTTGCCCTTGAGGTCGGCGACGGAGGCGATCTTGGAATCCTTGGCCGTGACCAGCGCGGTCCATTCGGGCCGTGAATAGACGTAGATCGACTTGATCGGATTGCCATTGATCCTGGCGACCAGCGCCGCGGAGCCCGCGGTCGAGCCGAAATCCAGCGAGCCGGCATTGAGGAATTCGAGCGCCTTGTTGGAGCCGGCCGACTGCACCCAGACGATGCTGATGCCGTCCTTGGCGAACTCCTTCTCCAGCAGCCCCTTCTGCTTCAGCACCAGCGACACCGGATTATAGGTCGCCCAGTCGATGCGGAGCTCCTTCACCGGCTCCGCCGCCCGTGCAGTGCCCCATCCCAGTAGGAACACGGCAGCAAGCCCCGCAAATCCGCGCCTCGACAATCCACGCATCGTCAACCCTCCAGGCCATATAAACATCATCGTTGTTTCAATGAGTTATGGCAGGGGTCACCGAGAATTGCTTTGTCTTTCGATCGCCCGGGCCAGAACGATCATCATCCATCGACGGCCAATGACAGCATGGATTGATTGTTGCATTGGAAGTTTGGTGACAGCACAGGCCTTGTTCGATATCCGATTGCATCCATGGACAACGTCGCCACAGATTCCAGACTCGAGAGCCTGCCCGATTTCGACAGCGCCGGTATCGCGGCTGCGGTCGATGCGCTGGCAGCGCAGCATTCCGGTCGCGAGGACATGTTCCGCGCCGCCGTCGTCCAGTTCCTCAAGGCCGAGCTGGTCAAGGCACGCACGGCGGCCCAGGCCCAGCTGCTGAATGACCGTCACGGCCGGCGCTGCGCCGAGCGGCTCTGCTTCGTGCAGGACGAGATCATCCGCATCCTCTACGCCGCGGCAACCGGGCACCTCTACCGCTCGCAGGTGCCGAGCGGCGCCGAGCGCATGGCGGTGGTCGCGACCGGCGGCTATGGCCGCGGCCTGATGGCGCCGGAATCGGACATCGATCTGCTGTTCATCCTGCCCTACAAGCAGACCGCCTGGGGCGAGCAGGTCGCCGAAGCCATCCTGTATTCGCTGTGGGACATGGGCCTGAAGGTCGGCCATGCCACCCGCTCGGTCGACGAGTCGATCCGCCAGGCGCGCGGCGACATGACGATCCGCACCGCCATCCTGGAGACGCGCTATCTGGCCGGCGACCGGCCGCTCTACGACGAGCTGGTGGCGCGGTTCGACATCGAGGTCGTCCAGGGCACGGCGGCCGAGTTCGTCGCCGCCAAGCTCGCCGAGCGCGAGGAGCGGCATCGCCGCGGCGGGCAGTCGCGCTACCTGGTCGAGCCCAACGTGAAGGACGGCAAGGGCGGCCTGCGCGACCTGCACACGCTGTTCTGGATCGCGAAATACGTCTATCGCGTGCGTGAGACCGCGGAGCTGGTCGAGCGCGGCGTGTTCGACGCGCACGAATACCGCACCTTCCGCCGCTGCGCCGACTTCCTGTGGTCGGTGCGCTGCAACCTCCACTTCGTCAGCGGCCGGCCCGAGGAGCGGCTGTCGTTCGACCTGCAGCGCGAGATCGCCGTGCGGCTCGGCTACACCAGCCATCCCGGCCTGCAGGACGTCGAGCGCTTCATGAAGCACTACTTCCTGGTCGCCAAGGAGGTCGGCAACCTCACCGCCATCCTGTGCGCCAAGCTCGAGGATCAGCAGGCCAAGCCGGCGCCGGTGCTGAGCCGGGTGATCTCGCGGCTGAAGACCGGCACGACCTGGCGGCGGGTGCCGGAAAGCGACGATTTCATCGTCGACAACAACCGCATCAACCTCGCCGCACCCGACGTCTTCAAGCACGATCCGGTCAATTTGATCCGCATCTTCCGGCTGGCGCAGAAGAACAACCTCGCCTTCCACCCCGATGCGATGCGCGCGGTGACGCGCTCGCTGAACCTGATCGACACCGAGCTGCGCGACGATCCCGAAGCCAACCGGCTGTTCATGGAGATCCTGACCTCCAACGACGCCGAGGTCGTGCTGCGGCGGATGAACGAGACCGGGGTGCTCGGCCACTTCATCCGCGCCTTCGGCCGCATCGTCTCGATGATGCAGTTCAACATGTATCATCACTACACGGTCGACGAGCATCTGATCCGCTGCATCGGCTTCCTGCAGGAGATCGAACGCGGCGGCGTCGACGAATTCGTGCTGGCAAGCGACCTCATGCGGAAGATCCGCCCGGAGCACCGCGCCGTCATCTACATCACCGTGCTGCTGCACGACGTCGCCAAGGGCCGCCCCGAGGATCATTCGATCGCGGGCGCCAAGGTGGCGCGGCGGCTGTGCCCGCGGCTCGGCTTCAACAATGCCGATACCGAGCTGATCGCCTGGCTGATCGAGGAGCATCTGACAATGTCGACGGTCGCGCAATCGCGCGATCTGTCCGACCGCAAGACGATCGAGAACTTCGCCGCCGTGGTGCAGTCGGTCGAGCAGATGAAGCTGCTCACGATCCTGACCACCGCCGACATCCGCGGCGTCGGCCCGGGCGTCTGGAACGGCTGGAAGGCGCAGCTGCTGCGCACGCTGTATTATGAGACCGAGCCGGTGCTGACCGGCGGCTTCTCCGAGGTCAACCGCGCCAAGCGCATTACGGCGGCGCAGGCGGAGTTCCGCAACGCCTTCACCGACTGGCCCGCAGACGAGCTCAACACCTATATCGGCAGGCACTATCCGGCCTACTGGCTCAAGGTCGAGCTGCCGCGCAAGATCCGTCATGCCCGCTTCGTGCGCGCCAGCGAGGATGCCGGGCACAAGCTCGCGATCAATGTCGGCTTCGATCCGGCGCGCGGCGTCACCGAGCTGACGATCTTTGCGATGGACCATCCGTGGCTGCTATCGATCATCGCCGGTGCCTGCGCCTCGGCGGGCGCCAACATCGTCGACGCCCAGATCTACACGACGACCGACGGCCGCGCGCTCGACACCATCGCGATCTCCCGCGAATATGAGCGTGACGAGGACGAGGCGCGCCGGGCGACGCGGATCGGCGAAACCATCGAGCAGGTGCTGGAAGGCAAGCTGCGGCTGCCCGACGCGGTGGCGCGCCGCGCCACCCGCGGCAAGCAGCACAAGGCGTTCTCGGTCGAGCCGGAAGTCACCATCAACAATCAATGGTCCGAGCTCTACACGGTCATCGAGGTGTCCGGCCTCGACCGCCCCGGCCTGCTCTACGAGCTGACGACGGCGATCTCGAAGCTGAACCTCAACATCGCCTCGGCCCATGTCGCAACCTTCGGCGAACGCGCCCGCGACGTGTTCTACGTGACCGATCTACTGGGCGCGCAGATCAGCGCACCGACCCGGCAGGCGGCCATCAAGAGCGCACTGCTGCATCTGCTGGCGAGCGACGAGACGGCGACACTGCCGGCGGCGTGAGCGGGCGTACTGGCGGGTTCAGGTCGAACCGCCCGATGAAGAAACGATCAACGCGGGGCCCGGCCGGTGCCGCCCCGGACAGGCTGGGGGGAGCCGACCATGGACTTGATTGCCAACATCGTCGTGGCGCTGATAGGTGCGCTTCACGTCTACATTCTCGTGCTCGAGATGTTTCTCTGGACCAGGCCGGCCGGCCTGAAGGCCTTCAACAATACGCCGCAGCGCGCCGCCGAAACTGCGGTGCTCGCCGCCAACCAGGGGCTCTATAACGGCTTCCTCGCGGCCGGCCTGTTCTGGGGGCTGGCACACCCGACGGCGGCCTTCGGCTTTCAGATCAAGGTGTTTTTCCTGCTCTGCGTGCTGGTCGCGGGGCTCTATGGCGCGGCCACGGCGAGCCGCAAGATCCTGTTCATCCAGAGCGTGCCTGCGACGATCGGCCTGGTGCTGCTCTGGCTCGCCGGCTGACGTCGTCCGCCACGTCACCTGCGTCCGTCCTTCGAGACACCGCCTGCGCACGCGGCCGCAGGATCAGGGCTAATTCGCGGCGAGCCCTGCGTTCCTCATCGTAAGGAGCGCCGCTTGCGAAGCGTCTCCGGACGATGCTCCCCGTCGCCGGGAGAACCGTGCCGCCCGGAATAGTCGCACGCCCTCAAAAAGGCAGAGGTGATAGCCGCGCGTTTCGACTGCCTGCCTGCAAAACCGCCGCGACCGGCGGTCCCATCGCCTTGCATTGGTCCAGTCGTTCCTCCACAATCCCTGCAGCGATGGCGGCTCTCACGAGCAAGACCATCCGCGCAACAACAAATCAGGAGGAACACGGACCCATGAGACAGGGAGCATTCCATCTCGCGGCGGCTGCGGCGCTGACCCTCGCGCTGTCGGCCACGGCGGCCTCGGCCCAGAAGAAATACGATCCCGGCGCATCCGATACCGAGATCAAGATCGGCCAGACGGTGCCATTCTCGGGTCCCGCGTCCGCCTACGCGTCGATCGGCAAGACGCAGGCCGCCTATTTCAACATGGTCAACGAGCAGGGCGGCGTCAACGGACGCAAGATCAAGCTGGTCCAGTACGACGACGCCTATTCGCCGCCCAAGGCCGTCGAGCAGGTCCGCAAGCTGGTCGAGGACGATGAGGTGCTGCTGACGTTCCAGATCATCGGCACCCCATCGAATGCCGCCGTCCAAAAATATCTCAATGCCAAGAAGGTGCCACAGCTGTTCGCCGCCACCGGCGCGACCAAGTTCACCGACCCGAAGAACTTCCCCTGGACCATGGGATACAATCCCAACTACTTCACCGAGGGTCGCATCTACGGCCAGTACATTCTGAAGGAGCATCCCAATGCCAAGATCGGCGTGCTCTATCAGAACGATGATCTCGGCAAGGACTATCTGAACGGGATCAAGGCCGGCCTCGGTGACAAGGCATCGACCATGATCGTCGCCGACGCCTCCTACGAGGTGTCCGATCCGACCATCGACTCGCAGATTCTCAAGATCAAGGCGGCGGGCGCCGACCTGCTGTTCTCCGCAGCGACGCCGAAGCAGGCCGCTCAGGCGATCAAGAAGCTGCATGAGCTCGACTGGCACCCCGTCCACATCGTCGATATCAACGCCACCTCGGTCGGCGCGGTGATGCAGCCGGCGGGCCTGGATGCCGCCAAAGGCGTGATCTCGGTCAACTACGGCAAGGACCCGCTCGATCCGACCTGGAAGGACGATCCGGGCATGAAGCGCTATCTGGATTTCATGGCCAAGTACTATCCGGACGGCGACAAGAACTCCAATTTCAACGTCTATGGCTACGGGAACGCACAGCTCCTGGTGACGGTGCTGCAGATGTGCGGCGACAATCTGACGCGCGAGAACGTCATGAAGCAGGCCGCGTCGCTCAAGGATGTCGTCGGCGACCTGTCGCTACCCGGCATGAAGATCAACACCTCGCCGACCGACTATCGCGTCAACAAGCAGCTGCAGATGATGAAGTTCAACGGCGAGCGCTGGGAGCTGTTCGGCCCGATCCTCGAGGACAAGGGCGCAGCGGGCTAGAGCGTGGCCGTCATTCTCGGAATGGTCCGCAGGACCAGACCGCAGATGCGCCACAGCGCACCATAGGTCGACCGCTGACGCGGTCGCCCCGGCATGACCGGGTCAACAACAACGATGCGGGGCTGCGCGATGGCGCGGCCCCGTTTGCATTGCGGAACCTTGGCGCTAATCGCCCGTCTCTCTTTGCTTGACGACGCGGTCGATCAAACCCCACTGCAAGGCCTCGTCCGAAGTCATGAAGTGATCGCGATCGAGCGTGCGCTCGACCTCCTCATAGGTGCGCCCGCAATGTTCCGCGTAAAGCCTGATCATGCGGCGCTTGGTCTGCTCCATCTCCCTGGCATGGATCAGGATGTCGGACGCCTGGCCCTGAACGCCACCGAGCGGCTGATGAACGTGAAGGCTCGCGTTGGGCAGCGCCGTACGCTCGCCCGGCTCCCCCGCCATGAGAAGGAACGACCCCATTGAACGCGCCGTTCCCATGCACAGCGTGTGCACCGGCGCTTTGACGTATTGCATCGTATCATACATGGCGAGGCCGCTCGTGATCACGCCGCCGGGCGAATTGATGTAGAGATGGATCGGCCGCTTTGGGTTCTCGGCCTCGAGAAAGAGCAACTGCGCGCAGACCAGGGCGGACAGCGTGTCGTTGACCTCGCCGTTCAGGAACACGATCCGCTCGCGCAGCAGCCGCGAATAGATATCGAAGGATCGCTCTCCCCGACTTGATTGCTCGATGACCATAGGGACGAGTTGCATCGCTTCGCGCATGCACGAACTCCCGGTTTCAGTGAGTTGTTGATGAATGAGAGCGTCAAGCAGCGCGCATCAGGCTGCGCCGGTTGCTGTTCGCCGCCGGCGGCGAACGCTGCGTCAGCTTGGTGGCGACCAGCCCGTGAATGATTCTGAGCCTGGTGCCGCCTGCAGCATTGGGACTGAGCTGAAACGTCACGATGCTCTCCAGGAATGGCGGCTCGTCGTCGCGCATTCGGTAGCGAACTTCTTCACCGGGCGTCGCAGAGATCGGCGCGGCATCGGCCAATTCTCTCCTCGGCAGCCAGTTCTCGCGCAGGGCGGGAATGCTGATCGCCCGCCAGACCTTCTCCGGCGGGGCGTCGAGATCGTAGTCGAGCACCAGATCTTTGGTCTGCTGGTCGGCCTTGGTATCGGTCATTGGTCCATGTCCTTCAGCAAGGCTTTCAAAGCATCGACCCGTGACGGCCAATAGGCGCGATACTTCGCCAGCCAGCGGGCGATCAGCGCCAAGCCATCCGGATCGACCTCGTAGTTGACAAAACGCCCCTGCCGTTCTTCCCGCACCAGCCCCGCATTGCGAAGCACCGCGAGGTGCTGGGACATCGCCGGTTGGCTGATCGTCATACCCTCGCGAAGAGCGCTGGCGTTCATTCGGCCGGATGCCAGCTTCTCGAAGATCTGGCATCGCGTCGGATCGGCCAGGGCTTTGAAGATGTCACTCTCGATCATGCCAACACATAAGCATAAACTTATGTGTCGTGCAAGCCGGCAGCCCCGATTCCGGCGAGCGCTTGGGGCCGTTCGGCTCGATCATCGAGGACACGGGGGCGGCGGGGTAGCCGAACGACTTCCTCATTTACAAATGTCATGCCCTGCACAGGCGGGGCATCCGGCACACCGCGACATCTCGATCGACAGCGACCGTCTCTGGAATACTGGGTCAGCCGCCTTCGCGGGTGACGACACCTGAGATGTAGAGACGCCTCAACGCCTCACGCGCAGCGACCTCAGCCCGGCACCTCGCCGAAATTCTTGCCCATCGGTAGCACCGCGTGACGGATCAGCCGCGAGTCCTCCACCGCGGCCTGGCGATGCTTGACCGCCTCGCGATAGACGGGATCGCGGATCATCTCGACGAAGGCCTGCACGGACGGGTATTCGGCGATGAAGCAGTGGTCCCAATATTCGTCCTGCGGACCGATCAGCATCAACTCGAAGCGGCCCTGCCAGACGATGCGGCCGCCGAGCCGCTCGAACACCGAGCCGCTCTCGCGGCCATAGGCGGCATAGGCCTCCGCGCCGCTCACCTTGCGCCCGTCCGGATAGTCCGCCTCTTTGCGCAGGCGCACCAGGTTCAGCATGTGGATCGGACCGGGGCGGTCGTTCTCCCGGAATTGCGCGAACACCTCCTTGGTCGGGTCGATATGGCCCATCTGTTCCCTCGTCGTTGACGTTTGCTTAACCATAACCGTGCGTTTTCGACGCGAAAGTCCTAATCGCGCGTTAAGCTCTTTCTAACTGCCCCTTAAACTCCGGCCATTACCATGGTTGGACGGCAGGTCGCGGGCTTGAGTTGCGTATGGCGCGGGGACGGAAACAGAGCGGCGGACGCAAGGAGCCGCGATTCGGCCTTGCGGCCGCGATGGCCGATCTGCGTCTCGATCCGAAGGACCGCATTCCCGCCGGCGAGGACGCCCCGAAGAAATCCGCAGCCAAGCGCAAACCGGTCGAGCCCGACGACGACGATGACGTGCCGGCGCGCGAGCCCAAGGCCGCACCGAAGGCCGCCCCGCCCAAGCCGAAGCCGAGCCGCGGCAAGTCGCGCTGGGGCCTGTCCATCGGACGCATGTTCTACTGGGCGCTCGTCAGCGGCCTGTGGGGCGTGATCGCGCTCGTCGGCGTCGTGATCTGGGCCGGCGCGCACCTGCCGCCGATCCAGTCGCTGGAGATCCCCAAGCGACCGCCCACCATCGAAATCGTGGGCATCGACGGCACCATGCTGGCGCAGCGCGGCGAGATGGCGGGCGCCAACGTCGCGTTGAAGGACCTGCCGCCCTATCTGCCCAAGGCCTTCATCGCCATCGAGGACCGCCGCTTCTACCAGCATTTCGGCATCGACCCGATCGGCATCGCGCGCGCCGTCGTCGCCAACATCCTGCATCGCGGCGTCTCGCAGGGCGGCTCGACCCTGACGCAGCAGCTCGCCAAGAACCTGTTCCTGACCCAGGAGCGCACGCTGGCGCGCAAGCTCCAGGAGGCCGAGCTCGCGCTCTGGCTCGAGCGCAAATATTCCAAGCGCGACATTCTCGAGCTCTATCTCAACCGCGTCTATTTCGGCTCGGGCGCCTACGGCGTCGAGGCGGCGGCGCAGCGCTATTTCGGCAAATCGGCGCGGCAGGTCACGGTCGGCGAGGCCGCGATGCTCGCGGGCCTCGTGAAATCCCCGTCGCGGCTGGCGCCGAACCGCAACCCGGAAGGCGCCGCCAAGCGCGCGCAGACCGTGCTTGCGGCGATGGCCGACGCGAAGTTCATCACCGACGCCCAGGCCCAGGCCCAGATCGCCCATCCGAGCGTCGCGGTGAAGCCGGCCGGGGCCGGCACCGTGAACTACGTGGCCGACTGGATCGGCGAAGTGCTCGACGATCTCGTCGGCCAGATCGAGGAATCGATCGTGGTCGAGACGACGATCGATCCGAAGCTGCAGAGCGTGGCCGAAGCCGCCATCATCGACGAGCTCGCGGCCAAGAGCGTCAAGTTCAACGTCAGCCAGGGGGCGCTGGTGGCGATGACGCCGGACGGCGCCGTGCGCGCCTTGGTCGGCGGTCGCAACTATGCGGACAGTCAGTTCAACCGCGCCGTGACCGCAAAACGCCAGCCAGGCTCTGCGTTCAAGCCGTTCGTCTATCTCACCGCGATCGAGCAGGGCCTGACGCCCGACACGGTGCGCCAGGACGCGCCGCTCGACCTGAAGGGCTGGAAGCCCGAGAACTACACCCGCGAATATTTCGGCCCGGTGACGCTGACCCAGGCGCTGGCGATGTCGTTGAACACGGTCGCGGTGCGCGTCGGGCTCGAAGTCGGCCCGAAGAACGTGGTGCGGACCGCGCACCGGCTCGGCATCTCCTCGAAGCTCGATCCGAATCCCTCGATCGCACTCGGCACCTCGGAAGTGTCGGTGATCGAGCTGGTCGGCGCCTATGCGCCGTTCGCCAATGGCGGCCTCAGCGTCGCGCCGCATGTGGTGACGCGGATCAGGACGCTCGACGGCAAGCTGCTGTACATGCGTCAGGCCGAGCGGCCCGCGCAGGTGATCGAGCCGCGCAACGCGGCGATGATGAACCAGATGATGCAGGAGACGCTGATCTCGGGCACAGCGAAGAAGGCCGAGATCCCGGGCTGGGTCGCCGCCGGCAAGACCGGCACCAGCCAAGATTTCCGCGATGCCTGGTTCATCGGCTACACCGCCCGTCTCGTCACCGGCGTGTGGCTCGGCAATGACGACAATTCGCCGACCAGGAAGACGACCGGCGGCGGCCTGCCGGTCGATGTCTGGACCCGCTTCATGCGATCGGCCCATCAGGGCGTGCCGGTCGCCGCGCTCCCGAACACGCAGGGCTCGGGTCTGGTGCCCACGCTGGCGCAGATCACGTCACAGATCACCGCGCCGATGGCACCTGCATCCAATCCTGCCGGCGGCACGCGCGCTGCGGCGTCGACACGGACCGCGGCGCGGCCGGAACCCGCCGCGGGCCTGGACGGCTGGCTGGTGGATCGATTGTTCGGAGGTCAGCGCTGAGGCGAGGCCCGGCGGCGCATGTCGTGAGATACGGCTGCGCGACCGATCAGCCGGCGGCGGCAGCCGTGGGACGGCGGGGCAACTCGTTCTGTGGGGAGCCTGAGGCCTGCGCCAACGCACGCCCGACCTGCCTGAGCATCAGGCTTGCCCGGTGCGCGCTGTAATCGAGCAGCCAGCGACTGAATGCGCTGGCGGCCATCGGGCGCGCGAACAGAAAGCCCTGCATGGCATCGCAGCCGAGCTCGGCCAGCAGCCGCCGCTGCGGCTCGGTCTCGACGCCCTCGGCGACCACGGCGACGTCGAGGCTCTGCCCGACCCTGACGACCGCCGTCACGATCGCCCGCGTCCCGGTCTCGTTCTCGAAATCGCGCATGAAGCTGCGGTCGATCTTGAGCTCGTCGATCGGCAGCTGTGCCAGCCGGCTGAGGCTGGAATAGCCGGTGCCGAAATCGTCGAGCGACAGGCCGACGCCCATGTTGCGCAGCTCGTTCATGGTCGCAATCACTGTGGCGCGCTCGTTGAGAATCACGCCTTCGGTGATCTCCAGCATCAGCATCTTGGCCGGCAGATCGTTGGCCGCCAGGATCTGCGCCACCATCGCCGCCAGATTGATGTTCTGGAAGTTGATCGGCGACAGGTTCACCGAGATGCAGGGAATGTCGAGGCCGGCGCGGCGCCATGACGCCATCTGCTTGCAGGCCAGCTTGATCGACCACACGCCGATCTGCTCGATCAGGCCGCACTCCTCCGCGAGCGGAATGAATTTCGACGGCGAGACTTCGCCCAGCACCGGGTCGTGCCAGCGCGCCAGCGCCTCCACGCCGTGGATCGCACCGTCCCGGGTGCGGATCTGCGGCTGATAATGCAGGGTCAGGGCCTCGCTGGCGATCGCCTCGCGCAGCGCGGTCGAATGCATCAGCCGTTCTTCGGCAAGCTTGTCGATGTCGGCGCTGAAGAAGCGATAGGTGGCGCGGCCGCCCCGCTTGGCCTTGTACATCGCCGCGTCGGCCTGCTTGATCAGGGTCTCGATGTCCTTGGCGTTGTCCGGATAGAGGCTGAGCCCCATGCTCGCGGACATCGGCACCTGCCGTTTGCCGATCGTCAGGGGCATGGCGAGAGCGGCCGTGATCCGCGCCGCGGCCAGCGACGCCTCGAGGGGATCGCGGTTCTGCAGCACGATCACGAACTCGTCGCCGCCGAGCCGGCCCAGCATGTCACCGGCCCTGATCTGCGCCCGCAGGCGGTTGGCAAAACCGACCAGGAACTCGTCGCCGGCCGCATGGCCCAGCGTGTCGTTGACGTCCTTGAAGTTGTCGGCGTCGAGGAAGGCCACGGCGACGTGCCCGCCTTCCGGACAGGCCTTGATGGCCTCGGCGATCAGCGACGGAATGCGGGCGCGATTGGGCAGGCCCGTCAGCATGTCGTGATAGGCGACCTCCGACATCGTCGACCTGACTTCCTGGCGCTCGATGGCCAGGGAGCCGAGCTGGACACAGGCGGCGACGATCTGCTCATGCCACGGGCTGGGGCCGCGGCATTCACGAAAGTAGAAGGCGAAGGTGCCGATGACGCGGCCGTCCTTGCCCTTGATCGGCGAGGACCAGCAGGCGCGCAGCCCTGCCGACAGCGGACCGGCCTTGTAGGGCTGCCAGCGCGGATCGTTGTCGATGTCCTGCGCCAGCACCGGCTCGCACAGATAGGCGGCGGTGCCACAGGAGCCGACGTCCGGTCCGATCGCAACGCCGTCCAGGCTGGCGGAATAGGTCGTTGGCAGGCTCGGTCCGCCGAGCGGGTGGATCAGCCCGTCCGAATCGACGTGCAGGACCGAGCAGACAACATCGGGGGCGAGCTCCTCGACCCGACGGCACAGCTGATCCGCGATCGTCGTGATCGAAACGTCCGAAGCCAGCGACGACATGATCAGCTGCTGCAGCGAGCGCAGCTGCTTGACCTCCCGGATGTCGGTGAGCAGGCCGAAGATATTCTTGACCTTGCCCCGCGCGTTCCGGTGCGCCTTGACATAGGCCGTCGTCCAGAGCTCGTGGCCGTCCTTGCCGTAGAGCAGCACGTCCTGCTCGCTGCCCTGTTCGTCCTTGAGGCCTTGCTTCAACTGGTCGACGGCGGCCCGATCGGTCCAGGGGCCGATCAGGAGCTCATCAGCGCTACGGCCGAGCGCCTCCTCGGGCGTGTAGCCGTACAGGCTGGCGAAAGCCGCATTGGTGTAGAGGATCTTGAGGTCGCGATCGGTGACGATGACCGCCCGATTGGTGCGGTCCGCCACCGACGTCAGCAGCGCATTGCGCTCGCGCAGCTCGACCTCGGCGGTCACGTCGCGGATCAGGACCAGCGAACGGCCGGAATCGTCGCCGGAGGGAAGATCGGAAAACGACAGACGGACCCGAGCCCGGGAGCCGTCTTCATGGCGGAGCGTCAATTCCCGGATGATCGTCTCGGCCGGCGCGCGCTGGCCGGCGTCGACATCGCCCGCGTGCTCGTCATTCAGCGCCGGCGCGGCAAGCTCGGACGGCAGACCCAGGCCGGCCAGGTCGGCACCGATCATGGCGGCCGGGTCTCGCCGCAACAGGCGGGCCGCCGCGGCATTGACGTGGTGGACACGGCGATGCGCGTCGAGGATCAGGATGGCTTCGCTGGCACGGTCGAACACGGCCGAGAGCAGTTGAGCCGATTCGGCCGTTGGGAACTCGCTTGCACGCATCGTTGGCTGTTCGCTTCGGGGCGCGCTGCACGTTCCCGTGGAAACGATCCGCGCCTTGGTTGCAGCGAACATCCCGGCTACTTGCTGGGACGTCACCTTGGGGCTGTTTGCGGTAAATCTGGCGAGTCCGGCGTTACGGCCGCGTTAAAGCGCCGCCGCATTCGGCGAGATCTTCCGGTTGCACGTTGGAAGGCTTAAGAATTCGATAGTCGGGCTGGCGCGGACCGATTGCATGAGGAGAGTCGGAACCACACGCAAAAATGGCCCGAACCAGAAGGCCGGGCCATTTGCGATCAATCGTCGACGGCTCAATCGTCGATACCTCAATCATCGATGCCGTAGCGGTGCAGATCGTTGCCGCAGGTGTCGAGCCACTTCTTGGCGCGCTCGACCGAGGAGCTGATCTTCCCGCACACCTTCCAGAACCGCGGCGAGTGGTTCATCTCGATCAGATGCGCAACCTCATGGGCTGCGAGATAGTCGAGCACGAAGGACGGCGCCAGAATCAGCCGCCAGGAGAACGACAGCGAGCCGGCCGAGGTGCAGGACCCCCAGCGGCTCGACTGGTCACGGATCGACAGCCGCTTCACCTTGACGCCGAGCTGCTCGGCATAGCCGTCGGCGGCCTTCTGCAGATCGCGACGCGCCTCGCGCTTGAGGAAGTCGAGCACGCGGCGCTCGGTGTGCTCGAGCCCGCCGGCCACGCAGAGGATCTTCTCGCCGCTGTCGCGCGTCTCGGTCCACACCGTGCCGCGCTCGCCGGCGCGATGCACGATCTTGTGCGGCACGCCACGCAGCGGCACGATCGTGCCGGGCAGGAACGGCGCCGCTTTCGGCAGACGGCCGAGACGGGCGGCGATCCACGCGCCGTGACGTTGCGCGAAGTCCTTGGCCTCGATGATCGTGCCGCGCGGAGGCATCGTCAGGATCGCTTCGCGATCCGACGGATGAATTCTCAGGGTATAACGTCGCGCACGACGGTGACGCCGCAATCTAATCGAGTAGATTTGCGAGCCGTGCTTGACGAGAAGACGCGAAGGTTCGGCGGGCCGCCGATAGAGTAGCGCGCGAGTGGCCATTTCTGTCAGTCCGGGGGGTAAGAGCTCGCCCGGATTCTGCCATATCCACCGCCAGGGAAAGCGCTCGGCGCAAAAACAAATCATTTGCCCAACATACAGGGGTTCGGACGGTTCCGTACCCTAGAAGTTGTAGCTACTGCGTCGCTCATAAAATGAATATGGATTCAAAAGCGTCGCTCATGGAGCGACGCCACATTCACTCCTTGAGTCACTCCGGAAATCCGGTTTCCAGTGCCTCTTCAACGAGTTACCGCGCAGCCGGATTCGGAGGCGCAGTAAGCCGTCTCCTCATCTATTCGGCCGCAATGGTGATCAACGACTTTGGATCCGCAGCCGAGAGCATGAAATCGCAAATGCGTGGCACGATCTCCGACTTGAATCGCGATCCATTGAACACACCGTAGTGGCCGACACCCGGTTGCACGTAGTGAACCCGGCGATGATCCGGGATCGACGAGCAGAGTCCATGTGTTGCTTCGGTCTGTCCGAGACCGGAAATGTCGTCCTTCTCACCTTCGACCGTCATCAAGGCGACGCGCGTGATCTTCGACGGCTCCACAGGCGTGCCGCGATGGGTCATTTCACCCTTCGGCAGCGCGTGCTTGATGAACACCGTCTCGACCGTCTGCAAATAGTATTCCGCAGCCAGGTCCATGACGGCGAGATACTCGTCATAGAAATCGCGATGCTTGTCGACCTGGTCGCCATCGCCCTTCACCAGATTGGCGAACAGCGCCTTGTGGGCGTCGACATGGCGGTCGAGGTTCATGCTGATGAAGCCGTTCAGCTGCAGGAAGCCCGGATAGACGTCGCGCATGACGCCCGGATGCGGGAACGGCACCTTGGTGATGACGTGGTTGCGGAACCAGTCGATGCCGCGCTCCTGGGCGAGATTGTTCACGCCGGTCGGATTGCGGCGCGTATCGATCGGGCCGCCCATCAGGGTCATCGAGATCGGTGCGAACGGATCGCGCTCGGCCTCCATCACCGACACCGCCGCCAGCACCGGCACCGCCGGCTGGCACACCGCCATCACGTGCATGTTGGTGCCGAGGAACTGCAGCATCTCGATGACGTAGTCGATGTAGTCGTCGAGATCGAAGCGGCCTTCGGCCAGCGGCACCATCCGGGCGTCGGCCCAATCGGTGATATAGACCTCGTGGGTCGGCAGGAACGCCTCGACCGTGCCGCGCAGCAGCGTCGCGTAGTGGCCGGACATCGGCGCCACGATCAACAGCCGCGGCTGGGGGCTGCGCAGCGGGCGGGTCAGCTTGCGATCGAAATAGAGCAGTCGGCAGAACGGTTTTTCCCAGATCGCGTGGACCTCGACCGGGGTCCTGATGCCGTTGACCTCGGTCTCGTCGAGCCCCCATTCGGGCTTGCCGTAGCGGCGCGTGGTGCGCTCGAACAGCTCGCAGGCCGCCGCGATCGACTTGCCCATTTCGGTGTGCGCCCAGGGATTGAGCGGGTTCTGAAACAGGATCTTGGTGGCATCCGTGACGGCGCGCGCCGGATTGAGCGAGGCATGCGCCATCTCGTACATCCAGTACATCGGCGTCGTCAGGACCGGACTGCCTTCCGACGCCAGGGGCGGTGCACCGCCAAACTCACCAATCGGCATTCTCGTTCAACCCTCTCTGCAACGCAGCATACTGCCGAATGCGTAATTAAGCGTCAATGCGGTGTTGTACGAGTCAAGGCCGTAAAGCTGCGGAATCAGCCCGAAAATTCACGGGAAAAACGGATTATTCGCCGGACGACAGCAATGAGCCGGCGCGGCGCGCGCTGCGTAAGAGGGCAATGAATGCCGCAAACGACGCCAGCAGCAGGGCGACATTGAGCCCAAGCGCGGTCAGCATCAGGTCCGACCGGAAGACGTGATCGCTCAGCAGCGCGCGCATGCCCTCGAACACGTAAGTCGGCGGCAGCGACCAGGCGACCAGCTGCAGCCAATGCGGCAGCACCTGAACGGGATAGTACACGCAGGCCAGCGGCATCAGCGCGAACATCAGGGTCCAGACGATGCTCTCGGCGCCGAGCCCGTTGCGCAGCACCAGGCCAGACACGAAGATGCCGACCGCCCAGGAGGTGAAGATCAGGTTGCAGAAGAAGGCGATCAGCGGCAGGCCGAGGCTGTAGAAGTTGAAATCGAAGAACCAGACCGCGATCAGCGTCATCGGAATGATGCCGATCGCGAGCCGGATCACGCTCATCGTCATCAGCGCCAGCAGGAATTCCAGCGGCGTGAGCGGGCTCATCATCAGGTTGCCGATGTTGCGCGCCCACATCTCCTCGAGGAAGGAGATCGAGAAGCCGAGCTGGCCGCGGAACAGGATGTCCCACAGGATGACCGCGCCGATGAGCGTGCCCCCGGCACGGGCAAAGAAGCCGGCATTGCTGGTGATGTAGGTCTGCAGGAAGCCCCAGGTGATGATCTGCAGGGTCGGCCAGTACATCAGCTCGAGGAGCCGCGGCCAGGACGACAGCAACAGATACCAATAGCGCAGGACCATCGCGCCGATCCGGTGCGGGGCGATGCGCAAGGACAGATCGTTCATTCCACGGCCTCCCGGTCCCTGCCGCGGGCGACGTCCAGGAACACCTCCTCCAGCGTCGTGCGGTTGTAGCGCGCCATGATCTGCGCCGGGCTGTCATCGTCCTCGATGCGGCCGCGCTTCATGATGATGACACGGTCGCACAGCCGTTCGACCTCGAGCATGTTGTGCGAGGCGAGCAGGATGGTGGCGCCGCGGCGCTCGCGGTAGCGCTCGAGATGGCCGCGCACCCAGTCGGCGGTGTCGGGATCGAGCGAGGCCGTCGGCTCGTCCAGCAGCAACAGCTCGGGATCATTGATCAGCGCCTTGGCCAGCGCCACGCGCGTCTTCTGCCCGGCAGAGAGCTTGCCGTTGGCGCGATCGAGGAAGTCGGTCAGGTCGAGCTGCGAAGCGAGCTCGGCGATCCGCTCCTTGAGATGATCCACCGCATAGAGCTGGCCGAAGATGGTGAGGTTCTGCCGCACCGTGAGCCGCATCGGCATGTCGACATAGGGGCTCTCGAAATTCATCCGCCCCAGCACGGCGGCGCTCTCATCCGGCATCCTGCGGCCGAGCACCTCGACCGTGCCGGACGTCGGCTGCACCAGCCCCATGATCATCGCGATCGTGGTGGTCTTGCCGGCACCGTTGCCGCCGAGCAGCCCGGTGATGCTGCCGCGACGGATCGTGAAGGAGATGCCGTCGACCGCGGGCACAGCCTTGTAGATCTTGGTCAGGCGCGCGACGGCGATCGCAGGCGAAGCGGCCTTTCGATCCGGCGATGGGGTCAGAACTGCGTCATCTTGCGTCATCGGGCTGGTTCATTGAGGCATTGCGTCGCAAATCGCAACAGGTCACGACCGGTGCAGCCAGATTTGTCGCGGCGTGTTCGCGGCATTAAGTTCCGAGCCATGACCGACACATTGATCACCGACACGCCCGATACGGACTATCGCCATCCGCGCCAGCGTGTCCGGCTCGACACCATCCTGCGGCTGCGCTGGCTGGCGGCGCTGGGCCAGCTGAGCGCCATCTTCATCGTCGTGCAGGGACTGGAGTTCGACCTGCCGGTCGTGCCCTGCCTCGCCGTCATCAGCGTGTCGGCGCTGCTCAATCTCGGCCTGCAGATCGCCTTCAACCCGATGCAGCTCTTGGAGCCGGCCCACGCCGGCGGCCTGCTCGCGCTCAACATCATCGAGCTGACGGTGCTGCTCTATCTCACCGGCGGGCTGGAGAACCCGTTCTCCTACATGTTCCTGGCGCCGGTGCTGATCTCCGCGACCGCCCTGCCCTTGCGCTTCACCGTTACGCTCGGACTGCTCGCCGTGGCCTGTGCCACCGCGCTGTTCTTCATGCATCTGCCGCTGCCGTGGGAGGGCGAGGAGCCGCTGGTCTTTCCGCCGATCTATCTGTTCGGGGTCTGGCTCTCGATCGCGCTCGCGATCGGCGTGACCAGCCTCTACGCGTTTCAGGTCACCGAGGAGGCGCGCAAGCTCTCCGACGCGCTGGCGGCCACCGAGCTGGTGCTGGCGCGCGAGCAGCATCTCACCCAGCTCGACGGGCTCGCGGCCGCAGCCGCGCATGAGCTCGGCACGCCGCTCGCGACCATCGTCCTGATCTCGCGCGAGCTTGAGAAGGCGCTGCAGGACAACAGCCAGGTGACATCGGACATCAAGACCCTGCGCGAGCAGGCGCAGCGCTGTCGCGACATTCTCGGCAAGATCACGCAGCTGTCCTCGACCGGATCGATGTTCGACCGCATGAAGCTGTCGACGCTGATCGAGGAGACCGTCGCGCCGCACCGCGATTTCGGCGTCGACATCAAGGTGCGGGTCGCGGTCACCGCGGCCAAGGAGCCGGTCGGCACCCGCAATCCCGCGATCCTCTATGGCGTCGGCAACATCCTGGAGAATGCGGTCGACTTCGCGCGCAATGCCGTCGAGGTGAACGCCTGGTGGAACAACGAGACGGTCGAGATCGTGGTCTCCGACGACGGCCCGGGCTTTGCGCCCGACATCCTCAAGCGGATCGGCGAGCCCTATCTGTCACGGCGACGCAGCGCCGAGGATGCCCAAGGAGGGAACCAGGGCGGCGGCCTGGGGCTTGGCGTCTTCATCGCCCGCACCTTGCTGGAGCGGACCGGCGCCAAGGTCTCGTTTACCAACCGTGCCTTTCCCGACCATGGCGCCGTCGTTCAGATCGCCTGGCCGCGGCGGCGTTTTGAAGCAAGTGAGGACAGCGACGAGGCTGAGCCGGAATAATCGACGAGCGATCGCTGGTATACGGAACCGCGTCAGGCCTGCGCGGCGTCACGCCGCAGACTGCGGCAACCCGCGATCTTGGCAGCGGCCGGTTGGCAGACCATATGATGTGAGGATCGATCGTCTCGCAACCATCGAGCCTTCTTCTCCTGAGGATATGACCGTGGGCGCCATCGCCGAACTGACGAACCATCCGGACCGCTCTCTTCTGATCGTCGAGGACGACAAGCCGTTCCTGGAGCGGCTGTCACGCGCCATGGAAACGCGCGGCTTTACCGTCACCTCCTGCGAAAGCGTGGCCGAGGGCATCTCGCAGATCGGCAAGGCTGCACCAGCCTTCGCCGTGGTCGACCTCCGGCTCGGCGACGGTAACGGCCTGGACGTGGTGTCGGCGCTGAAGCGCAAGCGCCCCGAGGCCCGCGCCATCGTACTGACCGGGTACGGCAACATCGCTACCGCCGTCACGGCGGTGAAGATGGGCGCCGTCGACTATCTTGCGAAGCCCGCGGACGCCGACGACGTGGTCGCAGCACTGCTGGCGACCACCAGCGAGAAGTCCGAGCTGCCGCAGAACCCGATGTCGGCCGACCGCGTGCGCTGGGAGCACATCCAGCGCATCTATGAGATGTGCAACCGCAACGTCTCGGAGACCGCGCGCAGGCTCAACATGCATCGGCGGACCCTGCAGCGCATCCTCGCCAAGCGCGCGCCAAAATAGCACGGCCGGGTCGAGCGCAGCTCAGTGCGACTTCACGAACGCCTGCAGTGCGTGGAATACCGTGCGTCGCTGGTTGCGACTGCACCAGTTGCGCATCCAGCTGTCCATCTCGGTGAGGTCGAGCTTGATCTGCATGCCCTCATCGCCGCGCGCGGCGTTGACAGCCGAGACGTAGCCCATCATCCATTGCTGATATTTGGAGATCGCGTTGACATAGGGCCCATCGGGATTGCCGATCGCCTTGTAGGTGCCGGGCGGCTGCTCCTCGGCCGCAGCGATGAACCGCTCGCAGGAATCAGCGCCCACACCCAGGACGTAGAACGCCATCTCTTCCGCGCGGACTCCGGTCGCGAAGAGCAGTGTCACCGCCAAGACCACCCATCGCATCTGTCGTCCCTGTCTGCACCCCTGAGCTGGATACCGTTCAAGCCTTAAGACGTTGCGGCATGTTGCGCCCCATGCGGGGCAATTGTCAGGCAAAGCCAGGAAAATAGGCCGGGACAGGAGACGGTCCGGCAGCTGTCGCGCGAAAGCAACAGTCCGGGATCGCGCGCCGGCCCATCCAGGCCTGCGGCGGGGCGTGGGACGAGCCATCCGCCCACGCTTCGAGACGGGCCGGAGCCGGTCACACGCAGCGCATGGCGCGACATGCGCCACGACGCCCCATATCGCGGTCAGCCCTCGCCGCTCAGACGAGAGAAGTCGGCCAGAACCGCGGCGATCAGCTCCCGGTGCCTGGTATCCTGTTCCGAGAGGCTTGCGGCGTAGATATTGAGGAGGTAGCGGGCCTTTGCCGCCGCTTCCGGCCACGAGTCAGCCGCGTTCGCGAGCAGGTGCGCCTCGAGAACGGCCTGCCGCTCGCGCAGCTCCCGCGCATGACTTTCGGCTTCTGCCAGCGCACGGCGAAGGTCCACGGCCTTCTTCTCGCTCATGCCGCGGTGACTGTCGAGATCGAGCGGCTCGTCAGTCATCCGATGCACTCGCGTCGACGCGCTGCGCATCGGCAAGATCGACCGAGCTGACGGACACCATCTCCAAAGCAGCGCCGCGCGAACCCGCGACGGGCACAATGATCATTGTCGCAACCCGGCGGTAGGCGGCAAAGGACAATCCCTCGATCATCTCGTCGTCAGTGACCACCTCATAGGTACCTTCGGGCAAGAGGTGTTCAATGCTCCTGATGCGGAACGGATGTTTGAAGGTCACGAATTCGCGCTGCGAGCGGATGCTCATCCGCGCCTACCTTTCACACGAACTCCGCCGACGTTACCTCGAAGCCCCGCCAAGCATGCGCCTTGCGGCCGGCAATAGCCACCGCTTTCTCATCAGCTACGACGTGAAGAACGGCCGTGCTGCATCCGACGGGGTCGCCGTGCTTTGGTGCTCGCTATTGCATGAGCCCGGGTGTACGGTTGCTGATCACCGCAATTCCAATGGCATTCACCGGTGACTGAGGGTCATGAGCGCTCCCGCCGCAACAGATGCGAGGAGCCTCTTAATGGCGCAGCCTCTAATGGCGCAGTTTCGTTTGAGCGAGTGGATCGTTCCACCCGTCATTGTTCCGCTCCTGCTGATCGTCCTCGTGCTCGCAACTGCCGCACTTCATTCGTAGGCCAGGCCACCGCGAAACCCTGTCGGCAGACGGGGACGACGGCCACCCGGCCGATGCGCCTCGAGGGCAGCGAGGACAGATGCGCCGCACATCGGCGTGGATGTCTTCGTCCGACGAATTGAACCAGCTTGAAACACAGCCAAGGAGATCGACATGGCCAAAGGTCAGCAAAAAGGCAATCGCGAAACCAAGAAGCCCAAAAAAGAGAAGCCCAAGAGCATCGCCGCAGCGCCGAGCCAAAAGGCCGGAGGATGGCAGCCGGATTTCTCCACCGACAAGAAGAAGCGGTAGGGCGTACGCCACGTCCTCACAATTCTCGATGATCCTCGCCGCACGCAACGAGACGGCGACGCTGTCGCATGGGCAATCGACGTCGATCCGGCGCGCGGGGTGCGCCGACATTTGCGCGCAGCGAGCGGCTTCCGCATCGTTGGTCGCGCCGAACTCTGGCTTGAAAACCGCCGCTCCGCACGTGAACCGAAAGCCGTCGCCGCAAACCGGCGATCCCGGCAGCAATCGCCGGTTCGGCCACGATCACGAGAGCGGTCACGCAGTGACCCGGCAGGCACTGTTTTGGCCCTATCGATCGTACGCAGCACGCAGCTGTTTGCCATGGGCAGCCCGCATATCCGCATGACCGACGACATCATCGTCTTCCGCAAAGCGGCGTGTCCGACAACGCGACGACTTGGAACGCGACGACTTGGCCAGACACATCGTAACCGACGACAACGAGCAGCGGCACGCCGCTCCGGCATGCGCGTGACCCCGTGAGGACAATTCATGACCATCGAACACGCGCAGGTGCGGGCAGTGCGCAAGCCCTGGGGCACCAGCGATCTCCAGCCGTGGAGCGACATCAGCGGCGCCGTCGACGCCGTGGGAGAGCTGTGGTTCGAACGCGCCGACGAGCTCGGCCCTGTACCTGCTCTGTTGATCAAGTTGTTGTTCACCAGCGCGCCGCTGTCGATCCAGGTCCACCCGGACGACACCTTCGCGCGCGCGATGGGCTTGCCAAACGGCAAGAGCGAAGCATGGTACATCCTCTCGGCGAAACCGGGTGCACAGATCGGAATTGGTTTGACGCACCGGGTCACGCCGCAGCAATTGCGAACATCGATCACGGACGGCTCGATCGTCGAACTGGTCCAATGGCGTCCGGTTGCGAGGGGCGACGTCGTCTTCATTCCGGCCGGGACCATCCATGCTCTCAGCGCCGGGATCGTGCTTGCCGAAATCCAGCAGCGCAGCGATACGACGTTCCGTCTGTTCGACTATGACAGAGCGCGTGACCTGGATATCGACAGCGGCATAGCCGTTGCCAATGCGTGGCCGCTGCGACCTCAAGGCAATCCGACCCGCCTCACGGATGAAAGGGTGGCGCTGATCGCCAGCCGGCATTTCGTACTCGAACGCATCGACCTGCCGCCGGCCTCGAGTTGGGCGTTGTTGGCGGAGGCGGAGACCTGGATTCTCGTTCTCGACGGTCACGCAGCGATCGGGCTCTCCATGGTATCAATCGGGCAGGCCCTCTTCGTCGCCGGCGGCCGCAACAGCATCGAGGTCGGAGCCGATGGGCTGACAGTCCTGGTTGCGTATCCGGCGGCCCGCCCGGTTGCGGCACTGCTGCAGCGGCTCGGGGGCCGCTCCGTTGAAATCATCGAACCAGCGGTGCCCAATGCCGCGACATCCGCGGCTCTTTCGGAGGCACGGACATGACGCCTTCCCGCAGGATTGCGCTGATCGGCAATTCGTTGCCCCGCCGCTGCGGCATCGCGACGTTCACGACCGACCTGCACCGCGCGATCTCGAACTCGATACAACATCCGCAGGCCAGCATCGTGGCGATGACCGACCGCGATCAGGCCCATGACTATCCCGCCTCGGTCGTCCTGCAGATCGAGGACGACAATCTCCAGGACTATGCGCGCGCCGCTGCCGTCCTCAACGCTGGTCGCTTCGACGTAGTCTGCCTGCAGCACGAATTCGGGATCTTCGGCGGCGACGCCGGCGCCTACATCCTGGAACTATTGACCCGTCTGACCATGCCGGTCGTCACGACACTGCACACGGTGCTGGCGAAACCCAGCGCGATCCAGCGCGTGGTGACCGAGCGTGTCGTGGAGGCGTCTGCGAGAGTCGTCGTGATGGCCGAGAAGGGTCGCGAGCTGCTCCATGGCGTCTATCGCGTGCCGCCGGAGAAGATCGAGGTCATTGCCCATGGCATTCCTGACTTTCCCTTGGCCGCATCGGACGGGGCGAAGGCAAGGCTGGGGTTCAGCGGCCGCTCGGTTATTCTGACATTCGGCCTGTTGTCACCCAGCAAAGGCATCGAGGTCATGATCGATGCGGTCCCGTCGATCCTGAAGCGACAGCCGGACGCGGTCTATGTCGTGCTCGGCGCGACGCATCCGAATTTGGTCCGCAATGAAGGCGAAGCCTATCGCGAGCGGCTGATGGCACGCGTGCGCGAGCTCGGCGTCGAGAACCACGTCGTGTTCCTCGACCAATTCGTCGATCAGGCCACGCTGCTCGAGTTCATTTCGATGTGCGACGTCTACGTCACGCCCTATCTTAACGAAGCGCAGATGACGTCGGGGACACTCGCCTACAGCTTCGGCCTCGGCAAACCGGTCGTCTCGACCCCGTATTGGCACGCGCGCGAGCTGCTGGCCGAGGGACGCGGCGTTCTCGTTCCCTTTGGCGATGCGGCGAGGATCGGCACTGAAATCGCTGATTTGCTGACCGACGACCGGCGTCGACAGGCGATGTGCGAGCGCGCCTATGCCGCAAGCCGGTCGATGACGTGGCAACGCACCGCCGAGCGCTACACCACCGTGTTCGAGCATGTGCGGCAGGGTCACCGGCTCAAGCTGATCGCGCAGACCGCGCCCGATGTGATCGCGCCGCTCTGTCCGGCCCCGCCGCCTCCCGACATGCGATTGGAGCATTTCCTGTCGATGTGCGACGACACCGGCCTGTTTCAGCACGCCGTCCATTCGGTACCCGATCGCGCGCACGGCTATTGCGTGGACGACAATGCCCGCGCCTTGCTGTTGGCCTGCGCTCTCAACGGACCGGGCGAGAAGTCCATGCCGGACGGGCTGATTGCGCGCTTTGCCGCCTTCGTGCAGCACGCCTGGAATCCCGACGCGGGGCGGTTTCGCAACTTCATGGGCTTCGATCGGACCTGGCTCGAATCCAGCGGTTCGGAGGACAGTCATGGCCGGACCTTGTGGGCACTGGGCGAGTGCGCGCGCAGCGACGCCAGCCCTTCGCGGCGCCGCTGGGCGCGCGCCCTGTTCGCGCAGGCATTGCCGGCCGCGGCAGGCTTTCGTTCCCCCCGCGCTTCGGCCTTCACGCTGCTCGGGCTCGACGGCTATTGCACGGCGGTCCCCGATGATCATCGCGCGCTGGATATCCGCCGGGCGCTTGCCGAGCAGCTGCTGTCGGGCCTGGTGGCGGTCGAAACGCCGGACTGGCAGTGGTTCGAGGACGGCCTCGCCTACGACAATGCGCGCCTGCCCCAGGCCTTGCTCGTCACGGGCTTGGCGATGCAGACATCCGTCCACATCGACGCGGGGCTGAGATCCCTGCGCTGGCTGATGACACAGCAGACCGCGCCGGCGGGCCATTTCCGTCCCGTCGGCACCGACGGCTTCGGTGAGCTGCGGAAACCGCCCCACGGCTTCGACCAACAGCCGCTGGAGGCTGCTGCGACCATTGCGGCCTGCCTGACCGCCTACCGCGCAGACAAAGATGCCGGATGGAAGACAGCAGCAACGGTCGCGTTCTCGTGGTTTCTCGGCAGCAACGATCTGTCGGTCGCGCTCGCCGATTCCGAGACCGGCTGTTGCCGCGATGGACTGCACGTCGATCGCGCCAACGAGAATTGCGGCGGCGAGTCGGTCGTGTCGTATCTGCTGGCGCTGGCCGAGATCCGTCAGCTGGCACGCGCCGACGTCAACCCGACCAATCCCGTGACTCTTCGCGCCATCGGCGCCTGACCCAGCATTCGCCGCGCCAAACAAGGGGCACCTCGTTGCACGTCACCTTTCTCAATCGGCAGGCGCTCCATCTGCGCCCGGATCCCGCCCGCGTGATCGTACGCCCGTTCAGGCCGGCGACCGAACCGCGCGATCTCAACCCGACCGACAAGACGCGCGCCAATCACATCGTCGAGCGTGTTCTCCGGCTGGATCCGGCGGCGGCAGCAAGGCAGCTGGCGGACGTGCTGGAGAATTTCCAGGGCCGGCACCGCAACCTGCTGGAAGCATTCGAGCTCCGTGCCGATGAAATGGAAGACGCCCTCGCGGCGCACTGCACATTCTCCGGCGTGCAGCGCCAGCTCATCGGCGCCTATTTCATGCATGAGTATTCCTTCGAAGCATCTGCACTGTTCAATCCCAGCATCGTCCCGCATCCTGATCAGTCGGGGACGCCGGCCGGCGGCCTGCGCTTCATCCTCAGCCTCCGCGCCGTCGGCGAAGGACATATCTCGTCGCTGACGTTTCGTGCCGGCACCGCCGCGGCCGACGGCAGCATCGCCATCGAGCCGACCGCCCGGCTCGCATCGACGCCGCGGCTCGGGAATCGTGTCCCCGGCCCGATCGGTGACGACGTCGAGGTCGTCTTCGATCCGGTCCAGGACATCAGCGAGCGCGTGATCTTTCCGGTGACGGAGTCGCAGTCGCACGGCATCGAGGACGCCCGCTTCGTCGCATTCCGAGACGGCGCGCGGACCACCTACTACGCGACCTATACCGCCTACAAGGGCACGGCGATCCGATCGGAGCTGATCGAGACCAGCGACTTCCTGTCGTTTCGAATGTCGCCGCTGCAGGGCACAGCCACGCGCAACAAGGGCATGGCGCTGTTTCCGCACCGGATCGACGGCAGGTTCGCCATGATTGCACGCCAAGACAACGAGAACCTGCATCTCGTCTACTCGGAGGACCTTTACAGATGGGACGGTGGGCAGGCGATCATGAAGCCGCAATTCCCCTGGGAGTTCGTCCAGATCGGCAATTGCGGGTCTCCGATCGAACTGGACGAAGGCTGGCTGCTACTCACGCACGGCGTCGGCCCGGTCCGCAAATATTCGATCGGCGCCGTTCTGCTCGACAAGCAGGATCCGTCCAAGGTGCTGGCGAGGTCGAGCGAGCCGCTGTTGCAGCCGGAACCGGCCGAGCGCGAGGGATACGTTCCGAACGTGGTCTACACTTGCGGGGCGATGCGGCACAACGAACAGCTCATCCTGCCCTACGCGGTGTCCGACAGCTTTTCGAACTTTGCGACGCTGAAGATTTCAGCGCTGCTGCAAGCCCTGTCTTGACCCTCGAACCACCCGCGCCCGTTCAAAACAAAGCCCGAAGGACAGAAAATGGCTCGCGAGACGATCTATTTCGTTCAGGCGTTCAGCGCCGGCCGGGGAGGACGCCCGAAGGCCGACGCTCCGATCGCCTGCAAGACAGAAGCAAGCGCGCTCCGCACAGCGGAACGGCTGGCGCCGAGCAAAGCGGGCGTCATGGCCTTCTCGTCCTCGGGTGATCCCGACATGGGCGACTACGACGACGAGCCGACCATCTTCTTCCGCCACGGCGAGCTGCCATCGGCTTTCGACTGAGATCAGCAGTTCTGTCGTGCCGGCGGCTGCCGCAACACAACGCCGCGTGGACGGCGGCCAGCCTGTGAACGGCGCCATTCGGCCTGGGCCGGCGCCTTGGCGGCCGACGAGACCGCTGCACTTATTCAGGGGGCTTGGAGCGAACGGGCTTGCAATCCTTTGTGGCGTAGCCAAGTTGAGTTTGGTGCAGTTCGACCGTTTCGACACCATTACCCTGAGCGACCACTCGATACGGACGATAACACCGGCGCGGCCTGCTGCAGTGCGCGTCACGGGTTGGATCAATACGAGCCATCATCATCCGACACGTAGCGATGGTCCCGCAGGGGTGGCGTGCATCTCGACAACCTGATCGGTCCCAGCACATGATTGAGTTTCCAAACTTCAGCCGTTCCTATGACCGAACGCGGCGTGCCGTGCGATTCTGGGGATACGACAGCGCGATGGAAGCATCGTTCTTCATCGACGAAGGTGCGCTGAGGCGCATTCAACCCGATGCCCGCCCGGATGAATCCGGCTTTCTGACCGCGTTCGATACCAACCGTGATCGCATCTGCGCCGCCGCTGCCAGGCTCTATGTCCGCGGCAGCCGAGGCTCGTACGATCTCGTCGCAGCCAATTTTTGACATCGACGCCCGCTGATTGACTGACTGGCGAGGCCTGATGGAAGCCTTCGCGGGTGGCGATGCCGAGCGGCGCGCGCCCACGCTGCATCTCTCACGCCGGAAGCCGTGACGTCGCGAAGCGTCTGCCTCTCACCTGCGCAGGGGAAGCCCCGTCTGGTAGAGTGCACCGAAGATCATCAATCAGTCGGCGTGACCCTGCGGGTCGATCAGCCGGTTCATCCGTTGCGCCGCGGCGAGCGCGAAGCGCACGGTCATCAGCTTGCGCGTCGGCGCCGGTAATTTGTGCTCGGGCGCCTCGCAATGCAGATGCGCGCCATAGGCATCCGCCACGATCAGGCCGGTGCTCTCCGGGAACAGCTCGCACGGCAGATCCTGCGTGAAGGCGAAGAACAGCCGGTCGCAATGCGCCCGGTAGTCCTCCCATTTGTGGTCGGCGCGGAGGTCCTCCAGCGACGACTTGATCTCCACGATCCAGATCTCGCCGCGCTCGTTCAGCGCAACCAGATCCGCGCGCCGTCCCGACGGCAGCGGCAGCTCGCTGACCGTGGCGAAGCCGAGCGAGCGCAGGAGGCGCGAGGTTCCGCGTGCGATCGCGAGCGCCGTCTCAGACTGGCGGCGGTCGACGGGAACGAGGCTGATCCTGGCGGCTGACGATTCCATGCCCGCAGCATAGCCGATTCCGGAGCCATCCCAAGCCCCCCGGCCCCCGATCGCGGAACCGGAACCCGGGCGGCGCTCTCCGCTTATCAAGCGGCCGTCGGCCAAGGCGGCGCAACGGAGCGCCGTGCATGATCGATGATCTCTGGTACAAGAATGCCGTGTTCTACTGCCTGTCGGTCGGCACCTACATGGACGCCGACGGCGACGGCATCGGCGACTTCAAGGGACTGACCCGCCGGCTCGATTATCTGCATGGCCTCGGCATCACCGCGATCTGGCTGATGCCGTTCCAGCCATCGCCGCAGCGTGACGACGGCTACGATGTCGCCGACTATTACGGCGTCGATCCGCGCTACGGCACGCTCGGTGATTTCGTCCAGTTCACCCACGGCTGCGAGCAGCGCGGCATCCGCGTTATCATCGACCTCGTCGTCAACCACACCTCCGATCAGCATCCCTGGTTCCAGGAGGCGCGGCGCTCCAAGAGCTCGCGCTATCGCGACTGGTATGTGTGGTCGGACAAGAAGCCGGCGAATGCCAATACCGGCATGGTGTTTCCCGGGGTGCAGAAGTCGACCTGGAGCCGCGACAAGGAGGCCGGCGCCTGGTACTTCCACCGCTTCTACGATTTCCAGCCCGATCTCAACACTTCGAACCCCGAGGTGCAGGCCGAGCTCCTTAAGATCATGGGCTTCTGGATCCAGCTCGGCGTCTCCGGCTTCCGCATGGACGCGGTGCCGTTCGTGATCGCGACCAAGGGCGCGAACGTGAAGAAGCCCGTCGAGCAATACGACATGCTCAGGACCTTCCGCGAATTCCTGCAATGGCGGCAGGGCGAGGCGATCATCCTGGCGGAAGCCAACGTGCTGCCGGAAACCGACATGGCGTATTTCGGCGCCGACGGCGACCTCATGCACATGATGTTCAACTTCCACGTCAACCAGCATCTGTTCTACGCACTCGCCGCGTCCGACACGCGGCCGCTGGCGAAAGCGCTGGTCGCGACCAAGCCACGCCCGGCCTCGGCGCAATGGGGGCTGTTCCTGCGCAATCATGACGAGCTCGATCTCGGGCGGCTGACCAAGGCGCAGCGCCAGACGGTGTTTGATGCCTTCGGCCCGGACAAGAGCATGCAGCTCTACGATCGCGGCATCCGGCGGCGGCTGGCGCCGATGCTGGGCGGCGACCGCCGCCGCATCGAGCTCGCCTACAGCCTGATGTTCACATTGCCCGGCACGCCCGTGATCCGCTACGGCGACGAGCTCGCGATGGGCGACGACCTCGCTTTGCCCGAACGAAATTGCGCGCGCACCGCGATGCAGTGGTCGACCGAGCCGCAGGGAGGCTTCACCAAATGCGAGACGTCGGTCTCGCCCGTGATCGATCACGGTCCCTATGGTTACGACCATGTCAATGCCGCCAAGCAGCGGCGCGATCCGAACTCGATGCTGAACTGGACCGAGCGCATCATCCGCATGCGCAAGGAGGTGCCGGAAATCGGCTGGGGCGATTTCACGGTGATCGCGACCAGGGATCCGGCCGTGCTGATCATGCGCTACGACTGGCGCAACAACTCCGTGCTGCTCGTGCACAATCTCGATGAGAAGCCGCGCGAGATCGCGTTCGATGCGGGCCTGCCCGACGATGCCGGAAAGCTGCTGATCAACCTCCTGGCCGAGGATCATAGCCAAGCCGACGATCGCGGCTGTCACACCCTGGTGCTAGAGCCCTATGGCTATCGCTGGTACCGCGTCGGCGGCCTCGATTACCTGCTCCGGCGCAGCGATATCGAGACGGGGAGCCCGGCGAAAAAGATGCGGAAGGCGCGGCGGTGATAACCCAGCAAGTCCCAGCCGCCTATGAGTTGCGTCCAGCTGCTCCTGAGTTGGTCATACTGCCTCCTCAATATCAGCTGTCGTCCCGGCCAAGCCTGCCGTCGCGCAGCGACGGCGGGCGCAGAGCCGGGATCCATAGCCACAGGCGGCCCTATGGCGAAGACTCGGAGTTGCCATCCTGCCTCAAACGCTGCCCGGGGAGTATGGGTCCCGGGTCGGCGCGCGCCGGCGCAATGCGCCGACGTGCTTGCCCGGGACGACACTGAATGTGGGACACGACGTCGACTTGCACTCAGTTGCCAATTCGCTAAATCGCCTTCCCGATCACCACGCCCTCATTGCCGCGGAGATCAAGCGTGCCGTCGATCCTTTCGCCGTCACGGTCGAGCCAGGTCGACAGCAGGATCTCGCCGTCGAGGCCGCGGCCTTCGGTCGCGATCGCGACCGGCTCGTCGCCGAGATTGAGCGCGACCGTGATGACCTCGCCGTCGTCTTCGCGGCGATAGAGCAGGAGATCGCCCTGCGCCGCGACCGGCCGATAGCGGCCGGTGACCAGCGCCCGATGCGTCTTCCGCATCCGGATCAGCGCGCGGTAGAGATTGAGGATCGAGCGCCGGTCGGCGCTGAGATTGACCACGTTCTCATGGGTGAAATCATCGGCCACCGGCAGCCACGGCACGGCCTGGGTGAAGCCGGCCTGCGGCAGCGCGCTCCATTGCATCGGGGTGCGGCAGCCGTCGCGGCCGACGCCGATGCCGGGCACGTTCCTCTCGAACGGATCGCGCACCTCGCCCGGTGCGATCTCGACCTGGTGCATGCCGATCTCGTCGCCGTAATAGAGCGTCGGCGTGCCGCGCAAAGTCAGCAGCAGCATCGCTGCGACACGCGGCTGGTCGGGCCCGACGCGGCTCGCCACCCGCGGCCGGTCGTGATTGCCGAGCACCCAGTTCGGCCAGGCGCCGGGCGGCAGCGCCGCCTCGTAGTCGGCGATGATCGCCTCGATCTCGCGCGCGTGCCAGGGTGCCGACAGCAGCGCGAAATTGAACGGCAGATGCGCGCCGGTCAGGTCCTTGCCGTAATAGGTCATGAGGCGCTC
Source organism: Bradyrhizobium ontarionense (assembly GCF_021088345.1). Classification (NCBI taxonomy): domain Bacteria; kingdom Pseudomonadati; phylum Pseudomonadota; class Alphaproteobacteria; order Hyphomicrobiales; family Nitrobacteraceae; genus Bradyrhizobium; species Bradyrhizobium ontarionense. Next base: position 5,423,327 of record NZ_CP088156.1, on the reverse strand, counting down.
GACCGGCAGATAGATCTCTCCGATCAGGACGCGATCGTCGAACTCGTCGATCACCGCGCGCATCTCGGCCACGACCTCGTGCACTTCTGGCCGATCGGCGGAGTAGCGCGAGAGGATCTGCTCGTGCGGCGGCCGGCCGCCGTGATAGTCTGGATTCGCCGGGTTGTCGCGAAACTGCGCGTCCTTGATCAGGTGCCAGATCACGTCGACGCGAAAGCCGTCGACGCCCTTGCGCAGCCAGAACCGCATCACGTTGTAGATCGCGGCACGCACCTGCGGATTGCGCCAGTTCAGGTCGGGCTGCTGCGCCAGGAAGGCGTGATAGTAGTACTGCGCGGTCTTGGAATCGAACGCCCAGGCGCCGCCGCCGAATTCCGACAGCCAGTTGTTCGGCGGCCCGCCATCGGGAGCCGGATCGCGCCAGATGTACCAGTCGCGGTGCGGATCGTCGCGCGCGTGTCGCGCCTGCAGAAACCACGGATGCTGATCGGAGGTGTGGTTCGGCACGAGGTCGAGGATCACCTTGAGGCCGCCGTCATGCGCAGCCTTCACCAGCGCGTCGAAATCCTCCATCGTGCCGTACAAGGGATCGATGCCGGTGTAGTCGGCGATGTCGTAGCCGAAATCGGCCATCGGCGAGGTGAAGATCGGCGACAGCCAGATCGCGTCGACGCCGAGCGTCAGCAGATGCGGCAGGCGATGGATGATGCCGGTGAGATCACCGACGCCGTCGCAATCGCTGTCCTGGAACGAGCGCGGATAGATCTGGTAGAAAATGCCCTCGCGCCACCAGGCGCCACGTTCCGCCATCTCGACCACTTTCCTGCTCCTCGACGTGCGGCTCCAACGCCGGAACCGGCGGCAGGTTCACAAACGGCGCGCCATGGCGATCCGCACCCGCGTTTCAGGCCGCCGCACCGCCGTGTTTTTCGCTTGGCGCGTTGCGAAAAATCGGCATGCTGGCGCCATGACCCAATCGAGCGACAGCGAACCCGAAAAGACCAAGGCCAAGGCCGGCGCGATGATCGTGCCGGTCACGCCATTCGAGCAGAACTGCACCGTGCTGTGGTGCGAGGCGACCCGCAAGGCGGTCGTGATCGATCCCGGCGGCGACGTGCCCAACATCCGCGAGGCGATCGCCAAGGCCGGTGTCACCGTCGAGAAGATCTGGTTGACGCATGGTCATATCGATCATGTCGGCGGCGCGGCCGAGCTGCGCGACGCGCTGAAGGTGCCGATCGAAGGCCCACATGTCGCTGACAAGTTCCTGCTCGACAATGTCGTGGCCAGCGGCGCGCGCTTCGGCATCACAGGCGTGCGCGACTTTGCGCCGGATCGCTGGCTCGAGGAGGGCGACCGGGTCGAGATCGGCGAGCTCGCCTTCGACATTTTCCATTGCCCCGGACATTCGCCGGGCAGCGTCGTGTTCTTCAACAAGGAGATGCGCTTCGCCCATGTCGGCGACGTCCTGTTCAACGGCTCGGTCGGCCGCACCGACCTGCCCGGCGGCAGCCACGAGACGCTGATCAGGTCGATCACGCAGAAGCTGCTGCCGCTCGGCGACGACGTCGGCTTCATCTGCGGCCACGGCGCCGGATCGAGCTTCGGCCAGGAGCGGATGACGAACCCGTTCCTGACAGGAGAATTCTGACCCGCCCGTCCAGCGCCAATTCTGATTGGCTGCGGGTTCGCGCGTCTACTTCAGGCCGGCCGCCTGCAGGGCGCGATCGATCACGGCGGCGACATCGATGGTCCGGCGCCGCGGCCTGCCGGCCGCGCCATTGCCGCTGATCGAGGCTTCAATCGTCCTCGCATCCAACGGCTTCGGCTCCGCGGGCCTGGAGACGGCCACAAGCTTGGACTCCGGCTTCTGGTCCGGCCTGGGCTTTGCCGCTTTCCGCGGCTCGGATGCCGGCTCCTGATGCTCGACCTTGGGCTGCGGGACCACGGCGGATGCCGGTGCAGAAAGCAACATGCCGGTCGGCGATACTCTGGGCTCGACCGCTTTGATGTGGGCTGGCTTGACGTCGACCGGCTCCGCAGCGGGCGACGGCACGTCCGCCGCGCGCCGCAAGATCTTGGTCAAGGCCGGTACAGCCGAGATCGGCGACACCTGCGGGATCAGCTTTGTGCTCGGCGACGTCGTGGCCGCCTTGAGCGGACGAATCCAGTCGGTGACGCCGAAGAATTTCGCGATGTGATAGGACGACGAGATGCCGGCCTCGAGCAGGAACGGCCCCGCCTTGCCATAGCGCTTGTCGTTGGCCGCGATCCCGATCGGCGTGCCATGCGCCATGTTGGTGATGGTGTAGGACTCGACGATCGGTTCGCCGTCGTCATTCCACCACTGCTGACGCGGATAGCCGTCCACGACGGTTTTGGCCATCGGTGCCAGCGGCAGATGATGCAGGTCCAGCCACTGCTTGACGATCTCGCCGGCATTGTCCGGGTGCACCGTGTAGTCGGCGGTGCCGTGCCACACCGACAGCTTCGGCCATTTGCCGCGATGGTGCGAGGCGCGGCGGACGAGATCGCCGAGCTCGCCGGCGGGGCGCGCCGGCGGCATCCGCATCTGCAGGATCGCATCGCGCATGTTGCGGGCGGTGCCGAACGGCAGGCCGGCAATGATCGCGCCGGCCGCGAACAATTCGGGATGCGCCGACAGCACCGCCATGGTCATCGCGCCGCCGGCCGACAGGCCGGTGACGTAGATGCGGCGTGGATCAATGGCGCAATCCGCCACCATGCGCGCGATCATCTCGCGGATCGAGGCGACCTCGCCCTGGTCGCGGGTGATATCCTCGGACTGAAACCAGTTGAAGCAGCGCTGCGGATTGTTCACGCGCTGCTGCTCCGGCAACAGCAGCGCGAAGCCGAAATGCTTGGCGAGCGTCGACCAGCCCGCGCCGAGATCATACTCGGCGGCGCCCTGCCCGCAGCCATGCAGCACGACCACGAGCGGCGCCAACGGCTGGCGCTGCGCCGGCACATAGGCGAACATCTTCAGCCGGCCGGGATTGCTGCCGAAGCTCTCGATTTCGATCAGCGGACACTCGGGCGCGGGACGCGACTGGCGATGGAAATCGGCAAATCCGGTGATACCGTTCAGCTCCCGCAGCCGTCGCAAATACTCAACATTTTCGGCGAGGGACAACGGCAGCTCCTTCGGCATTCACATATTCACGTCAGCGGGTAGACAATCCACCATCACCCAGATGGTTGCTGCAGTGCAAAAGAAAAAGCCCGCAGCGTCGCGGAGGTCAGCAATTTGATTGCGAATTTCGTTCTTGCTGCGATCTAAATGCCACGCGTGACGCGCTGCATGACATTAAAGCGATCGAAAAGTGATAGGGACGCACTGATATCGCCGACAGCTTGAACATGAGAGGTCGCGCAACCGGTAGAGGTGAGGGCCGCAATTCTACTGATCATCCTCCTCGGCGAATCGCGAATCGGCCATCGTCACGCGAAGTCTGCGCATCGATCCCCGATCAGTAAACAACAAATGGCAGGCATGCACCGATCAGCGATCGCACCAAGGCGATTGCCTCGAAAGGATGCGCCAACTAGCCTGATCGCCAAGCACGATCAACAAACAACCAAATTCCGTCGGGAGAAACACATGGCGCGGCTCAAATTCGGCGCTTTCCTCGCTCCGCATCATCCGATCGGCGAGCACCCGATGCTGCAATTCCGCCGCGACCTCGATCTCGTCGCGCAGCTCGACGAGCTCGGCTATGACGAGTTCTGGTGCGGCGAGCATCATTCCTCGGGCTGGGAGATGATCGCTTCGCCCGAGATGTTTCTCGCCGCCGCCGGCGAGCGCACCAGGCGCATCAGGCTCGGCACCGGCGTCATCTCACTGCCCTACCATCATCCCTACAACGTCGCGCAGCGGATGGTGCAGCTCGATCACATGACCGGCGGCCGCGCCATCTTCGGCTCGGGCCCCGGCGCGCTCGCCTCCGATGCGCACACGCTGGGCATCGATCCGATGACGCAGCGCGACCGCCAGGACGAGGCGATCAGCATCATCCGTCGGCTGTTCAACGGCGAGCGCGTCACGGCGAAGAGCGACTGGTTCACGATGAACGACGCGGCCTTGCAGATCCTGCCGCTGCAGGAGGAAATGCCGTTCGTCGTGGCGTCGCAGATTTCGCCGTCCGGCATGACGCTCGCCGGCAAATACGGCATCGGCATCATCTCGCTCGGCTCGATGTCGACGCAGGGGCTGATGGCGCTGCCGCAGCAATGGGAGTTCGCCGAGGACGCCGCGAAGAAGCACGGCACCAATGTGAGCCGGGCGAACTGGCGCGTGTTGCTGTCCTGGCACATCGCCGAGACGCGCGAGCAGGCGCGCCGTGAGGCCGGCCCCGGCCTGATGCGCTGGCACAACGAGTATATCGTCGGCACCTTGATGCGTCCGGGCCTGCAGGCGTTCTCGTCGCCCGACGAGGCTGTCGACAAGACCGCCTTCGTCGACGGCGCGGCGGCGACGATCGGCACGCCCGATGATCTGGTGAAGACGATCAAGAACCTGATGCAGGTATCCGGCGGCGTCGGCCACATCATCGGCTTCGTGCACGACTGGGCCAATCCGGAAAATACGCGGCGCAGCTGGGACATGGTCGCACGCTACGTGGTGCCGGAGATCAACGGCTACATCGACGGCCTGCGCCGCTCGCAAACGTTCGTGATCGAGAACCGCGACATCTTCGAGCGCGCCGGACAAGCCGTGATGGCCAAGATCATGGACAATGACAAGGCCGCCGCCGCGCTGGCGCGGACCGGGCCCGGCCGGGTCGCGATCCCGGCGGTGAATGCGCCCGACCTCCAGGAGGCGGCGAAGCGGAAAGCATAGGACGTCGGGTGGGCGCGCTGCTCCGTTCTCGCGTCGGCGATTATCGGCAGCGCGGTGGCCGAGGAGCCGCTGCGACACAGCGCAAGCGGCTAGGAGCACGCGCCGGACTTCGCACGTCCTGACGACGTGCGGGACACGCGGGGTCGTGCCTTGGAGAGATCATCGAGGATCACGCATTCGGGGCCCGGCCCGCCCGCGCAGGACGCGTCGCAGCTCACGATGAGGGCGGCGATGCTGCGCTCGAGCGCCTTCAACTCGGCGAGCTTGGCACGCACGGTCTGAAGATGCTCCTGCGCGAGATCGCGCGCATCGGCACATGAGCTCTTAGGATCTCGACCGAGCGCGACGAGCTCGCGCACCTGGCCGATCGAGAAGCCGAACTCCCGACAGCGCCGGATGAATGTCAGGCTCCTGACGTCGGCCTCGCCATAGATGCGCTGGTTGCCGGCCTGGCGACCGGCGGACGGCAGCAGCCCGATCTCTTCGTAGTATCGGATCGTGGGCGCGCTGGTGCCGGTCTGCCGCGCGAGCGCTCCGATCTTCAAGGGTTTCATCGAGGCTGATCCGTGCGATTTTTCCGCTTGAAGCTCAAGCTACTTGAGCATGTACGGTCGCGGCAACTCACATCAGGGAGATGCCGATGTCGATCGTTGAAATCCTACCCGTCGCCTGCACGCTGAGCTCCGGAGAGACGAGGGATCGTCTCACTTCGATCGCCAAGCTCAACAAGGACGCGCTGCTCGACCATCGGCGCGAGGATCTGGTGCTGAGGCTGACCTACGCACCCGAGGCGCGATCACGGGTGCGGGAGATGGTGCGCGGCGAGCAGACATGCTGCGCATTCCTCCGGTTCGATCTCGTGGACTCCGCGCGCGACATCCGTTTGACGATCACGGCTCCGGAGGACGCGCGCGGTGCCGCGGACGAATTGTTCGCGGCATTCTTAGTAAATGCGCCGGCATCGCCGGCTTCGGGGCCTTCCTGCGCATGTTCGACAGCAAAGCCGGCGAAGGAGCCGCCCGGCGCACGGGCCGCCGGCGCCACCGCCATGACCTTGTCGACGAGCGCGGTCGCGTGCGGAGCGTGCTGCGTTCTGCCGTTCGCGCTGCCGGCGAGCGTTCTTGCCGGCACCGGCTCGGTGCTGGCGACGCTCGTCCACATGCAATGGTGGATCACGGTGCTCGCCGTGCTGTCCGTGACGGGCGCGTGGGGCTGGCTGGCCTGGCAGATGCGCCGGACTGGACGCAAGCCGACGACAATGACACTGGTGATGATGACGGCCTCGACCGTGCTCATGACGGCTTCGCTGATGTGGCCGCTGATCGAAAAGCCGCTCATCCGCGCGCTTCGCGCGTGATGGCAGCCCAGCGACCTGCTGCCTTGAACGGCAGCGGATCCTGTGGAAGCGTCGATCGCCATGAGGACTGGACTCATCTACGTCTGCGCCGCGATCGCGGAGATCGCGGGCTGCTTCGCCTTCTGGGGTTGGCTGCGGCTGGGGAAACCCGTCTGGTGGCTGCTTCCTGGACTGCTGTCGCTCATCGCTTTCGCATCTCTGCTGACGCTGGTCGAAAGCGACGCGGCGGGTCGCGCCTACGCCACCTATGGCGGGATCTACATCGCGGCGTCGCTCGTGTGGCTATGGGCGATCGAGGGCGCGCGCCCGGACCGATGGGATCTCACCGGCGCCTGTTTCTGCCTGATAGGAGCAGCTATCATCCTGTGGGGCCCAAGGGCCTAGCGAACGGAGATCACGGGGCCAATCGCACGCGCAGATGCCTGGCGTCTCTTGATACGGTAATCCGTGGGGCGGGTGAGCGGAGCATCACCGTCGCATGCTCGGGGTCGAGCAAGATGTCACCTCGTGAGGCCGTCGTCAGAAGCCGGATGGCCGGGACAAGCCGGCCATGACGACGTGGCAACAGACGGGTGCAAAGCTCCGAGCGCCATAGGCGACAGCCTGATTCCGCAGGGAGCGGTAGCCGTCGGGCAACACGGGCGTTGCCGTTACCTCACCGCCGCGACCAGCCTCTCGCAATCGGCAATCGTCGCGATCTGCCGCAGTGTCTCGCGCAGGGCCGCCAGGTCGACGGGCTTCTGGAA